>JABXJT010000078.1 GCA_013375455.1 Candidatus Helarchaeota archaeon | reverse complement strand
GATTGGTCTACCCATGCTTGAGCAAATGATAAATATTTCTCATCTCCTGTGACTTCATACGTATCTATGATCCCATGAACGCAGATTCCTTTTCCCCAATCCGTGAATAGGGAATAATCCAACTCATTCATCGTATAATCTGCAACTCGTGTTAGAACATCCTTATTGCTATGCTGAACATAAAAGGGAATGGCATAAATCAGAGGAAAAATCAAAATAATAAGTAAAAATATGATTAACTTGAACTTTCGAGTTAATGGGGACATCTTAATCATCCGATAACTACAATTATGGAAAGAAGGCTTTTTCTCTCAAAGAAGCTTTCGGTTCCCATTTAACTTTAGTTGCCTCTTTATAACTTTTGAGATCCTCTTTGGTTACAAAACGTCTCGATTTTTGAAGGTCTTCTTTCTTCGGGATGCTCTCTGCAAATTTCGGGAGCCATTGCTGTTCATAATAAAACATATTCCACATTATATCTTCGAGAGCGTCCTCATCCTCAATGAATTGACACATAGGATCTGCCAAAAACGCTTTCAAAACGAGGTCCGGATCTCCGGAGAGTGCAGCGTTCACAAATTTAGATGTATTTTCTGCGTGGACTCGAATTAATTTCGCAATTTCCTCAGGTATGTTTCCCATCGGAATAGCTACGGCGTGACCATCTTTGTAATAACCAGGGACTTCCACCACGCTGTTTTCTGGGAGATTGGAGACCCACTTCCGCCCCGTATTAGGAATATTCATGGGCAGATACTGATGAGGTGTAGGTGATGAGGGCTCTTTTGATTCAAGCCAACCCATGCAAAATTCGTTAACTCGTTCTCCCTTAGTCGTTGGGCGAGGAGCTGGGAGGAGACGACGACCAACCTGTCGATAATACCAGTACACCGCTCTTCGTGCAATTCGAAGAAATCGGATGAAGCGAATTTTAGGCATTTTCCATTTTTTCGCAATCGCTATGCGATTGAAGAAGTTGTAATATTCCGGCAAGAATTCGGCAATATGACGTGATCTAGGATAAGGAAGATAACCAAATCTTTTGAGGAGATGAAAATTGAAAGGCCGTCCAGTGTATTTTCCACCACGATCGGCGTTCTCTTTAATTAAAGGATAAAGGTCCTCTCCCTCATATTCGCAGGAAAAGAGCCAAGTGAAATGATTGACTCCAGTATAGGTCAAGTCCAAATGCTCCCAGTCCTTTATTTTTTTCCGCCCTATCTTTCTCAAAAATTTAGCAATTTTTTTCATACCGTCGAATAGCTCATGACACACGCCAATCATTTCTACCTGAGGATACTTCTGGTGTGCTGCTAACACTAACGCAGCCTGCGGATTTGTGTAATTCAGATGTAGCGCATCAGGACATATTTCCGCGTGATCTCTAATAAATTCTAACACAACTGGGACACAACGTAAAGTGCGAAAGATTCCCCCGGGTCCCACAATATCGCCCGTGTTTTGGGGTATTCCAAACTTTTGTGGGATGAAAATATCATAAAAATCACTATCCTGTTGTCCTACTGAAATCGAGCTGATGACTATATCTGCATTTTCGAGGGCAAGACGTCGATCCGTCGTCATTTGCACTTGCATCATATCTGTTAACTTATGGGCTTTGCGCATGCGCAATAAAAACTTAGTCATCATTGGAAGCAGGTCTTCTTTGATATCCACGAGCCAGACATCCAGAGGCAAAACTTTCGCCATAGCACAAAGATTTTTAAATAATCCGTAGCCGAAACGAAATGATCCAGCACCGATGTAAGCTATTTTCATTCCAACACCTTATCCAATCTTATTTGATTAAATTGTATTAATTCTAAATTTAATTTTTCCTTTTCAAAAACTCTTTATTGCTGTAATAAAAATTCAATGTGATGAAACCTTCGACAATAACTAACAAATTTGAGCCCTTTACTTACAAATCCTTATCGGAATTGGAGGATGCCGTAAGGAAGTTAAAGTTGAACATTCCAATATCCAGTAATACAGAAATTTTGAAAACCCCGGTTAAATTAGGGGCGATTCATATTCCAAATCGGTTGGCGATCAATCCTATGGAGGGATTCGATTCAAATCCGGATGGGGGTCCAGGTGATTTAACACGTAGGAGATACGAACGCTATGCAAGAGGGGGTGTAGGGTTAATCTGGTTTGAAGCGACTGCGATATCAGAAACCTGTCGTTCAAATGAACATCAGTTGATGATAACTGAAGATAATTTGAATCATTTTAAAGAACTAGTGAATCAAACCAGGGAAATCTGCAGTCAAACTCTCGAAAAACTAGGATTTGACAACAAATGTATGTTGATTTTACAATTAAATCATTCAGGAAGATATTCTCGGCGTGATGGAAAGAGATTTCCGATTAGAGCCTACCATAATTCAGATTTAGATGAGGCAATCCGTGTTTCTAGAGAAGATGGGAAAATTATCTCGGATAATGAATTAAAGGAGATAGAAACTCTTTGGGTAAAGAAGGCAATTTTAGCACATGAGGCAGGATTTGACGGTGTTGACATAAAGGCGTGTCATGGTTATTTAATAGGTGAATTGCTATCAGCGAGGATTCGCGAAAATTCGGAGTATGGTGGAAAAAAGCTAGATAATAGAGCAAAATTTCTTCTAAATATAATTAAAAGGTTGAAAAATAGAGTAAGCAATTCGGGCTTTCTTATAACTACACGTTTAGGGATTTATGATGGAATACCTTATCCAAGTGGATTTGGTATCGAGGCACTAGAGAATGACACCTTTCCTGCATCAGTTGATTTAACAGAGCCCATAGAACTGATTAAGCGATTATATCAGTTGGGCGTGAAATTGGTTAATATTTCAGCGGGAAATCCCCATTATAAACCTCATATAACAAGGCCCTATAATAAACCCGCCAAAGGATCCCAACTACCAGCTGAACATCCTTTATTTGGAATGAGCAGAATTATAAATTTAACATCGATGATAAGGCAAGAAATACCTAAGCAAGTAATTTTAGTAGGATCGTGTTATTCTTATTTGCGAGAGTATGCAGGTTATGTCGCGGCAAGTTTAATCAATGAAGGAGGAGTAGATGTTTGTGGGTTTGGCCGAATGGCGTTCGCAAATCCAGATTTTCCACGTCAAATATTTCAAGAGGGAAAAATAGATAAAAAAAAGACGTGTGTTTCCTGCTCTAAATGTATCGAATTAATGAAGCTCGGTAAGCCAATCGGTTGTGCCCTGAGAGATCCTCAATATCGCTAATCTTTTGGAGGGGCGTATAATACAAATTCAAGGAAGGAAAATTCCTCAAATTTATCTTTAATATGTTGAAGCTTGTCAGAATTTTGTTCATCAATACGTTGCCATTCCTTTTCTTTTGGTAAGTATTGCGAGGCCAACTCAAATATGAACAAGAACTTCTGTTGTCCAGGGCCACCCCCGTATATTGCACGTTCCCTCGTCTGGATGTTAGAGATCCTTTCATCGATTTGATATAGGCTGCTACGATATACATTGGCAAGTGCGGATATTTGGGGCATGTAATCTGTCTTTAACCAATTAATCACGTTAGATTCCTGAATGGGTTCGATATTAAAGCGGACGGTGTAGAGAAAGGGAGCTTCGGTGATCGCGGGTTCTCCCTCGATTGCGACCAATTCGTATATATTGCGGATATTATTTTTAAAGAAGGTGAGGGATTTTTTGGTCCAAGGCGTGGAATTATTTAAGGCGTGTAGATAGGCTGCGCTCTGCAGGACACTTGTGTCGGTTGTTTCATAGTACATCAAATAAGTATGCGCATCATCTACCCCCCGATAACGCCGACCAACAAGGAAGCCTGGGATGGTAACACGTTCAGTTACGTGTTCACAGTTGTGCCACTGCTGCACTTCAAGGATGTGTTCCTCATCGATATCGGTCCAAAAAGCCATCAATCCTCTTGCATTCGTTTGCTTCATGATTAAAAAGCCTTCAAAAACACTTATTACTTTATTTTTAGAGGAAACTATATTCCTTAATATCATTCAAACTGATAGTGAAAATCTTATAAAAACTTATAAAAAGTTATAAAAATCTCCCAGAGAAAATGCGCAAATGAGGGAAATGCGCAAATCATTCCGAAGGGTTTAAATAGAAGGGCGCCCTTCTTCTACCTGATCACACCAGTTCTCATGGTGTGAGTCTCTTACTCAAAGAACAATTGAATTTCAGGAACTTGATCCCCCCATTCTTAGTGGTTGCTTGCACAAGTTGGGGACGGAATAAAGCCCCATTTGAACCCAAGCAGTCCCTCCTTGGAATGGAGTAAGAATTCAGGCGCTCTTTGAGTAGTACGGGGTAACTCCCTTCAGGTCTCCAGACCCAGCAACTAACCTCAAGAGGAATTTCTTGGTAGCTCTCGATACCGTGCTGGATGGCTTGAACCCGGCGACGGGCGTACCGCCTGATAACCTTAGGGCGGGTTTTCTCGCTTGTGGGAAGATGAAGAATTGGCATAGAAACTTATAGGTTTTGTATAGAATTTTATAAGTCTTTATAACTGATTTGAAGGTTTGGGAGAGTCTCTTTTATTATTAAAATTTGGGGAAAGAGGCAATTTTTTCAAAGTATTTTTATGTCTAAAACTCTTCTCTATCATTATAATGAATTAAATTCTATCTTTGAATAATCTCAGGACCCAGCGATAATGGAACAGGTAATTAAACATCTGAAAAAACTGGAAACCGATGACTTTCGTGTATTACGGGCAATTGAAAAGGGCATGCAGAAATACAAGCATGTACCAATCTCTGAAATTGGTGATCGTACCAAATTTGATGTAGAATACGTGAATTACATTCTTGATCGCCTACATAAGCGTGAATTGATTAATCGTTGGTCTGAAAAATATGTAGGATATCATGTAAATCAGCATGGATACGATTGCTTGGCCCTCAATGTCCTGGTTCAATCCGATGTTATTGAATCTTTCGGGAAATCAGTGGGAATCGGTAAAGAGGCGGATGTTTATGAAGGATTGACTCCGGATGAGGAGGTTGTCGCTATTAAAATCCATCGCCTTGGACGGATTAGCTTTCGCCAGACAAAGCGATATCGGGATTATACTGCTGATAAACACCATCTATCTTGGTTATACACTTCGAGGCTGGCTGCAGAAAAAGAATATGAAGCCTTGATGGTTCTTTATCCTTTGAAAATTGCGGTGCCTAAGCCTTATGGACAAAACCGCCATATTGTTGTAATGAGCAATATTGTCGGGGACGATCTCTTCACGATCAAGGAATTAAAGAACCCGGATAAGATCTTCGATACGATTCTCAAAAATATTGAAAAATCCTACAGAAAAGCCCAAATCATTCATGGAGATCTAAGTGAATTCAATATCATTATCACGCCAAAATTTAAGCCACTCTTGATTGATTGGCCTCAATGGGTTAGCATAACCCACCCTAATGCTCTTTTTTATTTAGAACGCGACATCACTAACGTGTGCAATTTTTTTGAGAAAAAATTTAAAATCTTCTCCAATCCGCAATTTTTGGTTGAAAAAATAACGAAAACATGAAAAAGTAAGCAATTAAATAAAAAAATTCATTGCATAGAAGATGGCAAAGGGCACAATAAGACCTAATAACAATTGTTTTGATTTGGTATATGCGTAAATAAGATAGATGAAACCGATATAATATAATAAATGAATGAATAATTGTAGTATTAGAAAAAACCCATTAGTCTCCATGTAGGGTAAGATAGTACCCCATACTACTATCCAATTAGTGGATAGCGTGTTTGGATATGTCAAAAATGCTATGGCAAAAAGTAACATGAAAAAGAAAAAAAATCCTAAAAAAAACAAATTTGTTATAAAATATTTTCGGAAGGAATATATGATACTGATAGATATAAATGGAAAGATCCAGAGGTAATACCATGGGCAAAATTGTGGGGAAAAAAAGAAAAATATGGATAGAATCACGATAAAAAAGTCTAAACCAATTTCTTGCTTATAATTTTTGTAAATATAGATGCTACATAGACTAATCGCAAGTATTGCTGGAAGTAATCCCAAAATATCATGGTTGATTGCCCAAATGGAACCATTCCAATACTCTAACATGAAGGGGGAATACACCCAAAATAATCTTTCCATAAATCCTAATGCATCATTAATCAGCATTGGTAAGCAGCCTAAACAAAAGATGACCACCACTTCCCCGCTTAGAACAACGAGACGTTTGAATTTTTGTTGAAATAATAAGCATAATAATATTCCAAGTATCCAAATTGCCGTGAAATAGAGAGCTAAAGCACCTAAACTGAAGAAGAAGATAGCGTGATATAAGTATCTTGAATCGGTTTTAGATCTAAAATAATATAAGAAGCCAATCATGGCTAATAAAACTGGAAAGGCAGTTATATGTGCTTGTAAAATGATAGTATAAATCGGAAAAATCGAAAAAATATAAAATGATAACCCTATTTTAAAATGGTCTTCATTCCAACCTGCTTCAGTATTTTTATTTTCCTCAAATATTTTAATCATTACAAAAACAATTCCAATCTCTAACAAAACATTAAGAAGCCGCCATATATCTAAATTTAATTCATAAACCCAGTAATTGTAAGTATACCACCACATGTGAAGTGGAGGATACATTCGCCATCCATCCATCCACCAATATTGTGAATAGGGTGTAAAGAGGTCTCCATCCAATATCCGTTGCGCCATAAGTGCAAAGGATTCAAAATCTATTTCAGCACTATAATTTAATAGAGTAAAATAGAAAAAAAACGCAATGCGGATAATTATAAAAATTAAAAATAATTTTTTAATCGTTAAATGTTCCAAAAATTTATAACAAATAAAAAATAATGCAAGACATATTCCAAACGTGATTAAATCAAATCTCGAACTCCAAATTTTTCTATCATTTGTGAAAAAAAATTCTGTATTAAAAATAAGACAAATACATAGAGTATTAATGACCATAAAAATAATGCTTATTACTATAATTCTGTTTTTTGTGAAAAAAGATTGTTTCTGCATTTATAATACCGATGATTTTACTTAAGTTGTGAGTTCTCATCCTTCACAGAAATTATAATTTTATTGCAATTAGTATTATCCCACGTACCATTTCAAATTATTGAAGAGTCTTATCATGAATATTTAATCAGAAATATTAATTGAATGAGCTTGTTATCTTATCATGAATATTTAATCAGAAATATTAATTGAATGAGCTTGTTATATAGCTCCCGATCATCAAAAGATTCAGCCAATTCAATCAATTGTTTGAGATTAGGGAAAATTCGTTCCCAATCTTCCTTTTTTTCGATATTTTTAGGTTTTCTCATCAACACATTCAATCGCGATTTTATTTCGTCCTCTGGTACCCAGCTAATAATGGTATCATTAAAGCTAAAAAGTTCTTTAAATGAGAAGTTTAGCAGTTCCGTGGGAAGATTCAGTTTTCCCTTATCTACGAATATTTGATCTAGAAAAGGGAATGCCGTAATAATAGAACGCGTAATATTTAAGCCCAGCGTTTCCTTCGCAATTAATTTTTGAGAGGGAGGAGATACTTTTTTCTTCTTTTTTAGAGCCTTAATGATTATTCCAGCTAATATAATGCTACCTATTATTCCCATTATTGTTAGAATTCTTCCAATTAATGGATTCATTGGATTTAACGGGTCTGCCCCCAATGCTATTTCCTTGCCATCGGAAATCCCATCATCATCCGTATCCGGATCAGTCGGATCAGTCCCATACATGATCACTTCAGCCCCATCAGGCAGCCCATCGCCATCCATGTCAGGAATGTTCGGATCAGTCCCATGCGTGATCACTTCAGCCCCATCAGAGAGCCCATCGCCATCAGTATCGGGATTGATTGCGATCGTTCTATATATAAATATTTCAGCGTAATTTGTTAAAGCATCGGTATCATAATCCGCATTATTTGCTAATAAATAAATAGTAATATTTTGAATGGTCCCATTATTTCCAACGTTATCGACTGCTCTATAATAGATTATATGTGGGCCGTTAGAACCTCCGGCAAGAATAAATGTACTAGATATCACCCATTCACCACTATCTAATTTATATTGATGATGGCTTATTCCAGAACCTCCGAAATCATTTCCTCCGGATAGGGTAAATATCGTGTTCTCTAAAACAAAGCTTGGTGCGTATACAATTGAGTAATTGAGATTACACCCGGATGGAGGAGTAAAATCAACGGAGAAATAACATGGGAGTAGAAATGAATTATTTGCTAAATCCATTATTTCAACAATAACCTCATAGACCGAATAGGGAGGCGAATTTTGAATTGATGAAGTATTTATGAAACTCCAGCTTTGATTGGACCCTAAATTACCGGACCAGCTTGTACCACCCGTGATATTATCACTCACAATGATAATACTTTTCAGCCCAGAGCCGTAGTCTATGGCTGACCCATTGATCCAAACCATTCCGTCTCTCGCGTTTTGAGGGAGAGAGGTATTCAGGTATTGCCACCCTGAAGGGGGAGTGGCATCAACGGAAATATTGCAAGATAGCGTGATTGTATTTCCCGCATTGTCAATAATGGTGACATTTATTTGATAAAATCCATTGGGGGTATTTTCTTGAAGAGGCGAGAGATTATAAAAAGCCCAATCAGCTTGCGAGCCAACATTATTGCTCCAAATTGCAGACGTGTTCGAGCCACTTATAAAAATATTGAAAGTGGACATTCCCGAGCTGGGCGGTGGATCATAAGCCGTCCCATTGATCCATGTTAATGGTTTATTCTGAACATATTGGGAAGTTGTATTGAACCATTGAAAACCAGAAGGATTTTGGGTATCTACCATCATCCACCTATCTAATGAGACTTCAACTCCAGAAGAAAGATTTACAAAGACTTGGACATAATAAAATCCATCGGGCCATGTTAAATTACTATTGTTTACGAAATGGGTCCCATTGAAAACGAGGGTATAATTTGCAGACCATCCCATGCCCGAATCATTCCTATACCACGCCACATTTATTTCAGAGCTATTAATTAGGATTATGGGAATGGTTTGATAATTATAAGATTGATTTCTAGGGGATATCAAAGCCAGATCAACGCACGTATATTTTTTTGAAAATAATGCCCAGTTACTGCTCGCATCAGTTGCATTAATTATGTAGTCAACCCTGGAACCAATTTCCTGTCCTGGAATCGTGACTTGCCAATGTCCGTTTCCATAATAACTCATTGACCGGCATACCCAAGGTCTGCCGTCCACTCGATACTTCATAATTGCTTGCACGTTATCCGCTCCGTCATTGTCGTCGATATCAATGGTTACCCCGACAGCTTGCCCAGGGAGGACGTGCAAATCTGGAGGTGTTTGGTTCCAATTACTAAAAGTGGGCGCCATTCCTAGCCGAATGCGAATCGTGCCTGTCACGGTTACAGAAGCATTTGTTGTATAAATGATGAGATCATACAGGCCTTCACCAACCGGATTTACAAGTGCGTGAGCTACGGTATAGGTACCATCTCCATTATCCGTGCCCGTTTCATTAATGGCACCGACATCCACTTGGCTGAAATCAGCTTGAACCGCATAGCCTGGCTGATCACAAGTCACCATCAGCGTGATCACGTCAGGCGCCCAATAAATCTCCTTATCCGCCTCTATATTAGCAATAACGGGCATTATTGGAGTGCCCACTGCCCAAATTAATTTAGTTTCGGCACCATCTTCATCGGAAAGGGAAACTCCTGAAGCGCTTCCTGAAACAATGGCATCAACCGTGACTCCACCTATCGTGATGGCTTGCGAAACAATCACGTTGAAATTGATGATCTGGCTTCCAGTGAAGCCTCCCGTAGGCAATCCTGTAATGCAATTTACCAAGAACTTGTCTGAAATATCAGTATCATCGCGGTTAAATGTTAATTGAACCGTTTCTAAAGTAGCAAGAGTATCGCCAGGGTTAGTCACCATGACAGTTACAGGGATATTTGTTTCACCTGGATGAATGACGCTGTAGGTAGATGTAACTGATTGGGTAATGAGGTCTGCGTCAGGTTTCACCAGCCATGAATCGGGATGTGACGCCCCAATTGATGACATCGTATTATTATACGCGGTTTGGGCTGTGATTGTCACGGTTCCGAGAGTGGCACTATCCGATAAATTCACGTAAAATATATAGGTCTGGTTTGTAAAAGCGGCTAAAGTACTATTGGGCGTTTGTACCACGCCCGTGTAATCAGTCGTGATATTTGTGGAACCCTGCACGAAATACAGTTTAACCTCATTTAGAGTAACATTATTGATCCCGGGATTTCGCACTATTACGGTTATCGGAATGTCCTGGTCTCCCTGCGTCACTTCCGAGGTGCCCGCTTCCACGGAATGGACTTCTGCGATGCCAGGTCCGATTACATGCAAGGTCGTTGTCTTATTATACTCACATAACGCCGAATTTCCCGCTGCATCAAATGTCCTAATACTATAGGCATACGTGCTCCCATTTACAACGGAAATGTCCTCGATGCGCTGGTCTTTCACTTCAGAACCATGCGGCACGATTCTAAATGTGGTCCAAGGACCTGCATCTGTCTTCTTATAAATAACCCAATGATCAATTCCATTTAAGTCATGTCCTGGAAAACCACCTGATTGATATGCTGGCATGGTTTCGAGTGCCCACGAAATGCTGATCTCTGCCTTTCCTGCGTAGGAAATAGGAAAAGGTGTGGCGAGTTCTGCCGGAGCTGGTGCAATTGTATCGATTCTTGTATGAACTGCTGAAGAATTGATAGATGTTGCATTATTTCGGCTCTCAACTTTATAAAAATAGTAGTAGGCCTCGTTAAATGGACCGGGATCAGTAAAGGTCGTTTCCGTTATTTCTGAAGATGTTATTTCGGTGTAGAGGCCTGCTAAGGCGGTTTCTTGTTCAAGCCCTGCACTCCGATATACTCTATACCCGTCAATAGAGCCCCCTTCTATGTGGCTTGGATTACTTGTCCAATCCACGGTAATTCCGCTGGATGGATTAATCGTTGCAGGTAATGCATCCGGCTGTGCATGAGTGAAGGGGAGGACAATATTTGTAAAAACTTCAAGAGATGTATTAAAATTCCCCACTTCATCGAACGTATCAAGAACATAGTAGTATGTTTCATTATTTTGGATGAAGGAATCCTCGAATAGAGTTGTCGTAATGGGAATATAATCCGCTAAAATCGTATCATAATTGCTGGATGATAGCCCTCTTCTCAATCGGTAGTGGCTTAGCCCGCTTGGATTTGCCATCGAGGCGCACCCTCTGTCATATCCCTGATCTACACTCCAGTTGAGAAGCACCGTGGCTTCCTTTGTCGTCAAGGGTAAAGCCAGTAGTCGTGCCGCTGGACTGGGCGGGTCATCATCGATAGTTATGGTAAGATTATAAAGACTGTCAGCCCAGAAGGGAACCGACGCATTTAACCTGATATTTCGTTCGTAAGGTCCGGGGGTGACATTGTCTATCCCATATGTCAGGGTATAGGTCCCATCAAAATGATTGGTCATTAGCATAATCGGGTCGGTTTCCTCAATCTCGGTGAAATTGACAGTGACGGTTGCGTTATTAGTATTTCCGATGACTTTAATCGAGATATTCTTCCCTGTACTATAAATCAGCTGGTTAGACTGGACCGAATTATAGAGGAACTGGGGCGCTGGAACCTGTTGCGTGAATGAGGTGAACCCCTCTAATGGAAAATAGTAGTCCATATAAAACTCGTGTCCAAGAGCAATACTTTCATGTTTAAAATCCCCGTAAACTATCATGAAAGCATACGGGGAAGTTGTTGATCCACCTTGGATGTACGGGGCGCTTCCACCATCGATACAAACACCAAATTCGGCTCGGTAATTATCGTCTCGGTAATACATCAGGATGTTTGCGCTGGGAGACGCCGGTGAATTATCTCGTATCTCGAAAAATTCGCGCCTGGGCATATAGATCCAGGCTCCCCCGTGGATCTCTGAGGTGAGCATTACCCAATCGGGCAAGGTGTTGGAAAGGGGTGGTTTAGCTGCTGCAGGGTTACCCCATAGCAAGGGGTCTCCCTGCGAGACATAGAGATCCCCTACTCCACCGTTTCCATCTGGGATGCATTCCCCCTCGATAATATATTGGGTGGTCTTCGGGTCTAGGCCACCGATTTTCGTCCAGCCATACTCATTTGCCCACCCAAAGGTAGGAAGGTTATCATCGGTTCCATCCGGACCGCCATTCCACTCTCTAGCAGAGGTCATTTTATAATCGCCCCTATTCTCGGTGAAGATATTCCCACACATTATGTACATGTAATAGAGCTGGATACCAGTAATAGTGATATAGGGCATCGCCATCGTGGTGGGTGGGGAGAGCTGCATGCGCCGATAGTAGATTTGCGGTCCGTCCATAAAGGATGTTAAAAAGTCGATATCTACATTAACACTAGAATGTATTATCAAATAATTCCAATAAGATCCTATAGCGAGGTACTGCTGCAGGTATGTAATAACCCTGCAGGGCCCATCGATGATTGCCCTTCCATCTCCGTAGTTTTGCTCCCATTGCTGGAGTGAAGGTCCCAAAGGGCTACTGCCTCCCCTGCTATAAGTGTGACCGAGGACTGATCCCCTGGGCCCATAATACATCTGGGGGGACGTCATAGCGGTTCGATTTGGGTCACTCGTGTCCTCTGGGATGTCAGGGTATAATACAGAGGGGTTATCCAACGTACAGTACAGTTCCGAGTAAGTGGTAGCCGACCCATCGGTCCAACTGTACCACGTACCCTCTCGTTCTATAGGAGAAAGTTTGTTTGGGCTTAGCCCAAACATGGACATTTCTCCAAAGCCGCATATCTTATTCAGTGATTCCAAGAGAGGTTGTCCATCACTTTCGCCGAAGAGCCTCGCACCATCCAGGAGGCTGGGATTGGTCTCATCCACCGAGAGCTGGTAGAAATCCGAATTGACGCTCATGGTATCTGGATCCCAGCTGACATAATCTTTGAGATCAGTCGTGAAGGATGGCACGCCAGGGTTGGTTCCTGATCCCTCATTGTAATAGATGTACATCCAGCAGCGTCCACCATCGACGGGATCGACGATCTCCAGCTCGAATCGATGAGGGAACCAACTTTGATTCCACCAGAAGTTGCTCGACGCTTTGCGACCGGGATAAACATAGAACATAATCTCATCATCTTTATCTAATTTCCCATCAATTTGTGCATAGTCATACGCATCCTGGACCCATTGCGGATTCGATGGATCGTTGGAGGGAGTGATGAACCAGGTGTCGCCCATGAAGACCACGTTCGACATGTCAGTACTGTCAGGGGCTAAACCATCGCTGGTGTTGACAAACGCTTCCGTGGTCGTGCCCGAGTACGGCCTCCATGGTGAGTCATCCTGTTGCCAACTGTCATGAGGTCTATTGGCGTGACCCGTGTAACACCATACCAAGTCTTCCTTGTATTCCTGATCAATGTTCACGCTTTCGCTCGTGTAGGAGCCGTCAGGCTGGTACGTGGTCACGTAGGTGTGGATGGGGATGCGGTACCAATCGATCATTAATCCGTTAACAGGCTCCGAGTCGACAATTCCCAAGCTGTTAACGGAATCGCCGTTGATCCAGCCCATCCCTGCTACGGCATCGGCACACAGGTGAAAGGGTAGTGAGAATATATCTAATCCAGCCCATCTGTTCAGGTCTGCAACTTGCCAGACGTTGGGCCAGCCGACCTGATCGATCTGGTAGGGGACGAGCACCCACTCGTAATTCGCGTCCAGGTACGCGATCCGGATGTAAGACTCGTTCAACCCTTCGAGCGCGTTGAAAATCGCGGGATGCACCTCCGGACCCGTCCCTGGCGGTGGTAGAGCTGGATTGTAACCAACCCCATCGGTAACGCTGGCATCGAACTGCCCGGGGTTCTTCCAGGAAAACTCTGGGTAATTTTTGAGAATGAATGGCCAGCTTTCTCGCGTGAAATTGGCTTCACCCGCCAGCGTGGATTTAAAAGGAGGTGTGGGAGTAAATAACTCTCCAGGAACGGGTGATTGCATTGGCGGAGTAGCCGGATTCTGCCACCACTTAACGCCAGGTATGATTAAACTTGTGATAAAGACTAGCAAGATAACGAGCGTCAGCAGGTTTTTCCTCAACAATCCCGGGGCGGTTCTTAAATTTTCTGTCATTTTGTTCCCTACATAATAAATATGGCAATTTTCTCCTTTTTATGAATTGGGTGTGATTAAATAGAATCACTAATTTGATAGCCTTCTGAAGTAAGATTTTTGTTACTCTGTCCAATAGTAAAATAAATCTTAAAACGAGAAATTTATGTAGGTTAAAATTGAAAATAAGTTTAGGGACATTCTGAGGATTCTCATTTATGTCAAGAGCGCTAAAAATCATTATGGGACTCGATATCCTTCCAATGAGCTCCACTTCCTCAAAATCCAAACCGAAATATGCTGCTATTATTTTTAGTGATGAAAAAATCATCTTTAAAACTGAAGAACTTACCCTAAGAAAACTGATTAAAATTCTACACCGTTACAAGCCTGACATTCTTGCGGTAGATAACATCTGGGAATTGGCTCCCAACCAAGATGCTCTTCAAGATACGTTAAAAAAATATCCACCCTTAAAGCTCGTCCAAGTAACAGGTTCTCCAGCCTATGGCATGCAGCCCATCCATAAGTTGGCAAAACGATGTGGAATCCACTTAACCAGTCACCCAACCCCCATCGAAACGGCTGAAATCTGTGTTCGATTGGTTCAGATTGGAATAGGGTTTGAAGTAGCTTTATTTGAAAAAGAGACTCAGATTCGTCTAAGCCGCACTCGGAACATCGGACCTGGAGGCTGGAGTCAAAACAGATATCGAAGACACTCGCATGCGGTCATTCTTCAGGCGACACGCGCTATTCAAAATCAATTGGATGAACAGGGAATTGAATATGACCTTTCCGTTCGTAAAGCAGACTATGGCTTGGATAGAAGCGTGTTCACTGTCTATACGGCAATGAATGAGGTACTTTCCGCCATAAAACCCTACAGTGGGTCGACAATTCAAATCAAAATTACTCCAATAAAGAAAAAGGAAATTGAATTCATACCTTTAACATCGAAAGAGGATGAAAGTCCCCCATTGAGAAGTATAATTGTTGGAATCGATCCAGGCACGACAACCGGTGTTTCTATTTTAGATTTAAATGGCGATATTTTGGCATTACGAAGTGGGAAAGAAATATCCCGAAGAGATTTAATTAAATACATCGCAAAATTCGGCTCAGCTGTCATGATTTGCTCAGACGTCTCCCCGCTACCTAAATATGTGGAAAAAATCGCGAATATCTTTAATTCCATCATTTATAGACCACGCAAATCAATGAAAGTTTCTGAAAAGCAAGAATTAGTCACGAATTATTTAAAAAAGTTCAATAGGAAAGTCTCTGACGCGCACATCCGCGATTCACTAGCCTGTGCGTTAAAGGCTTATCTATCTTATCATAACATATTTGCAAAAATCCAAAAAAGAATCCAAGAAATGAATGTCGATCTCCCGATAGAGAAAGTGAAAGTTTTAGTCATGCGTGGTTACTCCATTTATGATGCCATTTCAATTTTAACCTTCAAGCCCGAAGAAGAAGAGGATTCAATTCCTGAAGAACCACAGGCTACTGATAATGAAAAAATTAGAAATTTAAATGAGAAAATTTATCTAATGATTGATAAAAACCTCAGTTTGAAGCGCAAGCTTGAAGATAGCACGGCGGAAAATGTTGAATTAAAGAAAGAATTAGAAATTCACAAAAATGATATCAAAAAGCTGGAAGAACAAGTTGAACAGGTAAGATCAAAAACATTTTACAGATTGAGAGGCGAACGGTTAATTAGAGCTCAAATAAGCGAGGTAAACCGCCAAAGGAAAACCATTGGTGAATTGAGAGATAAAATTGCCCGATTGAATAATGAAATTTCAAAGTACGAAACTAAATCCGTAATAATGGAAGAGTTGGAAAGAGAAAAATTAGCCAATAAAATCGTTATTTTAAAAGTTGTTGAAAATTTTTCTAAAGAATGCCTTGAATCCATTGAAATATTTCCGAACGATGTGATTTATTTGCTAGATGGAAGCGGTGGGGGAGCTACAACGGCAGAACAACTGATTGATAGTGATGTTAGTGCAGTTATCACAAACACCCTTTCACATGATGCATTTGAGCAATTTCGGAACTCCGGGATCGTCATCATTCCTTCAGAGGAAGTAGTAACCGAATTGAAAATGAAGGGTGGAATCTATTATTTTGATAAGGATGTCTTCGACCAGAAATTGAAAATTTATAAAGAGGAACAGCATGAAATGAATCGCCAAGAAGCAGAAGCTTGGCTTCAAAATCTAGTTTCTGACTATAGAAAACGAAAAGAATAAGTGAGTTTTCAGAGATATTTTAATATTCTTCTTTCTCAAGAACCGTGATATCTGGTTTTATGAATAAGATGTTGTTCCCACGGATGAAGATTTCGCCAAATCGCGCAATGGATTCGCCGTCTTCCAGTTCTTCCGCTTCACTGAGTACAAGATTCATGTACGCATCAGTCTCGATTAACCGTCCGACATACTCGTGCCCCGTCTTTAACCGCACGAGAATTTTATTATTAACCGATCTTTGCAAGGTCTTCAAAGGATTTCTTTCGGTAATATCTTTCGCGTTCCGATTTCTCATAAAACCACAGTATTATTTTCAATTTTGATTATGACCTACTAATTAATTCGTCTTAAAAAACTTTTTTTAAACAAATCTGGTTTTTTTGTATGAACATTTAGAAATTTTCAAATATTTGTTAATATTCTTTAGAGGTTGATTCTATTTTTGCACTAACTTCTCATTCGAATATTCCATTTACCTGACCATTTCTACAATTCCAAACTCGTTCACGGTGGCTTGCAAGGTTTCCAATTCATTCAATCGGCCCGCCGCGTAGTCCCGGGCGATCCCGAAGGTATTACATTTGGAAGTGTAGTGGATGCACTCAAAATTCGTGAAAAGGGGGAGGGGAGGAGGGAATAACAAAATGTAACACAAAAGTAGATTGAGCGCATCTTTCACTCTTCCACGTCACTCCAGTAGTAATCTGTCCCCTCTTGATGGGCAACCCGATATTATTTCAAGATTACTCAATTAATTCAAGAAAGATCCACGTAGA
Organism: Candidatus Helarchaeota archaeon; assembly: GCA_013375455.1. Next base: position 5,686 of record JABXJT010000078.1, on the reverse strand, counting down.
TAATAGTTTTCATTTTCAATCATGAAGAAGAACTAGTAAATCCCATAACTTTATTTGATTGAATTTATTAAATACACCCGAGGTTCCCAACACGCATTCAGGGCGAAGAAATGTTCCGCCCTCGGAAAAAATGTAAAAAACTCGTGCATCCTTCAAATTTAGTGATGTAAAGGTAATGCGGAGGGACTCTGCGTTTGGATGATTCTATGCGCCCCTTTATTAGTGGGCATTTTTAGGAGCAAGTGCGCTTGTCATTTCAGGGAGGTGCTAAGAAAAAGGGTGAAGGAAAAGAGCTCACGATGCTCCATGAGAACATCCTTCGAGTAGCGCAGGTTCTCCGGAAAAAACGCCGATTTTTTAATATGGAGGCTCTCTTGGAAGAATGCTGTAACGCCCTTCCCAATCCTCAAACGGAGATCGATCTGGCCATTCACGACCTTCTTCACATGAAGCAGTTCGTGGAAGGATCCCAACTCATCAAGGAAGATGTTCTTAGAAATGAAAAAAGGAATAGGATTTTAGAGTATGTTACTAAATATCCTGGCGCACATAAGCGCGAAATCAGAAAAGCCTTTGGTTTGGGAGCTTACATTACGCACCGGCATCTTGGGTTTCTCGTAAAATTTGGCTTTCTTCGCAAATCAACCTTTCAAAATAAATCGGTCTTTTTTCCCATTGATTTTGATGAGACCGTAGAAGCAAAAACACTGCTGTTACGGAATGACACGGCGAAAACAATCTATCAAGCCATTCAGGAAAGGGGGCAACTCCGGTTATCCGAAATATCGCAAATCGTTCGCGTTCCTTACACGACAATTCGATCGCACCTCACCCGGTTGATAGAGGGAGGGCTAATTAAGAGAATTAGGGAAGAGAACAGGGTGTTGTACGTTAAAAAAACAGAAATTTAATGTTAATTAGTGGAACGTATTAGTTAATGCCCATCCTTACCTATTTACACTCTCATTTTCCCCTCTAATTCCTCAAGGCTTTTGGTATTTTTACAGCTCTCTCAAAAAACGGTGATAATAAAAATATATCCCTTAGAATATACATTTTTGTTAGCTATTTCTCCCATATTACTTTCCCACTATTAATTTTTTAAATTGATAAAAAAATGAAATACTTTCCATGAGTTTGCTCAGCAGAGAGTTCAAAAGTTCTAAGAAAATAATTTTTTAAAACTTAATTTAAATTTTTCCTCAAATAGTCGGGTGAAACCGTAATTCTATAAACTTTTTGAGAGTTAATTTTTACATAAATAGCTGGGTATAACCGTAATTTTATAAACTCTTTGAGATTCAATTTTTAAATAAATTTCAAATTTTAGGAAATTTTTAATTGTAAAGGAATAATTAAATAATTTAAGGTTTTTAAGGTGGATTTAGTACTAAAATCTAAACTTAAAAAGAGTGTCACTTTGCTTTGTTTTGCTTATCTTATTAATGAAGTACTAGCAATTATATTTTATCGGTTTTTCTACATAGATGATCGATATTTCGTAGCTAGCATCGTAATATTAAGTATAATTTTAGCTTTACTTATATTAAACCTCATGAATAAATTACCTATTTATAGAAAAACCCCCTCTTCAGGACTTTATCTATTTTTCATGGTAATTTGGTATCCCATGGCACTTTGTTATACTATAATCTTACTAACCGTTGACTTAGGATTTCTATTTATAACTACAGGGTGGTGGATCTTAGCAGGATTTAGTACATATATTTTTTACATCATCAAAGTAGAGAATGTAAATTCCTCTTGAATTTAAAATACAAAGTAAATTTATAACCGTAGCTCCATAAACTTTTTTCGGCTTTTATTTTTAACATTGATAGCTGGTTAAAAACGTATTTCTCTTTATTATTTTATAAAAAAAATAATAGGGATTGGTTGATGTTCCAATCGTCACTTCAGGAATAATTCTCTATTATGATGGTATTGATGTAGGGGTTATTGTGGCACGCCTGCATCAATTTCTGTTGAATCCCCGGTTCCCCGTTGAAAAGGAGCTTATACCCCTTGCGCTTGACCCGATTATAAATGGTGAAGATTTCGTTTAGTGGGTTGGTGTGTGATTTAGAGGGGTGCAAGCGAAAAATGGTCGTGGTGAGCATGCTCGTATTTCCATCAATTTAAGACGAATTTAACATATAATCTAAAAATGAGTTTATAATCCCTTACTTTTTTTAAAGGGTGTTACTAATCAGCACTCTCAAAAATTTCATTGAAATAATTTCATAAAATCTAACACATTTATTACTTTCAACTATAATTATTGATAAGTTTAAATAGAATTTTTTCTTGGATAATGGTGATTTTTATGTCGCAAGTTACTTCTGCACAACAAGCTATTAAAATTGCAAATGAATTTTTAGAATCGGCAAAAATTGCATTATATATAGTAACAAAAACAATATCTCGAGATAAAGATTGGCTTGTTGAAGTTTTTTCCTTTGGAGCAACATATGCATTAGCAATAAACAAAGAAACTGGGAAGATTACCGAATATCGTCAAATTTGAAATTGCGAATAATGAGACCAAATAAAATGGAAAAAATAGAGCATTATATCAATCAATCAAAAGTACTTTTAAAAAATGCTAATTTAATGGTAAAAAAGCAAGAATATAATAAAGCAGGCGAAATGTTATGGGGTGCAATGACTTCTCTTCTAAAAGCCATTGGCATAATGCATAATAAACCCATCAGAAATCATAAAGAAATTATTAAAGTCGCAAAATTTATTGCTTTGATTAAAAATGATAAAGAACTTAATGAAGCAATCGTTAATTCTGGTCAAACCTTGCATGCAAATTTTTATGAAAATTTCCTCGATTTAGAAGTCTTTAAAGAACATCAAGAAAAAGTAATTAAAGGTTATAATACACTCTTTAAGATAATATTGGAGTCTAAAGTGAATAATAAAGTAATTTCGGACGAACTGGAGTGAATTTTAATTAATACAATATTCATTATTTGTCATAGTATTGATTCATATCGGAATATTGACCTAAATGTAAAAATCATATATAATAATTATAAAGGGACGATTATAATAAAAGTTCAGTAATATTTACGAATCAGTCGATTCGGTCTTTCTCTCCTCTTTTCCCATCGTGATTTGCTCTTTTCCTTCATTGGTTATATAATACACGTTTCCTTTTGAGTTAATCAAATTCGCTCCTTCTAAAAAAGCCAAATGCCTGTCAATTGTATGCCGGCTTATATCTAACTGGTCCATCAATTCTGCAATAACGGCTACATTTACCCTCATATATATGTTTTGAGAATTTACATATATATTGGTTACAGATGATATGGTTATTTAGAGGCATTTTATTCTATTTGGTGGGTTTTTTGTTCATAAAGTTTTACAAAAAATGGCATAAAGGCGCATTTGATTGTGCGTTATTTACGTTAATTGGTTGGGAAATCTATGCACTCATTGGTTATTAAAATCTTGCATTAATTTTCTTTTTCTATAATAGAAAATGGGAAATATTGCACAAATTATTATCCCTTGAACAAGAGAGGCCCACATCATAAAATTTGAAGCAGGTTCTATGAAGTTAAGATAATCGAACGAGGGATAAAAGAAGGGGAGAAAATGTAAAATAAAAAATAGTGTCATAATGATCTCAGCAAATATAAAAACTACGAGCAATTCATAATAAAGTCTATAAATTCTATCCTTAGATTTACATTTGGAAATAATATTTTTATTATAAATAGCAATTGGTAAAAAAATGCCCAAAAATAATACATAATAATATATAATTAAAAATAAAAAAATCCCTCCATAATTATTTTGGGTAATAATTTCAAGGAAAATGAAAGGTCTAGAACTGATTATAGAAACAATCGAGAACAATAGGAAAATTAACCCAGATAATACTATTGGAACAATCAACACGTTTAGTTTAGTATTAATTTTATCTCGTAATGAGGATTTTTGCATTTTTTTTCACCATTTCATTTGCTTACCCTTGTTCTTTTATATTCTTACTTTTTCTAAAAGACCATATTTCTATGATTAACAAACTTATAATTCCTGCAACGATGATTAAAAACAACCATTCAAATTGTGGAACTTGTCCTGAATTAAATACATTACATTTAAAAACAAATGCATCAATTATGAACCAATTTTCCTCCGTTTTTACCCATGTTTCTCCAGTGATAAAACAATTGCCGTTAGTATCTATTGTAATACCATTCCCATTGTCTCGTAATCCAGTTCCCCCCCATATTCTGTGGCCAATCTCATTACCTCTCGAGTCAAATTTAACAACAAAAGCATCGTATGACTCTGTAAGTATGAAGTCCCAAGAACCTCTATAGAAACTATGGGTAACCATTTCGCCTGTCAGATATATATTGCAATTGGTATCAACTACCATATCATATGCTCTATCATCATCAAATCCTCCCCATATGGTTTGCCATATCTTATTACCTTCAGAATCATATTTTACAAGATATACATCAGAAAATTCAGAATCAAAACTCCAAGTATGACCAGAAAGATAGACATCATTGTTTATATCTACAGCGATGCAAGTCCCTTCATCCCATTTAACTCCTCCCCATGTATCATTCCATAATAATGCACCACTTGAGTTATATTTAGCAATATATGCATCATTAGAACCAGCACTTGAAACTGCTGTATAACCTGCAAGATAAATGTTATTCTCTTTATCCACTGTAACACTTGTACTAATTCCATTCCAACTTAAATTCCAAACCTGAATCCCACTCGAATTAAATTTTATTAGAATACCTTTAGCATTTCCTGAACTAAAACTGCCATTATAACCTGCAAGATAAATATTACTATCATTATCAAGAGCAATAGTACTTGATATGTCATCATCTATTCCGCCCCATGTGGTGTTCCATAACTGGGTACCATTAGAATCATACTTGACTAAAAAAATATCAGCATTACCGGAACCGAAATTTTCGGTCCCTCCAGTAATGTAAACATCATTATCTCTATTAACCGCAACTCCTAAACTATAATCAATATTTGATCCTCCCCAAGTCTTGTTCCAAATTTGAATGCCAGAAGAATTATACTTCACGAGAAATGCATCATAATAACCTGCACCAAAACTTTGGGTATATCCAACAAGATAAATGTTAATATTGCTATCAATTACGATATCTTTACCCATATCGGCAGAAGTTCCACCCCATCTTTTATACCATTCCTGAGTATTAATTGGATAAACATTTCTCGTGTTAATTATAATTTCGTTATCTACCTCACAAGAAGGGTTGGGTTCAGTATTTATTACCGAAAAAAGAAAAATAATGAGGGTTATTAAACAAAGTAAAAATATTTTGTTAATTTTTTTGTGAGTTTTTATGATTTTTTCCCTCTACCTAGTAAAATATCTAAAAATCTATTACAATCCAGATTCTATTACTTATTTTACCCGATTTTATTTTGCTTATAAGATTATTATTTATTTAAATATTAATTATAAGTAACTAATCTTTCCTGATATAATTTTAATAAGAATCTCCCTTTATTTTAAATATTTAGTATTGGTTTTTAAGGAAGAATTAAACTAAGATAGATCAGCAAAGAGAGATATAAAATTAATCCTGATACTACAATTGCCACAAATCTAGCGGATGGTTTGTCAACAAACTCTTTTGAAGTCTTTTCA
>JABXJT010000007.1 GCA_013375455.1 Candidatus Helarchaeota archaeon | reverse complement strand
TTTAAAGATTTGCTCTTTTCCGACGAAAATTACGTGCCACTTATTAATTTCGTCGGCAAGGGGAAAAAGAAAATTAGTTTTTTTTCAAGAATTTTTAATTTAACACCTAAATCTAAAAATTTTCAGAGATTTACTGAACTCTATTCACAAAAGAATTAAAATTAAAAATGAATATGTTATTTTTATTTTATTTAAAAGAGAATAAATAAAATGTGAAGGGTTATTATGTCACATATTGAACGTATTAAGCGTCATTTAAAGAAGGAGAATGCATATTCGCTTATAGCGGCTGAATTAAAAGAAATGAAAGCAAAAATTGCAACTAAAGTTATTTTTAATGTAGCTAAAGATTTAGATGCCGATTTTCTGGAGCATATTTTCATTCCTGCTTTTATAAAGCGAATATTTCATGATAAAAATTTGTATAAAGAATTAATTGGTAGAATTGACAAACATCAGAACTTAAAACAATTAATTGGAGAGGATTTTGGCTTTGAAATATTACGGTTGCTTAATAAAGCAATACGTAAATTGAAATTACCAAAAATCCAACTTGATCACTTCCAAAGAGTAATCCGAAAAATAGCTTCTGATTCTGATTCACCCAGTTCATTAAGGATTAATGCTATAAGATTATTATCTAATGAGATTAGTATGGATAATATTAAAATAATTGAAAAATTATTAAAAACTAATCAAATACCCCTTGTTGAAGCTGCAGCGCGCGTTATATGGAATTGGACAAGAAAAGAATTACCCCACCACGATCTACTTAGGGGCCAAGCATTCTCTAAAATTATAAAGATTTTGATAATGTATGCTGATAGAATGCCCGGTAAGGTCCTTCTCTCTCCAAATATCGTTGGAGCACTTGCTTCTGTGAAGACTTCAAAAGCAATTTCTACCGTGAAAAATCTTGCAAATTATGCTAAAACTGATGCCCAAATATCGTTGTTATTAAGTTGTGCAGGAGATAAGTTGGATGATTCTTCTTTAGCTAATTTAATCAAAAAAATCAAGAAAAATAAATATAGAAAGGGAATAAATATCCTTGGAGGTCTAGTTAGAAGGTATCCAGATTGTTTGAAAAATCTTTATGAGGCGAAAAAATATCCTGAATACTTCTTCGCATTAAATGTATCTCGAAGAACAGATTACAAAAACTGGGACGCGCATTTAACTAGCCTTTGTAAAAGTAATAATCGCAAGATAGCAAATCAGGCAAGAACCGCTGCACATTTGCTTCCTTATGATAAAAAATTAGCTCTTTATCGTTTGGGTGCAATTAAAAATAAACCTATTTCTAATATTAAGCCTCTCATAGGTGGATCCATAAAAAATCTTTATACAGTGATTATTGGAGATCAAAATTTAGGAAAATATATTTCTATAAGCAGGATATCAGAATTATCCCAGCCAATTACTACCCCTTCTTCCCCTTCAAGTACAACTGGTAGTTTTCCTAATAATCCTGGAATTGGTGTCTCTCGGATGTTTGCTTACCGTGGAGATGCAATATATAGAGATCTTGGTGCAGAAGAGAAGTCGGGTGGTATAATAAAAAACCATTGGCACGCAGGTCTCTATATGGGATTGGAAAAAGTGGGCGATAGCTTATTTTTAAAAGGAATCCACCATGCAAATCCTTATGGCACACCATATAAATCAAAATATGCTAAAGTTCATGAGTTTGGAGATGAAGGTATTATAGATATTCAATCTCCAACAGCAGAGGTTTCAAGCGAGTTGTTGTTTGCTTTTACAGAATTACAAAGATATTTCGGAGTGGGAGGAATTTACCAATTAAAATGGAGATCCAGCTATTCCCCACCCGATTTAGTTGGATGGCAACGGGAAGACATCATCACAACAGCATATTCTTTCATCGATAAAGGAACCGGTTATCGCTGGTATGATATGTTAGAGCCAGATGGTGATTGGGATGGCACGATAGAAGGAATCGATGAAATGCGTTGTGATGGATTCGTAGAATATTGCTATGAGAAAAATGGGATCCGTGCGTGTGGCGGAGAGAACGATGATTATTGGAACATCTCCGAACCAGGAAATGAATACACAGATAACCATGAGGAATTCCACACTGGCGATTCCACAACAAAGGGAGAAACTTGCCCAAAAATCCAGTCTGGTGTGAAAAGGCTTGACGATGGGACAAAGGATTCTCCATTTGTAAAAACCGAAACAGATGACCGCAAAATTGATAATCACTTTGATTTCTTTCAAATTGAACCAAGTCATGGGGAACTCCCCCCCTTGATCTTATTTAGCTTCGATATAAAAACAAGTTCAACTATTTTTGTTCGCATTACTGTATGTAAAGAAGGAGGGGCTTGGGAACACGTAATCGCAGATGATCTTTTGGATGAACGTGATTCCTTAATATTTGAAACACCTCATGGTAAAATGAACTTTATGGAAATGCAACAAGAACAAGGAACTTTTTGGTTTGGAAGAACTGGTGAAGGGAAAGATTATTGGGGTCAAAATGGGAAATACTCATTTTACTTAGATGTTATAGATAGAGGCGGAAATTATGCAGCTTACCAACGGACAATAGATATTACTTGGCCTGAAAAAATTTTCCCTCCAAATAACCGAGTATCAGATGACCTATTATTTCCTGAATATCCCATCTTGAATATTTTAAGTTGGGAACTGCAGGGCAGTCATTCTCATGATAATCAGAGATGCGATAGATTTACTCTCAAATTCACTTGGAAATCCGATTCTACTCAACCAGAACTGCATTATTCGGTGTATCTGGATGGAAATTTATACGAAAACATGCAAGGAATTTCTTGTAATGCCCATTCAGGAACAGAAGAAATAGAAATCCACATCACGGTAACAAATAATGATGCCTATACCCATGAAGTAACTATTCAACTTGATGAACATCCCGATAGTAAAAAAACTATTAATGTTAAACTCGAACAGCCTTCTTCCATTGCCATTCCATACGTGCATAATAGTGAAATAGATTATTATAGACAGGCATTTCCAGCGAATGAACGAATTTTCGAGTTAATTTCAGATGCGTTAGATAGGGATTCTATTCAAGATGTTAAGTATCCCGATGGTACAACTCCGACGCAAGATGATATAAATTCTAATTTAGATAGACGCGTCTTTGTTTTCGGGGATTCACGTGGATCGCCTGACCAGCCAGGCGCTATTTTGACTGGTTTTGAAATTAAATATAAATGGGGATATGTCTCCAATCCAGTGAAATGTGATTTTTTAAATAAAGCTCTCATTGAACCGCTTTCAATTACTGCTACACTTAGAAAAACGAATGAACCAAATCAACCAATTCCAAATATCCCTCCAAATAATCACGTTATTTTTGAGGGATTTACAGAAAATGATTATAACAATAATAACTCAATTGCGTTTGATTATGAAGTAAGAGATGTTGTTGGTCAAGTAATAAATGGGCGATTACTCTTTTCTTCAAGGTCCATCTTATGGATAATACATCCACTATATGATTCTCTTTGGGATCCTGATTGGAGTAACTTAAAAGATCGATTACATGAAAATTGGAAAGATCTATTGAGTAGAGAAATATTTGTTAACATTGGTGGCTTAACTGATCCTGAAAATATCGTTATTCGTGATAATTTTACCAAATTTCGGGAACAATTCACTCCTAGATTAAGTAGTTTGTTGGTAAATCTCTCCCGTAATCAGGCTCTCTGGATTTCTGCTGCAAAAAAAACGGTTAAAGAATATACAAATTTTCAAAGAGAAATCAGAAATGAACTAGCTTTGCAAAAAAATGTGGGAGACGTAAACAAAGTCCTTGCTTATCAGCGTAATAAAATAAGCAACCTACTCACTACTAACTTAATCAAAAGTTTCGCCAATAATATGATAAAAAATAACAAAAGCCTAATTAATACCGCCATCAAAAACTTCATCAGAAGCCAACCTAGTTGGAATATTTAGAAGGTAATGAATAATTCATTCCTTACTAGATTAAGACCTCAACCTTACTTTCAAACAACCCAGTTAAGTGCATGGAGAGAATTCTGAATATGAGTCCTTTAACCCCAGAAGATGTGAGAGAACAAATTCCGATAATGCAAAAATATATTTATGTAGACAATGCTGCCACGACACCTGTCCCGATTCCAGTATTAGAAGCAGTAAAAGAATACTGTTATGAATATCCAGCAAATATTGAACGTGGAGCCTATTCCATCGCAGCTCTTGCCAGTGATAAAGTAGATGAAGCAAGATGGGCAATATCTAAAATGCTTCTAAAGTGCAAACCCACCGAGTTTATTTTTACGAGAAATGAAACCCAGGGCACTAATTTTGTTGCACATGCCCTTCTTAATAAACTCTGGAATAGATGTGATGGAAAATTTTGTGAGGGGGATCCAATCGTTCAATGGGAACCAGGTGATGAGATCGTTTCAACGGTAATTGAGCATCATTCTAATTTCATACCATGGTTGCGATTGGCAAAGAAAGTAGGTGCAAAATTCAGGTTAGTAAAGCCACAGAAAGATGGAGTATTAAAACCTGAAAATTTTGAATCATTTATTACAGAAAAGACGAAGTTAGTCGCATTTCAACAAGCTTCGAATGCATTTGGGAGTGTTCATCCGGTTAAAGATATAATTAAGGCAATCCGTAAGCGCAATTCTGAAGTACTTATCTTTATCGATGGGTCTCAAGGACCAGGGCACATACCAGTAGATGTAAGAGACCTCGATTGTGATTTCTATTCATTCTCGGGCCACAAGGGTCCACTCTCCATCCCAGGTACAGGAGGATTATATGTGAAAGAAGAATTGATACAAAATATGGATCCAGAGGAAATAGGAGGGGGAATTATTTCGGATGTCACTACAACAGATTATCAGCTACGTTCTGACTATTTCGGGAAAAGGTGGGATGCAGGAACTCCCAATATTGTAGGCTATTTAGCACTTGGTCGAGCTACCCTTTATGTAGTAGAAGAAATCGGCATCAAAAATATTGAACAACAGGAACGAAAATTGATGAAATTACTCTTAGAGGGCGTCCAGGATTTACAAAATTTCAAGTTTTATGGTCCCCCGACACTAGAAAATAGGTGTGGCGTCTTTACCTTTAATATTGAAGGATGGAACTCCCATGATTTATCACTGGCACTGGATGAAAAGTGGAAAATTCTAACGCGCGGGGGGCATCACTGCGTCATACCCGGATTGCGCTGGCTCGGGGTCCATGATAAGTTTGGAGGGAACACGCGGGTTAGCTTCCACTATTTTAATCTGGAAAGTGATGTCCAAAAAGTTCTTGAGGCATTAAAAGTCTTATGCGAGTGAAATCCTATTTTATCTCAAGAAGCAGGTTTTGAGGTATAAACATGAGTAATGAACCAAATTATTACATAAAGGAACTAGGTCCGATTTATGGTTACCTCCCATATTTCCGTTCGAATAAAGTGAAGCAAGTTACAACTCAAAATAATGATGAATACAAGTTCTTTTTCTTAGATCGGAATAAACAGCGAGGTCACAGGGATAGTGTAGTTATTCCTCCGCATTCAACTTATACCTTTCCAGAGATTGAAGGGCCAGCCTGTATTTCAACTATTTGGATGACGATTAGTCAGTCTATAGGACATTTAATAAATATGGGGTTATGGGTTTTAGATACTGTAGTCGACTATGATAAATTAGCGTCTCTTAAACATGCTTGGATCAAAATTTATTTTGATGGGGAAAAAACCCCGAGTGTCTGTGCCCCTTTTGGGATGTTTTATGGTGGAAATAATTATAATGAATATACACCATATCATTCGAAATTCCTTGGAATGACGAGTGGGGGATATGTTTGTTTCTTCCCTATGCCTTTCACTGAATCCTGTCGAGTAGAGGTTGTAAATACAAGTAAAAAATATATCCCTGCCTTATTTGGTGCAATTACCTATAATACACTCGAGAAAGTTGGTGATAATATTGGATATTTCCATGCTAAATATCGGCAAGAGGAGCATCCGAAAGAAGAAGAACCTTATATTATTTTTCAAGGGACAGGAAAGGGGCAATATGTAGGATGTAATGTGAATATTCGAGGGTATAAGCGATTCCGTATCCCAATATTACAACCTGCCTTCTTCTTCCTCGAAGGGGATTGTAATATTTATGTAGATGGAGAAGAGACACCTTCGATGTCCTATACAGGAACAGAAGATTATTTCATGGGGGGATGGTATTTTACCAAGGGGAAATTCTGCACAGAAACACATGGGGTTACTCTTAAAAGTAATAAATGGATAGACTGGTCACCATTTGGGCGTGGGAAGATTGCGATGTATCGATTCCATTATCCAGATGCAGTTCCTTTCGATAAATTATGTCGTGTAGCTTTAAACCATGGTGAGTTCAATCAAGTGGATGCACATTACCAGAGTGTAGCATACTGGTATCAACGCGAGCCACATGATGACTTCTTCGATAAAAAAGGAGGGGAGGACGAATGACAGCACCATATTTCCTCAAAGAAATAGGACCTGATTATGGAAATATTCCTGTGTTGAGGAAAGCAGGGACGATAAAGCAAGTCACCACACAAGAAACGCGAGAAGGGCGTCATTGGGACTTTGTTCAAATCCCTGGAGGCGAATCATGGAGCTTTTCAGAAATAAAGGGACCTGCATGTATCAGTACAATATGGATAACAATGTCCCCCTTTCGTGAGAAATCCTGGAAGAATTTATGGGCAACGGGAGATTTTGTTTTAGATTTTCTTGAGTATCAAAAAATGACCTCACTTCGAGAAGTATGGATAAAGATATATTTTGATGGAGAGACCAGTCCAAGTGTATATGCACCCATAGGTAATTTTTTTGGAGTAGGTTTTGCAGAATATCGGCATTACAACTCACAATTTTTGGCGATGACTAGTGGAGGATATGTTTGTACTTTTCCAATGCCGTTCGCAAAGTCCTGCCGTATCGTTATCGAAAATTCTAACCCAAAAAAATTCTTAAATAATCTCTACGGCGCTGTAACATATAACATTCTGGAGGAGGTGGAAGATGATGTTGGGTATTTTCATGCTAGATATCGTCGAGAACGGCATACTAAAGAAGGTGAGCCTTACACCATTATGCAAGCCACTGGAGAGGGGCATTATATGGGTGTCAATCTCAGTATGAAGGCAAATAAACGCTGGCAATCATTAATCAACTTCTTCTTTCTGGAAGGGGATTGTAATATTCATATCGATAATGGAAATGATCCGGCTTTATCATATACAGGAACGGAGGATTATTTTCAGTCAGCATGGTATTATGTAAAAGGGGAATATAGCGCGCCAACCCATGGCTGTACAGTTCGAAGCCATTTTCTTAACGGCCTATGGGGAAAATGCCGCGTATCAACCTACCGGTTCCATTATCCCGATGCAATAAGTTTCCAGAAAAATATAAAGGTGGCAATCAACCATGGAGAATTCAATCAAATAGATGCTGATTACCAAAGTGTAGCCTACTGGTATCAACGCGAACCGCATGATGATTTCTTTGATAAAACCGAAGGAGGGACGCCTGAATAATGGCTAAAGTTCATTCCATTATAAAACGTTTAGGTTATGAATATGGGGCACTTCCCATTTTACGAAAAAATAATGTAGACCAAATCACGACCCAAAACGAGAAAGAGGGAGAACATCGAGATTTTGTCCAATTAGACCCAAGTTCGACCTTTACATTTCCAGAAATTGAAGGACCAGGTGTCATCTCAAATATGTGGTTTACAATTGGACCATATCTCAGAAAAGGAAAAATAAAATTCCTGAAAACTCTTTGGAGAGCGATCAGATATAAAAAACTCGATTCACTCAGCGAGGTATTTATCAAAATTTACTTTGATAATGAAACATCACCTAGTGTCAAGGCACCCTTTGGTGACTTTTTCGGATTAAATTTCGGAAAGTATCAGCATCATTATTCAAAATATATAGGGATGACTGGCGGGGGATATGTCTGCACATTTCCTATGCCGTTCCGCCAAAAATGTCGAATCGAGATCGAAAACACGAATCCTAAATATTCTGTTCATAATTTCTACGGAGCTATCACCTATACAAAACTCTCCACATTCGATGATAATATGGGATATTTTCATGCTCGTTATCGTAAAGAAAAAACGCAGGACGGAATCCCCTACACCGTGATACAGGCAACTGGACGAGGGCATTACATTGGGTGTAACTTGAGTATCATTAATACCAGCCGATTTAAGCAATTAATTAATCGGTTTTACCTTGAGGGAGATGGGAATATATATGTTGATGGAGAAGAAACTCCTTCTCTCTCATATACAGGGACAGAAGATTATTTTATGGCTGGTTGGTATTATATTAGTGGGAAATTTTGGGCACCAACTCATGGCATGACCTCCCGAGGTTTTATTTTTAAGATAATCCGAAAAGCTAAGACATGCCAGTACCGATTCCATTTCCCAGATGCCATAAATTTTCAGGAATCCGTTAAAGTTACTATAAACCACGGTGAGAAAAACCAAGTACCCACGATTCATCAGAGTGTTGCCTACTGGTATCAAAAAGAACCGCATTCAGCCTATTTCGATGAGAACGAAAACACTGAATGAAATAATCTAAAAAATTTTTATTAAATCAATAGTTTTTTGGCAAAAATAATAAAAACCAACTTTCCTAACTGATATAATAATAGAGAGAAGTGATATTATGCCTGGAATTGCACACCTTGCCTTCGGATTGATGCTTGTTATTCCCTTTATGTTATTTGCGAGAGAAAAATTTAATTATAAAGTAGCAACTATCTTTGTATTGAATAACTGGGTGGGTCCCGATTCGTATTGGGCCTGGCGCTTTATTCCATTTGAAATGCATCAATTACTGGGGTTCCTCGTTTGGGCAATCCCCCTATCCTTTTTCTATTCTTATCTCTCTCGTTTTTCATTCGAGCGAAGCCATCGATTTTTTACAATAGTTGATGATGGGAGGCGTGAGGTAAGTTGGCGGAATTCTTATATATTATGTGTAGGCGGCGCAACCTTTCATATTTTGATTGATTCTTTATTCCATGGGGGTTATACGGGATTAGACATCTTTCCCAAAGAAATTCAAAATTGGTTTCAAAGTTCCTTTGGCATAACATTAACAAATCCAAATCTTGCAGATGTTAATTCGTGGTTTACATCAACCTATGGATATCCAGAGACTTTGATTATAGTCGGGTTTGTTGCAATGATCGCAGCGTCATTATTCATCATATATTATATGAAGAGGGAGCTCAAGGTGGTTGTAATATTCCTTTTCACATTAATTGCTTTTATTTTTCTCAGTCAAATTTTATTGGGATGGAATACATTCACCGAAAATGAATTTGGTGCCACTTTTTACGGACTCTTTTTCATATTCTTACCGTTAATGGGATTTGCTTATGTCATGTATGATGTAAATAAAAATCCTCGGAAGCCCTCAGAACCGCTCATGAGTGCTGAATGGATCCTGAGAGTCACGGCTATCATCGCACTTATTCTAGCTGGAGGATTTCTGTTCTTGGGATTGAGTCCCTATTTTGCACCTAGTATAGTTAATAGTTTACTAGGCGGTTATCTAAGCGCGAGTGAGATAGCAATCATCGGTCCAATCGTGGCAGGCATTGCAGGGATTGGATTAGTAGGAGCTATTGGGCTCTTTTTCAAAATTAAGGTATGCCGGTATATTACTATCTTTATCTCTATCCTCCTCTGGTTCTTTGTGTTTCCCCTTGCGATAGCCCTCAGTCTTGGCCGTTCTGATGTTAAGGTAATATTTGAGAAATAAATGAAGAATTTATTCTGATTTAGCTTTTAGAAGAAAGATGGCGAATTATTTCTCGTGACCAGGCAGATGACTCCGGAAGAGATACATCGCACTAACGTAGGTAGTGGCAATTAGGGGTAATGTAATTAAGATGATCCGAGCCGTAGCTACAGTATCTAAAGCGCCCGCGATAATCGCTATAAAAAAGGGACCAAAGACCCAAGCAACGATCCGCGAGGGCTTAGGACCAATGAAAGCCGAAACATAGAATAGAATAATTACTGCAAAGCCAGGTATATAATAGAACGGAACATAAGGCCAAAAGGGGATTGCCCAGCCCAGTCCGCCTAAGGCGGCATAAGAAGCGATTGTCGAATCCCACCAGTTGCCAGCTGGGAACGGGTAGGTGCCCTTATCCATCCATAAGGCCATCCAAAAAATAAGATCCTCAAGAACAGTCATGAGAAATAAGCCCATTACCACGTGCTCAACACTTACAAGAAAAATAATTGAAACAATAGCAGCAGCTATTATCAGAAAAAGTGGGGTTGGGAAAAGAAACCCAGCAAAATAAATTGTAGGGATGTAAATTGCGGTCAAAATATACGCAGCAGAATACGATAGACTAACGGCAAGTGTTTTGTACCAACCGAAACGAGGTGCAATAGCCACGGTAAGAATTAGTGCACTATACATCATGCCCCAATTAATTACAGGATTACCCCCATAAAGATCTAAGAATCTTGGATAATTATAAACAATAAAATACTCATAGAATCCGTAGGTTATAGAATAAATTAAAGCTGCTATAAAAGATGCCTTCAATGTATGTCGATAGATTACGGCATCTTCCTGAGGGGTAATAGCTCGCTTGAATATTAAGAATTTGAAATCATGCCACAAGGTCATATGAATTACCTTCGAATCTTTTTAATGATAGATCGGAGTTAGATTATAGAATTATAATATTTCGTTTTCTTCTTAATGAGCGGTGGAAAGATCTCAATTACTCATATTAAAAATATAAATTTATAATGATGATAATGTGAATCAAATAAAAGAATTGGAACAGGACATTAAAGAACGGGAAGTCCTTAATATAATATTTTTTTGTTTAATTATCTTTATATGGACGTGGTTATGGTTATTGCCAATAATTTTATCTCCAACGGGTCTAGCTGAGCCGCGCTTACATGTATTTTTATTACTAGGAGCAGCTGGACCCTTAGTAGGAGCACTACTCCTAACGTTTGTAAATGAAAAAAGGGAGGGGCTTAAGAGATTATGGAAAAAGTTTTGGAATTTTAAGATAAAAAGAATGTACTTGATTGTAAGTTTTTTACTATTTCCTATGATCTTGGGGATTGCTTTTCTATTTTCAGTAGTGACTGAAGGGGTTGTTCCAGAACTCGGGTGGATGGCGCAACCGTGGGCACTCCCCCTTTGGTTTTTTTATTATTTCATTTTTGCGGGCGTTTTCGAGGAATTCGGTTGGAGAGGGTTTCTCCTAGACCGCTTGCAAATGTTTTGGAGTGCAGTGGAATCGAGCATAGTTCTTGGAGCAATTTGGGCTTTTTGGCACATTCCTGCATGGTTCATTACTGGGGAAGCTCATCAAGGTACTTCATTTTACATATTTTTAATCTGGGTCATCCTTTTATCAATTTTATTCACGTGGATCTATAATAATACCAATGGAAACCTGCTAGTTGTGGTAATCTTTCATGCAATGGCTGATTTCACGCTTTTTATATTCCCTCTTCAGACCATCTTTGGGATGATCTATCTAGGTATTATAACGGTCATTGTTATTCTATTCATCATCTCGATTTTTGGCTCCAAAAAGTTGGTTCGCGAGCCAGTTGAATTAATAATTCAGTAACCAGTGTCGTGAAACGGATATTTCACGACGTTTCTGTGATTGAGATGATGGGGATTTGTCCTGAAAAAACTTATAAGTATTGATAGTGATTAAGTTAAAACGGCTGTGGAGGTTTGATTAATTTGGAAAAATCAAAATATATTTATTCACGCGAATTGAGAACCGGAGAAGAAAACATCTATGACACTGGGAGAAGAACATTATTTAGTAGATTAATTACTAAAGGTCCTTTTAAAAAAATTCCCCATCAAATTTCTGCTTTCATCATTTTCTTGATACCACTTTATCTAATTTTGTTTATCTTTAATCCTACTATCTGGGGATTTCAGACAGGGATATTAAATTGGTTAGAAGAGTGGCATAATCCCTTAAATTTAACAGTCCAAATAATTTTCTGGATAAGCATCCCTGTTGGCGTTATTTTGATAAAATGGGAAGAAGATCACACTTTCTGGGAGTTGTGGCATGAAGTAAGAAATTTAGTAAAATTAGAGGAGAACGAATATAAAGAACTGGTCGCAAAGTATGAAAAGCGATTTTATAGCCGTAAATGGGTGATCCTGTGGGGTTTTTGCTTATTTTTATTTGCATTATCGTTAATAATTGCTAATTTTCTTCAACTTAATTTGTTTTTTGCTTACCCGTTCTATTATATTCTTTTCTTCGTGATTCAAATTTTTTGTTACGGAATTCTCTTTTGGGTGATAATAGCTGCAGCACGCGGCGTATCAACTATAAGATATGTTACCCAAGATCTGAAAAACCAAGAATATAACGTGAATCCATTAGATCCCGACCGTTTTGGAGGATTTAGCACGATTGGAGAAGTTGCAATCGAAATTACTTTAGTAACATCAGCTATCCTAACGTTCTACCTTCCATGGGCCGTGTATATTGTACTCACCGCGCAACCTACAGGTATAATGGCCATTTACTTTATTGTCCTTTCAAACGCCATTATAATTGGTACAGTAATTGTAATTTTATACACGTTTCTCAGACCCACCATAAACATCCATCGTATCGCGAAAAGGGAGCGCGATAAAGTCTTAATTGATGCAGCGGAAAAATACGAAAAAGAGTATAACAAATATCTGCAATATCGTGAGGCTATAGCTAATACTGAGAAATCAGATAGAGAAATTCAGACCTTAATTGAAATGGGGACATGGGTAAATCTCCAAAACAATAGATACGCTGAAACAGAGAAAATGAGGGTATATCCCTATACCACTAAAACT
Organism: Candidatus Helarchaeota archaeon; assembly: GCA_013375455.1. The sequence continues at coordinate 82,706 of JABXJT010000007.1, read as the reverse complement.
ATTATAAAATTGTTATCGTCCCTTTCTATTCCGGTCATTGTGGGAATATTAAATCAGGTCCTCATCCTACCCATTCTTTCATAATATATCTTTGTATTGTAAAAAACGTAGGGTATAGGTATTTTATTGATTTTTTGGGGGAATGCTATTGCCAAATAGAGGATTTTCTAAGAAATAAATTAGAAAAAATTTAGGGTTTTTTATCAATTCGCTGGATGAACTCAAAGCCAAGGATGATAGCAGTCCGCAGGCTCTCTTTGGTGATGAGATCCATATTGTCTTTGGGAGTATGGATTTTTGCACTCACCTTGCGATCACCCGTTTGAATCCAAGTCGTTTTGAAGCCACGCTTTAGAATGGGAAAGTGGTCTGCCATTGCACCGGTGGGAAGCCATTGAGTTCCGACTTTGAGATTTTTCTCCTCAGCAATCTGGAGGAGGATATTATTGATTTCTTTCGAGGTTGATTTCGGAGGAAGCCCATATTTTGTATGGAGGAGGGCCATTCCTTTCCCGCCTATGATATCGTAATTCAGGAAGTAAGTATTGTTTTTGTCTAGCTCATTTTCGTGCTGTTTGATGAAAGCAAGGGCTCCGAAGAGACCAAGCTCTTCTGCACTGGTCGAGAGAAAATACACATCAGTATTTTCAGGGGGGAAATCAAGAAGATCACGGATGATGGCAATTTGTACCCCGACAGCTGCGGCATTATCGGCAGCTCCAACGGATTCATTGCCAGTTCTATTGAAAAAGAGTAATGCTAGAATCACACAAAAGATAATTGAACAATAGAAGAGGATATTCCCAGGAATGAAAATAGTTAATTTTATTAAATATACGATAGTACTGATTAAAGTTAGTAATAGGATGGCTAAACCACCGAAAAGACCCACTACATACAAAACAATTCGAATCAAAACGGGGAACGTTTGGCTTTTAGTATCATAATGGGAGATTAAATAGACCATCCGTTTAGGTACCGGGTTGCGAGCTTTTATGTATCCGATGAGGTTCTCGGATTGATATTTTGTGCCCAAACTGGAACCAAAATCAGTTCCGCTTGTGAGAATATTAATCAAGGGTACGCAGGCTAACAGTGCACAGGCTATTATTAATGACTGGATGAAGAGGTTCTGCATGTATAAATAAGCGATAATTACTAATACGACACCTAAAATGGGCATGCCTATTCGCAACACGTACTTTGCCAAGAAGTCGGAACAGGTAAAGGGTTCTCGTTTACATTCGATTCCCAATCCAGTGAATTGTCCATAGATATGTCGTCTTGCTTTGTCTTCGCCCTCAGAACCGATAAAGCGATGCCATTTAGCAAGTTGTTTCGTTTGTTGATATGCTAAATCTTCACGGTAATCGTCCAAATCAAATCGCCTCAAAAAGCAGGGGAGATAGTAAATGAATGATGATTACTTCTAATACTGATTTAAATTTTATGAAAAAACTAGTAGGAGAGTACGAAGAAAAGCGAAGTGGGGATTAAAGAGGCGAGTTTTATCGTTGTATATGTGAGAATTTATAGAGTTTGGACCACGTTCGGTATCCCTTTCGCCACAATTTTAGCCGAGGTTTGTTTACTTTATAGTCAAGATCAATTTCATTCGTCGGATTGTTCATAATGTATCGATATGCTGTGTAATATTCATCTGCAGGGGGTGAATCTGCAATTAAATTCAGGATGGCCTTCTCAGTGAAATAAAGAATTAAATCAGGCTTTTTTGGGGCAGTTCCTTGGATCATTTCCAATAAATCATTGGTTTTTTTTATAAGATGGAAGGTCAAGACCGTTTCGCAGTCATCGCCATCGAGGTTGGGTGCTCTTATAATATATTCCCAGGTTGCGCCGGGTTTTAGAGAGGTCATGAGGTCGGGATTGTTGGGGAAATAGCCCTCTAAATAACTATACAATTTACTAGCTATCATCTCATTTACCTCAATTTATCTTGTCTCAAGCACCCTAACATACCTTACAGCATGCGAAAGAATATAAATCCAACTTTTCTTTTCATAAAATATTATTCTATGCAAAAATATTCCCTCTTTCTAAGATATTTTATCTATATTCTTACTCGTGGCATCATGTATAAACTTAGGCCAAACCAATTCACGGGGATAGTATTTTAATCCAGGAGGATAGCTGCTATCCTTAATTCCTCCTAGCGGGAAGGAGATATCCACGATCATTGGTTTGGTGTTGATGAAAATATTTCCTGCATTCAATTCCGATTTCAATCGTTGAATATCTGAAGGATTCGTGGCGTAACCAACTGCACGCATGCCGTAGTTAGTTGCATTGGCCAATTTGATCGCTTCGTCAACATCTTTTGCTTTCGTTATGCTTCGTACGGGGCCAAAAGCTTCTTCACGCCACAGAAAAGGCGATTTCGGAATGTCCCAACATTTATCAGCAGCAATTTCAACGAGCGTGGGGTAATAGAACAGTCCATAGTCTTCCCCCGTGTCAATCTTTTTAGCCCCACATAAGATCTTTGCCCCGTGTTTTTCAGCATCTTCAACCATGACTTCCATCATCATCAGGATTTTTCGTGAGCCTAATGGTCCGATATCGACTGTAGGATCCATAGGATCACCCAGTTTGACTTTGTCAGTTTCTCGGAGAAGGGCCTCGATATAATCATCGTAAATGTCTTGATGTACAATAATGCGTTTCATGGAGAAGCATTGTTGCCCGCTATTGGTGAAACTGGCTGAGACATTCCATTTGGCTACACGGTCAATATTAATTCCTGGCAATACCACGCCTGCATCATTACCGGCCATTTCAAAGATAAAATGTTTCAAGGGCATTGTAAACAGATCAAGACCCATTGATTTATCAATGGATTTTTTAAGGTATTTAGTATAGCGAAGGAGGATATCTTTAGCCGTATGTGATGCAGTGATGCAAAGGAAGGTTTTTATTAGGCGGTTTTGAATGAATTCGTCGATTGCTAGCATTCCAGGTGATATAGCAATCTCGTAACCATCAAATAACGGGTTGTTCATCTCCTGCATCATCTTAAATACAGTTGAAAATGTGATTGGGCAGGCAGTAGAGGGTTTAATAATTGCAGGATTTGCAGTCAAATAGGCCGCACCTAAGAAATAGAGTGGAAGACTAATTGGTGTATTGCGAGGACTGATCCCTACGGTCACACCATGCGGATGATATTCAATTTTTGAGAAACGTTGGCCCTCAATATCTTCTAGGACCTTATCTTCATAAAATTGAAAGAACCAATCGCAGAATTTAAATCCATTATAGACAATCGAAATTTCCCATTCTGCATATTTGATTGGTAAGCCGCCTTCTGCTACAATAATATTTTTCAGTTCTTTCTTTTTGAATCGAACTTTTCGAGCAACTTTTCCAAGCCATGCTACACGGTCAAATTTGTCAGACTGCCTTAACATTTCTTCATAACTGGCGATTTTTTTAATTTTTTCCCTGAGAGATTCTCGGGTATCAGCAGGTAAAGTAGCTATTATTTCACCCGTGTATTTATTTTTAACTCGAATTTCTGGTACCTCTCCTTTTGGAGGCTTTTTAACTTTCTCAAGTTCTCCCACAGACATATTCTTCTCTCCTTCAAGCGAATTTTACTCGGTCATCTAAATCATCAATCTCATCTTCATCCTCGAGGATTCCCGCTTCCTCAGCGAATTTGCCATATCCCATCTTTATTAAAGTTTTAGTGCGTTTATGGAGGAGAAAATCAATCCAATATTCCTCTTCAGGGTCATTATAGAAGTTCCCAAATTTGTGGGAATATTCTTTTTTAGTTTTAGAACTGACCAACTCCTTAACAGCGCCCTCGGATAAAGCAAGTTGAAGATCTGGGTTATCTGCTAACCCATTATGTATTTCTATTTTACTTTCTAATCGTGCGACGTGGAATTTACCTACGGGAGGCAATTCATCTTCAAAATTATCAATTGAATCATAAATCGTGAATTCAAGAATTGAGCCAGGCACTATATCAGAAAAGATTTCTGGGTATTTGCTCAGGTAATTAATATACTCTTGAGTCAGTGGATGGGCTTCAATAGGGATTTTGGCTGGAATAACAGTCCCTGTCAGGCTTTCATCAATGTTTTGAGAGAGTAATTCTGTCAAATCGAGAACTTGGAATTCTTGCCCATTTAGATTTTGTGATAAATTGGTTTTACAAAAGGGACACGCGCTAACCAAAAAATCTATTTCATTTTGCGCAGCTTCCATTATTCGATTGACGCCTATTTTTGATGAGAGATCGGGGAAGCAGCTTTTCACGCCACCTCCTGCACCGCAACAGTGGCTGTAATTTCTCCGGGTTTCCATCTCGATAAATTTTGCGGAATTAATAGAATTTATTAAAAATCGAGGTGCCTCAAAAACCCCAGCAGCGCGACCGAGATGGCATGGATCATGATATGTTATTTGGGCATGGGAATCAAGTTTAAAGTGAATTTTATTATCCTTTACTAGCCGTTCTAAATATTCAGCAATATGGATGAATTCAATGTTCTCAGGCATCTCAACTATTTCAGGATAATCAATTTTAAATGTCCTATAACAACCGGCACATGGAAAGATAACGGTTTTTGCACCAGTTTTTTGAATTTGATCAATTAATTCTCTTGCTTGTTCCTTTAATTTGTCATAATGCCCTAAGCGAAATAGCACGGATCCGCAGCATTTTTCATCTTCTAGAATAGTAAAATCAATGTTGGCCTTTTTAAGAATCTTATAAGTAGATTCTGCAATACCTTTCTGCCGATATGCAGCTGTACAGCCAAAAAAGACCACTATATCAGCTTTAGGGGGAAAATTTTCACTCATAATAAAATTAAATCGATTATTATGGGGTTCACCATACGGGTTGTTAAACTGAAAAGTATTTTCAATTATTTCCAGATGTTTAGGGAGGTTCATACCGTTTTCAACTAAATCTATACGAAGCGCCTCCATCATCCCAGGGAGGTTGATTCCATTCTCGATCGCAAGACAAGTTTCTTGGCAATTTCCGCATAATAAACATGTATAAACCCAATCCATTATATCTTGGTCGATTTTAAGAGTTCCATCCAGCATTCTTTTTAAGATGAGAATACGGCCTCTTGCATCGTAAGCCTCAAAACCTAAAACATTTTTAACTACACAGGGTTTGTTGATATGTTTTTTAGCTGTACTTATTTCAACGGCAAGTGCACAATCACCGCATTTACCGCATTTCTCCATTTCTGCGAGATATTCCTGAAGATGATTAAATTTCATTACAAAATTCCTCATTACATTCCAAAAACCTGTGGGTGAAAAATATGCTCTGGGTCAAGAGCATCCTTTATCTTGCGAAGCGTTTCATAGAAGGCTGGGTTTGTCCTCGGAAGTACATAATCTTCCCAAAGGAGTCCTGTCCAATACGGAACCCCGTGTTCTGTGATTTCATATTCACGAAGTTCATGCCACACCTTTTCAAGTAGAGGCTTTTTTTCAGGGTCTTTTAGGAAAAGCGTGATCCAAGTAGCAAAATAACTCCGATCTGTCGCAAGACCACTAATAATCCAATTAACTTCATTTGATTTCAAATTATTTTTTTCAAATAGCTCATGAGCATGGTGAATTAATGAAGGTAAAGTCGAGATTGGACGAAGATGGCATGTATTATGCCAAAAACCTTCCTCAAAAAGTGATTGTGTAAGGTTAAATTTATTCAACCAATGAGCTTTTGAGAGAAATGACCCGATAGATTTCCCAGCATATTGTTTTACAATTTGTTCACAAATATTCTTTTTCTTATTAGCGAGTTCTTGGTCATATTCTTCAATAATTATACCTAAAATAGTTGTAATTTGAGGATATCTCTCGCGATAAGTAGATGCCAGCAATTCGATTGAGTTAGCATCTCCTAGAATAACCGCTTCAGAGGCGATCTTGTGTTTTTGGAGATTATGAATTGCTGATGCACACTGTTCAATGCTTAGGAATCCAAAATCAATAAATGCTGTGCCCTCAGCAAGAGGATAGATCTTAAGAGTTGCTTGAGTTTTAACGCCGAGAGTACCGTGATCCCCTAGGAAGATACCGGTTAGATCATTAAACGTGCAATATCTTGCAAATCGTTTAATTTGTTCCTCTTTTTTCCAAGCATTACCAGTCTCGAGAGTTGTCCCATCGGCGAGTATAACTTCTAGATTAACCACGTTATCGCAAGCGCCACCATACATGGCCGCTCCAATGCCAATACTATTGGAACTCAGACCGCCGCCAACAGTCCCTGCATTACCACCATAGGGACCCCGAAATCCAATAGTAAGTTTCTTAACATGGAGTTTATGTATTAGTTCAGCCCAAGTGATTCCAGTTTGGACAGTAACTGTCATGACATCCTCATCTATCGAAATAATGCCATTCATTCGGGTGAGGTCTAGCATTAAAGCAGCAGGCGTTCTGGGAATTGCGGCACCGCTTATTCCACTTCTACCTCCAACTGGAACAATAGGTATGTGGTGTGACGCTGCGAACTGGACAATTTGAGAAATTTCCGCTGCGTTTTGGGGGCGAACGATTATGAGTGGTGGATTTCCCTCAAAAGGACTTGCATCTTCTGCATAAGAATGTAAAATAAATTGGGCCGTTGAACAATTGTCAGAGCCCACGATGTTGCTGATGCCTTCTGAGATTTTTTCAAATGCCATTTGCGTCATTCTTTCCAAAACACCTAAATCTAGTTAGAAATTACTCTTTTTCTAGTGCCTCCTTCCATTGTGGTAGCCATGAGAGTTTTTTCCCTTTAAAAATACGTTTCAGCATACCCCAAATGAACCGTTTCCGAGAGTAGAGGGTTTTTCCAAGCGTAGTATAAACACTCATTTGACCTGGGGGGCAACCTTTTATGAAAATATAATCATCATTATGGACTTTTGCTTTATTTCGAGCTTGACAATTCCCAAATAGGACCAATTTTCCTTTATATTCTGCTGGAACCTCAGTTTTATCCGCAAGGATATACAATTTTTCCTTCATCTGTGGTCCCGCATCATCTCTTAATGCCCAGATCGTGCCCATAAGATTCATAAAACACATTGAACACCAGTGATCAGTATAGTTTAGAAAGATTTGATCTTCAGGAAGACCCCACCAGGAGATTACAGTACGTGTCCCCTCTATTGATGAGGGGGCTGGCTTGAATGGAACCCTAGCTGATTCTATACTAGCGCCTACGAGCTCGATAGATGAGAGGTTACTCGGTCCAATCCCTAATTCATTTGCTAATTTTATGTTTGGGATTTCCTCTGGATTAAATCCCATTATGGATGCTGCAACTGCATCAGTTGCCACAAGATTATCACCCACTATTATAACTCCAACTTCAATTGGCGTCCCAGTTTGGACGGGTCCAATCCCTTCTAATCCGACTAACCCATCTACTATATTGATTGTTGGTTTTATGACTGAAGCTAAATGTGAAATCGTTTTCTCCAGACCATTCCGATGAAAAATTCGCTTGCTTTGATCTGAGAGAGTTCCTTTCAGATTTTTCATTCCCAAGGAAACCACAGTGAGACCATGAGTTTTCAACATAGGCATATTGATAAGGCACTCAGCATTTAAAATTAATTCTGAAATTTCAACGGAAACATTCTCAAATAGTTGAATTTTTTGAAATGGACCTTCTGAAAGATCGACGAGTTCAACATTCTTGTCTTTTAATTCTTTCGTCAATCCGATGTCTTTATAGATGTCCTCAACATCTATGTCTATGAAAGCACTTTCCGCAAGGGTGATAGAAGAAGCTCCCAACTCCTTTAGGAGAGAAATTGTCGCGAATATGAGTTCTTTACTCGTTACAACCCATTCATTTACATGTCTGGGTAGAATAGTGCTCCAAGCACCAAGGTTGGGTTTAATGACCACCTTTTTACCCTCTATTTTACCCTGAAAATTGTTAAAATGCTGGAATGCACCCTTCAGCATTTCAGAGGGATTTTCTCCTTTGATGATCGCGACTTTGGAACCCATTTTTTTCAAAACACCAAAAAATGTGTACTATTTTACAGAAATTAAATAATTGAAACTTTGAGCCGTTCAGGTTTCTTTAAGGCTAGATTAAACTCTATTTAAATCTTTGTAATTGTTGTTTCTGACCTACATAAGTTGATTTTAAATCTATTGAATCCGCTGATTTGATATAAATTTGTATTTTATGGTTTCTTCTTATTATATTCACCGAAACTATTTCAGAACTAGAAAATCTTGAAATGGTTAGAAATATGACCCACATAATATTTTACAGAGGAAAAAATTGTTATCAAAAATACATTTTAAGAAAGTCTTGATATACTTAGAGTGAAGATGAATGAAAATTTTCTAAACTACTGGAACCGAGCGAAACGATATGAAGAGGATGGACATAATTTTTTTCAGGCAACCCAATTTCTCAATGCTGCTGAGAGCCATAAATATGCGGCAGAATTATTCGAGAAAGCCTTGGAATTTTTGGATGAAGAGGAAGCTGAAGTTCGAATAAGAACATTGGGTAACCATCATATTGAGATGGCAAACTATTATCAAAGCTTGGCCACTGATCATTTTTACAAGGGTGAAAAGCAAAAGGCTTTAAGGAACTATCAGAAAGCAATTGAAGAACAAAAGAAAGTGCTAACAGAATATTCCAAAGAAAAGCAACATTTTACACGAGACTTAAAATTTTTAAATGTAACACTTCATTTCCTTTTGGCGTACGAGAATATTTGTTCAGCACAAATGGCGTTTTTAAATGAAAACTATCAAGAAGCAGTTGAATTCTTCAAAACGGCGGAAATACACAGCAATCTTGAATCGGAATTCCTTTCAGAACTTGGCGATTTAGAACGATTAGATCGATCAAAAGCGCGTTCATTTTATGTTAAGGGGCAAATTTTCAGAAGTGAAGCCTTGAAAGCGATGCAAAACAAAGACGTGGGAGTGGCTAAGGAGAAATATTTAGCTGCATCCCACGCTTTTAAAAATGCCTCAAAATTGTATCCAGATTGGGGGGAGTATCGAGAGTTGGCTGAAAAAACAAAGAAGATGGGATTGGCTCTTAAGGCCTAATTAGCACTTTTTCAGTGGATGTTTATTCTTTCCTAAAAATTTTGACAAAATTTTTAATGCGCAGAATTCCCCACACATGCTACAGGGTACGAGGGCTTCTTTCGTTTCAGATAAATTTCGCCCTCGTGAAAAGATGTTTCTCGCTTTTTCTTCATCAATTGCTAGATTTAATTGCGTTTCCCAGTCAAGATTTGCACGGGCAGTGGCCATTTCCAAGTCCCAATCAGAGGCCCGCTCGCCGAGCTTGACTATATCAGCCGCATGCGCGGCAATGCGAGTTGCAATGATTCCATTTTTCACATCTTCTACATTTGGAAGTCCTAGATGCTCGCTTGGGGTGACATAGCAAAGGAAATCAGCCCCATATAAAGCTGCCAGTGTTCCACCAATCGCACAGGTGATATGGTCATACCCTGGAGCAATTTCAGTAACCAGTGGTCCTAAGACGTAGAAAGGCGCATTATTGCAAAGCGATTTTTCAAGCCGCATATTTGATTGAATATGATCAAGCGGGAGGTGGCCAGGTCCTTCAACCATGACTTGCACGTTTTTAGCTTGAGCACGCTTTACTAATTCAGAAATGGTTAGTAATTCGGTCATTTGGGACCAATCGCTCGCATCAAAAATGCACCCGGGCCGCAAGCCATCACCCAGGCTGATGCTAAAATCATACTCCTGAGCCATTTCAAGTAAGTAGTCATAATTCGAGTAGAATGGGCTTTCAGCATCATTATGAAGAATCCAAGCAGCTATGAACGTCCCTCCGCGGGAGACCATTCCCATGAGACGAGGATATTTTTTTAAATAATCCGTGATATTTTTGGTAACCCCACAATGTAGTGTCATGAAATCAACGCCATCTTTTGCATGGCGTTCAATTATATTAAAGATTGTATCCTCATCCATCTCTACGATTGCTTTTCCTTTATTTAACATCTCGATAGCTACTTGGTAGATAGGGACAGTTCCAATCGGAATGTCGATTTCTTCGATTATTTTTCTCCGGATCTCATCTAGATCTCCCCCGGTGCTCAGGTCCATCAAGGTATCTGCTTTATATTTCAATGATATTCTTGCTTTTTCTAGTTCCAATTCAAGATCACATATCTCGGCAGATGTCCCAATGTTCGCATTAGTTTTTGTCTTGAGGCCTTCGCCAATTCCTATGGGGTTAACATTCTCGCGTTTCAAATTTCTCGTGATGATGATGCGTCCATCTAACAATCTATCCCTTATTTTTTCCACTGAGATGTTTTCTTGTTTAGCAACAGATTTCATTTCCTCTGAGATGGATCCTTTCTTCGCCAATTCCACCTGCGTGGTCATTCATTCCACCAAAGCAATTTTAAGCAATTTTCAGCAACATCTATTTAGAATTTCACTCACATTCTAAGTAAATCTACACCAAAACAATTTTCAGCAACATCTATTTAGAATTTTACTCACATTTTAAGTAAATCTAGAAATTACGAATTTTACTTATGATCTATCCATGAACAAATTCAGGGATGTGATATCGGTAAACAGTAACTCATTTAGTATAAATTTTTATACTTTTGGAGCTACTGCCACCAATCGGCACACCCCCTACCTCTGTGCCGTCCGCCGTTTCGGCTTTCGGCAATGCGTGTAACGGGGAGTTCAAGTTAGCAAGCTGCTTCAGTCCCGTGAAATCTTGGTCTTTCTTCGAGAATTTCACGGCAATGGGGACTAACCCTTTGCCGATCTCGTAAAGCATGGATGATAAGTCAGCATAATATTTAAAGGACATATTACCCCGATATTTTCTTTGAAACGCAAGATTGGCGCCTCACAAATCCACCATTCAGAGAAAATAGAAAATAATTCAATATCTACTCGTTAAGCATCCCTAAGTTGCCTTAGACCAACAAATCAGAAGGTTTAAATTGAGTAATCGACTTCTTCAAGTTCAGGAAAATGGGCTATCTCATTTCCATCCAACCAGAGTACTCACAGCAAACTCATAGAAAGTATTTCATTTTTTTATCAATTTAAAAAAATTAATGGTGGGAAAGTAATATGGGAGAAATGACTAACAAAAATGCATATTCCAAGGGATATATTTTCATTATCACCTGTTCTTTCACTCTACTAATAATTCAGATCATCTTTTCTCTCATTGAAAGGAATAGCTATTCGTATCTTCATAGTTCGGTTCCATTGGAGTATAGTTTTGAGAATTCTTATATAGGTTTCTTGCAGATAATGTGGACGTTCAGAAGCCTTTTTTTTTATTGTTTGGTCATCACTTTTTATTTCTTTTATAAGAAATGGCATGCAGGTGCTTCGTTTGATTATATATTGATTACGATAATGAGTTATGAAATTATAGCACTCATTGGCCATCTTATTACGCACTATTATAACATTTCATTTATTCTTACTATATTTCAAATAACATGTTTTCCTTTTGTGTTTATTAAAGGATTAAAGATCCAGAACTTAAGGATAAAATTAGCCCCTGAAAAGACTTCAAAAGAGTTTGTTGACAAACCATCCGCTAGATTTGTGGCAATTGTAGTATCAGGATTAATTTTATCTCTCTCTTTGCTGATATATCTTAGTTTAATTCTTCCTTAAATTTTGTAAGTCTATAAAACTATATTTGTAACCGACTATTTATGTAAAAAAAAATCAGATTGTCGTGAAATACCGATTTCACGACATTCCTGTTTATCGTAGAAATTCTCTGGCACTTTTTAGTAATTCTTCGCTATCCAGTATTGGACTGATACCTCGGAGTTTCTCGTCTAAGATCAATCTGACGGCGGCATCAAGGATTTCTTCGTGATCAAATGCTAACGCTATACCTTTTAATTCTTCGAGTGGAACGAGTTTTGCAATAGCTGCATCGTCCCCGCCCCTCAATTCTCCAATTTCACCCTTCATTGTGCATAAGAATGCATTGGTTATGACTGGGCCTCGCGGATCACGCCCTGGTTTATCAAAGATTCCAATCTTTTTAAGGATTTCCACGTCTAAGGCAGTTTCCTCTTTTACCTCTCGGTAGATGGCATCTTTTTGTGATTCCCCCTCTTCGATAAAGCCACCTGGAAGGGCCCGTTGACCTCTGAACGGGGGATACTTGCGTTCGACTATAACGACCCTTCCCTTTTCATCAACAATGACTGCATCTACAGTTTTTCGGACCGTAACTTTCTTTACTTTCAACCTGGCTCTCAAGAAATAAATCGCAACTCCAAGCAGGAACATGTTGATTCCGATAAAAACAATCCAATTAAAAATTCCTGCTGGCGGACCGGCTACGGCAATGGATAAGATTTGCCCAAGATCTGCCAGGATTCCAAAACCAAAGAGTAAATTCAATATATTCATTCCGCGTTCTACTCTAAATTGGTTCTCCTCCATTTTCTTTTGATATTGAACTTGCATGGAATCATAAAACACTTCAAATTTATTGCTTATCCTATCTAAAATCCTATTCAAGTGGAATTCGTTTATCAAATGAACTAATACACTGGTGTAATGTTGTCTTCTATTATAATCCAATTCATTGTAAATTGAACTCATCTGGGTTTGGATCATTCCGCGTAAATACTTCAAATTTCTGATCTTGTCTTCCATTTCTTTTAAATCAGTGAAGTATTGATGGTGAATGCGAATGAAGAGGATATCAATTGATTCATTGAGTGCCATTAACGCAAACAGCATTGAGCGAATACGGGCGGTGGGTTCTAGGACATGTGGCATCATATACGAGTTAAAAAACATGTTATAATTATCTCCGACCATATAAATGAATCCAGAATTCCTTCGGATGAAATGGAGTTCTGATAGCCGGTTAGATAGGTTATTTTGGATTCGTCTTTCATACAATCCTTCTGAATAATCTGGCCATTGTCCTGAATAGATTTCAGTCCAATTGCCAATGACTCTCTTATATTTCTCGACATTCTCCTTAGACCATTGAATGTTTTCTGGCTCAAGCTTAGCAGATATCACGAAGACATAGATTGGACTTTCAGGATCAAGAAATAGGTATTGATTTTCAATCTTCGTGCAGAAATCTCTCAAAAGCTGTAAAACGATGGTAGGAATCTGTTGGACTAAAACGGCTTCTATCGTTTTCTTCTTTTCAGGTTGTTCTTTATAGTACTCAACTTCAAATTCGAAAAAACCTAGCGAATTAAAGCGAAAATCTCTATTTTCATCATAATACGGGAAATTTTCTATAAATGGAACCCATTTGCACTCTAGAGATATGTTCTTTCCAAGGTCTTTTACCTTTTTTAGATACTCAGGATTCCAAGATACTTTTTTTAAGTCTTCATCAGTCAAATTCTCAACTTTTTCTTTTATCAGGGCTTCAATATCACATATTCTATCCGCACACGTAACATGCTCCGTATTAATAAGCGCACTAACGTGCCAGTATTCCTTTTCATAAATGAATTGCAAATTTTCTACCATCTCTACAACCTCTTAAATATTGATTGCAACCGCATTGAGTAGTAGATAAAATTTGAATGGATAGTCAATAAAAAATCTTCTCTCTAAAAACACTTTAATTATTGAAGGATTTGAACAAATACAATGAATTCCGCTATTGTGACTGAGGCAATTGAAGTTCTCAAACAGTACAAAGAGGGAGGTACTAAAATTGTTGGGGTGGTTCAGCATGGCATATTCCCAGATGAATTGGTTGTAGCTGCGGGTGCCATCCCCATCCGTCTTATTTTAGGGGGAAAGGACGAACAAGAAATAGGGGATCAATATCTATCAGCGACAACCTGTCCCTATGGACGTGCCACCCTTGGGTTTCTTGAGGAAAAAGATCCGCTGTATTCGCTTATTGATACTATGATATTAGGCACCTTCTGTAACGGCTCTCAAAATGTGAGAAATTACCTCGATAACTTCAATATTCCATCAATTACGGTTTCAATTCCACATACTCGTGGTGATTATGCGTTAAAATATTATCTGAGTGAATTAAAGAAAGTAAAGACCTATTTAGAAAGATTAACCGGGACGCAGGCTACTCCTCAAAGCTTTTCAGATGCAATTAAAGCATATAACCAGATGAGGAAGTTATTAAGGCAAATCAACAACTATAGAAAATTGGATACTCCCCCAGTTCGTGGAATGACAATGCAGGAATTAGTTTGGCAAGCTTTTTTACTAGGACCCGAAGTAATGATTCCACGATGCAAAGAATTGTTACAAAATTTAGCAGATAAGCCATTAACTTACTCAGGAACCCGCGTTTTTTTAACGGGCAGTGGAATTACACTTGGAGATACTATCCTCGAGCTAATTGAGGAACAATGCGGCGGACTTATTGTAGCAGATGACCTCTGGTCATCGATGGATTATTTTTTGGAGGATACTACGATGGATGGAGTATCCCCTCTCAAAGCACTCGCAGAACGTTATCTGTGCAGAAACCTATGTGGGCGCATGACTGGTGAAAAAGAAATACGGATGCCTAAAATCCTTGAATTATATCATGCATTCCGAGCTTCTGGAATAATCTATCATACTCTTAAGTTTTGTGATTCATATTCAAATCTGAAACCGGAATTCAAGAAATTTATGAATCGGCATGATATTCCATTACTTGACTTAGACCGTGATTATGCTGAATCGAGCACAGGACAAATTAAAACTCGGGTTGAGGCATTTTTGGAGATGATTTCATGATTAATAATCAAATAAAGGATTTTACACTGCAACCATTACTTGATATGGGTATAAGATATTTACTTGGACCCATTCAAATTGCAAAAGCACGGAATAAAGGTAAAAAAATTGTAGCTGGGTTTCTCCCACCGATGGATTTTATATATGGCGCAAAGAATACCCTCCCCCTCTTTTTACCTCGACTAACCGAGTTCCCCTTTAGTCAGTATATTGGTATTGTGAACATCATTAATCGCCTCCACCTGCTCAAACATGCGGTTGCGTATTATATTAAAAATCGGGGGAAGGTGTCTGTTGGGTATTTTGAGAGCATCAATCAAGAGGAGTTTTCGAAAATCTTCACTAGTTTAATCGGCCTTGCGGAAAAGGCTGAATTCTATATGGATACATGTGTCCAAACCCGGATTTGCTATGGAGCTATGGTAAAAAACCAAAATCTAATTGATCTCGTTGTGGGTGGGCTGGAGGGCGACTATTGCCTCCATTTCGCAAAGTTTTATGAACGAATGGGTCACTATAAACCAGTGTTCTTCTTTGAAAAACCATATGGCGATAATTCAAATAACGATTTGGTAGATATGGTTAGCTCAGAGCTCCATAGATTCATCGCCGCATTAGAGAAACTCTCTGGATCGAGTGTTACTGAAGCTAGATTGCGCAGAATTGCGAAAATCACTAATGAAATTCGTAGTTATGTTAGGGAACTTTACAATTATTATATTAAGGGGTATGTTCCAGTTCATACCGTTGCACTTTTATTGATTCATGGATGTTATGTCGATTATTTAAGTGACCCGGTTTATTTCAGAAACGCTCTAAAAAACCTTGTTTTCGAAATTCGGCGTAAATATAAAAAAGGACTTCCTAATTATAAAAAAGAAAATATCTATCGCGTGGTGATTGCTGGCTCGCCAGGGTTTGATCCAAGCCTCCCTTCTACTTTTGAGAAAGCCGGGGGCGTTTTGCTTTACCTCGACCTCTTTGAAAGCTGTTTACAAATTCCCTTAATAAAAACAACTGGAGATATGGTTGAAAATTATGCAAAATTTCTCTTAGATTTAAATATTAAAAATGGAATCTTTGATCTGCTCGAAATATGGATGGATGCGGCAAAACGAATTGAAGCAGATGCCATCCTCTTTTCCCACGTCTGGGGATGCCGGTTCACCACTCCAGCATATCGTAAAATGAAGGAAATGGTGCTAGATGAATTAGAAATACCGATTATTCCCCTTGACTTCTATTCACCTGGGGAAAATGTGGGGCAGATTCAGACCCGCATTGGGGCTTTCATTGAAATGTTGAAATAATTCAAGAAAGATTAATTGTAAAAAAAGAGGAAAATATCTTTAAATTGGTTTTTTCAGTTTTATCAAATAAACTAACGCCAATAGACTAATTAAAACAAGGAACAATCCAAATCCTGGAATGCCCTCGGGAGATTCTCCTGGAATTCCGAGCCCTAGCGCGTAGATATCAGATGAAACTCTGGTATCTTCCCAAACGACGATTGCACGCCCAGGGGCATTGTTTACCAGTTCGTGCCACATTTGACCTCCGGTTGCGGTGCAGACTGCAGTTCCATTAGTGGCCCACTGTGATTCTCCTTCCGAATTTACGCGCTGAGCATAAAGGTCTTGAGTACTACCTCGATAGTCATACCATGCCATAATAGCTCCCCCAAGCCCGTCACTGCAGATTCTAATCCAATCCCCAGAATTAATATTTGTGTAGATCGCCGTCCCATTAGGAAACCATTGTGCGTCTCCAGATAAATTAATCCTCTGAGCGTAGATTTCTGCATAAATTCCACTTCTCGCATCCATCCATGCGAGAATAAAACTGTTGTTTGCGACTTGGGTAAACGCTATTCCTTCTTTATAAGAGGGTAAATTAGAGATGGCCGTGCCATTCGCAATCCATTGTGCATCTCCGGAAGAATTAATTCGCTGGCCGTAAATACCAAAGTTTCCTCCAGCTCTCGAATCTTCCCAGGCCACAATCGCACCGCTCTCGTTATCATACACAATTTGGGGCACTTCTTGCACGCCTATTTCATTACATATAACAGTTCCATTCAGGGTCCATTGCGGTGTTCCAAAGGAATTGACCCGCTGCGCGTAGATACCCTGGCCTCCGCCCCTGTTGTCGCGCCAGGTGATAATGGCGCCACCGTCCCCATCAATACAAATCTGGTTGTCCACTCGATTATTAGTAGCATTACAAATCAATATCCCATTAGAATCCCACTGTATATCGCCTGTTGCATTAATTCGCTGTGCATAGAGATCATAATTCGAACTTGACGCTGTCTTGCGCTGCCGCCAAACAATAATAGCACCATTTTCGTCATCACTACAAATTTCAATATCGTACATCCAAATATTTAAGCCGATAGCTGCGCGAACTTCCGACCCATTAGAGGACCACAGTCTGTTTCCCACGGAATTAATTCGTTGAGCATAGATCGCCATAGGCCCAGCTCTATGATCCCTCCATACTATTATAGCCCCACCTACCCCATCACTAACAATTTTGGGGAAATCTTGTTCCCCCGCCGCAAATGCGACACGAATCCCGCTGGAACTCCATAGAATACGTCCTGTCGAATCGATTCGTTGGGCATAGAGGTTATTATAGGATAATAATCTATGATCCATCCAAACAACGATTGCTCCGCCGGCGCCATCGCTGCAAAGTTGTGGATTATATTGACCTTCTGCTTGTGGGCACAAATGGGTTCCATTGTCATCCCAAGCAACGACGACTGGTAATAAGAGAGGTAAGAATAAAATCATACAGATTAGAAAGAGCGTCATAATCGATAATTTTTGTTTAATTTTCATATTTCCACCTTATCAGTATTCAATAATCGTTATTTATTTAATATTTTGAATTATAGCATCACTCATTTCCCTTATTACTCTCAGAGCTGAATTGAGCACATGCACGTATTCTGTTGCTTTTCGGTTTATTTCCTCAAATCTATTTGCCATAGCCTGACGTTCCTCCCTAGTAGTCTCTCGATCCATCTTGGCTAACTCTGTTTTCGTCCTTTGACACCAGTCCTTAAATTTATTAAACTCATATATGGTTTGACTGCCCCTATTGTCAAGATTTTTCATTGATTTATCTATATGTTTTAAAATTATCTTTTTAAGAGTATTAGTCATAAAACTCATTTTTTATCCACCTTATTAAAATTAGTTTTCACGGTATTCTTAGATTTTTTCCATAGAATTTTAGAGGTTTCCTGTATTAGAAAAATTGGGTATCTTATGCACAAAGTAAAACTACTTGCACCTGCCAAAAACCTGAAAGTAATTAAAGCGGCACTTCCCTACGCGGATTCCTTTTATTTTGGCGTGCAATCCTTCAACATGCGGATGCAAGCTGATAATTTCAAAGAGCAAGATCTTCCGAAAGTAACCAAACTCTTGCACGAGAATGGAAAGTTGGCGATACTCGCCACGAACATTGTAATTTATGAAAAAGAACTATCAAAACTCCAAAATTTGTTAGAAAAAGCAAAAAAAGCGGAAATCGATGCCGTTATCGTCCATGATTTCGCAACCATTCAATTTGCAAAGGAAGTGGGGTTGGAGTTTCACATTTCAACGCAGTGTAACGTGTCCAATTCGACGGCTGCCAAATTCTATGAACAATTAGGGGGCACCCGCATCATTCTCGCCCGGGAATGTTCGCTTGAACAAATAAAAGAAATCAAATCTAAACTGACCACGGCCGAGATTGAGGTGTTCGTGCATGGAGCCATGTGTACCTCCATCTCGGGGCGGTGCTACTTCTCTCAGGATATCGAAGGCAAATCAGCGAACCGCGGGGAATGCACCCAACCCTGTCGCAGGCAGTGGTGGGTCTATGATGAAACGAACAAAGAATATATCTATAATGGAGAGCGATTTCTCAACTCCCGGGACCTCTGCATGGTTGCCCACGTTCCGAAACTTATTGAGGCCGATATAGACTGTTTTAAAATTGAAGGACGCATGCGCGATCCCCATTACGTGGAAGTCGTCACGAAAACCTATCGCGAAGCCATCGAGGCCCACTACGAGGGTATTTTCTCGAATAAAAAAGTGAAACGGTGGATTAAAGAACTCAAAAAAGTCTATAATCGTGGGTTCACTACGGGATTTTATTTCGGGCGACCCACTGAGAAGGATCACCAACATAAATCCCCGTCTAATCTCTCGCATTACCGCATGATAAAGCTTGGGACTGTTAAAAAATATTCTCCTGAATCACGAATGGCATTAATTCAATTGACAAATGGGAAATTACGGGTGGGTGATGAAGTGACCATAATGGGACCAAAGAGTTCAGATACCTATTTTAATCAGATCCTCAATAAAATTATGATCGATGGAGAAAAAGTTTCCATTACACCTCCCGCTACGAAAAATACCCCAATCTCAGTAGAGACAGAACTGACTGAGCCTGCCACGCCGGGTGATAAGATCTTTATCTTCACCGACAGAACCTATCGCCATCGGAAATCAAAACGACGGCTTCGGAAAAAATCCGATTACTATCGCCTCTCATAAAATAGATTAAATTAAAATGTAAGGAAGGATTTGTTGTCTAAAATTATAATAACAAAGTAAATATAAGATCTAAAAGAACCTAAAATTAACGAAAAATGATTTTTTTAGAAGTTTGAGGATGTTTAATTGGTGGAGTATGGGTTACCGAAAGAGAAAGAAAAATTACTCGTTGAAATGACGGATCTCATGGAGCAGGCAGAAACTCTTTATGAAGCGGATGATTACGAATTGCTTCCAGAGATTTTTTCTAGAATCGCTGAAATTTCTCGTAAAATAGGCGACTTTGAAACAGCAGAACATTTTAATCAGCGCGCCAAAGAAATACGTGCTCAATTAATGACTAGAAATGCTCCCGCTGAGCCAGAAATACTAATAGATGGTCGGCATAAACCTTCAGCACTAAAATCACTTCCAGTAACACGCCATTCAACGACGCCAACTCCAATAAATCAATCAACTTCTAAAAAAATGGAAGCCTCTTTTAGTAAAAAATTACAAAGAATAAGAGCTTTATCTGATCTCATTGTAACAAAGCAAACCGCCATTCACCTTGAGCATCCTGATCTCCTACAACGAAAAATCGATACTGCGATTTCTTGGTTCCTTGATAGTTCTGAGAAAGATGCGAGGAAATTCATTGGATTTTTTGATCCATTTCAAATAGTTGAAAATATGTCAATTGAAGATTTAGAATCCATTCTTAGAAAACTAAATAGAAAAGGCAGATCAGCTCTAAAAAAAGAATTAATTTTACAAGTTTATGAAGAAATTCAATCAAATTACATTAATTCTCCTGAATTAAAAGCGCAATTTAGTAATCCAATCGCTTATTGTGGGTATTTATTATATTCTAATCCAAATTTTGAACACTATTTCACAAAATTTGATTTTATTTCTAAAAATGAAATGTTGAATATTTTTACCGATTTTTGCGCTGATACGCAACTTCAAGCTTATGATTTATCGACAAATGAACAATTTCCTTGGGATTTATATCTATCGAAGAAAGGAATTATAAATAAAACAGGCGTCGCCATTCTATTGAATGGTTATGAAGTCATGTATTCATATGAAAAAGCACTCGAGAAATTATTGATGGGAACTGATTATTGCAATTGGAAATTCCTTATTACAACACCTTTAGGAGCTTTAAAAATTGGTTTAAACCGATTGCTTAATGATATAGCTGCTATTGACGCTTGGTTATATGTCATTGATCCATTCCATGGCGTTATCTATTCACTTGTAAAAGGGCGCGATTCTTCCACCATAGAGAAACAAAAGGAAAATGAATTGAAAAATAGCTTACAATTCCCCTTAAGACCGCTTGACACGCAACGAAAATTTTCTAAATACACGTTTGACAAGAAATTTCAAGACAAGCCTAAAAGATATGCGATTTTTGGAAAAAACAGTTATCCCACTCAGCCAGTAAGTCTAGAATTAGTTGATAATGATTTATTAAATTTGCAATATCTCCTTTTTATCCATAAAAGAAAAGGAATGCGCCTTTTTTCCATGAATTGGACTACCGAATCTCCAGATACGGATTTAATTTCAGGTTTAATTTCTGCAATCGATAGTTTTGGCAGTAGTTTTAGCAACTCCAAAGGGTTAAAAGAGATACAATATGGTGGTTCTACTATATTTTTTGCAGATGGTAATCATGTTAAATCATGTCTATTTCTCAAAACATCTCCTTCCCCTCGTTTGAAAGAATTATTAACTTTTGCTTTGAATTATTGGGAATCTCGATTTGAAAATGAAATCATTAATTTTAATGGAAATGTAGCTCCCTTTACTAAGAGACAATCTGAATCCATTCATCTTTTAAATGAAATTTTCCTACATGAACATAAAATACATTCCTAAAAACTTTTGGAGAAATTTTCTCCCACTTACACAGAATTCTCTTCAAGTACGAGCAATTTTCTCCTATAAATTTTGAGTAGATAAATACAAAATAAATGGTTAGAAATAGTCAACTGGGCTGTAAGAAAGGGGGTTAGGCAGCACGTTCAACGCGTTAAAGGGCATCCCTGCCTGGATACCGAAGAAGATCAGGAAGATCTCGATGAGAGCCGTCACGTCCTGTATGGCTCGCTCGGAGAACTGCTCCCGTAAAACGTCCAATTGCAACACTCCACCGACTGATCTGATACCGGCATGATATAAAAATATTATCTGGTATATAATGCAATTATTCATTCGGCTCGCGCTTCTCACCTTTCCAAGGTAGAGAATGTGCTCTCAGAAAAAGACCTATACAAAGAATAATAAGTCCTCCAACCATCACCAGTACGAAGGAGATATAAAAAGAGGTGTCCATCGATATCTGAGTAAAAAATGAATCAATGGTGAAACTATTTGAGCCGTTATTTTTGATAAGTAGGTAATAATCCCCAACAGGCCCAAGTTCAGAAGAGGAAATATGACCCCCTCCAAATATGATGCCCGTTCCCGAACTAATATTAAAGAGTAGAAAAATTTCTCCAGTCCATTGATCATGAAGGGTTACCAAGCAATTTGGAACATTTGGCGAATTTATGTATAACCCGCACCCGATTTGTTCAATAGGGAGGAAGAAGAATCCAATTGGAAACCTTTTCTCCTCCCCCGGGACCAGTACTTTTGACGTAAAATAATCTTCCGAGGCTTGATTTACACTGAAAACGAGCACGCCTTGGTGAATATATATTATCATCATGGGTGCGGCAATGGCAAGTCCAATAACCAGGATTATGGTGGCAATTTTCCTTGGTTTTTTATTTCTTGGCATGTTGATATCTAATTTTTAGTCTAATTCAATTATTCTTAAACTCACTTTTATTAATAACTATCTCTTTCACTTGCAATGCAATTCTATGGTATATTTTTTGCTTTTTACTAACTCATCAACTTGATTGTCGCGTAAGATTACTTTTTTTTCCGCCGGCGATAATAGATCAGGATTGGTATCAAGACTGCAGGGGGAATTATGATCAACCATATCCACCAAGCACTAACTTGAGA
This sequence comes from Candidatus Helarchaeota archaeon, assembly GCA_013375455.1. The sequence goes on along the minus strand of JABXJT010000007.1, from coordinate 60,354 downwards.
GCGCTGATAAAACATTATAAATTTATAGACGGTTCCAATTTTGACTACCACGCCAACATCCATCAAAGAGTCGGTTTCCCATGTAGAAGGATCATCCAAATCTGCGATCACGAAATCAGTGGCAATTCCGGTGGTTATCAAGGTAGAATCTGGATTGATATTAGGTGCCTGACTTATTTCTAAATCGTAGAATATCCTCACTAAACTAAAATTATCTAACACTACCAAATCAAGTAAATCGTTGCCATCTAAGTCTCCAAATTCAAGCTTTACGTAATTACCATTAATTTGCTTTGAAGGTTCGCTTGGAAATTCATTCGACGCATTTTGTAAATAAAAATAGATTCCATTCTCATTCACGGCTACAACATCCTTTCTTGAATCTTCGTTGACATCCACCACTGTAAAATCCTTGAAAAGAGTGTCATTAAAAAGTTGAAAATAATACGGATTGGCATCAAAGGTCGTAGCGGTTTGATTTCGAACGAGAAAAATGTAGGTGTTATTCGTAACGGGATTGATTCCGTGGATTAATACTTCGTTCATGGCTGGTTGCGCGTTATCTATGTCAAAAACTCTCATCAATGAACCGTTAATTGGATTTGCAGCCACCGTTAGCTGAAACTCGTCATATTTGACTAGACTTCCATTATAATAGAACCCAGAAATGTTTCCAGGAGTCGTCAGGGTTATGACGTCAAATCTATCGTTCTGAGAGAATTGGGCAAGTTTTACATCAATGAGGGAGTTCAATGGAAAATTTTTGGTGGTAGTATTTGAAGAGGAGCCGTATGCATCATATTTATCACCAGTATGAATCTTTAACTGAAGTAACGAATCATTATTTAACAGTCTATCAAGGAAATTATCACCATTAAGGTCACCTAATTCCAGATTGGTGAAAGGATACATGGCACCCCATCCAATGGAAGCCCATCTCTTATATTCTCCAATATGATATCCGTGTTGACCCGGATTGGATCCGTTGATTAAGAGATTGAGATTTGGAATTCCGTTCTCTTCGTTATCAGCGACAATCGCTTCATGTATAAATTGACTAGATTCAAAATCAGTATCTTGCGCGAAAAATGCAGTGGATACTTCTGAAATTTCTGTAGAATTTAAGCTAATCTCAGTATCATATTTTGAAATCTGAGTGTAACTCAATAAATTACTTGTAATCAGCGGAAAAAAACACAAGACTACCATAATTGATATTAAAATTAAATGTTTTTTCCGCGTTTTTAATCACTCCAACATTTATTTTTTCTCCAATTAGATAAATAGTTAATTATCAATTTATCAGTCCCAAAGATCAATTTTGAGTTAAGATATTTTAGTAATTTAAAACAAGTTAAAGGAATCGTAGGTTTACATACGATACTTAATTGAATCATCAAATTCATAAAAGGGTTCAAAATCCCTTTTGGAGTATGACTATCCCCCCTAGACACAATTCTCTTCAAGTATGAGCAAATTTCTCCTATAAATTTTGAGTAGATAAATAACAAATTTTGTTAGTCACAAAACGTTATATTTAAATTTAATGTTGGATTTTTGATCCAAAAGAAATCTCATGTCTTTGAGATCAAATTAAAATGAAAATAGAGGTGTTGGTATAATGAGCATTATAAGAAGAAGCAGATATTGGCCATTTAGAATTTTAAATGACTTTTTCGATGATTTCTGGGATGTTCCCGATTTTACTCTCATGCGAATTCCACGAATGACCTTTCCTAAATTGGACATTAAAGAGGAAGAAGGCAATTACATCATCACGGCAGAAGTGCCAGGATACTCGAAAGAAGAGGTCAATATTGAAATTAAAAATGACATGCTAACTATCTTTTCGGAACATGAAGAGAAAAAAGACGAGGAAAAAGCAGGTTACATCTATAAAGAGCGATCTCACCGATCGTTCTGCCGTTCTCTCCGCATTCCGGAAAATATCACTCATGAAGAGATCAAAGCGGACCTCAAAGATGGTCTATTAACACTACGCATCCCAAAGAAGGAACCCAAACTCCCTAAGAAAGTTGAAATCGAAGAGCACAAAGAACTTACAGATATGGAAGTCAAGGAAGCCGAGACCGAAGAAAAGGAATAATTAATCCAATACACTTCCTCTCCCTTTTTTTACGACATTAATCTCCACCACCAGTGGTGGAGAAACTGAAGAAAATTTCAAAAGGAAAAGGGGTCAACTTAGACGATTAATGACATTGTAAACTATTTTCGGTTTCGATTGTAAACTTTTTTCGGCTTTCTTGGAACAAGAGAGACGCACGGTACTTATAGTCTAATAAGAGGACAAGCGCGCTTCGAAAAAAGGAAGTTCCTCTCTAATCTGAGCGAGTAGTTCATCATCCTCGTGAGCTAACCTCATTGAAGTAGCTCTAATGATGTCCTCATAATATTGGAGCTTCTTATAAAGATAATTGATGATAATTCACCTGTTAATGCACCTAGCTCTTAATTTTTTACTTTTTCTCATCGACTCTCACCTTACAGCTAAAATCAAAATAGTTTTTTCGATCTGCCAATTGGGTTTCAGGTAAAACTCGAAAATGTAATAAATTAAACTTGTGGAATACATTTCCCCCTTCGATGTATTAAGTGAAAACCCCAAATGGATCGACATTAATCTGATAATTTCCATTTCATTTAGTCAATATCTTTTCGATCCAGTGCCCAAAAAAATTCCAGAACACTTTAATCTGAATGAAGTTGATGATGAAATTACATGATTCATGCTTACAGAGTGCATGCTGGCCATCCTCCAGTTGAATGTAGGGAAAGATCTTGCATGAATCGGGACGAATATCATAAATAGAGCATTTATTATCTACGAGAAAGTGACAAGGTTTTATTTTTTTAAAATAATAAGTCCGCTCATTCTCACGAATGAAATCTTTAACTTTAAATTCATTTCCAAGATGATGCTTCAACGCTGCTATCTCTTCAGACCTTATTTTTACTGGGTCTGCCAATTGGCAGCACTTGCCGCATTTATCGCATAATTTTCCCGTGTTTTTGATAATGAAAACATGGTCGCCTTCGGTGAGCTTTTCGCAAGCTGAAGTTAATGCTTCCTCAATATCTATTTTAGTTAATGATTTCCTTAGCTGGTTTCGCACATCTTTTTTAAAGGTATTAAATACCTCGTGTATGACTTTTTTCCTCTCGGTAGGATTTAACTTATAATTAACTATCTCATCAAGTCTAATTAGGTCATTTTGAGGCATTCGTCCCAGATCCCAATTATAACAAAAAAAGAAATAGAGAATAAGAACAATAATTCCTTTAAACTTGGGTCTGCATCGTTTTCTTGACGCCTTCGGTCGTTTTCTCTACAATTTTGGTGACTAATTCCAGTTTGTGCGTATATTCATACATTCCTGTCTGCAGTGCAAGCAACTCTTGGGGGGAAATTTTTTTCCCAGATGTTGCCATTTCTATTATTTTATCCATCTTATTTCTCCCTTTTGCTACTACATTAAATAGTTTTAGCACCGCAGTTGATTCTTTCACGGTCAATTTTTGTCTAGCTTTGAGTTTTTCCGAAATTCTTAGTAATTGCATTCCTTCTTCACGAGTTACTTGCTTTCCTGATTCAACTTTTTCTATTGCTGCTTTTAATTGCGCTTCATTAAAAGGCGACTGCCCCACTCCTTTTGATCGTGCCATTTTTCATCATCCTCTAAATAATTAAAAAGAATCAATTAATAAATTTTTTTAGCGTGAGCGATCTAACTGGTAAATCCTATATAAATAAATCATTCATTACGGTTGGTAATCCTTCCAAACTTCTTCAATTTTATCGCTAATTGCTTGATTAACCTGACTTCTAAATGCTATAGATTCTCCTTTTATTGATGACTCCATTTCCTTCGCAACTTCTCTTTTTACTCGAATTTTAACAGAATTGGCATCTAATTGCCCTATATTTTTTCCCTGCAAAAGCTTTGCCATTATCGCCTTTACAGATTTATCAATCTTCTTTAATGTTTCTCGGAAAGGACTTTGTCCAACACCCTTTTTAGCCATTCTTCATCATCCTTTTTGTTGATAAGATAGATTTTAGTTATTCATTCCAAGAAATTTAAGTTTTTACTTAGGAAATCCTTGCCACCATCTTTAATTTTAAATAAACTCCGAAGAATATAATAAACCAATTCATGAATGATTTTCAAGTAGCAGGAGTAAATTTGAAAATGAAAGAATATGATTTAGTTTCAATAGGAACGGGTGTCGGGCTCACCCTCGCCAATGCTGGTTTGCGGCGGGGGCTAAAAGTGGCCCTCGTAGAAATGGGGAAGGTAGGCGGTACCTGCTTAACTAAGGGATGCATCCCGTCAAAGGTATTAGTCTACCCCGCTGATGTTATTCGAGAGGCCCAACACGCGCAGAAAGTCGGCGTGTATGTAAAAATAGATCAAATCGACTGGAAACTCATTTCTACGAGAATGTGGTCCCAGATTGATCACGGCAAGCAGATGGAACAAGGGCTCAAGCACGTCCCGGGCTTGGACTTTTACCAAGGCGTGGGGGCATTTACGGGTGATTATCAAATGGTCATTGACCTTGGGAATCAGACTGAAGAGATTACCAGTGAAAAATTTATTATTGCCTCAGGTGCGCGGTCGCTCATCCCGCCTATTAAAGGTCTCGAGGAAATGGGTTATATTACCAATGAGAGCTTCTTTGACGCGAAATTCCCGAAGAAACCATGGAAAAGTTTGGCGATTATTGGTGGGGGGATCATTGCTGCGGAATTTGCCCATGTTTTTTCCGCGGTGGGTACTGATGTGACCATCATAGAGATGTTACCCCGTTTGGTCATCACCGAGGAGCCAGAGGCGTCCCGATTTCTTGAGAGGGAATTTCGAGAGTACATGGATGTCAAGCTCAATCAGAAGGCGGTCGCAGTTGAAGGGAAAAAAGGGCAGAAAGTCATAATCATGGAAGATATGAACAACGGTAAGCAATCACAGGTGAGTGCTGAAGAAATCTTAATTGCCACGGGGCGGCGCCCTAATTCCGACATCTTAAAAGTGGAAAAGACTGGCGTGGAAACCGATAAACACGGGTGGATCATCACGAATGAATACCTCGAAACATCCAAGGAGAATATCTGGTGCATTGGAGATGCGAATGGGAAGTATCAGTTCCGTCATAAAGCGAATGCTGAAGCCGAGGTTGCATCCACCAATATTTTTGTTGGAAAGGAAGAGCGGATCCCAATGAAATACAATGCAATCCCATGGGCTATATTTAGTTATCCACAAATCGGGCATGTTGGATTGACGGAAGCGGAAGCCATAGAGCAAGGATACAAGATTTATGCTGCCATCCAGAATTACTCATCTATCGCCAAAGGGTTTGCGATGGGATTTGAGGAAGATGCCCCTGATGACGGCTTTGTGAAGTTAATCGTCGATCAATCAAGGACACTCCTTGGAGCATCAATTATTGGCCCTCATGCAGCGATCTTAGTCCAACAATTAGTATACCTCATGAATGCAGGCTACGTCTGCGAACTCAAAATGCCACACAAGGAGGAACCAATTGAAATATATTCCCAAACTTGCCCTGAAGCCGGTTCTGTCATGCCCATTTATCGGTCACAAATCATTCATCCCTCCTTGAATGAGGTTGTTGGCTGGGCCCTTGGCAATCTACGTCCGGTTAATATCGAGCATGGCCAACATGAACATCACCATGACTAAAAACAACCCCTACTTTTTTATTTATTTTTAAGACAGAGACTATTTTTCCAAGAGAAAGATAGAAGAAAAAACTGGCTAAATATGAGTTGATTTTTTTTAATTAATTAAAATTGTACTCATAATTAGCCGTAGATTAAACCTTTGGCATGGGTTGTATATGTTTTTACACCCAATTGATAGAAAGCATCTTCAACAGCTTTACCAGTCTTTGCTGATGTTTCATAATAGGCTAATGCTCCTATTGATGAACAAACTTTTAATATATCTTCCCTCCTTACACGCCACTCAGATTCTAGATCCGCTTTATTACCGATAACGATGAATGGAATTTCCCCAGTAAAACCGAACAAATCATTTTTCCATTTTATTAAATTCTCAAACGATTTTTGACTCGTTAAATCAAATACTATGAAAGCTGCGTTTGCCCCTCTTGCATAATACCTTCTTAAATTAGCGAATCGTTCTTGCCCTCCGAAGTCGAATATCATTAGTGAGATTAAACACTCATTGTATATTAGACTCTTTTCATAAACGTTATACCCGATTGTACTTACGAGGTTCTCATCAAACTTATCATTAATAAAGCGAATGACTAGTGAAGTTTTCCCAACACCTATGTCCCCGAATAGAACTACCTTATATCGAAAATGACTACTGTATGACATCTTTCTATCCACAATCCTGTTGAACAATCAGTTATCTTAATCAATAATCTTAAGGAGAAGGTAAAATATAAGTACGTGTTATTTTTTTAGAAAATTTGCAAGATTGCTTATCAAGATTGCATGAACTAGCAGATTTGCTTATCAAGCTTGCAAATTTTTATTCATAACTAAATTAGAGCAAATTTCAAATGCTTCCCCCTTTGATTACTTTTCTAGAACTTTTTTTATTGGTTTCACATATATTGTAATTCCATAGAGGCATGATTTTTATGAGAAGAATAAAACACCCACTAACTAGTTCTGACATACTATTTATCATGAAACCGCCAGATTTTATGAGAACGAAAAGGGCAGAAAGATTTTTGAATAGAATGATACGCCGTTCCATGCCCATGATGAATTATTATCAAGCCCCGTTGCTCAAACTGTTTAAATATTTTGGGGGCGGCCTCGGGCGGTTATTAGGAATGGGCACTCCGGAGAATGATGTCGTCCGGTTGAAGGAGACTTTAATCACTTTTCAAGATGGGGCGAAATCTCCTACAGATGTTTACCTTCCCAAACATGTTTATGAAAAGAGAAGCAAGGCACCTACTGTGTTAGTCCGACTCCCTTATTGGAAAAATGCACTCGCCCTCCTTGGCTATTTATTTGCCTCAAAGGGATATGTATGTGTTCTTCAAGATATGAGGGGCACTGCATCTGCGAATCAATATGGGACCATGGCGGTCACTTTTTTCGTGCGACCAGATGGTCTAGAAACTCTCAAATGGATTACGAAACGTTTTTGGTACAATGGAAAAATTGGGATGTGGGGCGTTTCATTCCTCGCGCTTACTCAATTAGGTGTAGCTTGGGATAATAAAGGATTACTTACTTGCTTGTTCCCCTGTCAATGCTGTTTACAAAATTTTTTAAAACATCCTGGTGGTCTAACTCCGTTAGTGACTGCACTCTTTGTATACAGTCTATTTTTATCGATTTCACAAAATGAAAGTCCCAATATAGGTGAAATGATCCTGGATCGTGAGGGGATCTGTGATGCCTTGTACCATAATCCTTTGGCAAGCTTATATAATGACCCAATTGATGATGCCGAACAGTATTTAATTGATATAGCAGAAATAGCAAAAATACGCGACGTCGAGAAATTGACAAATTTAATCAATGAAAGACTTGAATTGAATGCAAAATTCAATGAAAAAGATACAGGCGGCAATCTTAAAAAGTTCATGATAAAAGGACTCCTTGAAAGGCGGGCTAAACTCGCCACTGATGTATTGCCATACGGTATTGGCTTTACTGGGGAAAAGATGGACACGCCCATGTACTGGGTAGGCAGCTGGTACGATTTCTTAACTGGCACCGAATTCTTAGAGGACGTGAAGCGAATCCAAAAGAACTCCCCCGAATCTTTTAAGAAAAATATTAAAATTGTCATAACACCAGGCGCCCATGGAGGTTTAGATTTTTTAGCCATTAGCTTGGCTTTTCCCCCGAAAGGTATTCCTATGAAACAAATGATGGCAATGTATCAGAACTTTATGCCAATGGATTGGTTTGAATGTTGGCTTAAAGATAACCCAAAGCAAATTGATGTATCAAAAATTCCACCAATACGATTGTGGATTATGAATCGGGGGATATGGCGGAATTTCAGTAAATGGCCACCCAAAGCTACAGAAATGATATGGTACATCCATTCTAACGGCAAAGCCAACTCCCGATTTGGAGATGGAATACTTACTACTAACGAACCACAAACTGAATCACCTGATGAATTTACATTCAACCCGATGAACCCCGTCTTAACGCGAGGCGGACGATTTGTCTACCTTCTAAGTGGTCGAGTCAATCAAGTGAAGAATGAAGAAAGAAAGGATATGCTAGTTTATACTTCTGAAAAATTACAACAGGGAATTGAAATAATCGGGGAGCCAAAATTTATCCTCTATGCAGCTTCTTCTACAAAGGATACAGATTTCATGGTCAAGTTAGTTGAAGTCTATAATGACAGAAAAGCGTTGAACATCCTCGATTCAGGCGTACGAACTCGCTTCCGAGATGGTATAGATAATCCTTCCTTAATTACCCCAAATGAAGTCGTTAAATACGAAATTCTCTTAGGTGCCACGGGTATTTATATCCCGAAAGGGCATCGCCTTCGCATAGAGATCACTTCAAGTAATTTCCCCTGTTTCACCGTCAATTCTAATCTCGGGGGAGAACAAAATGAAAAAGGATTCACAATCGCTCACCAGAAAGTTATCCACGATTCCCAACATCCATCCAAGTTAATCTTACCTATCTATAAAAAATATTAATTCTAACTTTTTGAATTTTAATTTATAATCAATGGGCTGATAATTAAAACTATAAGCGTATTTTTCCTAATTCTTTATAAAGTTCCTTGGGTAGGAACGATCGTAATGAGGCGATGGTATGGTGTCGAAGACGTGTGAGCCGAAAATTAAGATTTGGAGTCCGCAGAATCTCTCGTCGCGCGTGAAGAAGCTGCGGGATCAGTATTTTAATATTGATGAGCGAGAATTTCGGAATGAAGTTGCAGGATTTACGACGGGGACGGAATGGGATCAAGTATGGGACGTGAGAAAATTTGGGGTAGCACCAGAGATTTACATGTTCGCGAAATGTTTTGAAAATAGCCTTCTTGCAACGGCAAAAAAGGTTAAGTTGCCTAAGGGGTTTTGGGATTTACCGCTCGTCATTCGGAAAGCTACCTTTTTTGATAAAATTATGACTGAAGAAATTCTGGTTGATATTTTAAAGGGTGAATTAATTATTGGTGGCCAATTCAATACGGCTCTCTCAAAATGTCTGACAAAAGAGGAACGTGAGGATCACAAGAAGCGGGAAACTAAATTCATTCGACAGTTATATGAAATTAATGACCTCGCCGTGGGTAATTGTTCGCCCACCCCGGGGCACCTCATTCCAAATTATCCTAAAATCCTGCAAAATGGGTTTAAATCCGTGAAAAAAGAATTAGAGGAAGAGTTGGCGAAAACAAAACCCGAAAATAGCCAAAAGAATAACCAATTAAAAGCGATGATCATTTGTTGTGATACTGCTCGAAAATTCGCACAGCGATATTCGGAAAAAGCGAGAGCCCTTGCCGAAAAAGAACAAAATAACAAACGTAAAGAAGAATTATTAAAGCTTGCACAGATCTGTGCTAAAATTCCGTGGGAACCCGCGGAAACTTTCTGGGAAGCCCTCCAGAGCTTGTGGATCACGCACATCCTTGTAATGGCTGATGAGTCCTATCCTGGTCCTGGGTTGTCCTTTGGGCGAATCGATCAATATTTATTTCCTTTCTATCAAATGGATGTGGAAGAAAAACGAATGACAAGGGACGAGGCGAAAGAACTACTTGAATGTTTTTGGGTAAAATGTAATTACGTCTATGATTACCAATACCGGGTAGGTAACAATCAAGGAATCACTTCTGCATTTGGACAGCTCATTACCTTATCTGGGATGGGGCCTAAGGGCGAGGATATGACAAATGACCTTACCTATTTGATGCTCGATGTCATTGAAGATATGAATATGTTGGAACCGAAACCAAATGTCCGTCTACACAAGAATAGTCCTGATAAATTGTTAAACCGAATCGTCAAAATGGTGGCAAAAGCCCAGGGTTCCCCGTTTCTCTTGAACTTTGATGAGAAATCTATTGAAGCCTTACGATTTGCCGGTCTCCCTGAGGATCAACTCTGGAATTATGCGCCTGTGGGTTGCTTGGAAAATACTCTACAGGGCTGTGATCGATCTGGGACGGTTGACGTGAATCTGAACATCTCGAAAGCGGTGGAATTTGTCTTATTCAATGGGAAAGATATGCAAACTCAACGGCAATACGGTCCAGAAACAGGAGAACCTCTCGAATTTAAATCTTGGGAACAATTTTATGATGCTTATAAAAAGCAACTACGGTTTTTGATTCAGAAAATAATAGAACTTTATAACTTTGGTGACATTCTTCGAGCCGATTATGAACCGACGCCTTATCTCTCGGTACTCGTGGATGGCTGTGCCGAAAAAGGGCTTGATATCACGCAGGGCGGTGCCCTTTATAATTTTATCACGGTAGAGGCTGTTGCCTTTGCTACCGCCATCGATTCGTTACTCGCCGTTAAAAAATTAATATACGAAGACAAGAAAGTTTCATTCGAGGAACTCATTGAAGCCATCAAGGTGAATTATGAGGGGAAGGAAAAACTCCGGCAAATGCTGGTGAACAAACCCCCTAAGTATGGAAATGATGACGATTATGCAGATTCGTTGGCACATGATGTCAATGACTTTTGGACACGTGAGGTTTTCAAATACGAGACCCCAACACATAAACGCTATAGAGCAGGTTATTTGAGCTGGAACTATTGGGTTTCTTATGGAGCATTACAAGCTGCGACTCCCGATGGCCGAAAACAGGGGACTTACCTCTCCAATGGAATTTGTCCCTGCACGGGTGCGGACACCAACGGTCCAACAAGCAACATCAAATCAGTGGGTAAAGTTGGGCTCGAAACCGTTCCGAATGGTGCCAGTCATACGATATCATTCAACCCCGCACTATTACGAGATGAAGAGCATCTTGCGAAATTTAAAGCATTATTGAGGACCTATGATGAAGTCGGTGGCACGTGCTTGCAAATCAACTGTATCGATGCCGACACGTTACGAGATGCTCAAAAACATCCCCAACAATATAGTGGCCTCTTAGTCCGCGTCACGGGCTACAACGCCTATTTCGCGGCCGTTGGTAAACTCCTCCAGAACGAAATCATTGATCGCATTTCCCATAAAATATAGGTGATATTATGAGCACTATTCAAGTCACAGATCGGCTAGCCGATGAGGACATCCCCGAGTTTAAGCCAGAATTGATGATCAAGCTTCTGGCCACGCTGGACGAAAACCAGCACCCCAACCTCGTACTCATCATTTCATTAGAGGCAAAGGATAATGATACCTTAATGTTCGCGGAATTCCTTAAAGGTAAGACGAAGAAAAATGTGGAACGAAATCCCAAATGTACGGCAGCTTTTATGTCACTTGGGAATGATTATTGGGTTGTAAAAGGTGATTTCACCCATTGGTCTTATGAAGGACCAGAATACGAGTACTATAACGAAAAAAGCTTGTTTAAAAACAATGCCTATTTTGGTATAACCAGAGTAGGATATATAGACATAAAACAAGTGATTCCAAAGCGGAAAATTAAAGTACAACGCCCTCTTATTCGTCTCATAAAAGGATATATTAAGGAAGGGCAAGATAAAACTGTAAAACCTAAAATTTTACCCTTATTAGTTGAAAAAATTTTCCGCGCCCCATCAAACCTTAAATATATTGCATTTATTGATGAAGATGGCTATCCTTTAATCGTCCCTACAATGCATCTTCTGCCAACCCCTACGAACCAATTGGTATTTACAGCCGCTGAATTTCAAGAAGATCTCTCCCACTTGAAAGAAGGGATGTTCGTCACAGCGTTCGCCATGAATATTGAAGAACTTCTAATGTATCAGATTAAAGGAAAGTATCAGGGTACGCAAGCATATCAGGAATCCAAGCTAAATATTATCGCTATTGAAGAAATATATTGCTTAATGCCGCCTAGAGCAGGCGATCGAATCGTTTAACTTATTTTCTACTGCTAAATACAAACAAAGGAATCTATTGTTAAATGATTCCAGCCCCTAGCATTTGAATTATTTATTAATAACAAGTAAAATTTAAGTACTAATTCCAAGTTAGAAAAGATTAATTTCTTTTTAAAATTCGAAAAGGGAATAACGCGATGGATGTAATCTCTATTGTTGTTAGCGGGATTTTGATTGTTGTATTGATAATCATAATAGCGCTTTTGATAAGACTCTACAGGAATACAAGATACACCCCCATCATTTTTATTACAACATTCTTCATAATATTATTCATAAATATGTTAATTTATATGCCCGTTTTATGGTTACCTTACTCAGAATCTGAATTAATATTCTTATTATTTGAAATAACTGCGTATCCGTTGATAATGTTCTTTCCTTTGTTTGTTCTGTTTTTTGAGGGGATGAAAGGGAGGTTCAATTCTTCTATATCAACTGTTTTCCTCATCTATAGCTGTTTTATTATGGGATATATGGCAATTGAAAGTCCATGGGAATTTGAGTGGTCGAATAGATGGCATCAAATCTTTAATGACGATTTTATTATTCTCACAGGAATCCTGTTAGTCTCATTTTATGTGTATGTTTATTATCGATTAATACAATTCGTGCGTGAAAAAGGGTCGGGTCGCCCGAAACAAATGACAATAATTGCCATTTCTGGGCTTACTATCGCGCTGGCGGGCACTTTTATTTCAATGACTTTGAATCTGTTCTACTTAGACTTTATAGCTTGGATAATAGGATTCTCGATAGTAGCAATGGCATATCTTAAAGAACCTGAGAGTTTCTTTCTATCAAACACTAATATTGAAGCCATTTTTCTCCTGAATTCTGAGAGTCAAATTCTTTACGTGAATCTCGGGTATCCTAAGGGAACTGACCCTTCCCTTGCAGCGGCAGGGCTTGGGGGTGCAACAACCATGGTTCAAGAAATATTGGATGATGAACATCCGACAACTGAACTCGTCCACAAGAATAAAGGGTTTTTATTCGAGTACGATTTTGATCATAACGTGGCTGGCATAATCATCGTCGATCAAATCAATCCACAACTTCGCGCTCCCCTCAAGCATGCCATATCCAAGTTCGTCAGTAAGTACAAGGCACAACTCCCCGACTGGGATGGGATGGTTGATACTTTCGAGGATTTTGAAGAAGAACTCCGGACCATTTTCAAGTTTGCATTAGTTAAGAATTAAAATTTTTGTTAGTACAAATTCTTATTGAGTATTTTGTTTAGTTAAAGAAATTCCATGCAGATTCTTTGAGCTACTTTTCATTCATTGGAGGAGATGTTGATTCTATTCATCAAGAAGAATCTGATCATAACCTGATTAGATTATACAGAGCTACATGTTTTTAATCCGATTGCTTTAAATAAGATCGCTTCTTTCTCAAGATAAATCCTGAATTTTTTGATTTGAGGATATCCACATGAAGACCGCCAGATAGCGATTTGAAAAAACAGAAGAGGTCTAAGCTAAAGACAACAGTGCATGTGGATATTAAGTTTGAGCTATTAGGGAAATAAGGATCAATTGATTTATCAGAAATTACCATATATCCTTATTTTATATTGGAAAATCATGCCTGATTAATTGCGTTGGAAGTTTTGCTCTAACATTTTTGTTAACCCAGGCTGCTTTCCATTTATAAACTAGCAAGCTTAGCTAGTAGTGGATTTAAATGATAGCTACGCTCCCATATCAGCCTGAAACCTTTAAATATGATGGAATCTTGTGTAATCCCATGCTAAATGAATCTTTCCTTACGATTACAATAGTCGTTGCATTGGTCTATTTAGTCCTAAAAATTGTGCGGGATAGTGAATTCTATCTCAGCAAATTGATTAGGAGGAGTCCTTACGGGCTTTATAGGGACCCAATTTATAATAAGATTTCAGTTTTACTGGATGAACTGGATTCCTTGGAGTACCGAAAGAAAGAACTCAAGGATGCACCTAATAAATTATGTAATCAAGGCTGCACGACCCGCCAGAAATTCCTCATCAACTTATATGAAGAAAACAACAAGTTCCTCAGCCACATTCAAGCCAAACTATTAATCGAACTAAACGAGCGATTGAAGAAACTCTGGAAAAAATATCAAAAATACCATGAGAAGCTGAAGAAGAAATATAACATTCCTGATGATGAGACCAAATGGGAATCGAAATTAATACAATACAGTTAATTAAAAAAAAAGAAGTGAATATTTGTAATTAAAGTCGTTCGACTACTGTAGAAATGCCGACCCCGCCGCCACCACACATCAGTTGGGCGCCGTATTGCTTGTTATTATTTTTCAAGTAATGGACCATTTCCGTGAAGTAAATCACGCCGGATGCTCCAATGGGGTGCCCTATTGCAATCGCGCCACCTGTCGGATTTTGCCGCGGATCATCGAAATCATAGCCAAAATCTTTAGCGAAGGCAAGACAGGGCGATGCGAAAGCTTCGTTCGGTTCAATGCAATCAACATCGTCGATCGTTATGCCCGCGCGTTTTAACGTTTTTCGCATTGCCGGAATTGGAGCTAACAACATGATTTTGGGCTCGTCACCTGCGACAGCTGTCGAAAGGATGCGTGCCATCGGCTTAAGTCCGAGTTCATCCGCTTTTTCTTGAGACATCAGTAGCGTAGCCGCAGCGCCATCGACTATTTGCGAAGCATTGCCTGCTGTTACACGACCACCTTTTCTTTTTGACCGAAACACCGGTTTCAGACTGCATATTTTCTCCCAGGCCTTTTCTGGCTCATCCAAATATTGGGAACGGACTGCCTGATCTACGGCCACCGTGACTTCGTTTACTTTCTGTTTTCCAGTAGCTTCGTCTATTATTGGTTCCATATTTTCGTCGGTATGCTTCTTTAAATAAGTAACAGGCACCACACGCTTGAAATACTCATCTTCATTACGCATTGCCGTAGTTGCCTTTTGATGACTCCACACACTAAATTTATCCATCTCCTCTCGGGTAAACCCATAGCGGTCACAAATCATTTCGGCGCTCTCTCCTTGGGGAACGAGTTCCGAAGCGAGTGGAATGAACTTCGGAGAGAAGATAGGGCCGGGATAATTCTTAACACCCGCGCAAATTTCTATCGTAACCCCCATTCTATAATGGGTCATTGATTCCACACCTGCCGCGATCATCATATCGCCATCACCCACCTTAATTGCATTGCATACAGTGTTGATCGCTTGAAGTCCTGCGTTACAATATCTATCCACGGTCGCTCCAGCAACTTGTATTGGCAAACCCGCCATGAGCACCGCTAATCTGCCAATGTTGCCCCCTTGTTCACCGATTTGTGAGAGACATCCTACATGGCAATCCTCGATTTCTGCTGGATCAAAATCCTTACATCTATCTTTCGTCCTATTAACTACCTCTTGCAGGACGGTAACTAAAAGGTCCTGGGCCGAGCATTCCCGGAAGGCACCACCCAATTTTCGCATTTGTTTGCGTCCCGACTTTCCTACCGGCGTCCGAACGGCATCAATAACTACACATTCTTTTAAATTTGCCATATTTTTCAACTCAGTTAATTTAAATTACATTTGTTATTTCAAAATAAGAGGGTTTCCATGTTCATAAGTTTGAAAAAGTTTTAAAAATTTATTTGTAACTGTAATGTAATCTTTCATTAATTGAGTAATTGGATAATTTACCAATGCCTGCGATAGTGCCATTTAAAGCATATTATTTCGATGCCAGAGATAAGAAGGAACTTGAGCAATTATTGGCGCCTCCGCATGATGTGATCTCGCCCGCTGAAAGGAGTGCATATCTTCGAGAAAGTCGAGATAATATCGTGCAGATTATTTTACCGGACTCATATCCCAAAGCTGGAGAAATTTTAAATAAATTAATTGAAACTGGACGTCTTATTCAACAGAAATCTCCTGCCTTTTACATTTATAAGACAAAGCACTATCAAAATGGAGAAATGCATGAGCGGTACGGGTTACTTGCGATTGTTAAGTTATCAAAATTCTCTGAGAAACAAATTATTCCCCATGAAAGGACATTTAAAAAAGTAACTGAAGGGCGCTATAATTTATTTCGGGAAACACATGCGAATTTCAATCCAATATTCTTTATTTTCAATGGAAATCACACTTATACTAAAGTTATCCAAAAATACAAGCCGCGAAATCCATTTCTTGTAGTAAATGACCGTGATAAAGTTGAACATTCAGTTTGGGTAATCGATGATGCTCTAGATATCCAAGACCTTCAAGATTCATTTCAAACCATTCCACTTTTAATAGCAGATGGGCACCACCGATATACTTCTGCTCTTATGCTTTCTGACGAAAATGGAAGTAAATATGTTCTCGGGTTATTAGTGGATATGAATGACCCGAATTTATCAGTTTTCCCAACTCATCGATTAGTGAGATATGTTTCTAAGATCAATACACATACCATAGTAAATCATATTAAGAAGTATTTTAGATTCGAAGCTTATGATTTTTCCGAACCTAAGATGCTGAATCAATTGACTAAGGTTCTTGAGCGTATAAGGAAAATGCCACAAAATACTTTTGGATTATTTCTCTATAATATGAATACGTTCTTTCTAATCACTCTAAGAGAAGAATTTCCTCCGGAATCTTTAATTGGCGGAGAATTTTCTAATGAATGGAAGCGCTTAGACGTATCTATCCTCCATGAATTTATATTTAAGCAGTTACTAAAGATTGAACAATACATTGACGATTCGGAGAATATTGCCTACATTAAAAATCTTGAAGAAGCAGTTCAATCAGTTCATAATGGATTATATCAAGCTCTATTCATTTTAAATCCCACCAAAGTGGAGCAAGTCTTGCAAATCACCCAAGGCAACGAGATTATGCCCCATAAATCCACCTATTTTTATCCGAAACCGCTTTCAGGGCTCATCATTTACAAATGGGGTCCTAATGAAGTATGATTAAACTCAATTAACTTTATTTTTAACTTTATGAGATTGAATTAGTATGGTTATAATCCGAAAATGCCGTAAATCCGATCAAGAAGGGATTATGGACGTTTGTTTTAAAACGGGGTATATGGGAGAGGACGCGACAGGGCATTTCAGGGACAAGAAACTCTTTGGCCTCATGAACTGCCTCTATTACCCGCTGTACGAGCCGGAGCATTGCTATGTGGCAGAGGATCAAGGGAAAATTGTTGGGTATATTTTAGGAACACCCGATTCATCCCGCCAAGAACGGCTTTTTGCCGCTAAAATGGGTTGGCGAATAATATTCCGTTTATTATTTATTACATTTTGGCGATATCGGCAAGATATCAAGACGCTTTTGTATTTCATGAGATGGCTTCCTTCTGCCATCCCGAGTGCTGAAATTAATCAAAAATACCCCGCACACCTCCACGTTGATATCTTGGAGTCCCATCAGCGAATGGGCATTGGAAGCCAATTGATGCAGCAATTTGAAGATCATATGCGTAATTTAAATGTAAAGGGGATTCATCTTGGAACCTCAGAAGGGAACTATAAAGCTATTCCTTTTTATAAAAAGTGGGGATATCAAATTATATGCGTTGATCAAAGAGGCATGTGGCCTGATGCTCCTGACAAGCGGGGTCTGATTTTCGCCAAATTGCTCTTATAAATGAAAAAGGGAATTAATGTTTGGCTTCAGGTGTTAGTTCCTTGTCTTCCGAGATTACGAAGTCGACTTTAGAGAAGGCATATGGCATGAAACTAAATTCATCCACTTCCGCGACTACTTTCCCAAGGTGCATTGTCATGTTAAAAAAACCATACGCACCCATAATAGGGCTTTTTACAGGAATTTCTCCAAGAAAGTCCCGGTTTGAAGATTTAAGGTTGAGTTCGAATTTGGAACTCAATTTGATCTTTTTTACAGGGCTAATCGATGAAACCTGCCTCACGAGCCTGGGTTTATAATCAAAACCAGACCCATCAGGTGCTATAAAGTACTTGAAGAGGTAATTTACGGCTTCCCACGTTTCAGATTTTGGACCACCAGGATTGAGAAGTTTTAATAAGTCTTCTTTATCTACTTCTTGTTCGAAATCCATTGATAAATTAATTAGTTCAGTTCCTCGTCTCACGCAAGAACCATTTACCCCGGTTTCAGTTGCATCTAACGAGATTTTTTCTGCAATTTTCTTTGGAAATCCGTATATTTCGCGACCTCCAATCATAGCCATGTCATCTGTAACGGGCATTGAGAGGCAATAACTACCTGGCTCTCCCTTGTACTCCACGTTAAGGCTTAAAGCTGCTTCATTGTAGACACACTCAAAGTTTGTTTTTGGATATTTAGCGACAAAGGCTGTGGCAGTTGGTGGCGATGCAGGTTTCAATGGTCTTGGGATTATGCGCTTGATGGTTTTTCGATCGGTCAAAAATGAAACTAATACTATTTCAGCATCAAAGAACTTACCCTCTAATGGACCCTCTACTGAAGTTAATTTGGCAAAATCTTTATCATCTAATACGAACTTCATTTTGGTCTCCTCTGGAAATATTTATTAAAAAGAAAGGTAATTTAAATCCATTGTCTCCTCTTTTCATACAAGTATTTATTGTAATCTAATATCAATAAAGTAATGGAAGTAGATTTGCATTAAAATGGCGAAGATTATGCAGTCAATTAACCTGCGAAAGTATTTGCTGTTAGTTGGTATAGTGTTAATAATTATCGGTATTATTTTAGCTCCGTATGATCAATTTAAGACGAATATTAAGCCAGAGAAAGTTAGTTTCACGAGTCAAAATGTTAATTTTCCAGGTCAAAGTGATAATTTAACAATTACAGGTAATCTGTATTTCCCTCAAAACTACAACGCATCACAATTCTATCCGGCAGTCGTGCTAGTACACGGAATTAACGATAGAGCAGAGAGGTTTCATCATATGGCAGTTGAATTCGTTCGCCGGAATTTTATAACACTTGCTATCAATCTGAGGGGGCATCAAGATTCGCAAGGAATATGTACACTTAGTGCCTACGAGCCTTGGGATATAATGGGGGCTGCCACGTATTTATTGAATCATTATAATATCAGTAACCTTGGACTCGTTGGTCATTCGCTAGGTGGAATGTCCTCAATTCGCGCAGCTCACAATGATAGTCGCTTTAATGCCACCGTTGTGATGGGGCCACCCGTTTCCGTTGATCTTTTAATTTCTCGGTTCATTTCAGATATCATTCTCGTTGATGAATATCTCCCCTACCTTTCATTCCATGCCAATCTTTCAGATCCTTATGAGAGAGACATCCGATCTCCGATAAATTGGGTTAATGAATCCAAACCGAAGAATTTCTTCTTCGTACTCGGGGGTCTTGATAATGCTGCGACTCCTGAGGAAGCCTTATTGCTTATAATTAATGCTAGTGGCAATACATCGGCTGAGGTGAATGTTGCTTACGGTAATTTCTCCGCTGGAAATCGGACTATGCTGAAAATGTATCCAGGGATAGATCACGGGGGTGAGCCAACAGCTCCCGAAATTATTGTGGACACCGTGCTCTGGGTAGAAAATGCGTTAAATGTTACGAATGGTAATTTAACACTCAATGATCTAATTCAATGGAATTTTAATCCTTATTGGAGGACTCTTATTACTGTTGGTTTTCTCATCTGCATTTTCCCAGGAATTTCTTACATCTGTACTTCCATTTTAAACCCTAACCGTATTGAGCAACCGACAATAGCTTCCTCATTAAAAACAAAAAAGAAAATTTTAAGTTTAGGAATATATGCGGGCATTTTCATCGGCGCCTCAGTTTTAACATTTCCGGTGATGAGGATATTGGAGTATGTAGCATGGAGTCCTTATAACATCGCAGGGTTTCTTGTCAATATTTTAACCATTCAAGGAAGCTTCGTTGCTATTGGACTCGTTTTACTGCTTTATTTCGAAAAACGCTCCTACAACGCAACGTGGATTGATTTCGGGTTGAATAAATCGACCACATTAAGAGCTACTTTAATTGGGATTGCCATCAGCGCCCTCCTTGTATTCGGATTCTTTTATGTCCCAAATTTACCGACCTCCTTCATATCCTTTCCGAGAGATTGGGGCGCCTATCTCTTAATCTTCCTAAATTTCCTTCTTGTTTCGTTTATAGGAGAGCTATGTTTACGTGGACTGATTCAGACAAAGTTGTATAAAGAGCGGTCGCGACTAAAAAATTGGTTCAATTTATTTTTCATTGCCATAGTTGGAGGGCTCATCCAAGGAGTGGCGACCTTCTTCATAGTATGGCCAGCCGCTACCTTTTCGTTTAGCTACGCAGGGTTTACTATTAGCATACCACTTGCTGCTTTGGTTGGCGGCATTGTAGTTTTTACCTTATTTGGGCTCCTTAATGCCTGGATTTTCCATAAGACTAAGCATGTTCTACCTGCTGCGATTGTCCAAGCTACCATGATTTGTTGGTTTTTGACTTCGTTCATGGTCATGCTTTAATCTAAACATTAACCTATTTACTACGGAAGTGATCATGATGATTTTACCCGTTTGGTATGCAATCGTGTTCGGTTTGGCTCTGATAGCGTTCCCAATTCTCCTATTGTATTGTATCTATTTATATCCAAATTATTCAATTTTCACTCGAACTATTAGCGGATTAGGCAACCCGGATTATAAGAGTGCCAAAATCTTCAATCCCACGATATTTATCATGGGATTCGTCCTATTACCCTTCCCCTACTTTGTTCTTCAAGTACTTCCCACCCATTGGATGACCACTATTGGAATAATGGCGTTTTTTTTTAATCCCATCGGATTAATTTTAGTAGGACTCTTTCCCGAACATAAGAATATTCCTCATATGATCGCTGCGACTTTCGCAATGGGTGGCATATTAATAGCCAATATAGCACTGGTTTATCCCATTTTTCTTTCTGATTTAAGTATCATCACGGTTATAATCAGTTCCATTACTCTTTTTACATGTTGGCCGCTTTTCATTTCCGCTATAAAATATACACAATCTTATACCCCTGACCAGCCTATTGACAACATTCTTTTTAATGTTAATTTCTGGGAATGGATACAATTCATCGTGTTACAGACGTGGATCTCCGTGCTTTACATCAACCTATTATTCCTGTCTTAGTGAAAAAAGGCTTTAAGAAAATAATGTTTATTTAAATATATAGATAAGAAAAAAAGTGAACGCAATGAAAGAAATTGTTTTAGTCATTGGTGCCCATCCAGATGACATCGAATTCATGGCAGGAGGCACTATTGCCAAGTTCAGTAAGGAAGGAAAAGAAGTATATTTTCTCATAACGACGAATGGGCAACGTGGCAGTTTGCAACCTGACGCCGACCCAAAAACGATCATATCGACTAGAGAAGCGGAAGCTCGGGCTGCTGCTGAGGTGTTAGGCGTGAAAGATGTTATTTTTCTAGGATATGAGGATGGATTCCTCGATCGTACTCCTCACTTAGAACTGCGAGAGAAATATGTCTATCAAATTCGCAAGCTCAAGCCCCGAATTGTGATGACGTTTGATCCTTGGAACACGTATGAACAGCACAGCGACCACCGGAAGGTTGCTTTAGCAGCATTCGAAAGTTGTTATTTTTGCCATTATCCGCTCTTTCATCCCGAATTTAAATTGGCTAAGCATTTTGTCAGCGAAATTTGGCTCTTTCGCTCTCCAACTCCGAATACGTGGATTTCTCTAAACAATAAAGAAGTTAGAACGAAAATCAAGGCTATAATGAAACACGCATCTCAGGTACAAATGCTTAAAGAAGAAATTTTTGGCCAATTGGAAGCAGAAGCCATTGACTATTCTCTCATCCAGCAAGTTGATAATCAAACTTTGGTAGATATTTTCGTTCGCAATATGACGGAGGAAGCCGGAAAAAAGAAAGGATATAAATTTGCCGAAGCTTTCAAAGTGGTTACAATTGGATATGCCGAAGATGTTAAAAGAATCTTAAGTGCAATGAAATCTTAAAAAAGAAACGTGAGGCTTTTAATTCTAAAACAAATTACGGTTTGTGACTGGACTAGCTGAATTAAGGAATTAATCGATCCCGAATATATTTAATAATCCTTCTTATTTTCTCGTAATATTTCTCATCATTTTTTTGCATTCGCTTTAGCTTGTTTAATTTTCGTTCAATTGGTCGGGATAATCCACCATATTGGCTGCTAAACGCTTCGACTCTTCTCTTTAAGCTAAATTCTAATTTTTCCTCTGGGCTCAAGCTTAGATAATTGTCAATGGCTTGGAAAATTTTTTCCTTATCTCTTGGAAGGGTGCCCCAAATCTCAATTAATAAATTTGCTGCAGAATCGCTCGTTATCGTGGTGTTGCATTCAATATTTTCTACCAGAATTCTCTCTTCTTTTACTACTTCCTCCTCGGAGAGTTCAATGAATTCACCCGATCGCAATTTCCCATGAAGAGAGGTCATTGGAAATATTTCTAGCGTTCTCAATCGAACAAAATCTGGTTCAATTTCGTTTATAACCCTGGCAGTTTCTATTGCATGTTCAGTGCTCCATTTCTTTCCTCCTAAACCAGGCATCACGTATGTACATAAAGAGATTCCCCCATCCTTTATTTTTTGTCCTCCAACTACATGCTCTTCGGCAGTTACTCCTTTATTCATAAACTTAAGCACTTGATTTGACCCCGATTCTAGCCCCACGTGAATGCGATCTAATCCTGCTTGATGGAGGGCCTCAAAATATTGCACGTCTTTTTTACTGGCAGATTTCGTGCGGCCATAACTCGTGATTCTGATTATTGAAGGAAAGGTGGATTTCAACACGCGAAGAATTTTTGTTAAAAAGTCACTCTTGTAAAGAAGTGGATTTGCTCCGCCTAAAAATGCAGTGGATGCATTTGCGTAGAGATGCCAATATACCAAGTGAATTATACAACCATTCAATTGAGGATAATCCCTGATCAAAGTGTGAATTGCGCTTTGATTAGGAAATCCAGATTCTAGTACTAATTCGTTCAATAAAGTGGCGTTACTAATATCCTCAAGAATTTCCTCTAATCTCCTCCTTTTAAATGTCCTGGATTCTGTAAATAAAACACTTGGACAAAATGCACATTTACCCCAGGGACAATAGTAATGAGCGGGTATCGCTAGGCTGAAATTTTCAGTGGGAGGTCTTACGCTGGCGATTTCAAATCGTTGCATCTAAATCGTGTCAGAAATAAAATTTCAAAATTTAATTAAGCTAGTATCCGACTTTTCCATGCTTCTATTCTCTCAAGCAAACTATTTAGAGTCCCAGCATCGAGTACAGTCCCTACTGGTAATTGCTTCAATCGGCGGGCAAACGCGGCGAGTTCAAATAGTGCTGGATGCCATTGGAAGACTTCCACAATCCTATTTCGTGTTTGCTCCATTTCTTGAGCTAGTTGACTTCCTGGAATGCCGCTCCTTGCTCTTGCCGCTATGGTATCTAATAATCTGACCGCTTCCTGTTGCGCACCACTTGCAGGACCAGTTGGTTGAGCTGGAGGAGCTGGAGTGGCTGGATATGCTGGTTGCGAAACTGGATATCCTGGTTGCGTGGGTTGTACCTGTGGAATGGGCGGTTGCATTGGTGGAGGGGGAGCCTGCTGTTGATAACTCGCGGCTGCTTGCTGTTGCGCCTGGTAGGCTGCAGCTTCCTGTTGTGCTATTTGAGACTGCACTTGTCCGAGCAATTGTTCGAAATGACTTATGCTGACTTGTTGCTCAGACCGGAGGTGCTCTGAACTTGCTAACTGGTTTTTGACCTCGTTCAATTCATACTGAAGCTGTGATACAAAATCATCATACGCTTTCATTTTTTGGGCATCAAGCCCGCTTGAATATCTTTGAACTTGTTCTTCCAGCTGAGCATTAGTGGCTTCTAGTTCTTTTATCCTATTTAGCTGCGTTTGAAATGATTCAATAATCTCAGTTTGTTCGCCTTTCAACTCAGTCTGTAAACTTTTTAAATCTCCCATTTTTAATGTCAATTCGTGGATTTCTGCCTCTTTTTTCGCTACCAATGATTCTAGTTCTTTTACACTTTTTCCTTTCATTTCCTTATATCTTGCTTTTAGCTTTTCATTTTGTTCAATAACCGATTGCATTTCAGCATTGAGTTTCTCAATTTCTTTTACTTTTTTAGCATTTAAGTTTTCCAGAATTTTGATTTTCGCTTGCATGTCTTTGATACCCTCATCACTATCCAGCAGGACTTGATATTCATAAACTTGGTCGACTTTCTTGTTCAATTGCGCTTGTAAATTCTCAAGTGCTTCATCTTTCATTTTATCCATTTTTGCTTGTTCTTCGGCAATCCGGGAAATTTGCTCCTCAAAATTTGCTTGAGTGATTGCCAATTTGTCTGTTATATTCTTTATACCTTCGTTCAATTCTTGAATGGTCTGATCTTTTTTAGCAAGCTGCGCTTCAAGTTCTTTAATGCGATCTTCTACTGACATGGAACACACTTCGCATTGAAGGAATGTTGATTAAAATAGGATGTAATCATCCTTAAGAATTTAATTCCTCATTTAAATATCAAGATTTCTATACTTTTTTTTTAATTTAGAGATATAGAAATTTTTGATTGGTAGCTGGGTTAATCTACTCATCAAAAAGCACCTTATTTTTCTTTTTAGAGAACTTTTTTCTTCGAGCATCCATGATTACTTCAAGGACTCCCTTAGCTCTTTGTAAATTAAAACTTTTTTTATAATACATGCTTAGAATTCTTATTGTAAATTTACCTTTTATGAATGTAAAATAATCTTACATTCTATTTTATCTAATAAATTATACTCTAATTACTCGAAAAAAGCAAAGATAATGTCATTAGACAAGAAAAAAAGAAGGGAAAATAATTATTTGCCTTCATATTTGAAGGACAGACGTATCCTAGCTCGCCAAAGCGCAACTTTCTGGTTGTCGATTTTCGCATCGAGTTCCACAACTTCAGCAATTCGTAGATCGCGAAGTGATCCTGCAGCTTGCTCTACAACATTCTTTACGGCATCCTGCCATCCTTTCTCAGACGAACCGACTAACTCAATTATTTTATAGATTGATTCAGGCATTTTAATCCCCTATGGAAATTCAAATCTTGGTTAAAAGTTAAGATAATTCTAATTTATGTGAAGACGTTCTTTTTATATTTTCTGTCGGATGCGGAGTCAAGCATTGCAATGCCTTTTTAATAAACGGGGTCCAATACAAATACTATGCAACAGATTGTTATTATGAAATTTGGAGAGTCGTGCTTTAGCGAGGCAGTAAAATTTCAGAAAATATTAGAAATACTTCAACTATATAAAGAAAAGAAAGTCATTGCCGTAATTTCATCACTTCCCGGTATATTGGATTTGCTTGAGGATTGTGCAAAAAAAGCAAACACTTGTACTTCATACGCTCACGACATTGATTTGATTAAAAGGCAGCATTTGGCGATTGTCAGCTCCATTATTGAAGACCCTCAAAAAACTAAGGTGCATCAATTCCTCTCTGATAAATTCACGCACTTAGAAGAGATTCTAGTTGATATTGAGGAATATGGGCTGTCCGATAATAAATTGGATATAGTTCTCTCATTTGGAGAAATTCTATCAGGATATATTCTTAATGACTTCTTAGTTTCTAAAAATATTGAATCTGAATACTTGTTAGGTGATAGATTTCTCATTACTGATAGCCGATATAATAATGCACTCCCTATCATGAATATTTCAGTTCGCAAAATCCGTTCTCTCTTCATCCCACTGCTTAAATTGGGGCATCTTCCAGTGGTGACAGGCTTTATCGGTCGGAATAAAGAAGGGCATCTCACGACTCTTGGCGTAGGGGGCACTGAGTTCACCGCTGCCTTAATCGCGTACTGCCTCAAGGACGAGAGTTATGATACAAAAGTAATAATCTGGAAAAGCATTGATGGGATTTTTACTACAGACCCAAAAATTTTACCAACTGCACGGACGATAAAGCAATTATCCTATGCAGAAGCGAAGGAGATTGCTATCGGAACAAAAGCAATTCATCCTAAGTGCATCCAACCCATCCAGAATCGCGAGATTCCCCTTGAAATTCGGAATGCTAACAATATTGAGAGTTCTACCTTCACCACTATCCACAAAGAATCCCTATCCCCAGAGAGCGTAATAGGAATTACTTATCGAGAAGAGGTCGCAATGGTTTCCGCAATTAGTGAAAGTACTGTCGAAATTCCAGGTGTTTTAGCACAAATATTTGATGTGATGGGGAAGCATGAAATTAATATTAGCATGGTAAGTCAAACATCTTCAGAAATTAACACCATGTTCGTAGTTAATGCAGCTGATGGGGAAACTGCGAAAGAAGTCCTTTCAGGGTCGGAGTTCTTTAAAGATTGGTTTGAAATCCACGTCGCTAACGTAAGCATGATCTCTGTTATTGGCGGTGGCCTAAACAACCCAAAGCGCCTAGAAATGATATTTAGCGCGTTACACGAAAATGAAATTGACATCCTTGCACTTTCACAAGCCAGCAATGGATTAAACATCACACTTCTTGTAAAAAAAGAGGATTTAATTAAGGGAATTCAGGCGCTACATGAGAAATTCGAATTAGATAAGGTATAGCCCCTCCCATACATAGCCGTGTTAATGAGCATGTTGATAATAAATGAGTCAAAACAAAAAAAAGTATCTAACCGCCCAAGAAATTGATGGCTTCACTGGAATTAAATCGCCCCACGCTCGAGAATTGCACGAAATCGGAAAGACAAAGGTTGCCCTCTTTGTAAAAGAAAAAAAACGACGGATTAAGATAATCGTTGAAGAGGACTTACTGGGAATTCTCGAAGATCTTGGTTTTGATGAAGACTATACTCTCACTCTCGAATATTTCCCTGAGGTAAGGAGTCACATTATATACACGAATTACGAAGACGAAGCCTTTGGGGGTGCTGAGTTGAAATTTCTTTTTTCAGGGGAGCGGGTTGCTTGGGTGCCTACTGAGGATTTAATCGGATTATTGGAAGCTTCCTTAGATTACTTGGAAGATTTGTTAGAAGATACCCAAGAACACCATTATTTACCTCCTGAGAAGTCGGATCTGTTGAACCAGTCAATCAAGCAAAGAGCAGGTCCCTTCGTGCACCTAAAATCCGAACAATTAAAAGATCTAGCCTCTTTTATTGGAGGTAAAATTGCGCAAAAGGATGATTTATGGGAGTTATCAAAGACACTCTTTCAAGGGTTCAACATAATCCTCATTTATGACGTAGGAAATAAACGCCTGGATGTTCAATACGGAGGAGAAAATATTTTAAAAATCAATAATTATGCGAGGGATTACCTGGGAATTTTCCTAATAAATCATTGCTTACGTTTTATTTCCATCACATATCCCAATATAAAAATGCCAAAAATTGTGGGCCAAGTATTTTCTTATTCCTATTTGAAAACGTATCAAAAGGTTTAACTAGTTTCTTCTTTTGTCTTCGGATGAAAATATACTATACCTTCTCCATGAGGATCCCCAAGAAGCAGGCATTTCGTTTCTTGGATCTCGGTTACATAATCATTCCCGACATAATCCTGCACCAGCTGAAGCAAAGCAGCCAAGGCCGCGGCAAGAAGTTCCCCATAGCTATGGTCCTCCTCCCTCAATTTCGCGGTATCTAAATCAATCCCAGGGCGAATGCCAGCACAAAGAGCACAAATAGGCCATGTAATTCGCATTTGGGCGATCCTTTTTTCAGTTCGTTCTGCTGGGATGAAGACTGGGTCATCGAAAAACATGTGCCACTTAGGACCGAACATTACATACAGAGCGATCTTTGCAATAAATTCTAAATCTTCTAACGACTTAGTGTAGATTAATTTTGTACGATCTTGCATTTCAAACATGAGGGCTTGGGCCCCATTAACAAAATGCTTTGTAAAGGTGGTTACTGCTTTCCCAGTATCACCTTTGAAGATTTCCTCATATTTTTTCGTTACACTATATCCCATACATGAAAGTAACCAAAGGTTTATCTTTTTTGGTTTTCTCCAGTAATAGATCTTACCGATACGGGCTAATAATTTCCGAAAAAACCCTAATTTTTCAGGTACCATACAGCCATTACCCTCCATATTTCAGGTCTATTATCATTTCACAATATTTATGTCCCGATCCAACGCTGGCGACGGTTTTACAGGATGCTTGGGTATAGGGCGCCAGCTTATTTTGAATTAAATAATTGAGGACTGCTTCAACAAAACCAGAGATCGCAGTACAGTAATGGATCTGAGATACTTCTACCTCTTCGCCAGCACCTTTCTCGGGGCACACGGGACAATCTCTATCACGGATCAGGATTTTGGAAGGAGCGCCTCCAAAACGCTCCAGAATTTTGCCCTTGGGTTCTTTTGTTTTTTTGAAGAATCCTTTTTTAATTTCCTTTAATAATTTTATAGGATTACTATTCTGTGGCTTCCAAATTATTAACATACGTTCGGCAGTCATTTTTCCTATAGCTAGAAGATCTTTTTCTGCCTGTACTACCCCTCGCTCGCTAATTAAAAAAGCCATTACATCCGGAAGTGCATATTTAACGGTCGTGAGTAATCCATCAGCCTCGAATATTTTTTGAATGGTCCCCATATCCTTAAAATTCTCCAACGTGATCAGCCTTCCAAAATTTTACATGCCAATTGTAAATAGTATTTATCAACCAAACTTTCTTAAATCTTAAGTCTTTGAAATGGATGTGAGGTCGGAGTTAAATGAAAATAATTTTTGGTTAGCTTTCTTCAAGATCTTTTAGTACTACCTTATATCTTAATTTCATATCATTTTTTTTGATAAATAACTCACTTGTTATTTTGTTAATGCCCAGAAATAGTCGTTCCGCTCTTTTATGAGTTCAACGCTCTTGAAAGGTGTCGTCTTAACAAATGCTTGGAATTCTTGTTCATTATAGAATTTTGAATTAAAGCCGACTTCTAAAAATTTATGCCAGATTTCAAAGAAGAGGAATCGATCTTTCGGTGCAAACAAGTCCGGAATCATGTGTTCAATGACCATTAGAAGCCCTCCCTCTTTTAACATGGAATATAAATCTTCGAAGACGCCTCTCCGATAATTATCATCGGGATCCATTTCATGGAGGACTTGGTTTAACATTATCACGTCAAATTTGTTTTTATTCGAAGCGGCGTATTCATCAATCGGCACGTGGAGAATTTCAATTCGATCATTCCAATTATTTTTAGCGACCAATTCTTTTGTAAACGCAACTGCGTGTGGATCAATGTCGATTCCTACAATTCGCGCCTTTTTATATGTTTTAGCCCAGATTGCAAGGTTGTAGCCATACCCACATCCAGCTTCTAAAAGGAATCCGCCTTTACGCAAAGTTCGTTTGTGTTCTTTACAATATTTAGAAAAAATAGCTTCAATTTGGGGTGCAGCGGTGGCGGTTGCGCTCTGTCCCATTCTATTGTCCTCTGGGGCTTCTTCGTATACCTCGGTAAAAATCTTAACTTCACCCGTTTTAAAATTCTCAATCATAGTTTCTTGGTGTTTTGCCATAACAAGGATGCAATTAAGAGTGCCTCCCGCGTAAAACATGCTATCTCGATTAATTAGAATGTCGTAGACGTGCGAAGCTGTTTTTAAACATCTAGTGCAGGATTCATCGATTTCAAATATACCGCATTCGAGCGCTATGTGAAGCCATGCATCTAAATATCTCGTGTTTAATTTCAATTTTTGTGCTAATTCGTCTAGAGTAAAGCTAACTGAAGAAACTTTCTCAGATTCACTCACTGACTTTCCTTTTTCGTATAGATACTCAAAAATCCCCAAGCGAGTACCAATTCCATACACGAGAATGGTTTGAAATCCCATAGCACCCTTCAAAGCAAATTTTTTCAGCTGATCCCTAACCGTGGGTTCCGATTTAGGTTTAATTTGACTCATTTTTTATCCCTCGATATTTCTATTAAATAGATGACTCACTTTTAAATTGTTATAAGCTTAAAAGATAATAATTTTAAGATACAAGATTATTTAATCAAATAGTTAAATAGGGGTCAAATATGTCTTTTGATGAAAAATTTGTAACCAAGCCACAGAAGAAGATAGCCGATATGGCAATAAAGGCGGTAGCAAAGCAATTTAAATTTGCAGAGTCACCGCCTACCATCCTTGGCTTAAATCCTTGGAAAGGGTTCAAAGAGATGGAGGAAACTGAAGGCGTTGAAATCAGGTACGAGAGCAAAGAAGTAGAGGAAGAAGTGAAAGTCCTTAAATCATATGCTAATTTCTTTGTCAAAGTCGTGTTTCATCTAGAAGGAACATTGAATGAACTCGTGTTCATCGCAACGTGTAGAGTAACGCCCAATTTTAACGCCCGATATTATTTATGGAGCGGAATTTTGGATTTTTCCACGGACGAGCAAATTATTTTCGGACGAATCGCCCCCAATCAAGTTCCCCGGCATGGAGGAGGGACTTATTGCTTTGCTCCTTTAAATCTCACAATACACCCTACTCAAGAAATGATTGATGGAGCGATCCAAAGAGAATATATTGACCAATTTTTAACCCTGATAACGCAGGCAGATAATCATATGGAAATTCTAAAGAAAATACAAGGCAGTGAGGAAACTATATACAGCATGCGAAATATGAGTCAATTGCTGAAAGCAAAAGAGCAAACTGGATTTAAATTGATTAATAATTTAAATAAAAACAAGAATTTAATTAAAACTATGAGCGCCGTTGGTCATTCCGGGGCTGCGAAGTTCAGAACAATAAGCGTGTCGCGATCGATGGATTATCTCCCGTTCATGTCCTTAACGGAAATAGAAAAATATGAAAAACATGGCGGGATCAGACTTTTCGATATACCTGATATATTAGAGGCTCACAAAGACGAAATGGAAGAGGCATTTAGTAAAACAGATACTGATATCTTCTCTATCTTAAACATAATACCAAAATCCCAACAGGCTGACCAGCCCCAAACACGTCTCGCCCCACCTGGACTAGATGATCATAAAATAAAGACTGAAATGGATATATCTATGGCCTGTATTCCTGGCAAAATAGTAACCCTCCTCCAATTAGAAAATTACGTCCACTCTCACGAAAGATCTGCTAAGGCTATTCGCACGCTGGTTGATGTCTTAGAAAACCTAGTATAAAAAAAGTAAAAATAATAAGGTATTTTTTCTCAATCGCCCCAATTATCGCTTTCCGCCGGTTTTCTAAGCTGCATTTCATTGAATACTTCTCGTTGAATTAAATAACGAAGTATTTCGTTTGTACCAGCAACGATTGAAGATAAACGAGCCCCTCGAAAAATTCGCTCCGTAACATAAGCTTGTGATCCATTGGGAAGAAGGTATTTTCCACTTGCCTCATCCCATTCCCCTTTCATATAACCAAGCCCTCCACACATCTGGAGCGCTTTATGGGTACATTCAAAGGCAATATCGGATGCAAAAACCTTCGCAATAGCGCCAATTTTCGAGGCATCTAATCCAGCATCAATAGTACATGCCGCTTGATAAGTTAGATTTCGTGCTGCTTCTAATTTTATTGCCATATCTGCGATATCGAAGCTTATTTTTTCAAAGTATCGAATCGGTTTTTTGAATTGTACTCTTTTATTGGCATGTTGTGCTGCAATTTCAATGGCTCGCCGGGCCAGGCCACAGGATCCAGCGGCAGCCAGCGTTCGCTCACTATCCAATTCATCTAATAAGATTTTAGTGCCCATTCCTTCCTTTCCGAGTAGATTTTTCTTGGGGACTTTCAAATTGTTTAATCTCATATATGTATTTTTTAGTCCATAAACTCCCATTAAATTGAAATCTCGTACAATTTCTAAGCCTTCAAAATCTTTCTCTACAATAAAGCACGACATTCCCACGTGACCAGCGACTGAAGTGTCCGTGAGGGCCCAGAGAGAGATGATATCTGCTTCGGAGCCATTGGTGATGAATCGCTTCTCCCCGTTGATGATGTAATCGCCATTCGCATCCTTTTTTGCAACAGTCCGCATCGAACCGATTAAGTCACTCCCAGCGCCAGGTTCGGTCATCCCAATTGCTCCAATGCTTTCCCCCGATATAATACCTGGTAAATATTTTTTAATCTGCTCTTCTGAACCAAATCTCATAATGGGTATGGAACAAAAGATCGAGCAATCAAGAGCCGCAGTCAAAGCGCGCATGCACCATGAAATTTCATCTGCAAGGATTATTCCATATTTAATTCCCTTTTCAGTCCCGCCAATCGATTTTGGAAAGAGAACCCTAAGATATCCACGGTCACCCATTTCCTTAAATAAATGTCGTGGAAATAATTTTTCGTGTTCCACGCGATCTGCTTCGGGATATACTTTCTCCAAAACCCATTGCCGCACTTCTGATCGAAATTCGGTTTCTTCCTTACTTTCCAATACATTCGTAGTGGGATAGAATGTGTAATCTGCACCCATTTCATTACCTTCCTTGACTTCTTTATGAAAATCCTAACACGCAAAAATAGTTTAAACTTATTGATTTATTTTTCTAATCAGATTCACTCTGCAAATCTTTGAGAGGGAACAACTTTCGCAAACGACTATCTCAATTTTGATAAAATTATCGGACCTTGTTTCAGTTTGAAGCGAATTTTCTAGGCATTTAGGGTCAAATTTTGGGCATTCATAGATGGTAGCTTTTAAGCCCTTTTGCCAAGGGTCCTTGAGTTCTTCTAGTCGGTGTATTGCTTCTTCAAGGTTATATCGAACGCTCTCATCACTTTCTTCTGAGAGTCGTTCAGTTAAAAAGGGGATAGAATCTGAATTATCAAATTTCCCTATGGCCCACGCGGCATTAGCACGAACTAGTGGGTCTTCATCAGTTTTCAATAAATTTAATAATGAATCATAAGTCCTTTTTACAGAAATTTTGCCCAAAGCCCAAGTCGCAATGCTTCGTACTTCCCCATTTTGATGAATTAAAAAGGGAATGATTTCATCCACGCTCTCTAGCTCTTCTCGGCGTCCAAGTGCATCGAGAACCTCAACTATAATCAATTCGTTTGAATGGTTCAGTAATTCAATCAGTGTCTTGGTGCTTGCGATTCGTGATAGAGTCCATAAAATTGATTCGAGAAGATCTTCATCGTTAATCCTATCTAACATTTTTAGTAATTGTGGAACCGCCTTTTCATCCCCCAAGTCCCCTAACTGCTCTAACGTTGTTTTTATAACGGTTTTATCTTCACTCTCAAGCTTTGAGAGTAATTCCTCTAATTCAGGCATTTTCTATAGATTTCACTTTTATTTCTTATCGTTCTAGTTGATTAAATAAAAAGAAAAAGGGGTTTATTTACATTTAGTTTATTAGGGGAAACTTATTTTGCATCAATCTCCGGGGCAAGCACTTTCTGTGGGAGCTTTTTAATTACTTCTTCGGCTTCACTCATAATTGAATCGAAAAGTTCCTTGACTTTTGGGATGCCATGAATTCTGCCAGTAACACTGCCACCTAGAATGATTGAGTTGTCCTCATCACTCTTAAATAAGTTAGCTAAGCCATCCATTTCGAGCTTCATTATCGCTGCATTGGATTCAACCGGGATCCCTTTGAATAATTTCCCATCCTCTAATTTAATGGTTTCATCCACGATTTTGAGTGATTGCGAATTTCGTAAGAATCGCATTGGTCCGAATAATCCACGACCGACAAGGGTATCTTGCTCCGTTCGCTTCACGATGGCTTCTTTCCACATTTGCTCAAAATCCGACTCTTGGGTCGCGATCATTCGAGTGCCCATTTGAATTCCAATTGCCCCCATCGCTAAAGCGGCTGCAAGACTCACGCCATCACTCATCCCGCCACCAGCTATGACCGGTTTTTTTACCTGCTTTACCACTTCGGGAATTAAGACCATCGTCGAAATGTCCCGCCATGCGCAATGAGCCCCGCCCTCGCGCCCAGTTGCAATGATGAAGTCAGCGTCTGCCTTCTCTACCCTCTTTGCGTGCTGAACCGCTGGAACAACGTGGGCCCACTTCACATCTGGCATTTCTTCCTTTATTGATATCCGCGCTCGGCGGGCGCCTTTATCTTTTGCATCGATAGCCCAAGGCAAGGGATCTCCCGCGGAGGTAATCATGAGTTTTAATTTCTTTCGCACTTCTTCCGATTCCTTATACGCTCTGATTGTCCCTTTTATTAGCCGAAGGGCAACCGTCACGAATTCATTAGATACAGGTACATTAACTCCAAAAACTGCATCTGGGGCATCTTTCAGCTCTTCTATCATTTTGAAAATTGCTTGTTGGATGAGATCGATGGGTCTCCCTTTTCCGAATACCTTGGTCGCAGCTTCGGGTGTCGCAGAAGATAAGCCAGCTCCCATCCCAATCGTAGAGATGATTCCTACTCCCCCAGCTTTAGCTGCTGCGGAACATAGTTTATAAGTCGAATAGGGTCCCATACCCGCTTGAATTATGGGGTATTTTGTCCCCAGTATCTCTTGAAATTTGGTCCTAATCATTTCAAATTCTCCTAATTATTTCAATTCGCTCCATATTATTTCATTTCATTATTTTAATACTCTATTTCAAATCCTAATCATTAGATAAAAAGATAACAAATATTTCTATAAATATTTCTAAACCTCTAAAAATTTCTAAATTTTTTTAATTCTCCACGCCCTAAGCCTATGATAGTGCTCTCACCTTAAGTGGAAAGTATAAGTGGCGTTACTAATTACCACCTATATTTTACCAATTTTTTATCACTGAGGGGACGATGTAAATGCTGCTGCTGATAATGAGAAATCGGTTTTTTTTAATCCGGGGGTTAAATAGGATGTCATTTTCCCGAATCTTCATATTGAAAATGTTTTGGTAAAAAGAAGGTATGATTTTAGCGTTTAAGCTTTCGCCTTTCTCTTTTAAGTTCTTTATGAAGGTCTAAATCTTCTTTTTCTATAGTGAAATGCTCAATTTTTTCCAATTCTGATTTTTCGGGCAATGATCTTAGCCATTCAATATATCTTTCATTTGCTATTAATTCAAGCTCATATAAATTACGTGTTTGTTTAGCCCAAATTTGTACGGTACGTTCAAGGAAGGAGTGATGCGGCAAATAACCGGGTTTAGATTTATCTACTTTGAAATATTCTCTACCTTTCGGATCATAAAATCTTGGATATCCATCAAGTGCCTCGAAGTAAAGTTCAGATGGTGTCATTTGTTCTGGATAATAAACAACATGTTGTACATCATATAACTCCCAGTACTTTGAAAATATTTTGTCTTTCATTTCCTCAAATCGTGGCGTGCTGGGATATGGAGTAAGCGGCATTAATCCAATAATATCGATTTTTTTCTCCCTAGCAAATTCGACCGTCTCTCGAATGGTTGCTTTTGTATCAGTTTCAAATCCAAATACGAAGAATCCAGCAACAAAAATGTTGTTTTTATGCATTGTAGCGATACAATGCTCTATTAAATCGACAGTTTGCCCTTTTTTCATTTCCTTAAGAGAGTCAGGATTTATTGATTCGAATCCAAATGTGGCAATGGAACAATTAGTTCGCTTCATCAGGTCTATTAATTCATCATCCTCTGCCACATCGGCTCTCATCTGCGAGTGCCAAGACCGTGGTACTACATCATTTTCTATCAGAGCCGATAACAACTCCTTCAAATATCTTTTATTTCCAGCGATATTATCATCATACAAGAAGATATCCTGTTGAGTTTTTTTCCTGTTAGTTTTTAATTCCTCAATCACGCTTTCAATAGATCTGTATCTGTATTTCTTTCCAAAGGTTGGAGTGACGCTGCAGAAGGTGCAATTGAATGGACATCCCCGTGATACTTGCATTGGATAAAGAAAGTGATTAAGCGCTGTCGCGTTGGTCTTAAACATTCCCTTTATTAGTTTCCAATTTGGAAATGGCAATGAATCAAGATCATCAATAAAGGGTCTCATTGGGTTGTGATACACTTCTCCACCGTGTTTAAAAGACAAGCCGGCGATGTCATCCGGAGATATATTACTTTCTAACGCTTCCACTAATTCTAAAAACGTATATTCGCCTTCATTTCGCACCACATAATTCGCGTGTTCAAGTGCTTCATTGGTTTTCAACGTGGCATGGACTCCACCTAACACTACTGGGATTTTAAATTGTTTTTTTATCTGTTCGGCTAACTGATAACCTCTTATTGCAGCTACAGTTTGAATTGAGATCCCCACTATATCTGCCCCCTCAATATCAGATATTGAAACAGGTTTGATCTTTTCTTCAAACACTTCAACAGAGCAGCCTTTCTCTCTTCTTAACATCTCACCAATGATTAGCAATCCTAAATGTGGAAGTCTGAGTCCTTTTGCTTGTACTGTTGAAAAATTAGCACAAAATCGATTTTGATCAGGTATGATGAATTTTACATTTTTAATTTTATTCATTTAATGCCTCGCCCTTCTTATATCCTTTTATTATTTCTAATTTCTCTTTGCCGGTCATTTCTTGTTTTGCAGCTTTTCTCAATACTTCCTTGCGGTAAGCCTGGTTCTGTTTTTCTTCGTCATCTGCTGGATCTTGTTTGTATGGAGGTTTCTCTTGCACATATATTTCAATATCCCAATCTATTGGTTCCTCTTCCATCCGTCTCAACTCCTCTTATTATTGAATTATACTTTATTACTTCCCTGAAAATTTTATTGTTACTATTACATATTGAGATAATTATTTCTAAAACTCGTTTTTTTACTATGACAGGAATAATTCAATCATTTTTTTCCGTTTTTTTTCGCCATTTCATGATCCAATAACCTACAAGAATGAGCGCTATTGAGAGAAATACAGTCCAGAAGATCCAAGGTACTCCCAGAATCCAAGTCTCCGGTGGAAACCAGGTCGCAACTTCCGGGGTGAAATTCTCAAGACCCCATATGAAGAAAATTCCAAATTCATTAAGCAGCGACCAAGTGATATAAGTTCCCACGCCAACTATCATGAGCCCGAAAAGATAACGATAACTAAATGCAGCTTTCTCTGGATAAAGTTTTATGGCGATATAAATTAGAATTGGAGTCATTGCAGTGAAGAAAAATTGGAGTCCCCAGTATGCGAAATCCATCATAGTTTGCACGAAAGGGGTACCGAGTTCTCCTGCTTGATGTGCCATTTCCATAATTCCTCCCCACAAGGCATTCAATGTAATACCCCCGGCAAGTCCAATAAAAAGTGCTACGAAAACGGGATCAAAGGGTTTGAATGTTAAAAGATATAAAAGTCCTGATAGAATAGATGCAATAAATATAAGATAAATCAGCGCCCTCACAACATAACCCTCATAAAGCGGAGGGGGTATATAAATTTGCCAGATTACAAAAGAACCTACCAGAAAAACGATAGTCGGAAGGAAAAGAAAACAAATGAATGTGAGGCGAAACCACCCGAGCTTCTCCATCATCCTCCACTCCTAAGGCGAGTCGCCCAAAAACCTATTACAGATAAACCAATTGCAACAACTAACACCACGACACCCCCTTGAATTCCTGAAGTCCAAGTGTTACGCCCCCAAATATAAAATACACTAAATTTTTCAACTTCCATCCACGTAAAGAACCCACCGACTCCTATGAAAAAAAGTCCAAGGAGGTATCGAGAAGATAAACCCGTACCAGGAACATGCTTGGGAATGAGTGTTAGTGCAGCATAGAGTCCTATGGGAGCAAGTGATAAAAGTAAGAAGAAGAAATAATAATCACTCATGACCAAAATCGTCCATATGAAAGATTGATATTCCGAACCCAGACCACCCGCAAGCACGGCCCAGGATTCTAGCATCGCGCGGAGGGTAATTATTCGTCCCAATCCAACGAAGAAGGAGATTGCAATAGTTTCGAGGTAACAGGCTCGAAGGCAAAAGAAAATGCCGAGTAAAACAAGCCCCGAAATGATGAGATATATCATCGATTCCCAAATCCATTGATAATAAATTGGAGGAGGGGAGATTGATTCGAATCCAAAGTTAGCTCCAAAATAGACCGCAAGAAAAAGAACTCCAAATACCACACAGGGCAGAAATAAGGAAAATGCTTCAAAAAGGAGAAACTTTCTATAACTGATTTCTATTACGTCCTTTATTTTGTAGGTTGTTCTTTTTTTAATTCTATTTTTCTACTATCAAATTTTAAATAATTCTATTGTCTAATTTCATTTATGGACGTAAAAGGAAAGAAGGTCCTCATCATCTCAGCAAATAAATTTGAGGACTCAGAATTAGAATTTCCACGCGATCAGTTTAAAGCAAAAGGTGCGAAAATCACTATCGCGGGACCCACAAGGGAACCATTTTATGGAAAAGGTGGTACCAAAATTAAACCCGATATCACATTTAACGAATTAACCTCGGATTTTGATATCCTCCTACTCCCCGGCGGGAAAGCACCAGCGATTGTCCGAAAAAATGAAAAAGTGTTAGAAATTGTTCGTGAATTTAACTCACAGGGTAAACTGATTGCAGCGATTTGTCATGGACCGCAGATTCTTATTTCAGCTGGAATCATGAAAGGACGAACCGCTACCTCCTACTTTCAGGTAGCAAAAGAATTAAAGGAAGCCGGGGCCACGTATTTAGATGAACCAGTCATCGCAGATAAGAACCTAATCACGTCTCGAAAACCCCGTGATTTAAAATATTTTATGAAGGCGATTTTTGATTATTAAGGCGGGATTTCAAGTCGATGTCTCAAATCAAGACAGGTATTTTTTGGAATGATGTTCTGAAGGGACAAGATTGGCCGATAATTGATGATAAATTCGTGCATTTTCCAGAAGTTCTAGACGAAGTATTAGAGTATGAGAATGTTCAACTTTTTGAATCGAAGCCTCTTGAATCGCTCAACTTGCTCTATAAAGTCCATAATCCTAATATCGTTGAAGATTTCCGGCGAGCTTGGTATTATGAAGGGGGCATAACTACAATAGGAGGGATGGTTGAGGCGGTTGAGAAAATTTGTAAAGGGGAATTAACGAATGCCCTGAATTTCATGGTTGCGGTAGGACATCACGCTGGAAAATCGTTTGCATGGGGCGGGACGTACGCATCCTTATGCGGTCCAGCAATAGTCAATGCTCGAGAAAATTGTAATGTTAAAAGATTTGCGGTCCTCGATACAGATTCGCATGATGCAGATGGATTTCGCGATATCTCCTTAGGGGATCAGGATATATTGCATGTTTGTTTCTGCAGTCACAACGTGGTGGAGGATGATGGGACCAAAGTCTGCGTGAATGCAGGTTATAACACGACTGATGAAGCTTATTTAGATCTGGTGCGTCAAGAATTCATCCCACGCGTGAAAAGGTTCAAGCCATACATGATAATTCACTTATTAGGGCATGACACAGCTCGTGGCGACTACGGAGATCGTGGATTAAGTCGAGAATTTTTCCTGGATTTAGTTAAAATGGTAAATGAGTGTGCAAAAGAGATTTGTAAGGGACGATACCTCATTACCTCCATGGGAGGGGCGCGTATTGACCTGGTGGATTACATTTTTCCTAACGTAGTAAAAATATTAACGGGAATTCGATAGATTTGTATGGTCCCTGTACCACGCTTCATTGTTTTAAGATATTTATCGGATTCCATTAATTCAAGTAAATCCTTTGGTTTATTAGGGAATCCTCAACCCTTCTCGTGAGACGGCTAATTGGAAAAAAGAAGAATTATTCTAATACTCTTTTTATCTCAATCCATTTCTTTCTTTGATACTCTCGAATGACTTCTTTCACTTTTAATTTGTTATAATCTGTTTCATAGCATATTTCTTCAATGGTGTGTTTTCCATCACAAAACTTTAAAATTTGTCCAGCTTCAAATGAAATTTTTTGCTCACTTAATTTCTTGTTTAAAACGGGCAGATCCTTAAAACTTCTCCCCTTTATACCTAAAAGGTCCGTAATAACTTCCCCAAAATCATCAAAAATGTTTGTATCGCCCGTGAAACTTTTAAGCTCATCGAGATAATTCTCAAGAAATTTTTTTTCAACCAATTTCAAGTATTTAATTATATCTTCATCCTTGATATCTTTCTTAGATCGGGTGACATAATAAATATCAGAATCCCCTCGATAAATCATTATTTTTGAATCACCTAATCGGATAGATTCTATTTTTTTATATCCTAGCGATTCCATGAAATTTTGAAATGCTGAGATGAATCCACTAAATAATAAAGGATTTTTAGTATTTTTTTTACAGAAGTTAAATAAGTTGATTCCAGAATTATTGATTATCCAAAGCTCTTCTATATCCCTCATTTTTTAGTTTCAACCCATATTCCCTATAACACAGTATTTAATATTTGTAATTATTATATTTTTTAATCATAATAATTTCTATTTCTTGAATTTTCTATTTATTATTGTTTTGGAGGATTATTAACAGCTGACAGGTCAGGGAGGATCCTCATTACACAAACAGAAAGGTTTATCATTACACTATAAAAGTTTGAAAAAGATGTTTCAGTTGAATTTATTAAAATAGTGGATGAAAAATTAAGATAATAACGGGTTGAGAGAAATGCTCAAGGAAAAAGACGTGAAGAAGCTGTTGAAAAAAGCGTTGGAGGATATCATCACTACAGAAGCAGCAATTGTAACTTTTCTTAGAAACGAATATGGTGACGAAGCCGTTCAGAAATTCTACACTGATTATCGCCCTCAATTTTTATTGGAATTACAACTTGGTATGATTCGCCGTGCACTTGCAAAAATGGCGGCAAAGATCGCCAAAAAAACACTCCTTAAAATGATAATTGATACGTTAATCGAAAAGGGGGGTTGGTATCAGCCTGAAGAAACTATAGAAATCGTCAGACTTGATAAAAAAGGATCTGACGTCCGAATTCTACCCTGTACTCGTAGGAAGATGTTCAAAAAGATAATGAAAAAGAAAAATAAATCGATAGAACCAACTTACATGTGTCATACCATGTGCATTCCCGAACTAAATCATTACCTCACCTTTATTGGACTCTCACCCACGATTACTGTTGAAGATAATGGCTGTTTGGTTTCTGCCGTGTGGGACCCAGATAAAATACAATTTGAAGAAGATTTAGAAGACAAATAATTAAGATTACACGGGAAAGATCATTATGAGAATAAAGCCTAAATTAAAGATTAATGTGTTTTTTAAATGAATCACACTTCAGAGTTAAAAGAATTAGAATTTGAAGGTAAGAAATCCAATTACACGTTATATTCTGAATTAAGATTTAGTTCAGATGAAATTATATTCGTTCATCCAACAATTTCACTTTTTTTTGATAAATTGACTATTTTCCGATTTATACATAATGAAATCATTGTTCCACAGGAAGACACATTCGATTTTTCTGGCCAAATAATTATTAATAAAATTCCCTCGTCAAAATTTAAAACGTTCAAATTAAATGGCTTAAATTTTAAAGTAAAATTTAATGAAACTAAGTTTAATTTCAACTGCCTTAGTCCCGAATTTAGCATGATTTGGATGTTACAGAAAATTAATAGTTTATCGGTTGGACTAGCTTTAGCCTTACTTGAATTTTCTGATTTGAATAAATTAAATAAATACCAAAACTTGTTCTCTACCGCTAAGATATTCAGTTTTATTCTAGAACTAGGTAAAATAAATCTGAATCGATATGATTTGATCTGGCAATTAATTAAAAAATTTCATCTTGAAAATAATTTAAATGATCTACCACTATTTCTGGACAAAAATATTAGGATTGAACGAAAATATGGCAAGATCATCTAAAACTTATTTTGATGAGGTCTTTTCAGAACTAGAAATTAGAACTCTTCGAGAAATATTAAGCATTATTCGGCCAATTTTCAAAGATGAAGTAAAAACAGAAACTAAATTATTTCTAATTGGCATGAAAGCTCTCTATTATTATTTTGGGATGGAGCCGTTCTCCCCTGCACCGGTATCTTTGGATATTGACATTAATTTTGATATTCTCTTAGAATGGGCAAATTACCGCAAATTAATCCCTCAAAAGATCAAGGATTCACTTCAAAAATTAGGCTACAACGTAGAGGTTGAACTGGGATTAATTACCATACAAAAGGAAGATTTATTAATTCATTTAACGACAGTGATTGAGTATTCAGAAGAATTTATTAGTGATTATATTCCTGAATTAGATTTAGATGTGGCAAATAAATATTTCGTAATCTATACTAAGTTATCACGTTTCAACCAGTATAGGGACATTGATAGACTCAGAAATTTATTTAAAAATCGCAAAATTGATATTGAAAGAATTCTTGAATTTGCTCCGGATTTGGAGAAAGAGATTATTACAGATCGAATAAACTTTTTATTAAAATGAAAGATCAAAAAAGAAATCTCGGAGGTTGAATGATGACGTTAGAAGGGAAAGTGGCAATAGTAACCGGAGGCGGACGTGGGATTGGTCGGGCCATTGCCCTCGATCTTGCGAAGAATGGAGCTGATATAGTAGTTGCTGCAAGAACTATCTCTGAAATAGAGAGTGTTGCCGCAGAAGTTCGCGCTTTAGGACGCCAAGCGGTTGTAATCCCCACGGATATGACCAAAGAAACAGATATCATGAATTTAATCAATCAAACCCACGAGCAATTTGGGAAAATTGATATTTTGGTTAATAATGCAGGAGTATCCGGCGCAGCCCCTGTAATTGACATGAAGACAGAGGATTGGGATCGCATTATTAACGTAAATCTACGGGGTGTTTTCATCGCAACGCGCGAAGCTCTGAAAAAAATGAAACCTCAAAGATCCGGACGCATAATTAGCATTTCTTCTGGATTTGGAATTGAAGGTCAACCCTTTATCAGCGCGTATGGTGCATCGAAGGCAGGGGTGATACTTTTTTCTAATGCGCTTTCAAAAGAATTACACTGGGCAAAAGTCTATGTCATTAATCCTGGATTAATT
This sequence comes from Candidatus Helarchaeota archaeon, assembly GCA_013375455.1. Next base: position 17,291 of record JABXJT010000007.1, on the reverse strand, counting down.
GATACTAAATTAGCTGAAAGATCGGCAGGAAAAAAAGACCCCCCGGAAATCATTGGTCCAATTGCGAGTTATCTGGCGTCAGATGAATGTAAATTAAAATCCGGCACGGTCGTAAAACGCCTGCAATTAGATAACGTAAAAGCTGCGATAGTCCCTTTAATTCAAGGACATAAATACCCAACTTTAAAGGCACTTTTAAAAGATGTAGAACCGCAGGTAACTGAAAAAATTAAGCGGAACATTGAAAAATATAAGAAAATGCTCGCATTTTTGTTTCAGGAATATTTAGATTGAGCTCATCTGATAAACAATATCATCAGGGTTAAAGCAGGAAAGTAAGCACAGGAAGAAATCGCTAGACTCTTTCGGAAAGATTGCTTGGAGAGAAATTTAATATATACAGTCGCTGAGAAAAGAGCCCAACAAGTTGTGAGTATTAAATAGACATACCCATAGATCTCGAATGTTGCTGCGATAGAGGGTGCCAAATAGAGATAGGGGTCTGATGCCCACAAGTGTGGAAAAAATAAAATTAAAGTGGTTTCTGTTGTCCACATCAATGGTAACATCGGAATGAAAAATGGAAAACTCAAAATGAACATTGCCTCTTTAAAATTCAATTTCATATTCCTATTTTTAATGAAAGAATAACTGATTAATGTAAAAATTGTCCAAGATAACAGCCCGATGGGAATGCCAAAAAACAGTTGATAGAAATAATACTGGTCGGGAGAGATAGGAATTACAGGCGTCCAACTAGGAGGAACGTTTTGTAACCAACATAGAAATGTTGTAAAATTATACAATATCAATACCAAGAGAAAAGCAGCGATCCCGTATAATTTTTTATTTTGCGATGAATCGAGCTCTCCCGCTGCTTTTTTTGGGTGAAATAAAGTCAAAAATGAGATTCTCAAGAAACTAATCAATTTTCTCAGTGTATTCAACCCAATCAATTAACTATAATTTAAAATCGTATATCGAAGGATTCAAAATCCCCTGTATGATTCAACCATTCAATTTCGATGTCTTTTACTTTTGCATAGCGAGGTCCTTTCTCCAGAAACTCGATGAACTGAACCAGCACGTCTTCTTCTCCCTCCGCTATGACCTCTACGCGCCCATCGCGAAGATTTCTTACCCACCCCGTAACTTTTAACTGATGTGCAACATCGGAAGTGACCCAGCGAAACGCAACGCCCTGCACGCGCCCCGAAACCAGTACATGAATTCGTTTTAACATCCTAATTCACTGAAGGAACTTAACAACTTATATTTTTATTAATAATATTAACATAAATGATACTAAATTTCTATAGATTCCCATGAAAATGTCAAAAGGAGGCCCCCAAAATTTCAGGTAAACAGATTGTTCTCAGACGTTTGGAGGCAGCAGATCGATCTCAAATTCCTCGCGACATGGTAGCAACGCCAAATGAAGAAGCTCTTGTATTGGGAATGTATGATAATTCCGTGAGAAAATTTGATCTCAAACTCAAGGATTTTACACAGACGTTAGAGGGGCATTCGCGCTCCGTTGAAGCGGTGGTCATAACACCAGAGGGATCATCGATTATTTCGGGGTCAATGGATTCAACAATCAAAATATGGGATTTTAACACGGGTCAATGTTTAAGGACACTAGAGGGACATTCTAAAACCGTAAAATCCATCGCAATTACATTTGATAAAACAGAAATTATTTCAGGATCATTTGACGAAACAGTTAAGGTATGGGACTTTGAGACCGGGCAATGCAAGCATACTTTAGAGGGACATGAAATGCGCATAAATTCAGTCGCCGTTTCGCCGGATAAACAACTTATAGTCTCAGGCGCAAATGATCAAACAATTAAGATTTGGAACCTTGAAACTGGATCCTGTGTTCAAACCTTAGAAGGACATGATAATTCCGTGAAAAAAGTCGTAATAACTCCGGATTCAGCGCGGATAATCTCAGGATCAAAAGACAGCACCATCAAAATTTGGGAAATAGAAACAGGCAACTGCATTAAAACACTAGATGAACATTCGAAGGATGTAAATGCAATCGTAATTACCCCAAATAACAAGTATTTTATTTCTGGATCGTTCGATAACACCATAAGAGGATGGGATTTAGAGAAATTTTCCCCTATTTTTCAATTTACACTTGAAGGAAGCATATTTGCGCTCTGTCCTTTAGGAAATGATAGAGTGGTCGCTGGAGATCTTAAAGGAACTCTCGCTGTATATACATATTAAACAATTTCCGAATATATTAGCAATTAATGCAAGTAAATTAATAAATTTTGCATCTTATCCTTTCCAAAACAGATGAGGTTTACCCAATTGAGTACAAACACTGAAAAAACAGAAAAAGAATGGCGGAAAGAACTCTCCGATAAACAATTTCACGTGCTACGAAAAAAGGGGACGGAACTTCCCTTCTCAGGCGAATATTGGAATAATCACGATAAAGGCACCTACCATTGCGCCGGATGTGGCAAGCCCCTCTTTAGTTCGGAAACAAAATTTGAGTCAGGGAGTGGTTGGCCAAGTTTCCATTCACCCATTAATAATGAAAATGTCGAACATAAAAAAGATCGAAGCCTTGGAATGCTCCGTACCGAGGTTCTATGTAGCCAATGTGGAGGACATCTCGGTCACGTGTTCGATGATGGTCCGAAACCCACGGGAATGCGATATTGTATTAATTCTGCCGCATTGAAATTCGAGATGTGAGGAAGCAAAAATAACACTCGTTAAATAATATTATTTTTCGGATGGAAAAAGAAGATCAGACTAAATTATTCGAGTATGTCAAAGATTTGTTAGATATATCATTATTCATATCTGATGAGGAGAAAGTCGAATTTGAACTGCATTTACGATATAAAGATCTAATAAAAATCACTGATTCTAAAATGTGACTCCCCAAAATTTCTTAGATATGTTTAAAAATTGATAATAATAAATTAAGAATTGAAACTAGAAATTTTAATGGTGGGAGAACCCCAGATTGAATTCGGTTATGCTTGTCTTTTTTATTTTAATTATCATTATGGCTTCAATTTTAACCATATTTACAGCCAAGTTGTATTTTTCGACACGCTACTCTCCCGTGGCAGCTTTAATGGCTGTCTTTATGTTGGCTATTTTGGGTTATGCTGTATGGATGCCGGCAACATGGCTGTCTAGCTCTGAAGTGGCACTAGCATCGTTCTTCCTTGACTTCGCGTTTTTAGGGTTATTGCCCGGTTTCTTCTTTTTTGTGTTATTCTTTGAGGGCATAAAAGGTAACTATTTATCCAAGCTATTTGTCCCTTTCATTATAGTTTTCTCCATTACGTTCGGATATGCGGTAGCTACGACTCCCTGGAATAATAGTTTTGTGGATAATATGTGGCATCAAACCTTTGAATTTGAATTCAATATTTTATTTGTACTACTTGGGCTGAGCGTTCTGATAATTGTGCTCTATCGCTTATCTCAGTTTATACGGGAAAAAGAGAGTGGACGGTCGAAAAAATATCCAGTAATTGCTCTAATTGGCTGGATAATAGCGATAGTTTCGATGTTCCTCGACATTCCAAATGTCGATACTGTGATGTCTTTTGTTTCAATGTCCGTTGTAGGAATAGCTTTCCTGAAAGATCCGAATAGCTTCTTCGCCTCGAATACGAAGATAAAAGCAGTTCTAATTATTGATTCAGAGAGTTTCCTTCCCTATATTCATCTCAGTTTCGACAAGCGCACCGTTGAGCTTAATCTGGCTTCAGCGGGACTTGGAGCGGTTATGAAAATGCTGCAAGAGATCTCCAAAGCGAACTTTCTCCCCACAAAGCTAGAACACAAAGAGACTGGCTTCCTGATCGAACAAAACACTAAGTATCAAGTGTGCGCCGTCATTATCATTGAACAAATCAATGAAACTCTCCGAGGGCCGCTTCAATATGCCCTTTCTAGTTTTATTTCAAAATTTAGAGACAAATTAGATTTGGTGAATACCGCTGATGTGTTTGAATCCTTCGAGACCGACTTGCGGCGGATTTTCCAATTTGCCTTGCCCCAGTAAGTAGAAACGACGGTTCCATGAGAAAATCTGAGAGATACCGAATCTACTTGTTGCATAAGTAAATTGTGAGTTTGCAAAAATAATTGGAAAAATTGCAAAATAATTGGAAAATATTATTCAAAGGCCATGTCTTCTTCACCCTTTACTCTTGCTCTATTAACTTTCTTTGAAAAGCATTTATTTAGGTTATCTTTTACATAATCCTATTCACAAAAGGATTGTGATTTCGTGGTTAAAGATTATGAACGCAGTAGAGCGGAAACCTTTAGTGCTCTATTGTTAATTTATACCGGTCTCTTCTTATGTAAGAATATTCTACCCGCTAATATTACGAATATCAAGACTGCATTTGCAATAACGGGATCCGCAATTGCTATGATAATTGGCATCAATTTAATTGTCCTAATAGGAAGTATTTTAATATTTGGCTATTTTGGAGAAAGGTTGTCCCAGAAATACTCAATAAAAAAGATTTTTGCACTCACCCAGTTCGGATGGGTTATTTGTTTTGGCTTAGTAGCTATCTCTGCAAATTTTTTTCAATATTCACTCTTTTATATCTTAAGTGCTTGTTTTGAAGGGGCTTATCTACCTATTGCTTTCGCGATGGTTTCGGATTTTTACTCGCCAGAAGAACGGGGCACAAAATTTGGTTGGTTGAACACCTTCTTACTGCTGGGCAGTGGCGGTGGGATTGTTTTTGGCACCCTCTTGGGTCAAGCGATTCCAGTTATTGGATGGCGTATTGCTTATGGATTGGCATTCGTTCTTGCATTTTTAGCAATTTCTGGATATGTTATACGCGGAATTATTCCCATAAGAGGAAAACATGAGACCGAATTTGAGGGGTTAGGTGATGCTGTTGACTACGATTATAAAATTACTTTTAAAAACATCAAGAAAATTTTTAGAAGTAAATCTGTTGGTGCTCTTTTAATTTCAGTTTTATTAGGGAGTATTGCCACATCAACCATAGGGTATTGGGGTTTATATTACTTTGAAACGTCTCAATTAGTAAATTTTGGCGCAAGTGCAGCTTTGGTTGCGCTATTATTTCCTACACTGGCAGGGTTAGGTGGGCTACCTGGTAATATCCATGGTGGAAAAATAGGGGATCGCCACTACAACTCTGGAAATTTACGAGGTCGCGTCACAATCTCATTATTTGGTATTGTCGTGGGACTAGCTTGTCTATTTGGCTTTTATCTGATACCAGTGTTTAGCACTGAACCTTTGGGTATGGTATTATTATCCATTCTGGTTTTGGGTCTCGGATTTGTCGGTTATTGGTTTGTTTCTTTTCCTGTAGGCAATGGATTTGCGATTTATTCTGAAGTCTGTTTACCCGAAATTCGGAGCTCCACCAATGCGTTACATGGGGTGATGGCAAATATTGGAGGCGTAATTGGGAATTTCCTTCTTGGTTCCATGATTGCAATTGAGGCAGGTGAAAAAGTGACACCCTTCCATATGTCAATACTGCTAATATTTTGGCTCGCTGGCGGACTGATGTGGATAATCCCATACTTCACTTATCCGGGGGAAGCCAAAGAGTGTAGAAACGTTATGTTGGAACGGAGAGCGGAAATCAAACGAAGAGGGGCTAATTAAGTTTAAATGATATTTTCCAGATCTTTACCCTTTTAGTAAAAAAAAACGTTTTCCAACGCTTTGTTAGGTTTTGGTATCAGGCACCACATTTATGATTACATGTCCCTTTTTATGCCCTTTTTCAACATAGCGATGAGCCTCTACGATTTCTTCGAACGGATAGCGTCTATCTATGACCGCTTTTAGCTTCCCCGCCTCAATCAGCTCTTTGAGGAAGATTAGATCTTCAGTGTAATATTTTTCATTGGAATCTTTATCAACATTTAGATAGATTCCTGTCATCTTTCGAGCCACCTTTTCTTGTGAAGGCGAAATCCTGTTTACAGCGTCAAAGATAACATCATAAGTCTCACCGCTTTGGGTAAAATCCTCCTTCGTATAATCAATTACCTTATCGGCTCCTATAGATCTCACCATTTCTAAATTCGTGGTACTGCAAACTCCGGTGACCTCAGCCCCGAAAGACTTAGCAAGTTGTACCGCATAGGTACCGACACTGCCGGAAGCGCCATAAATCAAAACTTTTTGTCCACTCTGGATATTTGCCTTTCTAAGAACAACCAATGCTGTAATCCCCCCAGAAGGAGCGCCAGCAGCGGCTTCTTCAAACGTCATATTGGTCGGTTTTAATGCCAGCATCCCGTCTTCAGGTATACATTTGTACTCAGCATAACCCCCAAAACCCGACCAAAAGGTAGATGCAAAAACTTGGTCACCTTTCTTGAACAGCGTTACATCTTTGCCTACTGCTTCAATTTCCCCTGCTACCTCAAATCCTAGTATCATTCTTGGTCCTCTGAAACCTAACGCTAATCGCGCTAAGAGCCATTGCAATTGGTGTAGGACTGGAATTCGCACGAGAGGAAGATCGAAAGTGCGAAGTCTCACGTCTCCCCTATGTGCTGTTGTCGCATAAATTTTTATCAGCACTTCATTATCCTTGGGCGTTGGTTTGTCTACCTCTTTGATCTGAAGAACCTCCGGCGGCCCGTATTTTGTGCATACAATCACTTTCATCTTTGGATTTTCCATTTTTTTCACCGTTTTAGATTTTTTACAAGTTACTAAAATTTTTTTACTATTGATGTATTCGGTAAATATTGCCTAAATATCGAAATTGCAGAAACTCTGCAACGCTTTGTTAGGTTTTGTTGTTCTGGTCCACAGTTATGACTACATTACCCTTTTTATGCCCTTTGTTAACATAGCGATGAGCCTCTACGATTTCTTCGAACGGATAGCGTCTATCTATGGCTGCTTTTAGCTTCCCCGCCTCAATAAGCTCTTTGAGGAAAAGTAAATCTTCAATCTTTTCCTTTACGGAAGATCTAACGGAAAGATAGATTCCTTTTGGCTTTAGCGATTTTTTGCAATGTGAATGTGAAGTCTTCATTACCGCATCAAAAATAACATCATAGGTCTCACCGCTTTGGGTAAAATCCTCTTGAGTGTAATCAATGACCTTATCGGCTCCCAGAGATTTCACCAGTTCTAAATTCGTGGTACTGCAAACCCCGGTAACTTCTGCGCCGAATAATTTGGCAAGCTGTACCGCATAGGTACCTACACTTCCAGAAGCGCCATAGATCAGAACTTTTTGGCCGCTCTGGATATTTCCTTTTCTAAGAATATGCAATGCTGTCAGTCCCCCAACAGGAACGGCGGCGGCTTCCTCAAGGGTCATATTGGTCGGTTTTAGTGCCACCATCCCTCTTCAGGCAGACATATGTACTCAGCATAAGCACCAGATCCCATATCGGTAGATGCAAAAACTTGGTCACCTTTCCTAAAGAGTGTTACATCCTTGCCGACGGCTTCAATTTCCCCAGCTAGCTCATGCCCAAGTATTTTTTTTCTTGGTTTTAAGAGCCCAAACCATATTCGCAGGGGGATCCAGTACCAGGGTATCCTTCGAATTAACGCATCCCCAAATGTTACTGTTGTCGCATGAATCTTTATAAGCACTTTATTATCTTTAGGAATGGGTTTCTTTACCTCTTGGAGCTGAAGAACTTCCGGCGGCCCGTATTTTGTGCATACAATCACTTTCATCTTTGGATTTTCCATTTTTTTCACCATTTTAGTTTTAAAAAGATGTATGGCAATTAATATTTTCTCTTAAGGGATTCATTGTATGGAAATATGATAGATCCCTTTAGTTTTAAAAAGTGCTCCAGCATTCTTCCTTGATAGCGCATTTTGTACAGACGTTCCGCCTCATATTAATTAGACTTACCGCTAAAACGCCAACAAAGCCAATTAAAGATATTAAAGCAATTATATCAAACCCCAAAAAGAACGAAATGATAATTAAGACAGGGGGTAAAAACCAGACTATCATCATGAAGTATGACCAATATTTTTGACCTGCATGCAACTTTAAGTGCGATGCGACCCAATTGTCTTTCGGCAACAGCTGCTCGGTCTTGCCCTCTGTTGAAGGGTCCTTGACTCTGTAATAACAGTATTTACACATCCCTAGTGGCATATCCACAAAGTAAAACACAACAGAAAATATTGAATACCCGACAGCAGCCCATAAATTAAGAAAATAGATCCCAAGAGTGCCAAGAGCTATTAACCCGAAAATAAACGTTAAAGGGACAAGTGTATAGAACTCACACTTTGGGATTATTCCCAAATAAAATAGTTTGGAATTTTGTTCTTCCACCATATTCATTCACTACCAGATTAAACTTTACTTATTATTTTCTCTTAAGGAATTCAGTGAATTAATCTTCAGAACATATGCATTGGTGTTAATAAACATTAGCAGAATAAAATTTAAATTATGAAGTTAAACATTACCAATAATGAAGACTGTTGTTGTGCTATCATTAGCTCGAAGTGGATCTAGCCTTTTAGCAGGTATTTTACACCGCTTGGGCATCTACATGGGCTCCGCTAAAGATTTAATTTTGGGGACGCACGTAAATAAGTATGGCAACTATGAAAATCAAGATTTCTTCAAATTAAGTGCTAAAATTCTCTATCATGCGGATTGTTATACTATTGGGTGGGCACACATCCCAGATGATGAAAAAGTGAAAGCGTCTGTTGAAAGGTTTAAAGATTGGATGAAACGTGTCATACGTGAAAATGAGCGCGAACTATGGGGTTGGAAAGACGGCACGAGCATTTACACAATCCCATACATGGAGAAATATCTAACAAATCCCTATTATATTGTTTTACAACGAGATGTGGAAAGTTGTGTAAGATCCCATCTAAAAGCCGCTAAAATGTCGGAATGGTGGAAAACTGTTCGATACATGACTAGATATTTCTCATTGAAAAATCTTGGTGGCATGGGTTGGGGAATTTTAAAAACGCTGATTCTCCGGGGAAACTTTTTTAACAATAAAGACCTGTATCGGCAGGTTATTCTTGACGGGCATTCTAGAATGGATGCGTTTGTAAAGGGTAGAAAGCACATTAATGTAGAATTTTTAGAGGTAATAAAAAAACCTCAAGAGACGATTAATCGGATTATTAAGTTTCTTGACATTACACCCTCACCATCTCGACTTCAATGGGCACTAAAATTTATCGATAGGGACGAGGTTCATTTTTCAAAAAAACCAGTAAAAAATTAAACAGAAAAACTAAAACTCTCGAAGCAATGCTAAAAATCCCCTAAAATCAAACTTATCTCGACGGATCATAGTGTTCCTCATAGGAGCGCCATCTGAATTCACAGTAAATCATTGAATCCTTCTCATTAGTCCAAATCGAGTAATGTTCTTCTACTTAAAAACAGATATTCAGTAATAATCGTAATTGATGAATAATACAGCAGGAAATACTTGCCTATATAAATATAAACAACTTCGCATTAATACATGACACTGTTAACATCGTCATTTCACATATATTTTATTAGATAAATATTCCTGAAATGAGGGAATTTGTAATGACAGAAACTGAAGAAGAAAAAGAGAAAAACAGGTGGAAAAATTTATTCAAAAAACATTGGAAAATGGCTGCTCTCTTTGTTGCAGGGGTAGTAATTGTCGGCATCGGTATGTTTCTCGTATTTCTATGGTTTGTGGATTATGCGCAAGCCTTATCTATAGTCCCTTCAGATATGGCTAGTTGGAGTATGGCACATATTCTCGGTTTTATCGTTAAATTGATTTTATGGGAACTATTGATAGTTGGTCTTCCCGCTGGGGCAACTGCTGTTGTCGTTATTGGGCTATGGTGGAGAAAGCTCTCAGAAGAGGAAAAAGAGGAACTAAAAAGAGACCCGAAAAAAAAGCGAGTAAAGGTAACTGGTTACAGCGGTAGTAGTGGATTTTCTTTCCTGACGTTTCTAATATTTTGCATTGTAGTGTTTGCTAATGGGGCATGGGAGACAGCCATTGCATCTTGGACATTCGGTACTCTAGTCTCTTATTGTATACAGGCATTTCTGTGGACTCTGCTCCCCGTTGGAATTCTTTTGGCATTAGGCTTGGTTTACTTAATTTACACTCTGCGAAATGAATGAAAGGAAGAATCCTAAAAATCTTCTTTTTTTTTTAATTCAATATATTTCAATTTTAAATAATGAATAATAAATAACAAACTAGATTGATTCCTCACACCAAAACTAAATGAGAGTGCAATTAAGGCCATGGTTTTTTAATGAATCCTAAATAATAAGCCAGAATTGATGTTTTTACTAATAGATTCATTCTTATCCTTATTCTTATTTGTCCGAATCTATTTTGATGGTACTTAGTATGGAATAATGTTATATTTGAATTCAGTGATATTAATTCAGCTACTTTACAACTTTAATGGTGAAATGGTTTGAGTCAAAATGAAGAGTTTACCATTACTATACCGAAAACATTAGTTAAGAAATTGAGAGCGAGTATAAAAGACACGAATTTCACTTCTTTAACTCAATATATTATTAGTTTAATTAGAAAAGCTTTAGCTGAATCGGAAGAAACAGGTGCAGAGAAAGCATATACAGAGAAAGAAGAGGAAATAATAAAGAAACGCCTAAGAGGATTAGGCTATATTGATTAAAAAGTAAATAAGTGAATTATTTTGATTCCCCCTCATGGAGGTCGATTAATAAATAGAATATTGAAAAATAGCGAAGTGGACAGAGTTTTATCTGAAAGTTCAGAGTTTCCTCAATTTCTTATTGATGATCAACGTGCAACTGTAGCAAAAAACATTTCATTTGGAGTTTATAGTCCGTTAGAAGGGTTTATGGGGAATAGCGATCTTATTAATGTTCTTAATTTTGGTCGCCTTGAAAATGACTTACCGTGGACTATTCCAATAGTCTTAGATGTTGAAGAAAACCAAATCCAAAATCTTAGCCCCGGTGATCAAGTTATTTTAAAAAAGAAAAGTTCGAATATTCCATTAGCTTTAATGACTATAGAGGAAATTTATAAGTATAATAAGAAGGAATTTGCACAAAAAGTCTATTCAACCCTTGATCCTTCTCATCCAGGAGTAAACAAAGTCAAATCAATGAAAGATTGTTTGATTGGAGGTAAAATTAATTTATTAAAGGAAGAACCATCTCCATTTCCAAAGTATGATCTAAAACCAAAAGAGACACGAGTTTTATTTAAAAGTAAAGGATGGCGGTCTATCGTTGGATTTCAGACTAGAAATCCGCCCCATTTGGGGCACGAGTATATCCAAAAAATAGCATTAACTTTTATTGATGGACTATTCATAAATCCTGTAATTGGTCGGAAAAAAATCGGCGATTTTTCTGACGAAGCCATCATAAAATCTTATGAGGTATTATTAGAGCACTATTATTTAAAAGAAAACGCAATCTTGAGCGTATTTGAGACAGAGATGCGGTATGCAGGTCCGAAAGAAGCAATTTACCATGCAATTGCGAGAAAGAATTTTGGGTGTACCCATATTATAATTGGAAGGGACCATGCTGGAGTTGGCAATTTCTACCACCCCTATGCCGCACATAAAATATTTGATGACTATTATGATTTAGGGATTCACCCACTTTTCTTAAAATCATTTTATAGATGTAGAAAATGCAGGGCGATAGTAAATGAAAAAATTTGTCCTCATGGCTCGGAGCATCATATCAATTTTAGTGGGACAGAAATAAGGGAATTGTTTATAGCGGGAACGCGACCTTCCCCTGATTTAATGCGACCCGAAGTAGTGAAAGTCATTCTAGAAGATCCGCATCCTTTTGTCGAGTGAATATCATGACAAAAGTTCTTGTAATTGGGTTAGATTGTGCCACGCCTCAACATATTTTTGGAGAATATCTAGAGTATCTCCCAAATATCAGAAAAATTTTAGAAAACGGTTTACATGCTAAAATGCGAAGTTCAAATCCACCAATTACCATTCCTGCTTGGTTGGTAATGGCGACTAGTCGAAATCCAGGCGCTCTCGGGCTCTATGGTTTCCGTCACCGGAAAAATTACTCTTATACCGATATTTGGATTGCTAATTCATATGAAGTGAGGAAACCTGCAGTTTGGGATATTCTTTCAGATCATGGCAAGAAGTGTATAATCATAGGGGTTCCTCCTTCTTATCCACCAAAACCTTTGAATGGGTATTTAATTACTGACTTTATAACTCCCGGCCCAGAAAATGAATATACCTACCCCCCAGAATTAAAAAGTGAAATACAAGAGAAATTTGGAGATTATATTTTTGATGTAGAATTTAGAACTGATAAAAAAAGAGAACTTAGTGAAAATTTATATAAAATGGTTGAAAATCATTTTGAAATTATCAAATACATGCTAAAAAATAAACCCTGGGATCTATTTTGGTTTGTAGAAATTGGGACCGATAGAGTAAATCATGGTTTTTGGCACTTTGCAGATAAAAACCATAAAAAATATCAAAAAGGATCAGGATATGAAAATTTCATAAAGGATTTTCATGTTTACATAGATAGAGAAATTGGAGAGTTATTAAAACTAATCGATAAAGAAACAATCGTTTTGATGGTTTCAGACCATGGAGCTAAAGCCATGAAAGGGCGGTTTTCTGTGAATGACTGGCTTATAAATAACAATTATTTGACGTTAAATTCAAGACCCCCTCCCAAAACTACACTTAGAGATGCTGATATTAACTGGTCAAAAACTAAAGCTTGGGGTTGGGGTGGATATTATGCCAGAATTTTTCTGAACGTGAAAGAACGAGAAGAACTTGGCACAATTGATATGAAAGATTATGAAAAAGAACGTGATATTTTAATTGAAAAAATTAAAAATATAAAGGATCCTTCTGGAAATCCAATGAAAATGAAGGTTTTTAAAGTAGAGGATATCTTTCCAGAACAGAAGGGTAATGCTCCCGATTTAATGGTATACTTTGATGATCTTTCATGGAGATCTGCTGGAACAATTGGTCATGATTCTCCTTATTTAGAAGAAAATGGTTTGGGCCCCGATGAAGCAGTACATGATTACTTTGGAATTTTTGCGATGTATGATCCCCAAAAAAAGGTAGGTAAAAATATTTCAGAAGTAAATATTTTAGATGTTGCTCCTACCATCTTAAATTTATTTAATATCCTCATTCCCGAAGAAATGGAAGGACAAATTATTCGTATAGAGGCGTATAAGTAACTTGCAGCAAGGCTTTACTTTATGGTTAACAGGTTTACCATGTTCCGGTAAAACAGCAATAGCCAATCAGGTTGCTAAAGAATTAAAAAAGAGAGGATTAAAAGTAGAAAGATTGGATGGAGATATCGTTAGAAAAAGTTTAACCAAAGATTTAGGTTTCTCGAAGGAGGATAGATTTAAAAATATAGAAAGGGTAACTTTCGTTGCAAAACTTCTAACCAGAAATGGAGTAATTGTAATTGCATCTTTCGTGTCGCCTTATAATGAAATTCGAGCAATGTCAAGAAGGGAAATTGGTGATTTTGTTTTAACTTATGTGAAATGCCCTTTAGATGTTTGTATTGAACGTGATAACAAAGGATTGTACAAAAAAGCTATTGCTGGTGAAATTAAGAATTTTACAGGAATTTCTCATCCATTTGAAGAGCCAATTAATCCTGAAATTATTATTGAAACCGATAAAAAATCCCCTGAAGAATGTAGAAATACAATTATTAAAAAGTTAGAAGAGTTAGGTTATTTATCGAAATAAGTTACCAACCAGTTTCATCTTTCTCGTCAATATCTACTTTAAAATCGAATTTATATTGATCAAGTTCTAACTCCTTTTGCATTAGGAGAAACTGGCGCTGGGTAACTCGAGAAATCGGTACGCCCGTCTTTTTACGTTCTTGATGGGCAATGTATTCTTTTTCACCTGCAATATAGACGTGCTCCGCGCCCGGTTGCTTTTTAGCCTTGGCGAGTTGGCGGAGCAAATCACCCGTCTTCTTCTTGAATTCGGTGATCTCACAAAAAGCAGATGGGTCAATGGCGATGAAGAAATGCCCAAGATTGTACGGTTTGAAATTGCCATCCTTATCGATCCCGAGCGCGGCTTGAAGCATGTTAGCTTGCGTTAAACAAGCAGACAAAATTTCGACCATAGTTGCATAATTATAACCTTTATGACCCCCAAGTTCTTCGCCAATCCCACCAAGCGGGGTCAAGGCCGTCTTGAGTTTAAGCATATCTGTCACTATCTTTTTGCTATCAGTGGCGGCGTTGCCATTTTCATCAATTACCCAGCCTTTCACTGCCGGTTTACCAAGACGGGCATACGTTTCTATCTTCCCACGTTGTGTTATTGAAGTCGCGTGATCGGCAATCCAAGGAAAATCCCAATCAGTTGGCATGCCAATCGTGAAAGGATTAGTCCCTATCATTGGTTCAACACTCCAAGTTGGAGCAATTGAGGGACGTGCATTAGTTCCACACATGCCGATGCAATCTTGCTTGGAAGCTATGAGAACGTAATATCCTGCAATTCCAAAATGATTTGAGTTTTCGACAATGGCCATCCCAATTCCATTCTTTTTCGCCTTGTCGATCGCCGTTTGCATTGCTTTCACGGACGCAGGCATCCCCATTCCATTATTCGCGTTGAGTCGCACCGTTCCTGGAGTTTCTTTTATCACTTCAAGTTTCGTCACGGTAAGTTGTTGTTTTCGCTTGATTCTGATATAATACATGTAAAGCCGGGCACATCCGTGTGAGTCAATCCCGCGTTTATCGGATTCCACTAAGACATCTGCACAGATGGCAGCATCATCTTCAGGAACACCTACTGCAATAAACACATCCTTCATGAAGTTGTAGAGGGGCTCAAAATTAAGGTATACAAATTCCTCTTCAGTCATATCAATCAGTCTAAACCATCTATTTTCTTCGTTAATCTACTTACACTTAATAGTTAAGTGTAATGATCGATCTATTTTATGGATTGATAATCGACGTATGGTCGAAATTTCCCTTCCGCTTCAGCTGTCTTAAGGAGCTTGATATACTTTCTGAGATTACCCCTGAAAGTTAACCGCATATTTGTCCAATCAGCTTCAATGGCCCCTTCAGGGCAGATTTTCTCACATGCCCAACAAAAAATACACCCTTCCTTCTGAATCTCTGGAGGAGATGCATTAATATCAATGGCATCACCAGGGCATTCCTCTTGGCAGGTCATACATTTTTTACACTTGTCCTCATTGATGATGAATACTGGGGAGATTCGCCGCAAAAGATCTAGCGTTGCCACTTTAGAATCACGATACCACCAAGTATCGGTCACTAATTCGAACTGAGGAATTAGATTGGTTTGCCCGTTCCGCACTTTCTCACTAACCGAACATATTTTTTCGCCGAATTCTTGAGCCGTCTGCAATTCCTGCGCATCGGGATGGCCATGGGTGTGCATCGGGCTCGGATAAAACTGGATCGATGAGTCGGAATATGAATCGAAGGCACCGATGACTTGGTAACCCCGTTCCTTCAGTTGTTCAGTCATGTAATAAAAAGTATTGCCAAGACAAGACCCGTGACTAGCGAAGATGAAAACATACTTTCCCTTCTTTAGGGGTAGATTATTAATAAACCGTTGGATGTTTGCAGGTTCCCGATAAAAAAACGTGGGACAGCCGAGACCTATCAACTCGTATTCGTCCAATTTAGTTAAATTCACCTTTTTGATTTTGACTAGCTCACAACTATTTGCACTTGTATTAATCCCTTCTTGGATCTTTTTAGCTATTTTTTCAGTCCCACCTGATTGAGAAAAATAAATGACTAAAACTCTCATCTAAATAGCATTACTCCCTTTGATGAATTCTGTTTGATTAAATTTATTCTATTAGATTGTAATGCTATCTTTTAAAGCTTCATTAACAATTGAGAGTTGATTTTTTTTCTTTTCAAACTCCGCTCTCGTATAACACAATGGCTCAATATCGTATTCCTCATCCCAAATATCATAAATCAGTGGCATTCTTTTATAGAAATTAATATCTTTAAAGAAATCGGAAACTATAATGAAATCGAAATCACTTTCAAATAAGTTTTCCCCTGTTGCTCGGGATCCAAATAAAAATATCTCTGCATCAGGAAATTGTTCCCTCAATTTTTCAGCGAATTTTTTAGCAATCTTTAAGTTTGTTTGTTTATCCAATTTATTACCTCTTCTGTTATTTGAATTAGTTCTTTTGCCATTTTTTTAGTTATTATTTCAGCTGGTACACCATTCGCTGCATCTGGATATCTACTTATGAAATAAAAGGGAGCAATTTGTTTTAATAAAGAGATGATTTCCTTGGGTGCCTTGAGTTGTTCTCCTATTTTAGAAATATTATGGGTTTTAGGGGGATAAGATTTCCTGATTTTCATCCAAGTAGCTTTAAGTAATTTTTGAACGGCTTGTTCACAATAAAAAGTTGCAGCATCATATATTTCGGAATTAAACATACTTTTTGCGGTCTTAAAATCGCTCAATCCTTGTTGATACCAATTTTCAATTTCTTCTCGAGCCATATTTACCCCATATTAACCCAATCATACAAACTTTATTTTCATTCAATTAATTGAAAGGCTTCGTTCTTTAAATTTTTGTAATCCTAAAAAAAATTCAATATTCGTAATTTTCAATCATCAAGATTCCCTAAGTATATTCTCATTGTAAAAGCTATCCTATCAAATTGCCTATTAAAAGGTACCGTATTTTTTTATTGCTCGTTTTAAGGCATATATATTTTGAATTGGAATATCAAATGGCATTTCACAGCCACTCGAAAGTATCAATCCATCCTCAGCAACATTCTCTATATACCTTTTTGCTTTTTCTTCAACCTTCGTGGGAGTTCCATGGACTAAAAGCGATGGTGACATGCCTCCCATCAAGCAAAAGTGATCTCCTATCAATTTATGCACTTCTACCAAATCCACTTGATCAAGGTGAAAGATACAGCTCCGTTTGGGTAAATTCTCTGCAAAAATCACCATGTTTTGCGTCCAATCATTATCGAGATGCAGCCAGGGAATTAGATCATTTTCAAAACATTTATCCAAACAATACTTCATGGAGGGCCAGAAAAGTTCTTCAAACATTTTAGGGGAAATAAAGGTATTAGATCCACGTGAATTACCAAAAAAGGCAACTTTTGCCTTCATGAACTTCGCAACGTGAATCATCAAGTCAGTAAAAGGTTTATTCACGAATTCAAACGCTTCAA
>JABXJT010000077.1 GCA_013375455.1 Candidatus Helarchaeota archaeon | reverse complement strand
TACCACCACATGGTAAGGGGGGGAACCAATCGCCACCAATCAGCAGTAATATTTTCTATTGGTTGATAACCCGTAAAAAGGTCCCCATTCCAAATATGATCCACCATAATTGACCAAGTTCCCTCGAAATCTATTTCGAGACCATAATTAAATGAAGTAAGGAAAATAAAAAGCCCGATTCTCATAATAACAAAAATTAAAATTAGCTTCGTTAGAGTAAGCGACTTCAAATATTTTAAAGCAATAAAAAATAGGGCAATAAATGCTCCATTTGCGAGTAAAATAAATTTAATATTGAACTGATTAAGATCATGGTGTGATAAGGATGTATCATAAAAGAATGGTGTATTAAGAATGAAGCAAATACTTAGAGTATTAATAACCGCAAAACTAATAGCTATGATTATATTTCTATTTTGAGAAATGAAAGAGTCAGTTTGCATTTTGTTAAATTTAATTATTCTTAAATTTAAAAATGATTTGTTGAAGTCAATACGAATTTGAAATTTGTGTAAATTCCAAATGGAGTTACATGAAATAGCTGTAAAAAATTTCTACTACTAAATTCCTAAAACCATTTAGGTTATTTTTAAATTCTGAAAATGATTTTATTTTCAGCATTCGTTTTAAAATATATTTAGGTCTAAAATAAAAAGTTAGATAAGCCTTCCTTAAAAGTTGAATTAATTTTTCTCTATCAAATTCTTCTGATTTAAAATTTGGTGTTGGTATATCGGTTGTTTCTCCTTTAACAAATTTTGTCCAGATATCTGGTTCTACGATACCTTGCTTAATGGCCAAATCTAGCATATCAGATCCAGGACCTGGTGTCGCAATTCCAAAAAAGGTAAAATCGGTATCTAATTTTTTTGCGAAATTAATAGTACGATTCATACTTTGGAGCGTATCCCCTGGACAGCCTATCATAAATAATGTCATTATTTCTAAATTTGCTTTTTTGGCCCATAGAATTGCGTGTTCTATTTGGTTAAGTGAAATATTTTTCCGAATGATTTTTAATATTCTTGGGTCTCCAGATTCAACTCCATATTGAATTCGCTCACATCCTGCCCTTTTCATCCACAAGAGTAGTTTTTCATCAACACAATCTGCTCTTGTTGAACATTCCCAGATTATTTTTAGTTTTCTTCTTATAATTTCTTTACAAATTTCAATCACTCGTTTTTTATTCACCGTGAAAGTCGAGTCAACAAATAAAACCTCTTCAATTCCAAAATCATTCTTAACTGATTCTAATTCATCAACCACATTCTTTGGACTACGCCCTCGCCAAGGAGGATTTTTAATGCAAAATAAACAATTAAAAGGACAACCCCGACTTGATACTATTGTGGTTATATATCGGTTTTTACTGACATCAGAACAATATCGTTTATTAGGCATTAAATGACGCGCAGGAAATGGTAGGGTATCTAAATTTTTAATGAATGGACGAGGGGGCGTTTTAATAATTTTTCCATCTTTTTTAAAAATTATGCCTTTCACATCATTAATACTTTCTCTCTTTTCTAGCTTTGGCATTAATTCCAACATTGTATATTCCCCCTCTCCAATTACACCCACATCAAATTCTGCATGCTGAATAGTTTCATGTGGAAATAGTTCTACTTGAACCCCTCCAATAATAATTTTACATTCTGGATTTATTTTACGAATGATTTTTGCAATCTTTCTTGCAGGCATTATTGTAGCTATATCAGCTGTAATTCCTACATAATTCGGGGGAGCTTTCTCCAATTGTGTTTTCAGGCCTTTATAAGTCATATCTAATGCAAACATATCAATATATCGGATTGGGTACTCATCTTTCTCTAATACAGCCGCAACATACCCCAATCCTAATGCTGGATATTTTTTTACATTTGTTAAGAGACTAGAGGAATTGATAATATTACAATATTGTAATTCAACTGGCGGCACAATGAGAGTGATCTCGGATTTGTTCATCTTCATCTTCTAATTTTACTAATTCTCATCCATTACGTTATCATAACATCAAAATTTCTCTCAAAAGTTTTTGTTAATAGAACTAAGAGAGTATAATCTAAATAAACTTATTTCAACTCTAAGAACTTTCAAAGAATGATTTAATAAGATTGAGTAGGCCATACACATGGTTATACAATTCTTGTTTAGATTTTATTTTCCGAAGACGTTTTAAAATAAGTCGTGGTCTAAAATAAAACTGAAAATACATCTTTTTTGCGATTTTTACGAGGTCTTCTCGCGTGTATTCATCTGTTTCAAATGAAAGTCTCGGTAAATCTGGAATATTACCTAAAATAAAGTCCATCCAGTAATCTTTTTTAAACACGCCTTCTTTAAGAGCAGCCTCGTAAATTGCCATCCCAGGCCCTGCCGAGGTGACGCTGAAAAGAGCGAAATCAGGATCTAGTTTCTTGGCAAACCGAAGAGTATCTGCTATAGTGTTTAGATTTTCATGGGGAGATCCAATCATGAAGTAAGTTAAAACTTCAATGTTAGCTTCTTTTGTCCAATTGATAGCATTTAATGCTTGTTTAAGGGTTAATTTCTTATTTAAAACTTTCATTATTCGTGGATTTCCCGTTTCAATTCCATAATGAATCCTTTCACAACCTGCATATTTCATTAATCCCAGAAGATTTCTGGAAACACAATCTACACGGGTCTTGCATTCCCATATGATATTTAATTTCCTTTTTATTATCTCTTGACAGAACCTTACAGCATGTTTCACGTTTGCTGTGAATGTTGAATCATGGAAATAGAACTCAGAAATGTCATAGTTCTGCATCACAAATTCAATTTCATCTACGATGTTCTTTGGGCTTCGTAACCGCAAAGGGCCCTGTTCTAAGCAATAACTGCAGCGAAAGGGACACCCTCTACTCCCCATAATTGTGGTAAATTTACCTTTTTTTGCAATTGGTGAACAATATTTATCCATTGGCATTAAATGTCTCGCTGGGAAAGGAATTTTATCTAAATCTTTTATTAAGGGACGATTCTCATTTACAAAAATATTTCCATTTTCTTTATATGAAAGCCCCTTAATATCTTTCAAGGGCTGATTTTTCATTAATGCGTCAATTAATTCAATAATCGTATGTTCCCCTTCCCCTCTAACACAAAAATCAAATGAACTATTTATTAATAATTCTTTAGGATAAAGAGTTGTATGTGGGCCACCAGTAATGAGAATTGAATCTGGAAATTTTCGTTTAATAGCAAAAGCTATTTTTCTAGCAGTGTAATAGGTAACAACATCGCTGGTAATCCCAACAATTGAAGGGGGGGATTTTCTTAATCGGGATAATAAATCTTTTATTTTTAAATCCTCAGCGTACATATCAATATATCTAATTTTATGCCCTACATTTTCTAAGACTGCTGCAATATATCCTAGACCAAGAGATGGGAATATTCGCGTGCCGACAATACTAGAACAGATCGGCACAACTCCAATTTCTCGTTCAAAAGGAGGAACTATTAAAGTAATCTGATCTATTTTCATTCAATTCACAAAATAAGTAATAATTAAAAAATTTAATAAATTTTTATGTTATATTTAGTTGAATAATTACAGTAACTCGGACTGCTTGGACTCTTTTAGAAAAAAAGGAGCGATTAAATGGAAAGATAAGGACTAAGAAGGAAAACCCTTTTTTTAAAGCTTGAAATTCTTAAAAGGATCCGAGAAAAACAAAATAAACCGGTTAGATAACAAAAACTAGCACGAAACGTAAATTAAAATAGTAAAATTGCTATAGTAAAATTTATACAAATAAAAACTTTAAAAATCAAAAAATTATTTAATATTTTTGCAAACTTATTAATTAAAAGATGTTTTTAATCATATTTGTAATTAAAATGGAATAGATCTTTGAGGTATGGCATGAAAATAGCTCTAATATTTCCAAATTTACGCGGAGAATTTTCTCCAACTTTGGGATTGACATATCTCGCCACGGCACTCGCTCAATATCATAGAGTATCTATAATGGATTTCACATTTCATAAAAAATGGTGGAAAAAATTTCTGCAAACTCAAATGCGTATATTCAAACCAGATATTATTGGAGTTTCATGTTTTACCTTTAATTTTTACGATGGCTTGCGCATTGCACAAGAAGTAAAAAAGGACCATCCAGATATATCGATAATATTCGGGGGCATACATCCTACTTTAATGCCGATAGAAACCTTAAAATATGATGAAATTGATGCAGTTTGTATTGGGGAAGGCGAAATTACTTTTCCTGAATATTTAAATAATATAGAGAAAGGCATTTCTTTAAAGGGAGTTGAAGGAATTTGGTATAAGGAAAATGGACAGATAATTAAAAATAAAATACGTCCACTGATTGAAGATTTAGATAGCATACCTTTTCCAAATTGGCGTTTTTGGAATATGGATTTATATTTAAAAGTTCCACCACACAATAATGTGATTGATATGCTTGGATCTAGGGGATGTCCCTATAATTGCACCTATTGTTCAAATCATGCTTTACGACAAATCCTACCTGGGAAATATCTCAGATTCCGAAGCGCTGAGAACATTATTGAAGAAATAAAACAGTTAAAGGAACGATATTGGCGAAAAGGATTTCGTCACATCTACTTTTGGGATGAAAATTTTATCTTAGATAAAAGAATTTTTAATCGATTTTGTCAATTGTATAAAGAGGAGGGGTTACATAAAGAGATTATTTGGACTGTTAATATGAGAGCTGATTTAATAACCGATGATTGGGCTGAAAAGGCAAAAAAAGCTGGGTGCTACCAAGTGCGATTAGGAGTTGAAACAGGTTCTGATTATATCCGAAATGTAATTTATAATAAAAAAATAACAAATGAACAAATTAAGAAATCGACGCATATCCTTAAAAAAAATGATATTATGATGCGATTCAACATCATGTTGGGAGGACCTTGTGAAACAATAGAAACGATGAAAAGTTCTGTTAGACTCGTCGATGAGTTACAACCTGAAATTATGTTCTTTGCGATTTTCCAACCCTTACCGAAAACGGAAATTTTGAATACAATTAAAAAAATCCGAGGATTTGTACTTGAAGACCAATGGAAAGATAATCCCGATTTTTGGAGTAAATCTCTTGTAAAACAACCGCATTTGAGTCAAAGATTCTTAGAAAATTTTACGAGAAAAACGTTATTGAAGTATGTTTGGAAATTTTTTTGGCTTGGATTAAGAATGCGTCAATTAAAATTTCTTAAAGATTTAATAGTTTTTTTCACTAAAATTAAACCTAAACACCATATTTTGACTATTTATGCTTCTTACCATACGATTAGAAATTATCAAAATGAGGATTGGAAAATCCGGAATGGAATTACTTTATAAACGCTCTTAAATCTAATTTGACTCAAATCATTTCTTGATTCCAAATTTTGAATCAACATTTAAGTCTTTTTTTTTATACTTCTAATAGCTACATACACAGGACGAACCGCTCGTAAGTGAATCTGTTTTTCTACATGTAGTTTCTCTAATATCCATTGAATTAGAATCGAATCAGAATATAAATGTCGCCAATTATTAGGTTTAAAAAGGTTGGTTAAAACTTCTTTAAACTTTCTGAAAATTATAATATAAAACGCAACATACAGAATGGTCCATACAAATATCGTAATATTATAAAACAAATTATTTGTATGAAAACCGAAAATAATAATTCCTTTCGAATTAGTCATTTGGTATAGCTCATTTATGGCTAATCTGGGTTTATGTAAATGATCAAGGAGTGATATCATTATTATAGCATTAAAGACTGATTTTCGAAATGGTAAAAAATGAGAATCTGCCTGAACCAAGCAAATATTTTGAAATTTATTCTTTTTTAGATATTTATTCACCCTTTGAAGGTATTTATGAATATCTATTCCTACAATCATTCCCTTAATTTTTGAAAGGGTTGGTAATAAAATACCAGACCCACAACCTACATCTAATATATTTCCTTCTTCAACTTCCAGGAGACTTATACATAGTTCAATCCGTTTAAGGAAAAATTTTCTTATCAATCCAATAGGATTAGTATATAAGGGAGTTCCATCAATCACGCTTGTTTTTGGTAATGACTTTATATCAACAAGTTGTAATCTCATCTAATTTTAACCCTTGTCTTGATTAACCTTTATCTTGATTTTCTATCCAATTTACTGCTTCAGCCGCATGTTCTCGCACTTCAGGATCAGTATCCTCTTTCATAACTTGTTTTAATATTAGTAAAATCTCTCCATTTCCTATCATTCTCAGCGCAGAAGCTGCCGCAGATCGTACATCCTTTTCTTCGTCATATAATAATGTTTGAAAAATGGCAGGTACTGCTTGCTTAGCACCAATATCTCCTAAAAAATTTGCTGATCGAAGACGAATTTCTCGATTTCGACTTCTTAACCTGGTGATCAATTGTTTGGTAATTAACTGTTTCTTTCTTTCTTTGAAGGTTGGGACTATTATTTTTTCCTCTTGAGTAGGAGTTGGAACTATTTCTATTGATAACTGTGATATTGCACGTTTCTTTCTTTCTTTTTGTCGTATTCTAACTCTAAATACCAAAGCTGAAATACTTGCCCCGATGATTAATAACCACACCCCATGCGCTTCGAAAAATCCAGGCATTGGTATTATGATTATTGTAGAATATTTAGACCAATTTCCATGAAGAGGGCCATAACAGGGGCAGACACGCCAATAATATTGGCCAGATGAAAATTTTAGTAATAACTTCACTGATGTGATACTTGGAGTTTCCCCAATATCATTCAATTCAAGGAGGACGTTGGAAAAATCAGCTGTATTTGAAATTTGTAAAGTATAATTCACGATCCCAACTGGTAATTCTAGACTTCTCCAAGTGAAATTAATCCAACCAGGATGACAAATGCTCTCATAGAGGGGATTTAAAAGCGTGAAATTTTGCCATTCCGTCTCTGTCAGCCCATAGAAGGGGGACACCTCAGGACCGTCAATCCACCCTGTCGAATTAATGAATAATCCATCGCTACATTCAATCTGAAATTGATACAACCCAAAATCTAATGAAATGGGGAAATAAAATTGTGCTCCATCTGTAAAGTTGACATCTGATGGATTGATTGGTATCATTGAAAATGTTGTAGTACTGATTGTTAGGTTGAGATAAATCGGAAAATTATCGTCAGCATCATAGTACCATACAGTAAAATTGAATGAGGTTGAATTATCCCCTATTTCAGGAGTTACTTGAGGATTCAAGAGTTGTGGTGCAAAACTGCTTGGTTTATTGACTATCAATCCAATATACTTGTCACTTGAGGCATAGAATCTTCCATCGGAGCAGTGAAATGAATAATTATATCTTCCTGGTTGTAAATAAGTTTTAAATTGGTAAAGGCACCCATCGGTATAGTTCATATCGAATTGATCACGTTTTTCCATGGTGTAAGATGTATCATTAATTTTCACGTTGATGAAGACAGGTGGTTTATTATCTAGATCTGTGTAAAGAACCGTGAAGTTGAACTCAGTAAATTGAAAACCGTACGAGGGGAAAACGGTTGCAGCTGTTAAAGTGGGCGCATGATCATTCTTTATGTAACTAAGCCAGCCAAACGTATTATTGATGAGTAAATGGTTATCTGCCAAGGTATAACTGGCTTCCACAATGATAACAAATCTTCCACCCCCAAATTGCATTGCCACAACCATAGCATAACCATACCATTCAACGCATAAGATGGTATGTGGCTGTAATGAAATATCCAATGATGTCCATGGAGAAGTATAATAAATTTCATTTACTCCAGAAGTTATAGGATGAGGGAAAATGGTGTCGGTAATTCCTCCCGGCGGGAGTCCGACAAAAGAAATATTAAATCTTTGAACCAAATTAATGGCAGATCCCATAACACTCCCAGTAACAAGGAACCCACCACCATTTTGTACCCATTGTTCGATGGCATCAAGCTCACTTTCAGTCATATTTGAACCATATTCGTCAAACCAGATGATATCGTAATTGGATAATAGACTTGAATTAAGTAGAGTTGTAATATCGGTAATTATTGCCCCACGTTGAATTAATTCCGCAATAATGGGAGGATACGTTGTTCGAGGGTTCTCTTCACCGTGCGTAATGACAGTGCCAATTCGAATACCATCTAATCTTACTTGGTTCCATTGTCTTGCAAATTCCACAACCGGTCCGGTGTAGGGTCCAGCACTACTTGAATTTCCACCATCCGAACAATTAAAGTAATAAATATGGGTTCCGACATCTAGAAAGGTGGAAAATATGAAAATACAGCCATCCATATAATTAGTATCCTGCGGATCTTGCTGAATCATAGAAGAGATCGTCGAATTTATCGTTATATTTACATAAGCTGGTGCATTATTATCTTCATCAGTATAATTCACTGTAAATAGGAACATTGATGAACCATTATAGCCAATGTCGGGATATAATTGCCCATTATTCAATATAGGTGAATTTACATTGACTTCTGTCACGTTTAATCCCGTATAGGTTTCAGTTAAAGTGTAAAATTTCCTATCGTGGCACTCAAACGAATAATTGTAATTTCCCGATTGTAAATAAGTTACGTATTGATAAATACACCCATCCGTGTAGTTCATATCAGACGGATTTTGTTTTTCCATGGGGTAGGGGGTGTTATTAATCAATACGTTGAGTATTATGGGTGGCTTGTTATCTAAATCTGTGTAAAGAACCGTGAAATTGAACTTTGTAAATTGATAATCTGCTGATGGGAAAACAGTTGCAGCTGTTAAATTGGGCGCATAATCACTCTTCATATGACTAAGCCATCCAAACGTATTCTTGATAAGTAAATGGTTATCTTTCGACGTATAAGTATGTAGCA
Organism: Candidatus Helarchaeota archaeon; assembly: GCA_013375455.1. Next base: position 14,352 of record JABXJT010000077.1, on the reverse strand, counting down.
CCACTTTATCTACAATGATAACAAATCCTCCAGCCCCAAATTCCATTGCCACAACCATAGCATAATCATTCAATTCAACGCATAACGTGACATTTGGCTGTGATGAAATATTCAATGCGCTTATCGGAGATGGAAAATAAATTTCATTTACTCCAGAAGTTATGGGATGGGAATAAGTGATATTGGTACTTCCGCTTCCTGGTGTTCCGGCATAAGAAAGATTAAATCTTTGCAGCAGACCCATGGCAGATCCCGTATCATCCCCCGTGATGAAGAATCCACCCCCATTTTGCACCCATTGTTCGATCGCATCAGTCTCATTTTCAGTCATACTTGAACCACCCTCGTCAAACCAGAGGAGATCATAATTAGATAACAGACTTGAATTAAGTGGGATTGTAATATCGGTAATTGTTGCCCCACGTTGAATCAGTTCCGTAATAATGGTCGGATACATCGTTCGGGGATTATATTCACCATGGGCAATGACCGTGCCAATTTTAACTTCATCTAATCTTATTTCGCTCCACTGTATTGCAGGTTTGACACGCGGTCCATTGTATGGTCCAGCACTAACTGAATATTTACCATCCGAACAATTGAAGTCATGAACATAGGTTCCAACGTCTAAAGTGGTAGAAAACATAAAAATACATCCATCCATGTAATTAGTATCCTGTGGATCTTGCTGAATCATAGAATAGGTCGTCGAATTTATCGTTATATTTACATAATCCGGTGGGTTATTATCTGCATCGGTGTAATTCACTGTAAATATGAATAATGATAAGCCCTTGTAACCAAAGTTAGGTTTCGCCTGCCCATTGTTCAATACTGGTGGATTTACATTGAGTTCTGTAACATTTAACCCAAATGTGTCAGTCGAATTGAAAAATTTCCCATCATTACATTCAAAAGAGTAATTATAAATTCCCGGGGATAAATAGGTCAAATATTGATATAAACAACCATCAGTATAACTTGTATCGGATGAATTTTGCTTCGTCATTGGATATGGCGTTCCATTAATCAATAAATTGATGAATAATGGGGGATTATCATCTTGATCTACATAGATCAAGGTAAAATTGAATTGAGTAAATTGATTACCTGTAGCAGGACTAACAGATCCAGCAATCAAACTTGGTGCATAATTATTAACAGTCAAATTGAATAGGTAAAGATTAGACCAGTTTCTATAAAATGGTCCAAAGTGAGGTCGGATATGCCAGTAATATTGCCCTGATGGAAAATTTATTAAAATAGGGATGGATGTATTATTTGGCATCTCGTTAATATTTTCTATTTCATGAAGAATGCTGGAAAAGTTAGACATATTTGAAATTTGTAGAGTATAATTCACGGCTCCAATTGGTAATTCCAGACTCTTCCACGTGAAATTATTCCAGCCAGTAAAAAGAGAGCTATTATCATCTGGTAATAATAAATTAATTGGTGAATTCCCATAAATAATCACATCATCCACTAACCAGCCTCTAAAATGGTTTGCTATTTGGTCACCTGTATCAAAATGAAATCTTAAGCGTGTAGAACTGTTTCGGCAATATTTTGAAATATTGAGGATTAATTTTTCCCAGGGTGGAACTATCGCACCGCTCTTGTAAAGCAGATCCCATACAACACCATCTGTTGAAATATACACGTGTGAAAAATCTATGTTTTCTTCGCATTCTCTCCATTGATAAAACTGCAAATATGCACGGCTCACGTAGGATAAATCGATGGGTTTGGAAATCATATCACCCAGTTCGCGAAATGCTGTTTGGTAGTTGCCTGTCGATTCATTTCCGAACCACATTGAGTGGTTGGGCGAATGGTAAGGATCCGTCCAAGAACTATTACTATCAGTTAAATGCCACAAACCGGTGATATTTTCCCATTTGGATAAATCATTCTCAAAATCTTCGTGAAAAAGGGTAATGTATATTTCTTGGAGAAACGGATTAACTTCAAGACCGGTCATCCAGTTCGTTGAATTAGAAAATAGACCATCAGAACAGTTGATTCGATATTGATGATACCCATAATCGAGAGTTGTAATGAAGCTATATTGTAAGCCATCCATGGCATTAAAATCAAAAGGGTTGGTAAGCATCATTGTATATTGCGTAGTATTTATTGTGAGGTTTAGATAAGCAGGAAAATTGTTGTCATCATCGAAATATAAGACAGTAAAATTGAAAAGCGTGAAGTTGTCGCCTTTTTGAGGAGAAACCTGCGGATTTTGGAGAAGGGGTGCAAAAAGATTTGTTTCATTAATCACCATCCCAGTATAAATGCTCGTGGAATTGGCATAAATACCATCGAAGCAAGCAAACGAATAATTGTAGGTTCCTGGTTGTAAATAAGTTAAATATTGGTAAGTGCAACCATCCAAATAGATTAAATCCGATGGGTTTTGCTTTTCCATTGCATACGATGTCCCATTAATTGATATTGTTACGGAAAATGGGGCAAGATCGTCTGGATCGGTATAAACAACACTAAAGTTTAACAACGTTGATTGATTTCCTGATGGAGGGGCCACCAATCCCGCGGTAAGTGAGGGCGCGAGTAGATTCCATTTGTAAGTGATATTAGCAAACCCCTCACCGCTTATCGCTTTTATAACAAAATAATATCGCCCTGATGTTGTAGCATTATAATTTATTGTTTCATCTATTCCTAATCCAGCTGATATGCTTGAATCAATCATTATAGGGTCCCCTAGTGCTGTGGGTTGATTGCTATATAGGTGTAAATCAAAGTCTGCGCCATCAGGAACCTCTAAAGATAAGTAACAATTCTGTCCGTTAGTTAAATCGAGATATCCGCCCAATGCATGTTTATCAAAAGGGTTAGACGTGCTACTCGAAAGCCAAGCGCTTGTATTTGAAGCAGGGATTAGTTCTTGCGTGCATGCCTCTAAAGCTGCATCGATGTTTAATCGACCGTAGCCTTCATGGGGATCTTTCCCTCCACGATTGAGTTGAGGGCTATATTCACTATCTATCTCCCGGGTTAAGGGATAAGTTTCGGTTGCGGTCATTAACAGTAAAGATTTAACTCTTTTAGCTTCTATGGCAGTATAGTTCCAGTTCGGGTGCCCGCCCATTGCTTCGATCAGGAGATTTGCAGCCCCTGCTACGGCTGGCGTTGACATAGAAGTTCCATGCGCCGGACGCGTGTCATTAAGGAAACCATCTCCAGCAAACTCGCCATGTGTATCATTCTCATTCGTTTCAGCTGAAAACATCGAGAAATTGTAATAACTACCACCTGGTGCCATGATGTCAGGTTTGATGGTATTACCCGAGTATGATGGTCCACCCGCGCTGCTATAATCTGTAACACGATCTACAACACTCATTGCAGCGACAGTTATCACTTTGTCAGCATCTCCCGGAGAACCAATATTATTCCCAATGCCCCCATGATTGCTTGCTGCAACGACAGTGACCATGCCATTCTCGACTGCATTATTAACTGCGCTGATCAAGCCGAACTGTCCTGGGTCACTTTCGATACTCATGGAAATGACGGTAATGTTATAGATCAGTTTATTGGCAATGGCCCAATCAACTCCCGCAATTACAACAGATACAGGCGCCAGCCCATTCGAGTCAAATACCTTTATGGCCGTAAGACGTGCATCAGGTGCAATTCCTTTCCACGGATTTCCACACCCCATGAGTGGCGGATCAAATGGGCTGTGAATCTCAGCTCTGAACTTGACCCGCGGACTGCCCACCAAAAAACCGTCATAAACGACGCTTAACCTTAAGGAATAATCTCCGAGGGTCGTGCTGGTAGCATTATACGATAATGTGTGGTTCCATACCGCGTCTGAAACAACGTGCGAGTCCACGATTGTTTCATTATGGTAAAGGTAGACCCAAATATGAACACTACCGGAGCCAGAAGTGGAGTCATTGAATTCACAGTTTATTTCAATAGTCCCCGGTTCTGTGACATTGAATCCAACTGCCGTAAAACTTTCAGTATGCCCACCAATGAATCGGCCCGGATAATTAAATTCATAACCATAGGTTGACACCATTCGCCCAGACCCGTCTATGGGTGTCCCTCCATTTCCCGCTGCGATGCCTGCAACGTGGGATCCATGCCCCCGTTCATCATTTGGCGTGGGCGAACTATTCACTTCGTCCCTCCACCCAATTATTTTGTAATTAGAATTTCCGTCAGCAAACCCTGGCGAAAAAAACTCGTGTGAAGCATCTATTCCACTATCAATAACTGCTATCGAACTATAATTGTCCCCCGTATAACCTAGAGTATTCCAGACATAAGGGCGTAGGTTCATATTTCGCGATGCGTAATAAAGACTCGCTTTAGTAATGCTATCCTCTTCAACAAGAAAAGGAATATCATTATCTAATAATACATTACAGAATTGGTTTAACCCTTCATGGCTTATTATACCAGAGAAGCCATTAATTGCATACCTATAAATTGCTTTAATAGTCCCCCCTAACCTCTTAAAAAGGAAAGTAATTGATGTAATATCTCCCTCAGGAAAATGCATAATAATTGGAATATCATCATCGGACATTTCGGAACAGGTGAGCTTTGATAACGAGTCTAATTTCTGCTCCAATTGATCAACTAATCCATTAAAATTTTGATCTGTTTTGAGGATGTTCTCTTTCCACTTTTTGATACTCGATTGTGTAAAAATTGGCGCTTTAAAACCGAATTCTGGAGATTGAATTAAATTCTCATCCTCAAATCTATCACCTGACCCGTTGAAATTGAGGCAAAAAGATAAGAAAATAAGCAAGATTAAGAGTGTTTTATTTATCCTATATTTTCTCATACTATCTCCAGTATTCAACCTTTCTCTGAGAGAAGCTCTAGTTCAAAGCCCCAAAAGGAATTGACAATTAATCTTTTAAAAAGACTAATATCATTTTTTGATGGTTTGCCAACAATTATATTATTGTTATAAGAATATACTTCTCCCGATTATTAACAATTATGGGTGATTCTATTGGATCACATTTTAATCCAAAATTTTTTCTTCTTAATTTCTTTATTACTTCTTCCACCTTAAATCTCTTGAAAAGATGAAGGGACTTTTATTTATTAGAAACAATTTAAATTAATCAAAGTAATTTTTTGTTGAGAATGTCATTAATACAAGAATATAAACGAAAATCGGTTCCAAAAACATAGATTTTTGTGGTAAAAAAATGAAAATATTATTTTTACAGAAGGATATTTTTGGAAAACCTGCAATAATGTTACTATCAGCTATTTTGAAGAAAGCTGGGCATCAATGTGATGTTCTGATTGATGAGTTAGAAAAAAATTTAATAAAAAAGGTTTTAAGACTAAATCCTGATGTTGTGGCTTTTTCAATCACAACCGGTGAATATGAATGGATGAGTGAAATTGGGAATAAAATTAGAAAAAATTTTAAAAAATTAATTATATGCCGAAGCATAATTCATCCGATACAAATTATACTGATGGTTGTCTATATCAATATTTGACCTATTTATCCCCGGGAATTTATAATTACTCTTTTGAATGTAATGATGGGAAATTTTTCAATTCGACTGGCTTATTCGGGTTGAATGTTACAGAACTCAACGTAAATCCACCAGTATTGAACAATGGGCAGGTGAAACCTAACTTTGGTTACAAAAACTTTTCATTATTCGTATTCACAGTGAATTACACCGATGCAGACAATAACCCACCGGCTTATGTAAATGTAACGATAAACTCGTCTACCTATTCCATGGATCAGCAAGATCTCCTTGATACTAATTATATGGATGACTGTATTTTCATTTTTTCTACCACTTTAGACGTTGGAACCCATGTTCATAACTTCAATTGTTCGGATGGTAAATATTCAGCTAGTGCTGGACCATACACCGGACCACGTGTCAAACCTGCAGTACAATGGAGCCAAGTGAGATTAAATGAAGTTAAAATTGGCACGGTCACTGCCCATGGTGAATATAATCCCCAAACGCTATATCCGCCCTTTATTACGGAATTAATTCAACGTGGGGCAACAGTTACCGACATTGCTTCCGACAAAAAACCACTTAATTCAAGCCTGTTATCTAATTATGATCTCCTCTGGTTTGACGAGGGTGGGTTAAGTATGACTGAAAATGAGACTGATGCGATCGAACAATGGGTGCAAAGTGGGGGTGGGTTCCTCATTACGGGGGATGGTACGGGATCCGCAATGGATCTGCTGCAAAGATTTAATCTTTCTTATGCCGGAACACCAGAAAGCGGAATTTCCAATACCACTCATTCCCACCCCATAACTTCCGGAGTAAATGAAATTTATTTTCGATCTCCGATGAAATCATTGGATATTTCATTACAGCCACATACTATCTTATGCGTTAAATGGTATGGTTTTAATTTGGTGGTGGCAATGCAATTTGGGGGCGGTAGATTTGTTATCATCGTGGATGATCGTGTTTTTATCAACTATAACACGGCAGATAACCATTTACTCATCAATAATACGTTTGGATGGCTTAGTTATATAATTGACAAAACCGATTAAAAATTCTTTTATCTAGGAGAAAATTCTCATCCCAAAAGTAGATATGACGAAATCCTTTTCGCCAATATCGGTCCTTTAACTGTTTTATTTCTTCAATAATGTTCTCAGCGCTTCGGAATCTGAGATATTTCCCAGGAAGGATTTGTCGTAAAGCATGGTTTGAACAATAGGTGCAACTATAGGGACATCCCCTAGATCCAAGCATATCAATCACATTATTATGTGGTGGAACCTTTAAATATAAATCCATATTCCAAAAACGCCAATCTGGAAAAGGTATGCTATCTAAATTTTCAATTAATGGACGTATTTTATTTTTAATTATCTGTCCGTTTTCCTTATACCATATTCCTTCAACTCCCTTTAATGAAATACCTTTCTCTATTTTATTTAAATATTCAGGAAAAGTAATTTCGCCTTCCCCAATACAGACTGCGTCAATTTCATCAAATTGTAAGGTTTCTATTGGCATTAAAGTAGGGTGTATGCCCCCGAAGATTATTGGTATATCGGGATGAATCATTTTTACTTCTTTTGCAATGTTTAAAGCGTCATAAAAATTGAATGTAAAACATGTGATTCCAATAAGTTCTGGTTTGAATAGGCGTATTTGAGTATGCAGAAATTTTTTCCACCATTTCTTATGAAATGTGAAATCTATTATGGCTACTCTATGATATTGGGCGAGTGTTGTAGCGACATAAGTTAAACTCAAACTTGGAGAAAATTCCCCTCGTAGATTCGGATAAATTAAAGCTACCTTCATTTCATATCATTCAAATATTTCAGTAAATATTAATTTATAAATAACATAAAAAGTATATAAATCAATTTTCTTCTCAATTTTAAAATCTCATTTTCTCATGTTTTATGAAACTCATGTTTAATGAAAGTATTATGTAACATTAACTAAAGTTCGACAACTTATATTTTTATACCAGATTTCTGAGACTGTTCAAACCGACGTAAATCTGAAATCAATCTCCTGAAATTAATTTGCAGTTTAGTTTAGAAATCATTCGTATCCAGTTCCTTTTTTTGGCTTTTAGAGTTTTCTTACATCTGGTTCTTTTAAGAGGAAAATTTAATATATTGAAACCAATAATCAACTGTTAATTTAAATGGAAGATTTTAAAATTTAATATATTTAAGATACTAACAATCCCCATGGTTAAATTGTATTTCACATCGTTTAAAGTTCTTAACTTCAATAATAAGGATAGGATTTTCCGGGGGCGTAAATAAAATCGCCGGTATGCTTGTCTAAAAAGACGGCCAACATCTTTCACCTTGAGATCATATATCTCAAAGTTGGGTGATCCAACATTATAGCCACGATCAATATCATGAAGGGATATGAGGAACTTGCCATCTCGTTTGACTTGATTGTATAATTCCGTTCCTGGAAATGCTGTTGCTATAAAGAAGTACCCGTAATCTGGATCAATCTCTATAGCAAAGTTGATGGTTTCATTCATGGTCTTAACAGTATCGAATGGGTGTCCTAATATAAAGTAGGCAAGTAAGATAATTTTCTCCTGTTTTATGATTTGCGCTGCACGCCTAACAGCATTCAAATCCAAGTTCTTCCCGAGTTTATTCACCACATCCTGATTTCCTGATTCCACTCCAATTCCCATTTTGTAAGTTCCAGCCTGTTTCAATTTTCTAATTAATTTCTTATCAACTGTATCAGCCCGGATTGCATTTGTTAATTGAATAGAAATATTGAACTGATTTTTTATGATTTCATCACAAATACGTTCAGCGCGTTTTTTATTTAGCGTGAAATTATCGTCCATAATGGCTATCTCTTCTATCGAGAACCTCTCCTTTAGGTATCTGATCTCATCAATTACATTTTGAATACTCCGGTAGCGCATGCGATGTCCATGAATTAACTTAGTACAAAAATTGCAATGATAGGGACACCCGCGAGAGGTCATAACTGGATACAATATCTTTCCTCGTTTAGAGAAGAAATATTTTTGAGCAGGGGGAAAAAGGTGCCAAGCAGGGAATGGAATCTCATCTAAATTTTCTAAAGGACGAGGGGATTCTAATTCTACCGAATCGTTTTTACTCACATAAGCAATCCCGGGTATGTTTTTGGGTATTAGTCCTTCCTCAATCTTTTTCAATAGGGCAATGAAAGCTTGTTCGCCTTCTCCTACTACAACGAAATCACAGATTTTTTCCCGTAAAAGCATTTCATAGACCGCAGATGCCCAAGGACCTCCAAAAACAAGCTTTACCTCAGGCAATTGACGCCGAATACTCTTACCTAATTTTAAGCTATATTTTGCAAGTAATATATTGGTTGTAATACCAATTACATTTGGAATTGAATTTCTAAGTTTCACAAGAATTTCGTTATCACTCATGTTTAGCGCTGTGGCGTCTATAACAGAAACGTCATATCCTGCGTTCTCAATAACTGCTGCGAGGTAAGCTAACCCGAGAGCTGGGAATGTTGCTTTTTTAAAGATTTTCCCAAAATTTATATTTGGGAAAATTAGGGTTACTTTAAACTTCAATCACCATTTTAGTGAAATCAAATTGTTAAAATGGATACAATAAAAGTCTCATAAGATTTAAGATATAAGGTTTTTTATATACAATTACAATTCGCAAAATTAGTAAGATTTTACCAATTTTAATAAAATAAGGACCATATATATTAGAACGTGATTTTGTTGAATAATATTTTCGATCTTAAATTAATTTTAATAATGATATGTTATGCTGTCTTAAATGGAACTAGTGCCTATTTTTTAAAACGTGGTATAGATGATGTAAAAGGTATTGAGATGACAATTAAAGGATTTTTTAGGAATCCTTTTCGCGGGATTAATCAACTCTTAAAAGTTCCCATGTTTGTCTTAGGGGGGGGGGTTTCTGTAGGGGGATTTTTGGTTTACCAGTATGCACTCTCCACTTATGACGTGAGTATTGTAAAACCTCTGACAAATTTAAGTATTATAATAATATTCATTCTAGGTTATCAACTCCTGAAAGAACGTCTTAAAAAGAGGGAATTATTAGGAATTGCAGCCATGATTTCGGGGTTAATTTTATTGTCAATGTATGTTACGGAAAAAAGTACCCTCATGGATCTAGCGAATATGATTATTTTTTCGATAATTCTCATCATTGTATGTTTAATATTAATTAGCATTACATTAATAAAGAGGAATAAGAAAATTGATGAATATTTGTTGACAATGGTAAGCGGACTTCTCTTTGGTTTAGGAATAATTTATAATAATGCCATGTATTTGTATAAAGAATTTTCTCTCACTCTTGAATTCTTTTTTTACAATCCATTTTTCTATCTTTTAATTATTTCATACTTCTTTGCTTTCTTTATTGGGATGGCTGCTTATTCAGTCGGGCGTATGACAATTATTGCGCCTATGGGAAATCTGCTAAGTATGGGAGTTCCAGTTTTAGGTGCTGGATTCATTTTTTATGAAGATTTAGTCATTCTAATTGATGGTGCGATTGTATTTCCATTCTCATTTTTTAAAATAATTGGAATCATTCTTATCATTATTGGTACTTTAATAATGTATCCTAAAATTGAGCCCCTACGGAAACTGGAACCGGTTCAATCTTAACATCATTGATTTGATGGCGATTTATCCAAAATTCTACCTATTTATCGATTCAGATTTAATAAGTTAAAAATTGTCAAAATACCATAATTTAACAAGTATCTTAATTCTCCAAAGGTTCTGATTTTCGTTAATAATGAAAAAATCTTCCGGGGACGAAGATAAAATTTACGATACGCTTGTTTAAATACATTTTCAACCTCAGTTGCCTTGAGATCAAATATTTCAAAATTAGCAGAACCGATGTTATAACCGCGATCTATATCAGAGATTGACATTAGAAATTTTCCATCGCGCTTCACTTGGTTATATAATTCTGTACCTGGAAAAGCAATTGCCTTGAAAAAGTGGGGGTAGTCTGGATTGATTTCAAGTGCAAAATTAATAGTATCATTCATTGTTTTGATGGTATCGAAAGGATGTCCGATCATAAAGAATGCAGAAAGGATGATCTTCTCTTGTTTTATGATTTTTGCGGCGCGTCTAACTGCATTCAAATCTAAACGTTTGCCTATTTTATTTATTACGGTTTGATTTCCCGATTCTACCCCAATGGCCATTCTATACGTCCCAGCCCGTTTGAGTTTCCTCACTATTTTTAGAGAAAGAGTGTCCGCACGGACTCCATTGGAAAATTGGATTAAAATGTTAAATTCGTTTTTGATTATTTCATCCAGAATTTTTTCTGCACGTTTTTTGTTGATAGTAAAATTATCGTCAATAATTAAGAGCTCATCTAATGAAAACTTATCTTTTAAATATCTAATCTCGTCTATTACGTTTTCAATACTACGAAAACGAAGCTTATTTCCATGAATTATTTTGGTACAATGATTACACTGATAGGGACAACCACGTGAGGTCATAATGGGATAAAAAATCTTTTTCCGAGAATTAAAAAAATATTTCTTAGGAGACGGAAATAGATGCCACGCCGGAAATGGGAGATCATCTAAATCCGCAATATTGCAAGATGGTTCTAATTGAACGCTATTATCCTTGGGATCGAGATAGGCAATACCTGGTATTTTAATTGGGTTTTTCTCATTTTCTATAGTCCTTAATAATTCAGTGAATGAGTGTTCTCCTTCTCCCACGACAACATAATCACAAATTTTTCTTTTTAAAAGCATTTCATGTACTGCGGAAGCCCAAGGACCTCCAAAAACGAGCTTTACTTCAGGAAATTGCCGCTGAATGAGTCTACTTAATTCCAAACTACGTGGTGCTAATAAGATATTAGTTGTAATTCCTATTGTATCGGGATTAAATGCCTTGAGTTTCACAATTAATTCTTTATTATTTAAATTCAGGGCAGCAGCATCAATTACCAAAACTTCATGACCTGCCTGCTCAGCAACTGCTGCTAAATATGCTAATCCTAAAGGTGGATGAAATGATACTTTTAGAATTCTACCTAAGTTAATATTAGGAAAAATCAAGGCAACTTTCATAATTTAACCTTTTTAATTCTTAATAATCTATTCTTTGATATTTTTTCTACCTCGAATCTCTTGAAAATTCAAAGGAATCTTTATGTTATGGATTCTATAAACATAATGTAATGAAAACAAATAAAATTAATGAAGTAATCTTTCGATGAAAATATCACTTTTATAAAAATAATCATTTAGAATTAAAATAATCATTTAGAATTCCCACTCGAAATGGAACGTGCTAATTTGGTCCAACGAAAAAAGGAAGTAATCAAACATTTTGATGCATGGTCCGCATCCTATGAACAAGAAGTTTGGACCCGTGATAAATATTTTCATGAAATGATTGAAAGTTGGGTATTAAAATCAATCTCAAAAATTGAAGAACAAAAGATTCTTGAATTAGGGGTAGGACCTGGTATATATGCTAAAAAATTCTTAGAAAGAACGAATTTTGTCATAAACGTGGATATTTCTTATGAGATGCTAAAAATAGCTAAGAATAATTTGGAAAAAGATAATGATGATAATAATTTGCTTAATTTTGTTTTAGCTGATGCCCAATTTCTCCCTTTTCGAAATAATATTTTTGATATTATTAATTGCATTGAAGTGCTTCGTCATCTTCCACAGCCATATAAAATTATTTGGACGATTTTTATTGAAATGCATCGAGTAATAACGAAACACGGCTCTATTTTAATAACAATCCCAAATATTTTATTTCCTTTAAATTTACTATGGATATTTTATTATAAAATTCCTCTTAATTTTTTAAGATTGTTTCATAAAAAAATCGGTTACCATTATGATCGAAATGCTTCGTTCCCACACTTTCCAGTACTCTATAATGAGCCTGAAGATCACATGTATAATTTTTTCTTCTTGAAAAAGCTAATTCGCAAATTTAATCTAAATATTTTTCAGTTTTTAGGAAATTTTTTCTTTCCCGCGTGTCCTAAAATTCTGTTTCCAATATTTAAAAAAATTAATAAGGTTTTAGGAAGGAGTCCTTGGAAATTTCTTGCTTATTCTTTTCTTATTAAGTTAGAACGCTTTTAAAAATTATAATATAAAGCGGATGAACATTTAATAAATAAGTTTTCAAGTAATTCTTTTTAGTAATTTACTTTTAAAAAAATATAAAGTATTGATATTTATTTGTTTAAATAAAACAAATTAAAAAATCTTTTATGCTAAATTTAAGTAAGGTATCTGTTCATGACTAAAGTCCTTTTATTGAATCCTCCATCTGAAGCTTTTCTGTATAAAGAAGATCGCTGCCAGAATGATGCGAATGATCTTTTTAGTAAAATAGTTCGCCCACCAATTAATTTAATGAGTCTTGCAGCAATATCTGAAAAATTAGGATTTCAAACAAAAATCATTGATGCGCCAATTGAGAGAATAAATTTAAACCGGTTAAAAGAATTCATTTATAGTTGGAATCCCAAGTGGATTGTCGCTAATACTTCAATGGAAACTTTGGAATCAGACCTCGTTACATTACAAATCGCTAAGGAAAATGGTGCAAAAACCATAACTTTTGGACATGCCCCTAGCATAAATGATGTAGAAATATTGGAAAAAGCTAAGTATGTCGATTTTGCGATTCGCGGGGAACCAGAAAAGACATTTAAGGAATTATTAGAGGCAAATATGCCTCTTAAGGATATAAATGGGCTCACTTACCGTGAAAAAAACCAAATTAAACGAAATGAAGATAGAGATTTCGTTGGAAATCTAGATGAATTACCATTTGCTGCTCACCATTTAATAAAACATGACCGCTATCGAGTACCATCATCAGGTGAGAAATTTACGACAATACAAACTGCAAAAGGATGTCCTTTTCAATGCACGTTTTGCTTGAGTCCCTTAATGAATGGCATTAAAGTGAGGAAAAGAAGCGCATCTAGTATAATTGAAGAAATTAAAATGGTCATTAAAACGCTTCATATTCATAATTTTCTATTTCGGGCAGACACCTTTACCTTTGATAAACATTGGGTTTTGCAATTGTGCAATGAGATAATTAAAAATAGATTAAATATTACCTGGTTTTGTAATTCAAGGGTAGATACTATTGATCAAGAAATGCTTGGCGCCATGAAAAAAGCCGGATGCCAACTCATTTGTTTTGGGGTAGAATCAGGAAAAATTGAAACATTAAAATCGATTAAAAAGGGTATAACGAAAGAGAAAATCATTAATACGATTCACCTAACTAAGAAAGTTGGAATTCTAGCGGCAGCTACGTATATTATTGGACTTCCAGGAGATAATGTAAATTCGATTTATGATACAATACAATTCAGCAAGGAAGTCGATAGTGATCTCGTTGAATTTATCCCCTTTTGCCCAACTGTGGGGGCAGAAGTCCTTTCTCAAAATCTTCCTCAAATTAAATTATTAGATATTAAAAAACTGACTAGATACGCTCTTATTAAATACTATTTTCGACCAAAAATGGTTGTCAGAACGATTCGGAATTTTTACATGCAATTAGGGGTCATTAAATTTTTCAATTTAGCACTAGTTTCTGTGAAATCGATGGGACGCATATTAACAAAATGAATTTTTAAAAAAAGCGTGGATGTTTTTTTTCAAAATCATTGTTCAAACCTTCAAATTATTTATAAAATTTTGATAATTTCTATAAAAATCAAAATTTTATGCCAATTCTCCATCTACCCGCACGCGAGTAGACCCGCCGTAAGGTTATCCGGCGGTACGC
>JABXJT010000076.1 GCA_013375455.1 Candidatus Helarchaeota archaeon | reverse complement strand
CTTTTTTCCTTTGTACCGCTTGGATGGGTGGAATGGGTTCTTGCCTTAGCAGCTTCTTCATGCGTTTTATGGTTTGGAGAACTTTATAAATACCTTAAAAGGAGAGCTAAACGAAAAAATTTATGAAATGAGGGATTTTAATAATACAAAATCTCGCCCATTGAACAATTATAAATTTGCCCTGTAATGACTTCTGTCGTGGCTAATAATTCTGTGACTTCTATTAGATCTCTTGATTGCATTGGTTTCTTTAGGATTTGATGGGATAAAATCTGGTCAACGATCTCATCCCGTTTTTTTCCAGATTCTTGTACCTTTTGTTGGATCTCACGTTCATGGCGTGGTGTAAACACGTACGTCGGGGAAATACCATTAACTTTTATGTTGTATTTCCCACATTCGGATGATGCATAATGTATGAGATGGGCTAAAGCTGCTTTGGCAGCACCATAAGGCGCTTTATGATTCGATATGTTTTTAGCGGAACTAGATACGAAATGGACGATGTTTCCACCTGCATCTCCATTTTGTTTCATAGCTGTTATAGCATATTTGGTTAAAAGAAACGCTGATCTGAAATTTAATGAGATTACTTTATCAAATTCATCCATTGGAAAGTCCTCAATCGGGTGAGAAAATAAGCTTCCGCCCACGCAATTTATTAAAACGTCCAATCGTCCATGTTCCTTCAAGACATGTTGAATGAGGTTTTGCACGCTTTCTTCAATCGTTAAATCTAAAGGGAGATGATCTAAGTTTTTTGGAGTGGGTTTTATAGTTAAGAATTTCGATAGTGGTTTTCGATTGGATGTTATCATCTGCTGAACTTTATCGATGAAATATTCCATTAATGAGGATCCAATCCCGCTACTTGCCCCCGTTAAGAGAAGAACCTTGTTGGTTAGCATGAACATCACTTATTTAATTATAGTTTTTTAATTTATTAGTTGAATGATATAAAAAATTGAGTAAAAGAGAGCGTAATAGATGAAGACGAAAATAATAGAAATCGATCACATAACGAAACGCTTCAAAGAAACTGTGGCAGTAAATGAACTCACTCTGGATATATATGATAATGAAATTTTTGGATTGTTAGGCCCGAATGGTGCAGGTAAGACGACTTTAATTTATATCCTGGCCACAATTTTCCGGCCAACTTCGGGAACTGCCCGAATTGCTTCTTATGACATTATCGAGCAGCCAAGTAAAGTGCGTGAAGTAATAGGGGTTTCATTTCAAGAAGCGAAATTAGACTGGTCATTGAATTATAATGAAATTTTGAATTGGCATGCTAAAGTCTGTGGGATCTCGAATAAGAAAGAAAGGCAAGAACGCATTCAATTTTTAGTTGAAGAATTGCAAATGGCAGATGCCAAAGGAAAACCCGCTTATAAATTGAGTGGAGGGCAGAAAAAAAAGATTGAAATCGCAAAAGTGCTCCTACAGCGTCCTAAAGTTGCCTTCATCGATGAACCAACGGCGTTTCTAGACCCCCACATTAAAAAGAAGATTTGGGATTTCATATTGGAGCTGAGAGAAGAAGGAGCAACTATAATCCTTGCTACAAATTTGATGAGAGAGGCCGAAGTCCTTTGTAAGGATGATCGTATCGGAATAATGAATCAAGGGAGGATTATCAAAATCGGATCACCACCTGAATTGAAAGATGCCATTCCGGGTGGTGACATAATCCAGGTTGAAACAACTAATTTTACGCCTATTATCGAAAAAAAATTAAAAGAAATTCCTAATATTCTCGAGATTAAAAGTGATGATAATAGAATACTAATATATCTGAATAAAGCTGAAGATGTCGCATCAGAAATCCTACAAATTTTTGTTCAAAATGGATGTCGTGTAGATAAATTTCAAATGAGTGAACCTACCTTAGATGATGTCTTTTTTAGGTATACAAAAAAATCATTAAAAGAATAACTAGCGGGATTCCATGCGTAATTTTCTTAATATCGTTGAGCGTGATTTAAAACGACTATGGAGTTATAAAATTTTCATATTCACTAATGCCCTCACATTCTTAGTTCAGATCTTCATTTACGCGTTGATTTTAAATTTTTTAGTCACGGGGTTTGATTATACACAATTTTATGCAGCTGGTGTAGCTGTATTGACACTTTGGTCTTTTGGAATGTGGACAGCTTGGGAGATAGCTGATGAGCGGAGCGAAGGAGTCATTGATTATCATCTAACACTACCCTTTTCGAGAACGGAATATGTCCTGGGGCGCATGGTAGGGGGAACGCTCCGCACGATGATCTATTCTATTCCGCTTTTTATTATCTTTTTATTTGTCACTGGAATAGGATCTATCTTGAATTTACTCATCGTGTTTGGTCTCTTATTTCTCTTTGCATTTGGAGTAACGTCGTTGGGAGTCATCATTGGGAGTTTTACCAAGGAGCACGTGAAGTTGAGTTTTATTCTTGGTTTAATTGATGCATTTTTAATCCGACTTAGCACAATATATTATCCAATTTATGCAATGGATTACTGGATGCGATTTGTAAGTGTAGTAAATCCTCTTAGCTATGCTGCTGATGCTACTAGATGGGGATTAGGGCTTCCAGCAGACTCCCCAATACTTATTTCAGTGGTTTTTGTTGTTATCTTTTCACTGATTTTAGTTGGCGTGGCTATTCGAGTTTATAGCAAGCGATTAGAGGGGGGACTTGCAACTTGAGTATGCTCGCAATTATTGAACGCGATCTACGGAATTTTTTCAAATATAAGTACTGGATTATTGTTTTATTAATCACGAATTTAGCCGATTTACTAATCATGGCAGCTGTCTTTTCTAACCTAGTTACTGGAGCAATCGTTCCTAATTATCTCCTCTTTTTTGGACCCGGAATTACGGTCCTTTCTCTTTTTGGTGCATCATTTATCATGGGCATCGAGGTGAGCCAGGAACGGCATAGTCAGCGCATTCATTACTTATTATCTCTACCAATAGATCGGTTTCAATTCGTTACTGCCCGGGCATTTGCAGGTGCAATACGGTCAATGATTTTTGCTATCCCACTCCTTGTTATCACCATCATAATAATTAATCTATATTACTCAATTTTAACCCCATTCTTTAGTATAATAATGATTCTTGGAGTTATATTCATTCTCGCAATGGGTCTAACATCGTTAAGCATAATCCTTGCAACAGCCATCCAAAATACTCGCCGTTATCAACTCGCTCGAGGATTTGTAAGCATGTGGCTCATGTTTGGATCAACGGTATTTTATCCACGTGATGTCATGGCGAATATTCCAGGTATGGGATTGATCGCTGACGCGAATCCTCTAAGTTATGGAGCTAATATTTTACGAGGATTGCTAGATCCTGCGTATTCAGGCACTATTCGCCCATTAGATATCATAGGTCTTATAGTATTTTCGATTCTGATGGTGTATTTTGGTTTATTCTTTTATAATCGCTATACAAAAAGCACGTAATTAGTGCTTTTGACTAAAAAAAAAGAGGTTTTTAGGATTGCATCCGTTGTGCCGCCTTTTCGAGTGCGGCAAGGACGGTTAATTTCTTTCCCGTAAGGTATGCAAGCATTGCGCCGCCGCCAGTACTAATGAAATTCATATCGAGCTTGAGCGTGTTGGCATAGCCGCCCATTTCGCCCCCACCAACGATAGAATATGCTTTTGAATCAGCCATCGCGTGGAGAACTTCCTTGGACCCATAAGCGAAAGGTTCGTTCTCGAATACGCCCGCAGGCCCATTGGCTGCAACAGTCCCAGCTTCTTTTATAATCTCTACAAAATTTTCTGCGGTTTTATGCCCGATATCATTAGAAGGAAACTCTTCGGATAATGCATCTAAACCGACTTCAACGCGTTCATTGTTCTTATTAAGGGCCAGATCAACTGGTAATACGAGTTGATCTTTATATTTATCATAAATCTCTTTAGCGGTACCGATATACTCTTCAAATCCTTTTATGGGCTTTTTGTTAATTTCCTTGATATCTACACCGGCTCCTGCTAACATGATATTCTGTAGTAACCCGCAGACTAAAATCTTATCCGCTTTATTATTCTCGAGGAGGTTTTTCAACACTTTGAATTTAGTTTCCACTTTGGCCCCTCCGATGACATAAATCATCGGTTTATCAGGTTTAGTCAAAGTATTTTCCATTACGTCGATTTCACGTTCTAAAATACGCCCAGCATACGACGGTAAAACTGGCGTGAAGCCTACTAAAGATGTTTGACCTCTATGAGCTGCACCGTAAGCGTCATTTACATAAAGATCGACTAAGGGAGCCAAAGTCTGCACGAATTTCGTTTTGGATAATTCTCCGGGCGTTCCTTTCTGCATTTCCTCTTCAAGAAAGCGGACATTCTCCAGCAGCAGAATTTCGCCAGGCTTCAGGCCCCTAATGGCATTGACAGCTTTCTCGCCAACCGTATCATCCACGAATTTAAAGCGATCCCCATACATCTCTTTTAAGACATTAGCATGAGGTTGCAAAGAAGTGAAATCCTTTTTCCCTTTTCGACCTTGATGTGCTAAAATGATAACAGCAGCTTCTTTTAAATCGTCCAATGTTGGTTTTATTTGATCCAATCGTAATGTATCCTTTATTATCGGGTCCTCTATAGTAACTGTACTATTGAGATCAAACCGAATCAAAACCTTTTTACCTTTTACATCTACATCGTCAAGCGTCATTAATCCATATTTCATAAACTTCACCTAAATTCAGATTGTTTTCTAAATTACTTATTTTGGATTGATTATTTAAAGATATTCAGAAGCTATATGGGGAGCTTTAGAGAAACTATTTTATAGTAGAGATAGAATGAAACTTTGTATGGAGCGTCGAATATCAGTCATTGGTGCGGGTGCATGGGGAACAGCACTTGGGAATCTTCTGGCTGAGAAGGGTTATAAAGTAAGAATATGGGCACTTGAAGAAAGAACTGCAGTGTCAATCAATAAAAATCATGAAAATTTCCAGTTTCTTCCTGGTGTAAAACTATCAGAGTATTTACATGCATTTAACAATTTCAAAGATGTTGTTCCAGATGCAGATATTATCATCTCTGCAGTTCCCTCTCAATATGTAAGGGATGTTGCAAATCAATTTGCACCATATCTTCGAAAAGATAAACAATACAAACTAGTTTCGGTATCAAAAGGACTTGAACCTCAAACTTTTAAACTCATGACCCAAGTCCTAAGAGAAGTATTACCGGCAAACGTGAAAATTGCGGCGCTTTCTGGTCCAAATCATGCGGAAGAAGTCGCAAGAAAGATGCCAACAGCGACAGTTATTGCTTCAATTCATAAGGAAATCCTTGATGAATTAGTAGATCTTTTCAAGACTGATTATTTTATTCCGTATGCGCTTTCAGATGAGTCTGGTATACAAATATGTGGTGCGGTTAAAAATATTACAGCACTTACGATTGGAGTTTGCGATGCTCTTGGTTTAGGGGATAACGCGAAAGCTAGTATTATGACGTTAGGCCTTACTGAGATGTACAGGGTTGGAAAGGAATTCGGTGCTTTTAGGACAACTTTTTTTGGTATTGCAGGAATCGGAGATCTTATTGCGACTTGCACATCAAAACATTCACGAGATAGATTTTATGGCGAAAAATTAGCCGCAGGTAAAAGTTTTGAAGAAATAAAAGCTGATTTGCAAGGCATGGTCGCTGAAGGGGTTAAGGCCGCAAAATCGATCTACCATTTTGCCCAAGAGAATGGGATATTTCTTCCACTTACAATGCAAATTTATAAGGTCTTATATGAAAACAAGAAAATGTCAGATGCATTAAAGGATTTAATCAAACTTATTTAATCGAGAGATTTAAACATAATTAATTAGAATAATTTTTTTAAGATATTTAGAAGCTGTGGGAGGAATTCTTAAAATTAAGTGACAGGATTCTTTGATTTTAAGAACGGTATCAATGAAAACTCATTTTAAAAAGAAGAATTATTCGCTTTCGTTCTCGGGACCTTCCTTCCCTTGGTTTTCCACAGCGTCTTTTAATTTCAGAGATAATTTTTGTGAGATATTTATGAGTTTTTCAATTTTTTCTTTTATCGTGTAAACTTTTTCGTATTCACTCTCTACTTCTTCAAATTTTTCATAGACTTTATTTATCCGGTCCGCTCGTTTTTCATAGGCAGCATTGAAGGATTCAATGAAATTCCTGAGATTTTTCATCGCGTTTTCACTGAGAGCAACGAAACTTTCTTTCACAATCTTTTGGCCGATTAGTGTTTCCAAGATATCTTTTAAGTCTTGTAACATGGATTCAATACCAATCATAAATTCTTGTTTCTCTGTTAAACGAACTTTATACGAGTCAAAAAGATCTTTAAACATCTCTTTTTGTTTTTCCAGACCATGCAGCTCGTCATGACATTTTAAAATTTGCTGTTCAACCTCTTTTTTTCTTAATTCCTTTCTTTCAAGTTGTTCGTTTAGGAGTTTTGTTTCATCTTCTTTTGCTTCAATCAACATATTTGCACGTGCTAATTCAGCTTTATTTTTTTCAATTGATAGTTTTATTGCTTCATTTTCTGCACGTAAACTTTCAATTTTTTTCTTTACTACTTCAGCATCGTCAATTTCTTGGGTTAACGAGGACTTTCGCTCTTCAATTTCTTTTTTCAATTTTGTAACATCTGAGCGTAATTCATCTAATTGATGAGTTTTTTCTTTTACTTTCTCATTAAGAACAGTTAAATCGCCTTGTCTATTTCCATATTCTTGGTTTAATGCTTCGTTCTTTTTTATAAGTTCATTTTGTTCTACAGTCAAGTCATTAATATTTTGCTTGATCTTTTTTAATTCTTCATCCTTATCAGATAGTTTTCTTCTAATAGAATCAAGTTTGAATTGGTTTTCTTCTAATTCATCATCTAATTGTATCTTCGCCTCTTTTTCGGGTATTTCCTGTTTTTTCGCCTCTTTTTTGGGCATTACCTGTTTCTTCGCCTTTTTTTTGGGCATGATCAAACCCTTTTATCGTTTCTCAAAGATGACTATTTATATCAAATATGAATTATATTAATTTTCGCTGATGGTCAAAAAGAACAAATAGTTTAAATATTCGTTAGAGAAAGGTCCGGACTCCCATGGGGCGTTCTGGCTGTAAAAAGGATGTTTTCAGCATGAATTTGAAGAGAAATTTAGCCAAAAGTGTCATATATAGAATAATATCCGTGTTTGTAGGATTTTTTGTAACTTATTTAGTTACTGGAGATATTACAACTGCGTTTTTTGTTGGATGGATTTCAGAAGTCGTGCAATTTTTTTATTATTTCTCTTTTGAATCTGTTTGGAGTCATTATGATGAAAAAAGACTTAGGAAACTAATAAGTAAGGAATTCCGAGAACGTGAAATCAATGTGAATTTGACTTTAGGGGCTCTATCAGATATGGCTAAAGAATTTTCTCAAGTTGATACATTTCTTCCCGAATTATATAATTCAATTTCAAATTTCTTCAAAAAAATGCTAGAAAATCAACAAGTGCAAGAATTACATGAAGATTTCGAAAAGTATAAACGCAGTTTTGAAAGCATTCACAAAGGAAGAGGGTTTGATCCACCATCAACTGAAAAAGAATTATGAAGAGATCGTGCTATTCTTCGTATTTTATGTCCAAAATTTTAAAAATCGTTAAACGTTTTTAGATTTGAAAGGTCTTTCATTTAATTTCCTTAGGATGAATAACTAAATGACCCGGTTTATAGTCACCTGTCCGCGATGTAAATACAAAATGGATTTTGCGCCAACCAAAATTAAAGTTAATGATCTCCATCAATGCTTAAAGTGCAAGCTCAATATTAAAGTGATAAATATCTGTTTGCCTGATGAATGTGTGGAGGAAGAAGAAGTTGGCGTGCAACCTCTCGTAACAAATGGCATTGAAATCGAGTCATATTTAATAAAAGGGGAGAAGGTGCTTGAGAGAACCGCTATTCAGCCAATTAAAGATGTTATAGAACCAGGCGAGGATTTTACAGAGGATATAGCGATCGGAAATGAATATATCAGTCCTATTTTTGATGATATAAACAAAGGGTTATTTTTATTACGAAACGGGCTAAGAAAATATCGGATCTTTGCCCAAAGGAAGGCAAATTACCAAATCGGGTTGTTTGGGACATGGCTAAAAGATCCAGCCGGAGTCCACTTCCATATTGGACTTGGAGAAGAAGGAATCGGAAAGGAAGATGCCGGTCCCTTAATGGCGTACATTCACGATTATCTCCCATTGATTATAGCGCTTTGTACTAATAGTCCAGTGTTCGAAGAAGAATTAACATCCATCGCTTCAAATAGAATGGTGAAATATGGGGATGAATGGTGCAAATCAATCTCTAAACCTGAAATTCTAAAATTACGTAGTGATCATTGGATTGAGATTAATTATAATGCACACCGGAAGGACAAACCACCTACAGTTGAGGTGAGAATTGCAGATGCAAATATTCCTGAATTTATTATTGCGGCTGTTGAAGTGTTAAGGGTTTTAACTATAGGATATTTAAGCGGGAAACCTTCACCAAATGATCTTTCATTTGAGAACTATAATAAATCTAAGCTAAGCGCATCAAAATTTGGTGTCAAGGGAAAAATATACTGGAACGAAAAGAGTTTAGAGATGCAGGATTATATTGACACTTTCTTTGATTCATTTTATGAAGAACTGGAGGAAAAGGATCTCACAGACGAGATTCTCGATGTTTTTAGGTTGGCAAAACTGGGCTGGAATAATGCGACTATCATTAGAAGCAGTATCGAACATATTAAATCCGTATATTCCTCAAAAAAATTCAACTGGAAAAAACAATTTTTAATGAGATATTCAGGGGCCCTCTCTTCAAGCCTAGATGGGAATAATTTGATTGATTATGCACGTCTGATGTTTGTTGATTTGCCTGACTTAAAAGACATAAAACTTGGGAAAGAGCACCCTTTTTGAGATTTACTAATCGTTAGATAGAATGGCTAATTCATCCTTTTTCAAGTGTTTTACCCTAAAACGTTTTTGTAATAATTGCGCGAGCGGTTTTCTTTCGGAACTAAAATAGGTCTGATCGTCATCCTTCAAAACGACGAGTGGAAAGTGGTGTCTATAGAGATAGACTTTCTCTGGCTCATAATTTGAGATGACTGAAAAGGTGAAATATCCCTCCATTCGTTTAACAGATTTTTGAATGGCTTTTTCAAAATCATTGGTTTTATCATAATATTCTTCAATTAAGTGTGGTAACACCTCAGAATCGACAGTTCCTCTAAAATTATGGCCCTTTTTACTTAATTCATTTTTTATGGGGGAATAATTTTTTATCGTGCCATTATGGATCACTGCAATATTACCAGAGCAATCTAATAAAGGGTGACTATTAAATTCTGATATTTCTCCTATCGTTGGCAAGCGAACATGACCGATTGCAATATTGCAATCGACGTTCTTTTCATTATAATTTTCTGAAAATTGAGGGGCGGCTATTTCTTTCTTGCGTATCACCATTTTATGGTGGCAATCGAAGTACCCAATCCCTGTTCCATCTTTACCCCTATTAATGAGATTTGAAAGTATTGATAATAAATTAGGAATTGTTGAGTTAGATTGAGATTTTGAAAGGATACCTGCAATCCCGCACATCTCTACTAATTCCTTGTATTTGTTTATGTTTATTTCATTATGATTGATTTACGATTTTGATTTTGCTAATAGATTCTTTCTTTGCAGTTAAATTCAAAGTTTTTCTAATTTCTCTTTGATAAATTTGGTTTAAAAAGATTTTGGTGTCCAATTTTCTCCGATAATATACTTTGAGTGAAACTGAACTCGATTTTGCATTTTTCCTTAAGGATAATGAGTTTAGCCCTTAAAAAATTCAAATACAAACAGTCTTAACATAAAAACTCGTAATTGAGGATTCTAGCTCAAACATTTGCCCAAATTTTTAAGGAGGGTTTTGAGTTCTCCTTTATATTTGAGGTAATTTTATTATTAATGACGTTTAAAAAAACAAATTAATTGAATTAACTCTTAATGATCTGTGAAATATTTTTGGAGATTTTCGGATAGGTGGTGTTATTATCGAAGGATTAATGAAAGGCGGCACGCGAAAAGAAGCGAATTGGAAGAAAATAAAATTTAAAGAGCCTTATAAAGAAGCTACAGAGCGTTTTAGAAGAGAAGTGCTAACACGATCTGATTTTGACCCTGTCACAATGTTTCAGTTTAGTATATTCATGGCAAAAAGTCTGCTTCAAATGTTAGAAGATGTTGAAGAGAATTTTGGACCGGAGGGGCAGAAAGTTTGTAATGAAGCCTTAGTTAAGGTGGGCCGTGATATGGGTGAACAAATGTTCGGCGGACTTGAGAGACCCCCAGATATTTCAGAAATCGAATTAATTAGTTTTGTAGCCACGCAAGTTAACACCGTCTCTTGGACTTCTGTTGAGGACCCTCGGATCTTAAGCGAGGAGAAATGTGAATTCGACATTCTTTGGTGTCCCCTTGAAGATGTGTATAAGGCATTTGATTGTCGCATCCAACGATATCTGGTTCAAGGCATTCTGGATCGAGTAAGAGAAATGCATCCTAGCGCCATTTATGACGTTGAATTTTTAAGTACCATCCCTGCTGGAGCCAAAACTTGTAGATTTCAAATAAATAAAAGACAACCCAACGCACCCGAGAAATGGAAACTCTACTCCGAACTTCTTGAAAAACGCGCCTTGAAACGCTGGAAGAAGAAACAGAAAAGGGACAAATAATATTCAGGGGAAAATGACGCGTTGTTCGATTATGGTCATTTCTGTTTGTTAATTTTTGCACAAGGGACGTGGAAACCCAAATACAAGGAACGACTTGCCAAAGAGACGCAATCTAACTTCCTTCAAACATTGGAACCGAGATCAAAGGCAGAATCACTTCATCTTAGTTGGGCTGAGACAGAACGACTTCCATTGTTCGATCCGAAGGAACTTGGAAAGACCCAACGTGAGTGCGCGTTATGTTCTGCGATCTATAAAATATTCCAAGAAAAAAAGGGGCAGAATGCTGGCGTCATATTATTCTCCCATAGTGTCCCTGATGTTATCGGTTTCAAAGCTCTCTTTCCGCCTTTATTGAAGGATCCTCGAATTAAGAAATTGTTTTATTTCGAATTAGGACCCGAAACCTTCGTTATAGATAAGACGAAATACCTCGCGCAACTCAATGAAAGAACACACCAGCGCTTGTCTGAATCTGAATTTTTCGATTTGCTAGATAATAACAAGTTTCAACAGAATAAGTTATACGAAATTTACAAACAAATAATCAAGGATTTTTAAGATTTTGAAAATCCACCATGATGAAATTCAATTTTAAAATTAAGATGCTCTTTCTTGCAATAATTCCTAATTTCATCTTCTATTAAATCCCACCTCGTGTGATTTCGCCTTATTTCCTGATATAGGGATATTAATCGCGGAAATTGGGTTTTAATTATTCCCATGATGCGGGGAATGTTATGTGGGCGAAAATTCAGGTTCTCAAACATGTAATGATCCGTAAAATCCCTTGTCTGCTCAATGATTGCGCGAAAATCAGTTATTCCGGGAAAGAAAGGTGAGATAAAGATATAGGTCTTGAGATTATTTTCATGCATTTTTTTGACAACATCCAATCTTTTATCGGGTTTGGATGCCCCTGGCTCGATGACGCGGGCGAACTCAGGGTCTAAAGTGCTGATAGAGATTCCGACACGGAGATTTTCAAATTGTTGGAATAGATCAATATCTCGTTCCATTAACTTTGATTTAGAGAGAATGGTAATCTCCGCTTTGGTACCTACCAATTTCTCCAAAATTTTTCGCGTATTTTGGTATTTTGATTCTAAGGGAAGGTATGGATCTGTCACGGAGCTTAGCAGAATTCTTTTCCCATTATACCTCTGAGGTTTGATTTTGCTTTCATTAAATACCTTAATATCTAAAAATTGTCCCCATTTCTCGCCCTTATGCCCAGTGAATCGTATCATAAATTCCGCGTAGCAATATTTGCAGCCATGTGAGCACCCAATGTAAGGGTTTATTACATAATCTATGCTTGGAATATTACTTTTTGTAATAACGCTTTTCGCTTCTCGAAACTCAATTTTCATCGTCTTTTAGCTTCCGGGCGATTTTGATACCATATTCCATTTCTTGCTCCACTCTGCCATTGCACCGAGAATCGCACTAAGATCTTTTCCTTTTTCTGTTAGATCGTAAGTAATGATTACCGGGGATTCCGTAATAAAATATTTCATATAAACTAATTTTTCAACTTTAGAGGGGTAATTACAGGTTTACTGGAAACAGCCCTATTGTGATGCTTATATAAAAATTCAAAAGAAAAACAAAGTTATGAATGAGTCAGACCACCAGAAAGGCTTGAAGCGGGATTTCACACGTCCCGATTACCGTGTAAACGATGTAAAATTATTCAACTTGACCCTAAGAGTGGTTGATGCTGATATCATTCGGCACATAGAAGAGACCAATCTCCCCGTAAGGAGAGGGATTTAAGTAAATTAAGTATCTGTTATAACGCTTTTGGCTTCTCGAAAATTGATTTTCATCTAAAGTAAATCTTCCTCATTTCGTGTAGCCTAACTTATTTATTTCAGGTCGGGTAAGTCCGATTTTCCCATTTTGGCCGACATTGGTGTTTACTTTTTTTCCCTTGTACTCAAATATCACGGAATCGCGGAAATTCAAGCCTAATTCATTTAAGGTGTCTTTGGGAATTGTTGTATTTCCGTTATCATCAAAATCTCCTTTATATTCTAATTTTTTCCAATTTTTTGGATTTACGATCTTGAGCCCTTTTACTTTCAAAGTTAAAACCTCTAATTTTTATAGAGATTCATTAGGACTATAAGTATTTTGGAGGGCACTCACGCAAGCAATTCGCTTAGAATTTGGCGAACTCTCGTGGGATTTACGATACCACAGACACAGGGTTTCGCTAACTCTTGTGCAGCGGCGTCAATATTGATTTTATTCTTTTTAATCTGCTCCACGTAGTGAGTGACTGATTGAGGGGAGACACAGTGGTGTCCACACATTGTCGTGAGTTCCAGAATTTTCTCAGACGGTAGCAACTCTTTTTTCCCAAAAACTCCCAAGGAGAGATGAACGGTATGCATTTGAAGACCCACGTCTTTAACTGCTTTTTGAATTTCAGATATTAATCCGCTTACTACGATAGAAATACCCAAAACTTCTTGTTTAAGGACCTGTAAAACTTGTTTCACGGGTTTAATGTTGTCAAAGGAGGCTGTAATAGCAGGGGAAAATCGTTGGAGGCGGTCCATCATAATGTTTGTAGGTTTATGTTGGCCCATTATTTCACCAATACGTAAGAGCTTTTGCCTCGCTCTTTCTTTTACTTCGGGAGTTGTATCATGTATCCCAGCTGCCCGCATAGCGAGGATCACGTAATCGGACTTTAAGTCTTCTTTCGTTCCTTTTCGGTGCAGAGAATGGGTCAAACGCTTTTCACCTCCGCCCTAAGCCCACGTTTACTTTTGCATTGGGTCTTACCGAGATTCCGTTTTGAGTTAACAAGTCCATTGCAGGAATTCGCCCATCCTCCATCACGCGTGATACAACCCCAACAGAGAAAACCGTATCGACTTTCTTTTCCACCTCTTTGATCACTTGTAAAACGAGAGGTGCCTTCTCTATTGTCACTTTAAACTCTATTATGGCAGAAAGAACCTTTTCGTCCTTTATTTCCTCCTTGATGTGGCCTTGATCATCAACGAAAAGGGCGGTAACTGGGCTATTCGGTTCATAATCCACGCCAATTTTGGACAATTCAGTCGTAAATAGCTCTACATTTTTTAATCGGGTCCCTACTCCAGGGCGCCCAACTTCAATCGAGAGGCCAATTTCATTCAAACCGAATCGATTGGTAACGTCATTGGTCTTCATTTCTTCTGTGCCCCGCCCAGGAATCCCGGTCAATTTATGGGTGGCAATTACATCACTAAAGGGGTTTCGGATTAATCGCGGCCATTTTAAGCGTTTAAATTTAATTGCGTTGACTGGACAATCCGCAGATCTCTGGCACGTGGAGCATTCAACACAAAGATCCATATTTATGACGGCTTTTTCATCAACTATACTAATTGCTTGGACGGGACATACAGTGACACATTGCCCACATCCTATGCAACGATCATCTCGTATCTTCATTGTCTAATCCCAAGTTATTCGAGTTTTTATTTTGTTATCTCAAGTTTTGTATATTTATTACCTAAATCGGTGAAAATTTTTTTCTGGGAGATTCTCGCGGTAAGGTTTTTAATAGCGGAATCAAAAACAGTATACAACATAAGCATACAATAGATAAGATAATAAATCCAGCTCTAAAAAATCCAAAACCTGTGAAGAATCCCATTAAAATTAAAAGGCTTATGCTCCTACCAAATGTATAAGTCAGATAGTTAAGTGAATAAATTGTCGATCGAGTTTTAGAAGTATTGATTTCACCTAAGGTTGCTTGAAGGAGCGGATCAATACCGCCAAAAAAGAAAGCACCCACTGATGTAACAATAAGAAATAATACAATAATAATTGGTGGTGCTAAAAAAGTAAAAGCCATTGAAAAACCAACAATATAGAGACTGGCCCCAATCATAAGACACATTATAACAACTTTAATTCGAGCATTATCATCGCTTTCATATCTTCTATCACTTAACTTTCCGAGCAGGGCTCCACTGGGTATTTGGCCGATATAAATAATTATGAGAAAAATGGTTGCTGTGCTAATATCAAAGCCATGATCGGTAGAGCTGCTTAACATTAGTGATAAATTGATAGAAATGGCACCAAGTCCAATAAACAACGCAAAAGTAAAAAGTAATATTAAGAGATTAGATTTCTTTTTAGCTATTTCCTTAAAATCTTCTCGCCTTATCCAAGTGCCGCTTATATCGGAGCTTCCAGTCATAGTATCCATTTCGCCTCTTTCAGGTGGTGTCATCGGGAACAATAAAAATGCGCAAGCGAAACCGCCTATTGAAATCACGATGAAGGGCACATACCATGGATAATGTTCGATTAAAAAACCAGAAAGAATTTGAGCAAATCCAATACCTAGCACATAATTTGTTTCTTTCCAACCAAAAGCAAAACCCCTCTCTTCAGGTTTTTTAAGATCAACAATTAAAGAGAAGGTTATGGGGATAACTGCACCAAACCCAATTGCAGTGAGAAGTTGGAAAGTAAGTAGAGAGAGAAAGTCCGTTGCTAAAACTGTTAACGAAGCGCAAATAGACCATTCTAAGGTTGCAATCAATAACAATTTTTTGCGGGAAAACCTAGTAGCTAAAATCGCCCAAATTAGTGAGCAACAAGCACCAACTATTAAGAAGAGGGAGGAAATGAGTTCTACTTGGGCTTGAGTTACGTTTATTAGTGGGTTAGCCTCTAAGTCTTGTGCCATAGGTAATAAAGTGCCGATTAAGGCTGATGAGAAAAAGACCAATAAAATTATGATATTAAAGGAATGTTCTTTTCTCATTTTGTCACTTATTTTAAATAATTCCTTTTTTCCTTAATTGTTCGAATTTTTCAGAAGATATTCCAAGTAAATCTTGATAAATTTCCTTGTTATGCTCCCCTAGGGCAGGTCCTTTCGTCACGACGGCACCCGGGGTTTCGGAAAATTTGAGAACCGGTGCAGGAATCGTGGCTTTCTCGACATCCTCGAATTCAAAATTTCGGATGTACATTCCACGAGCTTCCAGCTGAGGGATGTCATGCACTTCTTCAATTGTCATTACCGGGCCGCAAGGAATACGATTCTCTTCTAAAATTTGAATAATTTCCTCACGGGTCTTTGATTTTGTCCATGTTTCCAATGCTTCGTCTAAAAATTCAATATTATCCATTCTTTTAACTGGGTTTTTTAGCCGGCGATCTCGCGTCAATTCGGGACGCCCAATAAGAGTCATTAAGTTTTTAAATTGTTTTTCAGTAATGCTAACAATCGCGACCCGGAGCCCATCTTTTGTTGGGTATTGATTATAAGTCGGGAGCCATCTTGATGCCATTAGTTCTCTTTCCTTTGCCCTATCAATGAATTCACGTGCCTGCGCCCGAATATTGACAGCATACATCATATCTTGCATGGACAAATCAATGAATTGCCCTTTGCCCGATTTTTCGCGCCAATAAAGCGCTTCAACAATGCCTAAAGCAATTAAATGACCTGCAGAATAGTCGGCAAGTGGAATTCCAGGTGGCCCATCTAATTGCATCGCATTAATGACACCTGAAGTCGCTTGCGCAATTATGTCAAAAGCGGTTCTATTTCTTAAAGGACCTGTCTGTCCAAAGCCAGAAATAGCTGCATAAATAAGGCGGGGGTTTATTTTCTTTAGAGTCTCGTACCCTATGCCCCATTTTTCCATGATCCCGGGTGTGAAGTTCTCTAGGAGAACGTCGACATGCTTGACCAGATCCTTCAATATTTCCTGCGCTTCAGGTGTTCGTAGGTTTAAGGTTATCGATTTTTTATTTCGATTAACTATCGTAAAGAGTGGTGCGATTTGCTTGTCAAAAAAAATGAACATCCGCATTGCTTCGCCGAAGCCAGGAGGTTCCACTTTGATGACTTCCGCACCTTGATCCGCCAGGAATTTGCTGCCCCACGGACCAGAGATAAATTGAGAAAGATCTAACACGCGAATTCCGTCTAAAGTCCTTTCATTGGGCATTTTACTATACCTCTGAATTAGATTATTTGATAGAACAAAAATAAATTATTGTAGTAGATGTTTTAGTTTAGTTTTTACTCTCTCAGATGCCTGGGTACCAGCCTTGCTTTTCAATTCCTTGGCCATTACCTCAAATGATACCAATTTTGTCACGATATCATTCCAAGGCGTGGAAAATTCATCAATCTCACCTTTATAAAGAAGGCGCTTGCGAATAACTTGAATTATCCCCTCTTTACCGATGTTCATACACTCCCGCTCGCAATTTCCGCAGTAGATACATTTTTCTTCATTTATTTCGAGTTTCTTCGCTTCATTTATCGAAAGGCACCCAGACGGGCAAACTTCGGCGCATGAATTGCAGTCTGCGGTCCACTTTTCCTTATCAATTTGAAGATTACCTTCAACGAATTTTCTTAGTTTTTGGGTTTTTCCATTGATTTCAGTCACTGATAAGGTGGGTAAAGACTTGTTCTCGACGAGTAAATTTTTCCGGACTCCTTCAATGAAGAATTGGAAGGCACCCGATGGGCAAATGTAGTCACAGATACCACACATCGAACATAATTCCATGTCAACGACGTTAAATGCAACATCTTTTTCAACGGTTCGTGAGATGGCTTCTTTCGGGCAAGTTTGAATGCAAAACAGACACCCAATGCATTTATTTAAGTCATAAAATAATTCCGACTTGTAGGTAAGCAGGCGCATCTCATACTTGTGCAAACCATCTTTTACCTTCGTCATTCCTTTATGGGGGATAGCCATATTCAACACGTCTCCGAAAACAGTAAAGTGAATGACAATAAAAATCTGTTTGTCAAAACTTTAATCGGGTGAAATCACGTATTTGATCAGGTTGGACAAGTCCTCAGTTAAACGAGGTAAATATTTGTTGATTTTATCAAGTGTTCGTTGTTTAGTAAAGAAAACGACATAAAAACGGTTATTATCGACTTGAATGGGCTTTTGGAAGAGCCAACCATCTTCCATTTGAGCTTCTAAGACTTGTGGAGGGTGCAAATCATATTTTATAAATTTCTCAGTCATATTTGAGAGAAATGGACCACTGATCTCGCATATAATTTTGGAGGTTTCATCTTTAACTGCTTCTCCAATAATCAATACGTTTTCATCAAGAAGAATTACAGCTTCAGAATCCGTGTTTTTCATAAAGTCATTGAGACTTTCTTGAATTATCGCTGTTTTAGGAAGAGCTTTGAAAATTCCAGCGACAAAAGCGCGAGATAATTCCTCCCGATCGTAAATGCTTGTCTGAAAATAATGAATGTTTAAAGATTTGGGAAATTCTTCAAAAAGCTGTTTTAACATCACTAGATTAGCTTGAATTTCTACTTTATATTTAATCTCAGGATCGACTTTATGGTAAAATATCACTAAAACTTGGGGAAGTCCTAATTTCTTTAAGGAGTTTATGACCTTGTCAAAAAACTCTACCGCTTCCGAATATCGTTTGGGATCTTGAACATCTACTACATAAAAAATTACATTTGTTGCTCC
The DNA here is from genome assembly GCA_013375455.1 of Candidatus Helarchaeota archaeon. The sequence goes on along the minus strand of JABXJT010000076.1, from coordinate 4,965 downwards.
GAAGATAAAGCCCTTTTTAGTAAGATATTCATCGCGATATTGTTTTTGCCCACCTAGGTCCCAAATTTTTATAGGGAGCCCAAAGATTGTGAATTCGTCTCTAATGTTAAAGCTCACGGTCGGCTTCAAAGCGTGATAACTCGCAAGATTTTGTTCCAAAGTATTGATAATGGATGTTTTTCCAGAATTATCTAAACCTATAATTATGATTTTTAGCATTGGACCGTTCATTTTTCATCGCACGCTCCATGAATGTCAAATATTCATTCGCACGGTTTTTCTGGATCGCTTTTTATTATTGTATTAACCTTTGTATATTAAGGTTATCGGTTTCAGCTTAAAGTAAATGAGTTTTAATGTGAAGAATGATTCTATCATAATAGTGGGTAAAGATGTCGTTTGAAATTACGATGGTTATTCTACAAGGAATTGAAGCAGTTGGAATTCTCTCTTTATTGTTTGCAATATATGAAATTAGGAAGGGGAACAAACAGAGATTTCGGGAGGTTCTTGCACGTTATCTCCACTCAATGCGCGAAACTTTTCGTTTACGATTCGAGAATAAGGGAGATGATACCACCTATAAAACAAGTCTCCTTATGTTAGATCAATGTATGTTTTCTGTTTTAAATCAAAAGAATAAAATAAAGATGGATGAATTAATTGATGAATTATCGCGTCTATCAACAACGCTATATTTTGAGGATTTGGAGAAAGTAAAAAATAAGATACAATGGTTTAAAACAGAGTTATTTAGATAGGTGCAAGTGATGGGAGAACTGTATAATCCGTTTGAAATTGTGGATGAATTAAAGGGAGATTTAAAGGCAGCACTATTTGAGGAATATTACTCTGTAAAAACAAAGTGGGGTAAACTCAATGCATTCTACGTTCCCCTCATTACGGATCAAGAGGGTAATGATATTATCCTAAATGATATAATGCAATTTAGGAATAAATTTTATTATGGGGTAAAAGGCTCGGGGAAGACCTTTTACTTCCTGAAAGCCATGTCAGAGCTACAAAAGAATAAAAAAAATATCGTGATTTATATTGATTTAAAGCAGATATGTTTGGGGAGAATCTTTGCTGATATTGAAAGTACTCTCTTCGTATTTTTCTTCGCTTTTTTGAAGAAATTAATAAATGCACTCGACTCGGCCAAAAGTGGCTTTTTAAAAGGGAAAAAGAAGAATAAGGTGATAAAAGAAATAGAAATTAAGACTGCATCTTTTTTCGAGATTTTTAAATTTGATAAGCCCAATTTACAAGAGATGGATGCAGAGTCGATGAAAAAATTTTTCTACAAAATAAATGAAGAAGCAAAAACGCACGTGAAAAATTTTACCACCGAGCAAATCGAAGAAGAAATACAAAAAAATATGGTTTATATTTGCGAACTCATAAAATACTTGTTAGAAGAACTAGATTTTCACGGAATTATTTTATTTCTTGATGAATTTTCGGATATATATCCTTTAGATAATAATTTAACAAGAAGAGTCCAGGAAATATTACAAAAATACGTTCTTGAAGAATTTTTTAATTCAAATTTCAGAGATGGATTGAACTTTTTCGTAAATATTGGAGCATATCCCGAAGATTTTATTTATTCATCCCAATGGCGACGGATTGGGGTTGGGGAACAATACCTCGATTTAAGTATTCATTCAGAAGAAGGACTCCGATATGACCACTTCTTAGCTCGAGAAGCTAAGATCACAAAGAAGATTCTTCAAAAACGAATTGAACACTATAATAAGAAATATAACCGGAATATTCTATTAGAGGATTTTTTTGACTATGAGGGGAATGAAGAGGTATTCTATCAACAATTGTTTTTAATAACATTTAATGTCATTCGAAATATTGGATATATTTTGGATTTTGCAACAGAACCCGGTGAAAAATGGGCGTTAAATCAGAGAATTAATCTAAATGATTTATTAAAATATGCTGTGAAGTTTTATGAGCAAAACTTGCGCACTCTATCTACTGGGATTTCTCAACAATTAATTCCCTTAGATGATAAGGCTTGGCCTAAATTGGTCTCGAGAATGAAAGTTCTAGATAATGATCCAGGCTTTGTAAAGGATAATATTGGGGTTTTTAATTTACCCGTCGATTGCTCAGAAGACGTAAAAAAAGTAATTTACACTTTACAAAATTATTTCCTGGTTCATAAACTCTTCACGCGACACGGTCGTCCGAATCTTGAAATTTACCGAACTGATGAGGGGTTTTTATCTTTGAATCGGTACGGCGGAAATTATAACCTGGCGATCCATAGAAGCAAAGATTTTGATATAAACAAGGTTCTAGATGTAAAAAGTATCACTTGTGAGAACGGACACGAGATGAATGTCGATACCCTCCGGGATTTCTTTAAGACTGATGACGTTTCAAAATGGTTCTGTGGTACCTGCCACGGTAAGTTCATAACAGAAGTTGAACTGGATGATCTAACCTTAAGGCGGGAAACACGGAAAATCCGTCGTTTTGGAAAGAAACAGATGCAATTAATAGAAAAAGTTCATGAACTACTAGAAAAATACAAGATTTTCCCTGAAGAGAACGTGATATTGATCATATCAAAGCTGGTTGAGGCAAAGCCAGGATTAACCGCAAATGAAATAAGCTCGAAACTTAATAATGATGGGATCGAACTCACTTCCCGTCAAATTTCAAGATATTTTAAAGAGAGAAAAATTCGAAAAATCATAAAAATTTCGCGAAAACAGCCATATACATATTCCCTGAAGCAGACTTTCTTGAATGAATTATCATAATTAAATCAGAGGAGATTAATGGGGGGGTCCATTCCGTACTTGAGCGACTGAATCACTATCAGTCACTTCTAACATTTCAGGTTCTTTAGGTTTTAAAGAAACGCGGAGATGGCAGCCCTTCTCGACTTTCTCACAAAAGTCGATGTAAGAAAGTCGATATAGCGACAAGAGTTATTCGTTATATATTGACTAACTTTTTCACGAAATTTTGACTTAATAAAAACTTTTATTCCAATTCACCATTTATACCTATTGAGATTTACATTTTTTTATTCTTTAACGAAAAAGATGAAGGAAGAGAGGAAATGAAGAAAAATTCATCGATATTTACAGTAATAATCCAAATTCTCTGTATAATAACATTAATATTTGTTTACAGCGCACCTCACCCTCATCCTTTACAAGGGATGAATGCGATTTTTAACGATGTTAAGATAGGGATCACAAAAACCCCCTTTTATGTAGGGACAGCTAATGGTACAGTCATCTGTTCTGCTAATAATAACCAAAGCGCCCCACATACTTGTAGTGATGGGGCGGGTGGAGTCATCATTACTTGGCAAGATCCAAGAAGTGGAACTGATGACATTTATGTCCAACGCGTAAACGCCACTGGCCATCCACTCTGGGTGGCTAATGGCACACCGATTTGCACGGCGAGCAGTTTCCAAAATAAACCTCGAATCTGCAGTGATGGGGAAGGCGGCGCCATCATTACTTGGCGAGATAGTAGGAGTGGTTGGGACATTTATGCCCAGCGGATAAACTCCATTGGTAGTACCCTCTGGGCGGGTAATGGCGTGCCGATTTGCACAGTGGGCAATACTCAATCAGATCCTAAAATCTGCAGCGATGGGGCGGGCGGCGCTATCATCACTTGGTATGATTGGCGAAGCGCTGCTGACGAAGATATATACGCGCAGCGGATCAATGCTACTGGTGCCGTGCTCTGGACAGTAGGTGGTGTAGCGATCTGTAATGCTTCTTCAACCCAAATTTTACCCGAGATTTGTAGTGATGGATTGGGAGGTGCAATCATTACTTGGTCGGATTTTAGAAGTTTCAGTTCTATGGATGTTTATGCACAAAGGATTGATTCCACGGGAGTTATCCGATGGACCGATGATGGTACAGCAATCTCCTCAGGTAGCGGGGAGCAGATGCTTCCAGCAATTTGTAGTGATGGTGTAGGGGGTGCAATCCTTGCTTGGGTGGATTCTAGAAGTGGAAGTTCTTATGATGTTTATGCCCAGCGCATAAACGCTAATGGCAGTATGCTCTGGGTGGCCGATGGTACAGCGATCTGCACGGCTATAACTAACGAGTATCATTTCCCGAAAATTTGTAGCGATGGAACGGGCGGCGCGATCATCACGTGGCAGGATGGTAGAAGTGGAGGGGGTTGGGATATTTATGCGCAACGGATACTGGCTGGAGGCAGTGTAAGGTGGGCGACTAATGGTACCGTGATCTGTACGGAAACCAATAATCAACAAAATCCGCAGATTTGTAGCGATGGAGCGGGCGGCGCGATCATCACGTGGCAGGATGGTAGAAGTGGAGGGGGTTGGGATATTTATGCACAAATAATTGATTCAACAGGGATTATACAATGGACCGCAAATGGTACAGCAATCTCCACGGCAGTCAATAATCAAGAAGGGGCGCAGATCTGCACTGATGGCATTGGGGGCTCATTTATCACCTGGAAAGATCTTAGAACCGGAATGGCTGATATTTATACCTTTCGAATACGATGTGCCGAAGGGGTAAAATGGACTAATAATGGTACGGTTATTTGTACTGCCAGTAATGACCAAGAAGTTTCTCAAACTTGCAGCGATGGGACGGGCGGCGCCATCATTACCTGGCGAGATAACAGAAGTGGAGGTGGTTACGATATTTATGCCCAGCAGATAAACGCTACTGGCCACCCACTCTGGGCGGGTAATGGCACGCCGATTTGCACAACTAGCAATAACCAAATAAATCCTCAAATCTGCAGCGATGGGGTGGGGGGCGCCATCATTACTTGGCAAGATTTTAGAAGTGGAAGTTTTTATGATGTTTATGCCCGGCGAATAAACGCCACTGGCCATCCACTCTGGGCGGGTAATGGCACGCCGATTTGCACAACTAGCAATAACCAAATAAATCCTCAAATCTGCAGCGATGG
>JABXJT010000075.1 GCA_013375455.1 Candidatus Helarchaeota archaeon | reverse complement strand
TTACTAACGCAAGAATCTCTTTGGTTGAAGAGGACCCAATCACCAGGGAAATTATTCTCTATTACGAAGATAAAATGGCCGGAGAATCCAAAGAGGCGAGATTTGATCTTGTAGTGCTTTCTGCAGGTTATCAGCCCTCCAAAGACAACATTGAATTATGTGAAAAATTGGGAGTTAAGCTAAACAAATACTATTTTTCTGCTTCATCTGTATTTACACCTTTAGAAACTAATGTTCCTGGAATTTACGCGTGTGGGACTTTCTCAGGGCCTAAAGATATCCCTGAGACCGTTGCAGAAGCCAGTGGAGTCGCAGCAAAAGCATCCGCACTGCTTGCATCTGAGCGAAATAATCTTACAACAAAGAAAACGTATCCTCCTGAAATTCCGGTAAGGGGAGAAGAGCCACGAATTGGAGTTTTCATATGCCATTGTGGGATTAATATAGGGGGCGTTGTTGACGTTCCAGAAGTGGTAGAGTTTGCGGAGACCCTCCCAAAGGTCGTCTATGCTGAAAGAAACTTATATACCTGTTCCCAAGATACGCAAGATAAAATTAAGCAAATTATCAAAGACCAAAATATCAATCGAGTAATAGTTGCCTCTTGTACCCCGAGAACTCATGAATCACTCTTTCAGAACACTATTCGGGAAGCGGGACTTAACCGGTACCTTTTTGAGTTGGTAAATATTCGCGAACATTGTTCATGGGTTCATATGAGAGAGCCAAATAATGCCACTGCGAAGGCAAAGAAATTAGTGGCTATGACTGTCGCTAAAGCCCAGTTATTCCAGCCAGTAAGTGAGATATCTGTAGATATTACGCAAGTTGGATTAGTTGTTGGAGGTGGAATCGCGGGTCTTACTGCAGCTCTGGAGTTAGCCGACCAAGGATATGATGTCTATTTAATTGAAAAGGGACAAAAATTAGGGGGGCTCGTGAAAAAAATCCATTATATCCTCGAAGATGATGACCCCCAGGCATATCTGAAAAAGTTGATTGACAGGGTTAACGGGAACGATAAAATAACTGTATTATTAAATACTGCAATTGAAGATATCACAGGATATGTAGGTAATTTCAAAATCAAGACCACCGGTGAAATGAAAGAACTTGAAACGGGTATAATCATTGTAGCAACCGGAGGATTCGAATACAAACCTACTGAATATTTGTATGGGCAAGATGAAAGAATTCTTACTCAGCAAGAGTTTGAGCAGAAAATTGTCCAGAATGAAGTGAGTGCTAAAAAAATTGTGATGATTCAATGCGTAGGATCAAGAAATGAAGTCCGACCTTATTGTAGTAAAATCTGTTGCTCTATCGCTATAAAAAATGCACTTAAATTGAAATCTTTAGACCTTGATACCCAAGTTTTTATCCTATATAGAGACATTCGAACCTATGGCTTTAAGGAAGAATATTATGAGAAAGCTCGAGAATTAGGAGTTAATTTCATTCAATATGAGGAGAATCGTCCTCCCGAAATTGACCTTAATGATAATAAAATCCAACTTTCGATATTTAATTTGGATTCGCAAAGCGTTCTACAACTAGAACCAGATCTTGTTGTGTTGAGCGCAGCGTTCTTGCCCACAGAAAATAAGGATTTAGCTCAAATGTTGAAGGTTCCACTCGATCAGAATGGGTTCTTCTTGGAAGCTCATGCTAAGCTAAGACCGCTAGATTTTGCGACAGATGGTATATTCCTTTGCGGGGCAGCCCAATGGCCAAAATTTATTAATGAAACAATTGCGCAGGCAAAAGGTGCTGCGGCACGAGCTACCACGATATTATCAAAAGAAAAAATCACTGTAATCGGGGCCACCGCTAAAGTAAATGAAGATCTCTGCATTGGTTGTGGAAATTGCCAAGAAATCTGTCCCTATGGGGCAATTGAAATGCGCCTAGTGGAGAGTCCGCTCGAACGCACCTCACTACTGACTTATCAATCACATGTTCTCGAGGCAGTATGTAAGGGTTGCGGTGCCTGTAGCGCAACTTGTCCAGTCCAAGCAATCAATACGCCCCATTTTACGAATACTCAAATCTTAGAAATGGTTAAAACACTTACAAAAAAGGCTGAGTAAAATGACACCGAATATAGTCGCGTTTCTTTGCAATTGGTGTGGATATGCAGGCGCAGATTTAGCTGGTGTCAGTCGATTTCAATATCCCACTTCTGTTAAAATCATTCGAGTGATGTGTTCTGGGAGAGTTGACCCTGTTTTCATTCTTAAAGCGCTGGAAAATGGAGCCGATGGAGTGCTTGTTTGTGGTTGTCACATTGGTGATTGTCATTATTTAGTTGGAAATCTTAAAGCAGAGAAACGAGTAGAAAAAACAAAAAAATTGCTAGAAACAATAGGAATAAATCCTGGTCGGCTTCGGTTAGAATGGGTTTCTGCCTCAGAAGGCGCGAAATTTGCGAAGGTGGTGAAAGAATTTACTGAATTTTTAGAGCAACTCAAATCCATTGAATTTAAAAAAGAGAAAATTATTGTTACATGAGAAAATTTGAATTCAAGATTCTTTCTAACGTGTTTAATGAAATTACTGAAAGGGATGGTAGAGAAATGAGATTAATGAAGGATTTATTCGACACAACACCTGAAATTTTTAATGTACGCGTCATATTTAACATCTGTCTAATTGTTTCATTGATTATTTTTGCCCTTTACTTATTTATAAAAAGGCGGAGAGAAGATCCAGGTTCAAGAACACCGACCATTTTTCTAGGATATGCCGTCTTTCTCATCTGTTACAGTATAACACGCATTTTTTTTGTGTTTTCGGATTTTGAAGTTTATACCTGGAGTACTACTACAACAGAACTAAATACAATTTACGTAGGACTTGCTTATTCTTTCGGGATTCTTGGGGCAATTTGTCTGTTTATTATAATAGAGCGATATCTTGTGCATACAAAATATGGCTTTACGATACTCGGTATAGTAGTTCTTATTATGTCACTACTCTCTACATTCTCTATAATTGTAACTGAGGTCCCTCAAACAATTATTACCATTGTATTTCCCTTGTTTTTTGCTATTATAGTATTGCTGTATGTTTATGTTGCCATAAAAGCAATGGGAGAACCAAGAAGGAGAGCGCTTGGGATTGTCCTAGGACTTTTAGTGATGATGCTTGGGTTCCTTTTGGGATCAAGTTTGATTGGCAATCTCCTCGACCCAATAGGAGGTTTCTATGAAATCCGAATCTTAATAGAACCATTCGTAATTATCATAGGCAGTGCTATCTTTACCTTTTCCCAGCGATGAACTTGGAAAATAAGAAATAGACGCCCAACGTCATAATGGAATTATTTATAATGGTATTTTCTTATTGGTATTTGAAACCATAAGTCACGTTCACTGAGGTTGTGCAAATGGTTAAGCCACTTCTGATTAAAAATGGGTTTCTAATCGACCCCTGGAATAAAATTTCTGGAGAAAAAATGGATATTGGAGTAAAAGATGGGAAAATAGTGGATGCTAGCACTATTAAAGGCGGTTCCACAACGATTGATGCCAGTAATATGGTAGTTATGCCAGGTGGTGTTGATCTTCATTCACATATAAGCGGGGCCAAGGTTAATTGCGGTCGAGTAATGCGCCCCGAAGACCATCGGAAAGATATTGTCAAAAAGACGGCGATAACCCATTCGGGGGTCGGCTATAGTGTTCCTTCTACGTTTATAACAGGGTATCGCTACTCACGGATGGGTTGGACCACAGTTTTCGAACCCGCCACGCCACCCCTGAAAACTAGACACACCCACGAAGAATTTAATGACATGCCCAATATCGATAAAGCGTGTTTTCCTCTATTCGGAAATAATTGGTTCGTTTTAGATTATATTCGAGATGGGGATATTGAAGGGTTGGCTGGTTATGTCGCATGGTTACTTCAAGCCACGAAGGGTTATGCCGTGAAATTAGTCAATCCCGGTGGGGTTGAAAACTGGGCATGGGGTAAGAATGTAGAAAACATTGATGATACCGTTTACCATTTTGAAGTAAGTCCCCGTCAAATAATCACTGGACTTTGTGAAGCTAATGAAAAATTAGGCTTGCCGCATACGATTCATGTCCACGGGACAAACCTTGGACACCCGGGCTGCGTAAACACAACAAAAGAAATTTTTGAATGTGTGAAAGGGCACGGAAATGGGCGAAAGAATATTATGCACTTCACACACCTCCAATTTAATGCATATGCTGGAACTAGCTGGAAAGATTTTGCCTCGGGAGCCGCTCAAATTTCGGATTACTTAAATCAGAACGATCATATCACCGTGGATGTTGGGCAGGTCATCTTTGGTGACACGACAACAATGACGGGGGATGGTCCTTGGGAATTTAACCTTCAGCACCTTGGATCTACGATGCCTTGGGGACAGAAGCCAGGGATGAAATGGATTAATGGGGATGTTGAAGCAGAGTGTGGATCTGGTGTCGTTCCATACATTTTTAGTAAGAAAGTCTTCGTTAATGCAATCCAATGGGCAATGGGACTTGAATTATTATTACTTATCAAGAATCCTTACCAAGTATTCCTCACCACAGACCATCCAAATGGTGGTCCTTTCTTCTTTTATCCTCGTATCATATCTTGGCTCATGAGCAAACCAGCGCGTGATAAAGTACTAGAGAGCTGTCATAAAATGGCGACAGAACGCACGACTTTAAAAGATATTTCACGTGAGATGACGCTCGAAGAGATTGCGATCGTGACTCGAGTGGGTGGTGCAAAATGTCTCGGGTTAATTGAACGCGGAAAAGGTCATCTCGGCGTTGGAGCGGATGGAGATATCGCAATATATAATTTGGGATTAGAGGAGAAGGATCCAACGAAAATTGAGAAAGCGTTTACCAGTGCAGCATATACAATCAAAGATGGCGAAATCCTCGTGAAAAATGGGGAAATCGTAAAAGTAGTGGATGGCCGGACCCTTTGGGTAAACAGTCAAGTTTCAGAAGATCTTAATGCACGCATTGAGCGAGAACTTGAAGAGAGATGGTATAAGTACTACTCCGTCAATTTAGCGAATTATCCAGTTGGTGAAGAATATCTGAAAATATCAGACCCAATAAACATCCAAGCGAACATCTAATTTTTTATCCTTCTTTTTAAAACGCTTTAATCGCATTATCTTTAAAGTTCTAGAAGAATACTTTTAAGAAACGGCAGGATATTTTTTCCCATAATAAGAGAATGAATTTAAAAAATGATGAAAAACGCTAATTGAGATAGAGGATTGCGATGGATCTAAAAGAATTCATCCAAATGCAATACATGAAGCCGGATGAAATTGTCAAGCTTCAAGAGCAAAGGTTGCGAAAAATAATCAAATTTGCTTATGAAAATGCTGAGTTATATCGGAATAAGTTACAATCAGTGAATTTGAAGCCCGGTGATATTAAAACTTTAAATGATTTACAAAAAATTCCATTTTCAAGTAAAATAGACATTGTTAAGGATCCATTCGCAGCAGTAGGAGATAAAAACAACCTGTTTAAACTTCATACAACCAGTGGCACCTCAGGAAAAGGTGAAACCATTGTTTTCTTCACCTATAATGATTGGGAACATTATGAGCTACAGAACGCACGATGTTTAATTTCTGCAGGATTCACTAAAGATGATATTGTTTATAACGCGACTCCCTATGGTATGTTTTTTGCAGGTCAAGTGCTTCATGATGGCGCCAAAGCTATGGGCGCTTTTGTAATTCCAGCTTCAACGCTAAAAACAGGATGGGCTCACATAAATAATATAAAAAATCCATTTTTCAAGCCAACCGCCTTTGTCGGACTGCCTCAATATTTGTTACGTTGGGGACATACTTGGATAAAAGCAGGTGGAGAACCTTCAAAATCAACCCTAAGAAAGGCGTATGTGCTAGGAGAACCGGTGCCACCACCGGTTCGCGAGAAAATTGAACGGATGTGGGATTTAGATTGTCGCATCGGTTATGGATTAAGTGAAGTTGGGGCGGGTGCAGAGTGTGAGGAGAAAAATGGCTATCATTGGCCTGAAGATGAAATTATCGTTGAAGTGGTCGATCCTAAAACAGGAGAACCCGTAAATGAAGGTGAGAAGGGTGAGCTTGTTTATACTACCCTTACTAAAACGGGCACTCTAGCTATAAGATATAAGTCAGGTGATGAATCTGCCATTTTGGGGCGAGAATGCTCTTGCGGAAGAACTCATGCTAAATTAAAGTTAATAGAAACTCGACTTGATGATTTGATGAAGGTTAAGGGGACCCTTGTGAGTCCTTTTACCATTGAAGATGCAATGTTCACTCAAAATATTGAGAGTTTCCTTTGCGTAATTGATAAAGAGCAGGATTCAGATGTAGTTCGCATCTATGTCAAAGCTCCTGAAACAAAAGCTTTGCAAGATCATTTAAAAAATGCAATTTTAACACGGACTAAATTCGCCCCTACCAGTATAAAGTTTGTACCAGAACTGTCTCAAATCGGACGAAAGGGAAGACGCGTAATAGATTTAAGGAAAGAAAGCGCTCTAAATAAAATTGTGCGCGAATTTGAAAATTCAATTCAAAATTAGAAGAAGATGAGAAACTTTGGATCAGAAAAAGACGTTAATTAGTTTCGATTTTGATGGAGTCATCGTTAATCAAATGAATTCATGGGGTTTAATCCGGGATAGGAAGGGAATGCCGGATGGACGCATAGATGATTATGCCACAGGAAAAATCAATGGGAAAGAATTTCGAGATTCAGAACATGTTATCTTTAAGAAATTTAACTTAAGATATGAAGATTTTATAGAAGCAGGAAAAAAGGAAAAACTTCACTCAAATGTCTTGGAAACAATAATGGAGTTATACAATAGAGGATACATCTTACTTGTTAATTCTGCAGGTCCACGTCCTACGATTTTAACCGTACTGCGACGATTTCAGCCCCAGCCATTTAAATACGTCTTTTCTATGGTTCCCTTATTCAATGTTAATAATGTATTCTACGATACATATCTCCCATTTGAGGATAGTAATCAAGATGTAGATAAGGTCAGGGTCTTAGTGGAAGTCGCAAAGAGAGAGAATGTGCCTGTTAAATCAATAATTCACGTGGGAGATGGCGTTACCGATATAGCTTGTTTTAAGATCTGTATTGGCGTGAGTTTTAATTCCCACAATCGTAAAGTCATCGAAAATGCTAAATATAATCTAGAAGAGTTTAAAGATTTAATAGATCTTATTTGAAAAAATTGAGTTATAATATGTGCTATTGTAATTCTTTTTGATAAAAAGCCCATTCTTCATTAAATGCGTCAAGGGAAAGTGATTTCCGTTGTGCCTCTCGTTCAGGAAAATTAATTAGTTCTTTCATAAGTTTCAGAAATTTCTTCTCCAGATTGGAGAGTGCTCCGGTAGCTTGCTTTGATTTTTTTTGCAGTACAAGTTCGTGGGCCCACCAAAGCGTCTGGGGGTTCGGATCTAGAGTGGCTGTAAATTGTTTGGGAATTTCGATGTTTGATGACATAAAAATGGGCTTAAAAAAACTTCTGCACGGATTGGGAGTGCCCGTGAACCAATGTACCGTGAGTTCCCTTTTTGAATCGATCCTTGAAACCATTGAGGCAGTTGATCGAAACCCACCGTGCATACAGATTCCGTCATCATGATCCCGGAGAATTTTAAGCATTAATTCAGGAGTGATAGACCCTTTATTTGTCCTCAGGAGATAACGTCCGCGCCCCTCTCTCGAAAATGGGGAGGGCTCATCAGAAACATTCCCCCACGAGAACGCTTTTGCAAAATCGAAAGGGCGTGAAGAGCGCCAATACCCTTTCTCAACCGCATAATCAACTAACCCCTCTGCAGTCAGGTCATATTTCGTGCGGATGGACAGGTCGTTGGAAATATTACGGATGTCATCTACAATTTTTTCTGCAATCCACCATTTTCCTGCCGTTTCAAATACCCAAGCCTCTTTTGCGTCTGCAATAAGGAAAGAATTATGATAACTCCAAGAAGGATCATCGGCTGAACAGCCACCACCCTGCCCAAATTCTTCAAGTAAGCCGGCAATAACATCCAGTGCAGCTTTAGCACTCTTCCCACGCTCTAATCCTAAGCGTAGTAAATCCATGCCAAGTAATGCTGGGGGTCCATCCGGCTCTTTCGAATAAACGGCTTCATTTCCAATAACCACCCCAAATTCGTTGGCACCCATCTCAGCGCCCCACATCCAGTAAGGTTGGCATAAAAGGACTTCAAGAGTTTCAGGTACTTGAGGTATCTCGATGTAGGTGCATTTTAGCATATCCTCTGAGTGTTCTAGATGGGGCACGTGAATTAGGTTTTGCACTTCTCTGTAGGGACGATCGCTATTCTTTCCGAAAATTGTAGATTTATCTACGGTGGCGGAACCCACTGCGACGAAAGTATCGCACGAAAGTACCATTTAATCACCTTCAAAAATAACTATCAAAATAGGTATTTAAATTGGATGAATAAAAATTAAAAAGAGGGGAAAAGGGATTGTTTCAAGCTTTTTGCCATATGATATTATCTCGATTCCGATATTTGACCAATCCTATAAGCAGTAGGGTTCCTCCAATAATCAGAGAAACAGCTCCGATAATTATCATTATCCAAATCGCGTATTCAGGAAAGAAGTACATGCCCAGAATTCTTTGAGCCCAGGCAAGTTCTAAGCCAACCCCTAAAAAACCACCGCCTTCAGCGCAAACAACAAGTCCTGCAATTAGATACTTTCCATGCGTATCCATGAAAAGCCCTCATAAAACCGTTAGCTACCAGCCTCTATTCTTATATTTACTATACCCAATAATCAGAAGTACTCCTCCAATGATAAGGGAGACTACGCCTGCTATCATTAAACTCCAATACGTTGCTGGAGGCAAAGGCCGTCCTTGGATATATCCCAACATGTTAAACATCCATCCAAGCAGCGCCAAGGACCCACCTTCGCCTGCAATTACGCCTCCTGCGATTAAATACTTTAAATGAGAACCCATAAATTTACCCTCAGTAACCACATTTATCTAATAAATAAATGTGGGGTTCGAAAATAAATAGATTTTGGAAAAAAATGAAAAAACAAAACCTTAAAAATCTATGAAAATCTAAAAGGCAAGAAATACGTAAAAGCTCCAAATATAACCTTTGAAGGTTATATTTGACGAGTGGCAGTATAGAGACGTTGGCAGTTTTTAAGCGCTTCTGGGTCCAGTGGTGTTACATTTCCAGCGGATTTTGCAAGAAGAAAGGCGCGTGAAGCTTTGTTGAGCAGTTGAACGTTGCGAAAAGCTTTATCTAAGTTTTTTCCCACACAAACAGCACCATGGCGTCGTAGAATAACAGCACCCATATCACCAATTGCCTCATGTACGCTCTGAGCCAATTCTGGAGAACCTGTGGAAGCGAATTTAGCAATTTTAATAGGGCCGCCTAAGTAGATAGCTTGTTCCTCCAAGATGGCAGGAAGTTCCTCATTTGGTAATTCATCGATAAGTGTGGAGACGGTGACGGGATAAAGGGAATGAGTATGAATAATACCGTTTACATCAGAACGCAATTCGTAAATTCCGATATGAAGTTTTCTCTCGACGGAGGGACTGTTTCTTTTCCCCCCAGCAGCTCTCACCCGTTTTCCCTTGGCATTCATGATCACGATATCCTCAAGATCCAACTCATCATAATCCATGTTTGAAGGTGTAATTGCATATAATTCTTCTTCATCCTCAGTCTTGGGTTTTATACGAATGCTAACATTACCACTAGTTCCAATAACCTCTCCAGAATGCAATATCTTCTGTGCAATTTCCAATACTTTCTTTCTTTCCTCTTCATAAGAAATCATATTAACATCTCCAATTGACATTGGTACTAATTTTTAAAAATTTTCTCAATAACCTCAGGATTCTTGCAGTGCAGGGGAGATTTCCCATCGAGATAACGAAGAACCTCTTCGTAAGCCATCTTAGAACTATAATAGGGGACATCAGCGGACGAGCCACCAATATGTGATGTAGTTATAACATTGTCCAAGCCTATTAGTTCGCTTTTACGTTTAATTGGTTCGCGTACATAGGTGTCAAGAGCAGCACCACGAATTTTCTTTTCTAATAAGAGTTGTATAAGCCCTGCCTCATCCACAATTTTACCTCTGGAAGTGTTTATGAAGTACGCCGTGGGTTTCATGAGGGCTAATTTCTCTTTTGAAAGCATGCCTTTCGTCTCTTCGGTTAAAAGGGCATGAACACTAACTATATCGGATTCTTTCATGAGAGTATCAAGATCAACTTGCTGCGCATCAACTGCTTTAAGCCGTTCTTCTTTCACGTAAGGGTCATAGACAAGGATCTTCATTCCAAAGGTCTTGAGAATCGTTGCGACGCGGTAACCAATAGCACCTAATCCAATAATTCCCACGGTCCGCCTGTTCAATTCGATTCCCCGGTCTTTAAATGCAGAGAGGATGGGCCACTTTTTGATTTGAACCAAATTATGGTTCTGGACGATCTTCCTGGTAATAGCTATAATTATTCCAATCGTGAATTCAGCAACAGAATTCGCATTTCGTCCCGGAGTATATGCGATGATGATGTTTTTTTCAGTGGCGACATCTTCATCGATAAAAAATTCAGTGCCTTTAGCACAAATAATGATTTTTAAACTTGTTAATGGCTCTAAAACATTTTTTCTTAGCACTTCTGCTTCGCAAATCAAAATTTCTATTTTATTCTCATTTAAATAATTGGCCAAATCGTCAGCTTGTAGGATCTGTAATTTCCCATCAGGTCCAAGCCAGGGTCGGTAAATAACGTCCAGCTTTTCTTTCAATTTCTCTAAATATTCTTGATCGAAAATCGCCGTCACTAAAGTTTTCATATTAGCACCCGTTAATAATTAAGTATACGGCAAAACGTTAATACTTAAATGATTTTTTAAAGTAAGAATTAGAGGAAAATTAAAAAATTTTGATACCATTATTTGAACATGTAACATCTATTGTAAAAAATTTCTCATTTTTGAGGTGTGAGAACAATTGAAACTAAAAATTAAATCAACTTGGAAGTTGTATTACATTTTGGGACTAATTGGGTTATCTATTTTGATATATGTTATACATTACTTTATATTTCGTGACCCTGAACATATTTTCATCTACATGATAGAGGATCTAGCCTTTCTGCCCCTCTATATTTTAGTGGTCACCTTAGGACTTCATGAAATAATGACTCGAAGAGAGAAAAAAGATCTATTACGGAAATTTAACATGATTGTTGGGACTTTCTATAGCGAGATAGGTAAAAAATTAATAGGATTTCTTAACCAATTCGAACCAGATACGGAGAAAATCACTCAAACCATCATGGAAGGTGTGACTTGGTCCGCAAAGGAAATATCCAACATGGGAAACCAAATACATAAGCTTGAATATCAAATGGAATGTCAAAACAGTGATTTACGTGAATTAAAATATTTTTTGTTAAGTAAACGAACGTTTCTGTTAATTTTATTAGAAAATCCTATGTTATTGGAGCTAGAATCATTTTCAGAACTCTTATGGGCAGTTTTTCATTTAATTGATGAATTTGATAAGATCCCTGAAATAGATTTAGAGCAATTAACGAAAGAAGAGTATGATCATCTCAATGAGGACTTTAAAGAAACATATGTTTCATTGGTCATAGAATGGTTGGACTACATGAAAAGAATGAAAGATGAAAATCCATATTTGTTTACGCTTGCATTGAAAGCAAGTCCATTTAAAATGAATACAGAAAAATAATTACTTTCTCTTTTTATTTTACTGAAAGAAGTTCTAGCGATTAAATTATTTTTTCTTTCCGGTAAGTTTCGATAGTATCTGATGAATACCCCAAGTTTTGTAGAATCTCTTCCGAGTGCTCACCGAGCTTTGGGGCAACTGTCCGAAGGGTGCCAGGAGTTTCACTTAATCGGATCGGGATGCCTAATTGTTTTATGAGTCCTTCATCCGTTTCCGTCTCAATGATCATTTTTCGGAATTTCACCTGAGGATCGTCTTCCACCTCCCAAATTTCATTCATTGGAGCAACACAAACTTCTTGTGCTCGAAGCTCCTCCCACCATTCATCTCGATCCTTGGTCAAAAATACTTGTTGAAATTCTTGCTTGACGTGTTCTTGCTTTTTCAAATTCATATAATACCTCTTTAAATCGCGTCGATTTAGCGCTTTACAGAGATTTGTATAGAATTTTGGTTCTAAGGCACCTATTGTAATATACTTGCCATCCTTGCATTTGTAAAGATTGTAGGAGGCGACCCCACCGCTGACATGCGTTTCACCGCGGTGCTGCTTTTCTCCACTGGTTAAATATGAAAGGAGCGGGATTTGGAGCCAGGGAATGGTTCCATCCATCATCGAGATGTCAATATATTGCCCCTTGAAGGTCTTCTCCCTGGCGATTAAAGCTAATAGTATTGCAGTTACGGCATTCATACTCCCCGCGCCGATATCGGCGACTTGCGCGCCTTGAAGAACCGGTTCATCAGTTCCCGTGAGGGATGCCATTCCCGATACTCCGATATAGTTGATATCATGCCCAACCATTTGACTATAGGGCCCATCCTGTCCATAGCCGGTAATTGCACAATAAATAAGGCTGGGATTAATGTCCTTAAGCGCTTCGTAGGGAAGACCAAGGCGCGCCATGACTCCAGGACGAAACTGCTCTACCAAGACGTCGGCACTCCTCACGAGCTTCATAAATATTTCTTTTCCTTCATCGGATTTCAAATTCAGGGTCAAGCTCTTTTTATTTCGATTTATTGAATAAAAAACAGCACTTAACCTATCTCTTGCTTTTGCATCTCCGACGAGTGGTGGCAGGCGCCGCATGAGATCGGGACGCAAAGGAGATTCAATTTTTATCACTTCAGCACCAAAATCTGCAAGGATCGAAGTTGCTAAAGGTCCTGGTAATAACGTAGTGAGATCTAAAACTCGCAGATGATCCAAAGCCATTGGCATTTTTCATTTCCTCCGATTCACATACTTCTGGTAATCATGAAGTTTCCTCAAAACAGCTGCTGAAATTTCGGGGTTTCCTGGGAAGATTAGGATTTTATGTTTTTCATATTTCGTAAATAATGGGTCAATAAAAGTTGTAACAGGTGACATGTAGACTATTTTTTTATCTGGGTATCTTGTACATAAATTAATTTCTGTTTTTGAAACCTGCTTACCAATTCCTTTCATGACTCCTATCATGAGAGCTTTCATCTTTTTTCCAAATTCATTTATTGGTTGAAATGAATTAAGCATTTGTCTAAAAAAAGCATGGGTTTGGATGAAAATTACGTCAAAAATATCATATTGCATTATGATTCCGACTAATTTAGGAATAATATCAAAGTCCCTCGAAGCAACCAAATCAATTGGATTGTTCCTACTCCAATAGAATGGAAGATGTACTGAAAGTTTCTCAATCAATTCTGGACCATCTGGATGCGTGCGTAAATTGACAACTTCGAGTCCCTGTTCTTCGCAAAGATCAGCCAAAATTATGCCATAGCCACCCCCTCCACTCATAATTCCAATCCGTAATGGCTCATGTTGAGGAAGTGGCAGTAAAAACGAAGCAGCCTTAACAAGATACATGAATTGATTGAGATTATCCGCTTGGATAATGCCTGCCTGTTTGAAAAACGAATTGTAAATGTCTTTTGAGCCTGCCATAGATGCAGTATGGCTAAAAGTGGCTCGTGACCCGCTCTTAGTTCGCCCCCCTTTAAGAACTACGAGGGGTTTTTTTACTGTCAATTCCGAACAAATTTGCTTGAACCTTGAAGCTGCGCGCAATCCTTCAATAAACAAAGCGATAACATCAGTTTTCTGATCCCTTGCAAAATATTCAAGATAATCTTCTAAAAGAAGACAAGCCTCGTTTCCGCTAGACACGAAATATCTTATACTCATCATCATATTAGATAATAAGGCACCCATTGTGCCACTTTGAGAAATTATAGCAACCGTTCCAGGTCTTGGCGTCATAAATCCCATCCCCAAATGCAGTGGAGATGCTTCATTCTCAGAACTATAGATTCCCAATGAATTGGGACCCACAAAAATTAACCCGGCTTTTTCTGCTGTTTTGATTAGTGTTTTATTCTCATCCTGCCGATTCGTTGATTGCACTTCCCCGAAGCCTGCGGTGATAATAACAGCCGTTCGAATATCACACTCAATGGCTTGCCTGATGGAATCTAGAACTGCAGTTGGAGGAACGACGATCCCAACAAGATCTATTTGTTCAGGACATTTATCCAAACTCGGATAAACTTCCATGCCATACATACGTTTATTTTTATATTTTGGATTAGGATTTATCGCATAGATTTTATTCTTGAATCCTCCTATGTGAATATTTGTCGCGACCATTCCTCCAACTTTTATTAAGTTCTCGGATGCCCCAATTATTGCTACAGTTTTTGGATTGAACATGATTTTCATTAATTCTAATTTTTCTTCGAGTTTCATACAATGCACCCTAGGTAATTTCTAAAAAGCCAACAACAGAACAAAAAAGAGGAGATTTTTATCTCTTGAATATATGAATGAGTTGCGAGAGCCCAGCGGCGGGCCACCCCATATTTTGCTGGAGGGCATATTCGACCTTATCAACCTGCCGTTTCCCAGCTTCGCCTTGAAACTGCCAGAAGATCTCAGTGGTCATTGCGACCCCGGTTGCGCCTAGTGGATGCCCTCGTGCAAGCAAGCCACCCCCGGGATTTGCGGAAATCCGCGCGTTCAATTCAGTTTCCCCTTCATCAATCATTTTACCACCTTCGCCTTTCTTACAGAACCCAAGATCCTCATAATGGAGGATTTCTGCAGGGGTGAAACAGTCATGCACGCAGGCTACATTGATATCCTTTGGCTCGATCCCTGCCATTTTATACGCTCCTTTAGCACAGCGCCGTGTCTGTTCGAAGGAGAGCCAATCATCAGTCGGATACTCATGTGCAGAGGAAACCTGGTACGAGGCTGCAATATAAATGGGCGTATCCGTATATTTTTTTGCATTTTCCGAATTAGTTAAAACAATTGCTGCTGCACCATCGGTGATTGGACAGCATTGTAATTTTGTTATAGGAGTAGATATCATTTTATTTTTTGGGGTGTTGGGATCCATTATTTCTTCAAGAGTGCGTTCTTGTTGAAATTGTGCGTATGGATTTTTGGCGCCATTGTTATGATTTTTCACCGCAACTTGGGCAATCTGTTCATAAGTAGTCCCATATTCGTAGCAGTGTCGATTTCCCATTAGCGCAAAAATTCCAGGGAGGGAAACTACACCAAAGCTCATTAGTTTCGCATCCAAATTGGTAGATTTCATATCAAGTAATATTGCAGTTTGAGCACCTGTGACTTCACCCATACTTGCTCCATACATCTTTTCAATTCCCATTGCGATCACAAGGTCAAAAACACCCGCCGCAACCGAGATGTAGGCTTCTCGAAGGCATGTACTTCCAGTGGCACACCCATTTTCAACTCGTGAAATCGGGATTCCAAGAATACCGATATCTCTTAGGGTTTGATGCATCGCTCCGACACCGCCAGTACTTCCATAGTAAGCTCCTTCAATTTCTTTAATTGAAACATTTGCAGAATCAAGCGCATTTTTACATGCTTCTGCTCCTAAATTAGCAAAAGATCGTTTAGTATGTCTTCCAAATTGAGTCATTCCAGCCCCAATAATTGCTACTTCTCTCATAACAACATCACCTTAGTTTTTTACGGGTTTAAAGACAAAATAATTATTTTTAATTTCTATTAATTCTCCTTCAGAACCGCATTTTGGACACTCAGTTACTGCTGGGAAATACCGGTTTTTACATTTTGTGCAGGTGTTCGCCTCGCTCACGATTTCAAATTCCGTGCCAATTCTTTTCCGCATCGATTCATCATCCGTGGGTTCGACGTCTCTAAGAATTGCGAACATCTTGAGCCCCTCTGGAAATTCGATGATTCCATTTGCGTATGGAGGACTTACAACGCCTTTCACGAGCGGTTTCATGTACGTAATGGAGTAGGTAAAGAGTTTACCCCGCTTGCTTAAGGGGATCTCTTCCACTACGCTTTCTAAACAATCCGGGCAATTGTGCCGGACTGGAAAATAAATCCTTCCGCACTTTTGACATTTTGTCACTCTTAATTGTTTTCCTTGTTCGGTTTTCATGAACAAACTCATTTCTCCATCTCCAATGAAAAATTTTCGGGTTCTTCACCTTGCTCAACCCGGTCGATACGCGCATTAGGTAATTTTATATTTTCATTTTTGACTTTGGCAACTACTCTCGTGGCCTCCGCATGTACCAACCACAGTTAGGATTGGGACAATATTTTCTAATCAGCTGTTTTTTTCCTTCTACGATTTTGTATTCCTCATAGGTCATAGAACCACAATTAGGGCATGGAGTTCCTTTAACTACTTTTTCTGCTTTCTCAAACACGGGTTTTTTAGGGATTTGGTCTTTTAATTCCTGCATTTTAGCGTTTAATGCAAGAATCTTAATATTTAAACTTTTAATTGTTTCATCTTTTTTAGCAAGATCGTCTTCTTTTATTTTAATTTCCTCTTGGAACTCGCCAATTTGATTTTTAACTTTATTAAGCTCAGTTTCACCGTCTGAAATTTGAGTCTCTAATTCAGAAGTCTTATTTTTTGATTTAACTTGTAAATCAGTAACTTTATCTTGGAATTCCGCAATTTCTCTATCCTTAATTGCGATCTCTTCACTCAATTTTTCAATCTCTTTCATGAAAGAAGCATGAATCCTCATTGTAGCGCCCATAGATTCATCCTTCGTTGAAACTACATTTTCCATGGATGATACTAATTCATTTAATTTTGTGATTTTAACTTGGGAGACGGCAACTTGATTACTTTTGTCTTTATTTTCGGATTCTAACGCTGCTATTTTTGCCTCTAGCGCATCTATCTTTGCTAATGTTTCATCATAAAGAGTATTGAATTCTTTTATTTTATCGTTCAAGGCTAAGAGTTCATGACCTTGGATTTTATATCCTTTGGAGGGAGCAGACTTGACTTTTTCCCAGTTAATTTTTTCAAATTCCATTGCCATGAGATGTATCCTCTATTTGTGTGTGTAACTATTTTAGGCAAAACTGCCTTTCATAAATAACTTCATCAAGGTAGGCTAAGAAAATCTCTATTTACGGTTTCAATCTCAGTTTTAAGAATTTTTGCCTCTTTTCCCATTCCGAAAGAGATAATACGATCATGAGAGAGTGTCTCAGGCGGGTCCTCATATGTGTAATCGAGAAAAACGCCCTTATAGGCATCTTCAAGATCGATTCCTAATTGATCAATAGTGAGATATGCATCTTTCTTTGAAACGCGGGTTAATTTTTTGACAAAATCTTGTTTCTCCTTCATATAGGGATATCGCCAATCTAAGGTCGTCTGTGGAATTGGAATTCCGTCTTTCTCCCACCTTCTCTTCATCGCGACTTCCCAAAGTTCAGCAAAATTCTCTGTAAAATAGTTAATGTTACTCTCGTGGAACCCTTGAACCGACCAAAAAAGACCAGTTGTCAAACCAACAGTGCGGAGCACAAAATTAGGCTGGTCCATAAATGTGGCGGTCTTCAAAAGTGACGGAAAGGGCGTGTAGTCGAAGATGAGATCCTTCATTCCGTAAAGGCGTTTTGAGTTATAGGCGTTGTATAAATGAAAAAATAACTCGTAGTTGGAAGTTTCTAATAAGCAATTTAACGCGCCAGCCATTCGATTTGGCCCCGTGAAATAGGGGGAGTCAGCCCAATGGGGGGATCGTTCATTTCGTATGTCTTGAAGGATTTGGCGTGCCTTCCAGCCAACAAAACTCATGTTACCTTTTGCAGGCAAATCACGCAATTTTATGCCTAATTTGAGATGGCGTCGGTCAAGTAACTCATCATCTCCTGCTACAGTCCACCAATCTACGGGCCAGCCATCCTCGAGATGGCAGTTCATGAGTAATCCGATTTCTGGTTTCTCGGTAAAGTTGTTGCACACAATAAAAGTACTATCCACGCTTTCTCCATAGACCAATTTCATTGAACCTGATTGCATGTCATTTCGGATTGTATAGAAAGGTGGGGAAAGGGAGTAATTCACGACCTTCGTCCCATCCATCTTCTCCGCCATGATCAGTTTCGCGGTATCTACCGTGCTCTTAAGCCTTTCAAACGCTAATTTATAGACATTTAGAGAAATTTCTTTGAAGGTATCGAAGAGATACTTCCAACCCAGCTCTTTAAATATTTTCCAGATATTAGTCATTATGGGAATATAGGATTTAACCTCTGAATCCGGTATATCTCCATAGGTAAATGGCATAACTCTTATCCTTTCAGATTATTTTCCTTTAAATTTTGGTTCTCGCCGTTCCATGAAGGCTGTGAGCCCTTCCAGGGCATCTTTTGTTTGTACAATTAAACCTAAGGCATCCCTTTCAAGTGCTAAGCCGACTTTTAAGGGGGCCTGAATTCCAAGATTCATTGCAGCCTTTGTTAATTTCTGATGGATCGTGGGACCTTTCGCAATTGTTAAAGCTAATTCTTGCGTTTTCTGATAGAATTCTGAGAGATCAACGAGATAATTCACCAAGCCAAATTCATAGGCTTTTTCTGCAGAGATG
Organism: Candidatus Helarchaeota archaeon; assembly: GCA_013375455.1. Next base: position 4,732 of record JABXJT010000075.1, on the reverse strand, counting down.
TATTCACCGATAAAAATCATTTGTTTGGCACGCGACATACCTATTAAACGCATTAATCTTTGAGTGCCACCACCTGCAGGGATGGCGCCTAATTTCAGTTCGGGCGATGCAAATATGGATCTTTTCGTGGCTATGCGAAGATCTACGCAACAGATAAACTCACATCCACCGCCGGCGGCATATCCATCTATAGCAGCAATTGTAACTTTCGGAAAGTCTTCAATTTCATCGAAACACTTATGGATTTCTAAAAAAGCGGATGTCATTTCTTGAGGACTTGTAATATCGATACCTTTCAAGCCAGAGGTGAGATCAGCGCCAGCAGAAAACGCAGGTAACTTGCCCTCAGGGGGATCTTTCAATTTTGCTCCCTGAAAAACAACCACTCGAGTTTTACGATCATTTTTTAAAAGACTAAGGGCCTCGGCAATCTCTTTAAGTAGGCGAACAGTTAATGTGTTTTTCTTTCTGGCTCGGTTCAAGGTGATTGTCGTAATTTTGTCTTCTTCATTTCGATCTACTAAAATTGTCTTAAATTCCATATCTTTTAATTTCATATAAATCCCTCAAATCATTGAATATCCGCCGCTAACACTTAGGATCTGTCCGGTAATCCAACTCGATTCGTCCTTAGCAAGGAACAGAATTGCATTACTGATGTCCTTGGGTTCTCCTAAGCGGCGCATAGGGTAACGCTTGACCATTTTCTCGATAATTTCTGGTGCTGCTTGGAACAGCGGTTCCGTCAAGGGAGTTCTCGTAGTTCCTGGGGCAATAGCATTTACGGTTATCCCAAATTTCCCAAGTTCTTTGGCTAATCCTTTAGTAAAAGCAAAAATAAAGCCTTTAGTCCCGGAATAAACAGCGATCAAAGGTTCCCCTACTTTACCGGCATCTGAACCGATGGAAATAATGCGTCCACTTTTCTGTTTCTTCATTTGTTTTGCAATCGCGTGAGTACAATTCAAGACACCATAAATATTGACTGCAATTTCATGGTCCCAATTCTTCTTTCGGGATCGAATGAAGTCGCCTGGATTCGATTGCACCCCTGCATTATTTACTAGAACATCTATTTTTCCATATTTCTCAATAAGTTCCTTGACTGCTGCTTTAACTGCTTCAAAATCCGTAATATCCAGATTTAACGGATATGCATCTCCACCTTTACTTTTAATTTCGTCTACTACTTTATTTACTTTCTCTCCATCTATATCAACTATTACGGGAATTGCGCCCTGCTCTACGGAATCTAAAGCCGTCTGCTTCCCGATTCCAGAGCCCGCACCCGTTATGAAAACGACTTTTCCTTTCATTTATTTTCACCTTCATATATTTTCAATCGAGAATTTTTTCTGCATCTTTAATTATCCTATCAATAAGTTCTTTACAAGTAGGAATATCATCAATTCGCCCAGCAATTTCACCCATGGGAAGTAATCCATTTTCCACATCCCCATCTTTCATTCGGAGAAAATGAGTCCCCTCGAACCGCATTATTTCATCTTCTGATAATTTACTATTTACCTTTTCTTGCAGTTCAAGGCTCACATAATTCCGCCAGTACCGCATATGACCGATTAGACCTTGCGTTACAACTGTATCCTGGTCTCCTGCCTTGACGATCACGTCTTTTGCGCCCTGAACAAAATCGGATTCTTTTGTGGCAATGAATCGTGTCCCCATTTGAATGCCAATAGCCCCGAACTTCAAGGCAATCGCCAGTCCTAGCCCATCTCCAAACCCACCCGCAGCGACCACGGGCGTTTTTACATTTTCTAAAACTGCTGGAAGAAGCACTATTGAATGAACAGCGCGGGGGTTGATGTGACCACCACCCTCGTGCCCAGATGCGACTATGACATCAACCCCACATTCTTCGGTATGCTTCGCATAAGAAATTGCTGGGACAACATGAATGTGTGTAACATCAGGGGCACGTTTTTGAATCCGCTTCACGTGGGGTTTGGGGTCACCGGCAGAGGTTATAATAACTCGGAGCTTCTCTCGAATTTCTGGGTCTTCCTCACGAAGTTCAAAAATACCTTTAAAGATGGGAGTGAGGACGCCCATCACTACAGCCACGGTTGGAACGGGAAGGTTTACACCAAACGGTTTATCGGTCCGGGCATTCACAAATTTAATTGCCTCTTTTATCATATCCTTATTAGACCCACGTTTCTTTACTCCATAATCTTCCATTTTCCCCAGACCAGTAAGGATTCCCGTGGTGGAAATGACCCCCAACGCGCCCGCTTCTGACACTGCAACTGCTAGGCGAGTGGTGTCGAAGGGACCCATACCTCCTTGGATTATTGGGTGATCAATTCCAATCATTTCGGTCAATTGAGTTTTAATCATCTCGATTATGACCTCTCATTTGAATTTATATCCTTCTTTTTTCCCATCCCACGTTTTTTTCTTAATTACTTCATGATAAAATTCATCTTTGAATTTATACTTCTGAATGCGTTCAGTTGCGGTTTTATAATTAGCGAATTCCTCTTCAGTTTTGAATTCAACATAGCGAGGGAGCATAAAATAGGCGGTTCGCTCCTTCATAAAGTTTAAGAGTTCAACTGGGGTTAGCTCCTCACCTTCCTTCATAACCACCACTAACTTCACTTCCTCATCACCTGTGATATCAGAGGGGACCGCAAATGCGGCTGATTGCAAAATGGACGGATGCTGATTCGAAACTCGCTCTACCTCTTTTGCGGATATGTTTTCACCTCTCCGGCGAATCATATCCTTTTTTCGGCTAGAAAAGTAAACGTAACCCTCTTTATCTTTATAGCCCAAATCCCCGGTATGAACATATCCATCTGCTTCCGTTTTCTTCTTCACGATATCCGTCTTTTTATAATATTCGAGGCCGATCGGCAGTGAACTCTTTGCAAGAATCTCACCAATGTTCTCTGGCTTTGGATTATGAGGATCTTCTGCAGGAGGTAGTTCTTTTCCGTCTTCATCAACGATTTTTAAATTGAATCCTTCAAGTGATTTCCCAATTGACCCTATTTTCCCACCATCCGTCCCTTCTTTATTTATAGTAAAGCCTACCCCTTCTGATAACGACCAACCCTCGTAAATTTTGACATTAAATCGTTCCTCGAATACTTCCCAAATATTCCGCGGACAACCGCCGCCGAAGGCAATGCGTGCATTATGTGCCCGTTCACTATCCCTAACTGGTTGTTTCAATAAAATCTGCAAAATTCCGCCTATATAGCAAATAATCGTTGCTTTGTATCGTTTCACTTCATCCCAGAAAGTTGAAGCATGAAATTTATCCGCTATTACCACTCGCCCGCCCAAAAACATGGTGGGCATAATGGCCAGGAATTGGGCAAAACTGTGAAAAAGAGGTAAAGGACAGTAGAGAATCAGGTCACCTGCCAGTTCTTTCAGCCCACCCTCAATTAATTCACTCCCAACTAATAATCCAGCCAGAGTAAAATATTGCCTATATAAAACACCTTTCGGACGGCCAGTAGTTCCAGACGTATACATGATTTCCATGGGTTGAAAATCTCTTACTTTGATAGATGGATTCTCTGTGGTTGGATCATTGATTTCATCATAAAGAACATAATCTAAATTGACTGATTTCGGTGCATTCAAGACTATGACAGTTTTAATCTTAGGAACTCTCTCTTTAATCGCTTCGAAGGCTTTGAGATAGGAATAATCTATAATAAGATTTTCCGAATCGCTATCATCCAAAAGGTACTGTAGCATATCACCTTTCAGATGGATATTAATGGGAACGATTACGCCCCCAATTTTGGCAATTCCAAACCAGCAATCGAGGAATTCAGGAATGTTTGGAAACATTATGGCAATTTTTGGTTTGCGTCCTAAATTCAATTTTAAGAGGCCATGCGCGATTCTATTCGCACGTTCATTGGTTTCTTTATAAGAAATTTCTTGATCTTTAAAAATGGTAAATATTTTATCCTGGTTTTCTTCTGCTTTCTTTTCCAATACATATGGAAGAGTGGCATTCCTCAATCCAAACGATTCTAATAACTCAAATATATTTTCACGTTTACTCAAGATTAATTTCCCTTCCTTTATTTCTACATAAACTTTATCACTATGATTAAATGGGAAAGTTGGGTCTTTCGCGATTTTACTCGGGATATAGATCCAGACGCTTTCATATTCTTTCCCAGACTTCTTTCATATTCTTTCCTTTTTTTTTTCTGTTAGAATTGTTTTGAATAGTATCTTTTATTGGCGAAAGATGGTCTCCCTGCCGACTCCGGTTGAAATTATGCGATCTTTGACATTTACACTTCCAACCTCAGTAAATTGGTCAATATCATAGAAAATGCCATCAAGAGCTTCTTCAAGCGCTATGTCAATATCCTCAAGCGTGATGAATTTCCCTGGGGGGTAGATCCATTCAAATTCTGACCCCCTAAATAACTTATCATTGCGGAAATTGGGCAGTTTACAGTTGATTGTTTGGATGGGCCACGGAATCCCTTCTTCCTCCCATGGTTGTTGAACCAGCGACGCCCAATCTTCAGGGAGCTCATTTTTGAGGAACCCTTGAGCGAAAGCCTCAATGCGGGAAGTAAAGAATTTGTGCTCCATGTTCAAACCATTAAGTCTTAATATGAAAAATTGCCGTTCCATGTAAGAGACCATGTGGATCATTTGAGGCATGGGCAAATAGGCGAATCCAATATCCGGCATTTTATAGAGTCGTTTTGCAGCAAAC
>JABXJT010000074.1 GCA_013375455.1 Candidatus Helarchaeota archaeon | reverse complement strand
AATCATCCACCAATCGACTGGGATGCCGTCCTCCAGGTGACCATTTAAGATGTAAGATGTTTCGAGTTTATCATCTCGAATACCCACATAAGAGACATCCACCGATTCTCCATACAGCAACTTCATTGTTCCTTGTTGGAGATCAGCGCGGATGTAGCCGCCAGGCGGGAAGAGCGTGAAGGCGATAATTTTCTCAGGATTTTGAATTTTACCTTGAAGGACTTCATTGGCTGTCTGAATTGCGTCATTCAACCGATATTTGAACACTTCATACCCAAAAAATTCATTTCCCTTCTCAAAGCCCCTTGCAATATGGTCCCATCCATGGCTTCGAAACATCTTCCACAGCGTTCTATTCAAGGGGAAATACCGTTTGAGTGGGAATTCATCTGGGATTTCACTGTACTGATGCAACTAGATTCCACCAAGGTAAGATAATATTATATTAATAAATTATTATTTGACCTTAAAACTGATTTTCAAGAGATTGAATTAGAACTAAATATCCTCAATTAAAAACATGGATAATTTAAATAAGCATTTTAATCAAAGACCTAATCATGATTTTAACCAATATTGAACAGATTATCGTGGAGGTTCCCATACCAAAACCCGGTTTATCAACCTCGATTACGGCTGGGTTCAAGCAAACCACTGCGAGACATGCCCTTATCAAAATTACGACAGATGAGGGAGTGGAGGGGTACGGAGTGGGGACGATTGTTGGTCAAAGTATCGAATTCCTAAAAATGGTTCCCACCAAATTTTTGGCAGGCATGATTGGGGAACCATTCGGCGTGGAAAAGGTAATGAGGGTCCTGAGAATTGCATCAGAGATAGGACCCCGCCCCTGGAGTATAGAGATGGCTCTTTGGGATCTGATCGGCAAGGTCTGCAAGCAACCCGTCTATAAGTTGCTGGGAGGCTTTCGAGACAAGATTAAGGCGTATTGCTCGACGGCTGAGTTGAAGAAGCCTGATAAAATGGTCAAAGATGCTCAAGAAGCAGCTGAAATGGGTTTTAAAGGGATTAAGCTTCGGGCGCGACGACCCACTATTGAGAAGGATATTGAGGTCGTGAAAGCAGTCCATGATGCCGTTGGAGATAAGATAGCAATTATGGTGGATGGTAACCAAGCTTGGGGGCATTTGCCGCCCATTTGGAGTGTAAAAACCGCAACTAAACTGGGAAAGGTCCTAGATCGAATAGAAGCGACCTGGTTCGAGGAACCATTGTACGAAAAAAATATTGATGGGATTAAAAAGTTAAGACAAAACATCGAAACGCCCGTGGCTGGCGGGGAGCTCGGGAATAGCATATTCTTCTACCGGGATGTGCTCGTGAATGACGTCTATGACATTATTCAAGCGGATTTGGCATTCTCCGGGGGAATCCTGGAGTGTCGTAAAATTGCGGCAATGTGTGAGGCATTCTGTAAAAACTTCATTCCGCATTGCTGGAATACCGGGCTGGCAATTGCTGCAAGCTTGCAAGTGATCGGAGCGACCCCAAATTGCCCCTGGCTGGAATATCCGTACGCGCCCCCGTGTTGGACCCCAGACGTGCGTGATGCAATCCTAACGGAGCCAATTACATTAAATAAACGTGGATATGTTGAGATTCCGAAAAAACCGGGGTTGGGTGTCGATATTAATTGGGACGTGATTGAAAAATATCGAGTTAAAAACTCTCATTCCATTATTACGGATTGAACAACGTCATATTCCTATGGGATATGAAAGACTATATCACCGACAGAGATAATGAGGCAAGCAAATACAATTATAGTAGTCGCCCAAAAGCACACCGTATTTGGATATTTGCCTTCAATCTTGGCAAAATCAACTAAAATAAAGACAAAGGGAATCAGCGCCAAGCCTAAAAATCCTAGAAAGAGGCCCCAATCTTCTACAGGAGGGCCCGCTACTGGTATTACACCTTGCATGATGAAAATGAAATTAATTATTAATATTATAATTGCTAAAATCATTGCAACTAAATCCCATTTATGGTAAAACTTCGTTTTCAATACCCTCCATTTTAAATATCTTATTACTGTATTAAAAGAATACACTATTTAAATTATTGTTAAACATTACATAATGTACAGGAGTGCCCAGTAATGCATGATTATGAAGAGATACCCGACAGCTACAAGAGTAAAGAATATTTACTTTTGTGTCCGCATATCTTCCGGTGCTTTCGCGAGTTAGGCTTGGAGTACTTCGATAATATTTACCCGGAATACAAAAAAATTCTCCCAGAGGCGACAAATTACCGTTTCAGCAACATGATATTCACTTCAAAGGAGATAATGGAAGGTAAAATACCGCCTGAACAAGCAGAAAAAATAATTCTTTATACCATTCCTCACGTAATGAGTGTTCGAGCAGATCTGCAGATGGGGTTGTTAAAATTATTATTTGGAGACAGCACCGACATCTCTTTTCTTATTTTGAATGATGAGAATAATGAAATCTTTCACGTCACGAATCTTCATGCTGAAAATGGGATTCCTGTTGATTGGTGGCAAGTAGATTCAGAGGACGAACTGCTCGAACGCCGACACATTAAGTATGGTTATAAATTACGCGAAATCCCGTCAAAAACCAAGAACCTCATAAAGGCTTCTAAAATGATTAGAGACACGTTGATGGACATTCGCAATGAACGAACTCCGTGGTGGCAAGCTTCGATGTATTCCCTTTCCTCTGTTAATACGGCCTGCATGTTCAACTTATTCGCGGAGCTCTCGAACTATGAGATGTTTAATTTAATTTGGATGGGTCTTAATACTAAGCGAATTTATGGGATGGCAGATCAACTATTCAATTTATATCCGAGCCCGCCTTTAATTGGCACCTTGGCTTTTTTGCTGCGGAGAGAGTGGACATCTAAGTTAGTGGGCCTTGCCTCAGGACGGCGTTTAGTTTTACATCAAGTAGAGGATGTAGCTATTGATTGGATTAAGGAGAAATTTCCGGAAGCCTTATCTATCATGTTGTTAGAACAATGGAAACAAGGCATTCCAAATCCACGGATGAGCATGGCATGTGATATCCCAGAAGACAAAGATAAAATGCTCAACGAATCCGGTGATCTTGTTAGGCAATATCCTGAAGGGTCGCGCTTGACCTTGGAAAATCTAGAGGTGCCGCAGGATGAGGGATTTAAAGGATATTTAACGAACATCACTGATGAGGACCCCTTGGATTTATCAATAAGTAAACAAAACTTAATAAGCAAAAATATGGGGCGTTTTACAAAATTTTTTTAACGAAATGATCTTAGTAATTGAGTTTTCCGCTCTATGGTTGATAAACACGTTAAAATTCCCATGTTCTTACTTACTGAACTACCACTGCCTAAAGGCAAATGGATTCCTCATTCTCAGACCGTTTCCTTCGAATGAAGGCTTATGCGATCTCCAGAGGCGTGACTTCCCGCAGTTCCTGCGGTAGTATCATATCCATTTAGGATGATTTGAATTTCGCGATCTTGAAGAATATCTAAACCTCTTTTTTTCAGATTAGAAGAGGCATTAATATCTCGGTCGTGCATTGCTCCACATTCACAAATCCAAGTTCTGTCACTTAATTTTAGGTCATTGTTTCTCTGACCGCAAACCGAGCACAACTTGCTAGAGGGAAAGAATCGATCAATTAATATGAGGTGTTTTCCTCGCCATTTCATTTTATATCTTAAATACGAAACGAATTGATACCAGGAGAAATCCAAGCTAACAGATTTCGATAGGCCTGAATTAAATTGTAACATGCCTTTAATATTCAGATCTTCTAGTATGAGGGCATCATATTCCTGACTTAATTGATGGGTTACTTTGTGAGTCCAGTCATTTTTTCTGTTTTGCATTCTTTCATAAAATTTCGCCAAACGCAACCTAGCTTTTTCTCTATTTTTTGACCCCTTTTGTTTTCGGGCTAATTGCCTGTGTAATCGTTTTAATCTTCGTTCTCCTAGTCTATAGAATCGTGGATTGTAATTTATTTTTCTCTCACTGACCAAAAAATGTGGCGCTGACATATCAAACGCTTCGATTTTATCTATTTGTATCTCCTTTTTCGGAATTACATTAATTTCTAATTCAGTTAACATTGATACGTAATATTTATTAGTTCTAACTTTACTGACGGTCATATACTTTATCGAATGCGTAGATTCCCGATTATCTCGATATTTTACCCACCCAACCTTTGGGATTCTAATTCTATTCGTTTCAATATCGATTCTGATATTATTATCGATGTTGTATGTGGTGTAAGTTTGTTTATTCTTTTTTGATTTAAATTTTGGATATCCTATTTTTTGACCGTTTCGTAAGCCTCTGAAGAAATTTTGAAACGCCCGAATGAGATTACGGGTTTCGATTTGAAGCGCTTTGGAATCGACCTCCTTCAGAAAAGGATATTCTTGTTTGTATTGTCTTTCAGTCTTATACTTATAGGAGTATAATTTTTCTTTTCTATCTTTAAGATTATCATAGACAGTTTTACGCTCTTCAAGCATCTCATTATAAAGAAATCTACAGCAGCCAAACGTCTTATTTAAGATTATTTGCTGCTGTTTATTCGGATAAATGCGAATTTTAATCCCTTTGTTTATTTTCATTGTCACAGATAGCTCGCTGACTTCCTATAAAATTATACTGCATGCTCCTATATAAGCAGGAGAGATGGGTGAAAGTATTCTGAAAGGAACTTTGAACATCGTCTATGATTCAATAATGATTTTTAAATTGAACTTACAAAATACTTAATATCTCATCGACTAAATCGAAAGTGTAAGGATATAAAGATAACGAGACTTAAATTACTGAAAGAGGAGAATACCAACCATGGCGAAAGAAAAGAAAAAGAAAGAAGCAAAAGGAAAAAATGAGAAGAAAAAGCCAAGTAAAGGTATATTAGTATTTATTAGCTATGCAACTGCTGACGCTAATACATTTAAAATCGCTGAAATTGCCGAAGGATTGACCAAATTTCCAGAAATCGTTGATGTTTTATATTGGCAAGAAGATCTCCATGATGATATTTGGAGCTACATGGATAAGAACGTTGGTAAGTGTGATGTATTTGTCTATTTCTGTTCTCCTTACGCAATGAAATCTAAACCTTGCGAGAAAGAGTGGCATGCAGCGGATTCACTATCCAAACCTATTATCCCAGTTTTCTCATCCATAGATTATATCCCCCCACTTTTAAGGCCGCGATTGGGGTTAGAGATCGATGTATTCAACGTTGAGGTAAATATCAAAAAGCTGCATGAACTAATTCTAAAGAAATATGTACCCAGGGAAGATCCTACCATTCCCTTAAACTTCACTCATAAAAACAAGAGTAAAATCATTAATGCGAAGAAGGAAGAGCACTTTATCACTCCGATTATTGAATTTTGCATGAAAAACAATCTCTCGATAAAAAATATTCTCGTTTCTACATCCGCGGGAGACCGCGTACCTGATACCCAATTTGATGAGACCGTTTCTGCTGTGTATTCCAAATACGGAAAGGAATTTATCATTCAAATAGAAAAGATGCAAATCGTAGCGAATTTCAAGGTGTGCTTAGTCGGGGACTCAGCTAGTGGGAAATCAGCATTGCTACAACACTGTATCGAAACAACTTATGATGATGAATACACGCCAACAATCGGGGTCGATTATTGGGTTAAACCATTCGATTTGCAGACAAGAGACAAACATTTTGATATTGTTCTATTATTTTGGGATTTTGGCGGCAGTTTTGAGGATGCAGGGGCAAAAAAAGAGTTGTTGAATGAAAGTGATGGCATTTTTGTTGTTGGCGATTTGACTAGGAAAGAAACCTTCACGCGAATTCAGACAGGATGCGTGCCTAAGTTGCGTAAAGTTCTAGGTGAGGAAATTCCCATCATACTACTGGCAAATAAATCCGATTTAAAGCCTGCAATTACCAAGGAGGAGGTTGAGAAAATAGCTAATACGTCAGGGGTTGAGAAGGTGTTTTTCACTTCCGCAAAAACAGGTGAGAATGTAGAGGAAGCTTTTAAATCCATCATTCCTCCAATGGTCACCAGCGCACTGGAGATCTTATAAAAAGCAGAATAAAAAACGCTACTCTTCTTTCCACTTTTTTACAAAAACTCGAGCCAAAATTAGACCAATCAACCCCCCACCGATGGTCACTAAAATATCTTCAAGTGCATCCAAAGTGATGGGTCCACCAATGTCAGCAACAAGTGTTAGTAATATTTGGAAACCTTCAAGGGCAACTATGAACACGATCACGGCGAGCATGGCGATCAACTCTCGTTTTTCTTTTTGAAAGTATTTTACGTTAGTAATTGCTATAAAGATGGTTAATCCACCAGCAATGTGCACGCTAATATCTATTATATTGGTAGGATCTGGTAAAAGTGTATGAGGAAACTCGAGAAGGGCAGTTGGAATCAAACAAAGTATGGAAAGAATTCTATAGTTTTTTGACCGGTCAGAATAGAAGATGATCGCTACCATCAATAGAATTATTAATATTTCAACAGCAATTAAATAGAGAAGATTAATTTCAATCGTTTTAACTCACCAACATAAGATTGATTAGATCTTTCAAAAAGATTGTGAATGGGATGGAACGTTTTCGACAATTATTTTCAAATCGACACCAACACTTTAAGGAATGGAAAGACCAAACCGATGGGTTTATATTCGGATATTTATGCACCTATGTTCCCGAGGAAATAATTCATGCTGCAGAGATGCTTCCCATTCGGATATTCCCAGAAATCGATCCTATCACGAAAGGGGAGGGATATCTCGTCCCATTCCTATGTCCATATATTCGAGCAGTGTTTGATCAGGCATTAAAGGGTAAATATTCCTATCTAGATGGATTTTTACAAAATCACACGTGTGATGGGATGACCCATCTCTATGCCGAATGGAATTTACACGTAAAAACACCATATTCGTATTTTCTTGGCCAACCCTACTTGAATGATTCAGCCGCAAAAGAATTCTACCAAAAGACGCTCTCTACATTCATTCAATGGTTGGAACTTCTTACAATCCATCCCATAACGACCGCAGCATTACAGGATGCCATTCAAATTTATAATGAGCATCGTGATCTTTTGAGAGAGTTAGGGGCTCTAAGACAGACGGACCCTCCCAAATTATTAGGGTCGGAATTTTTTGAAATCGTCCGTGCGGGAATGGTAGCTTCTAAAAGCGAGATCAATCCAATAATTAAAAAATTTTTAAAAAGCTGGCCAGAACGGCAAGATATTAGTCCAAAAATTCGGGTTTTAGTTTCAGGGGGAGAACTTGAAGATTTGGGAGTACTACAATTAATTGAGCAAAGTGGGGTGCAAATCGTGGCTGATGATCTTTGCATTGGGAGCCGTTATTATTGGAACCAAATTCAATATAGTTCAGATCCCTTAAAGGCAATTGGTGACCGCTACATCGATCGAGTGGCGTGTCCTTGCCGTGATCTGGACCGGAAAAAACGCTTGGATCATATCCTAAATATGTACAATACCTCACGGGCTGAGGGGATCATCTTTATTTTTCAGAAATCTTGTGGCCCACACCTGGGTGATTATCCTTATCTTGCGGAACAGCTTTCAGCTCAAGGGATTCCACACCTCCAACTCATTCTGGAGCACGATTCCACGATGCTGGAACAGTTAAAGAACCGAGTTGAAGCTTTTATAGAAATGGTGGAGGGTAAATGAATGTCGGAAAAAAAGAGAGGGAACCGGTTACAAACCGTCCGGGAAACTCGTGGACTCATAATGGAATTCTACCAAGGAATGCTCAAGGCAAAAAAAGAGGGAAAGCCAATTGTTTGGATACCTCCACTGGGAGGAATCGTGGAGCTTTTGTATGCCATGGACGTGCAACCCGTAATCCCAGAGCACTTTGGACCTCTCTGTGCTGCAATGGGGCTGGCACCCCAATATTTCGAGGCGGCTGAAGCAAAAGGGTATTCTCGAGACATATGCGGATATTTAAGGGCGGAATTAGGATACTTATACGATTCCTTCGGTAAAAAAACCTTATTTGACCTTCCAAAACCCGATTTATTGATAGCCTTTGTTGGTTGCATGCCCAATTTTAAGACATGGCAAGGATTTCAGGATTTCTTCCAAGTGCCGGTCATTTGGATGGACCAAGGCGTGTTCGGCGGACCAGGCGGCCTCATCATGAACATGGATGCGGTCATTGATTATGGAGTTCTCATGTTCAAGCGAATCATTTCTTTCATCGAGAAGCACACGGATAGGAGGTTAGATGAAGATAAGTTGAGGGAAGTTGCAAAATTATCAGATAAGGCATCTGAACTTTTTGCTGAAATACAAAATTATCGGAAGGCTATTCCTGCTCCATTTACCATGTCAGATATCAGCGTGATGTTCCCGATGGTGGCCTTGACAGGACTTCAGAAAGCTGTTGATTTTCTTACCGAGGTCCGTGATGAAGTTAAAGAACGCGTTGAACAAGGTATTGGGGCCGTCGATAATGAGCAATTTCGCCTCCTTTGGGATAATATCCCCGTATGGCACTCTCTCAAGCTTTTTCGGTACTTTGAAGAAAAAGGCGCCCCACTTATAGCCGATACATATACAAGGGCTTGGACTGGGCGGATAGATATCGATAAACCAATTGAAAGTGCAGTAAAGAAAATATTATTACCGGTTGCCGTGTTGGCAGGCCTACCGACGCTTGACCGAAAGATCGATTGGATGCTGCGCTTGGTGAAAAGTCACTCAATTGATGGTGTTATCTTGTTCTCTAATAGGAGTTGTAAACCGCTCTCCCATGGGCAACTTGATATTAAAGATGTGCTCGAACGCGAGTTAGGAATTCCAAGTCTTATCTTTGAAGCAGATCATATGGATATCCGTGATTATTCAGAAGCGCAAATTAAAGCCCGAATCGATGCATTCATTGAATTGCTTGAAGCGCATAAAGCCTAACTAGGAATAAAACTCTTATAAGTGAAGTCTTTAATAATTGAATCAAAGCGTGTTAGAGGAAATGAGTTATACTAATTATAAATAATGATAGAATTTATTCTTTGGGTAAGTTTTCTAAAGCTTTTTGGAGAAAATATCCAAATTGTACTCTACGTTCTATATACTTGAACTTGTTCTCACCTTTATTGATAGCAACAACGTAAGCTTCTTTCATTGTCTTAACATTCCCTTTTTTATCAAGTTTAGGGATTCCTTTTTTCTTATCAAATTTTATCCAATATATGATGAATTTACCCTTTCCTTTGTGAATAAAGCGCTCGATATTTTGAAGAGAAAATATGTATTGATTTGTTCCCGGTACAATACAATCAAACCCGTGAATTTTATCTACAGGATTAGCAGGCGCTGTAGTCGTTGAAAAAAGCGATGCGATTCCCCCTACAATGGTCAAGCCAGCTGCAAATTTTGATGTATGAACTAACCACCATAGATGCTTATTCGTTAAAACGACAAGTCCCTTCGATAGCCATTTTCTCCTTTTCATCTTAGCTGTCACTATGGGTTCTTCACCCTCTACAAAATGAGATTTAATTGTTTGGTATTCTTCGGTTAAATCCTCACTTAATTCCCATCCGGGTGCAATCGGAATTTTTTATGCCCCCTAAGGTTTTAATTTCATTTTATAATTAGTAAAATTATATATTAAACATTTTTACTTGGCTTCCACAAAGCGTCAGAGGATTTAATTAGAGCCGCTTTTGATACTTGCGCTTGAAGATTCCAAACCCGATCTGCACGCCGCACATAACAAACCAGAGGATGAGCCCAATGCCCACGCTTACCAATGGTCCAGAAAGACCACTTACTAACGTATTGTCCTCATAAGCTCCCAGCATTGGAAGCATAGACAGCCCGATCATGACTAGCATTATTGGTACTATCAGGTTGATAAGGCCCCCGAGGACGGGCTTGCTCATCGTAAGGATGAATCCCGTTATTAGACACGTGAATACAACGTACGCGAAGAAGGGGAAGAGGTCAATGAATTCATTGAGGACGACTGCTAAAGAGATTCCAAACGAATTGGATTCGGGGAGAGCAACGACAAGAGGAAGAAAGAGACTTACAAAAATGAATATTTCTGTCGTACCCATACCAGCTAATTGAATTCCATTGAGATATAGATATCTTCGTTGGTTCGTCGCCTCAATTCTGGATTTCATCTTCCGTACATCGCGGCGCATTAGGAGATAAATGGGCATCGCAAGTCCCACCCCTATCAAGATGAAGAAGGGAATTTCAAGCCAGGTGGTGATTTCATCACGCCAAACATAGGACGAGAAGAAGGTGATATACTCGCCGTTTTCCAATTCAACGATAACAAAATATGTAATTTCGGCATTAAAAGGAAGGTGTTGTTTTTCGAGGGTCCATACTCCTGATGACTGGGTCATTTCAGTTTTTTTCCAGGTAGCGCCCATGATTTCCCAGTGCGTGGCCAGAAAAACTTTCGAAATTGGGACGTCGCAAGTTACATTTGCAGTAATTTTTAGTTTACTTCCAAAGATCGTGGATTCTACGTCTCTGACAACGTCAATAATTGGGGGCGCCGGACCATTGAAGAGTGTGTGGTTCAACCAATAGAGCACCGTGCCTTCCATGGGATCCATTAAAAATCCATGGTGCCCGGCCGGGGTCATTGACATTGCTTTAGTTGCGTTATTTGTTGCATAGAAAGTATTATTAAATGTCTCGACCGGGAAGAAATCGTCGTTCGTGCCAGCAATGAATAGGGTGGCAGGGTTATTGGTTGTATTCACGTAATAAATCGGATCAAAATATTGGATTAAATCTGAGACGGGAGGCTGAGTAAGATCATACTCATTTGGGTTCACGATCAAATTAGTTAGTGACCAAGGTGTGGAAAAGCTTATGTCCAGATTTCCTGATGCTATGACTGGAATGGCGGACCGTACTTTTTGCCAATACACATTACTTGCGAACATCGTAGTTAAGCCGCCATAGCTCCCTCCAGTCATTGCGATCCGCGTCGGATCTACCACGCTTTGGTTGAGTAATACATCAACTGCTCGTACAGCTGCACGGGTGATTAAATAAAAATGCGTCTGATTCAGTAAATCGGGCGTGATGGTCCCATTATAACCCGCTAGATTGGGGATGATCCACTCCTGCACTGGGGGTGGACCACTAGAGTTTCCGTGCCCAGGAAATGAAATAGCGATTGCCGTGTAGTTATTCGCAGCTAGAAAATAGAGTTGATTAAATAGTTGTAAAAGATTACCCCCTATTCCGTGCATGACCACTATCGCAGGGACCAGCCCTAGTTGTTTCGAGCTGTTATCTGGAAACACCAAAGCAGCATCTATGCGTAAAGGCGTGTTATTAATCCAGTATTGACTTGTATAATAGAGATTTTGCACTGTAAAATTTTTCTGATGCGTTTCATCCCATACATACCGCGTATCTTCTATCGTGATATTCAAAGGGATTTTCTGAATTTCAGTTAAATTCCAAAAATCGGGAAGGTCATATGCTGATTGAACCTCAAATTCCGGATTTTGATCCAAAGAGTGAATATCGGGTGCTCTTCCTGCTGAAATAAAGAGTGCAGTATATGAGATCGCAAGAAGAATGAAAGAGATTAACGTGACTTTGAGTAGGAATTTTTTAATTGTCATATATGCAATTATTTAATAATTCTTTATTAGAATTTCTAAAGAGTTTTAGCTTAATGTAAAATGAAATAAGGTGATGTAATGGCTGAAAAGGCTTTATCATTATGGCCACGGATTATGGGGTTTGTTGCAGCAGTACTTTCGGGGCTCATCTTTGTCCTTGGCAGCTTGCGTGCTACATTCTTTGGAGAGAGTTTTATTGATTATTTAACTGGCGATCCTCTGTATTTACCGCTCGATTTAGCTTCTACATACGATATACTAATGAAAGTCGCTGGTTATGCGGGATATATCATTCTGGCAGCCGCGGTTTTAATTCTTTTGGGAAGGGTGCGCATTGCAAAAATAATTTTATTTATATTTATTGGCACTGGATTGCTCAGCTTCTTCATTCCTGTCATTGCAAGTCTATCTTCAACTGGTCTTTCTCCCCAAGATCTGCTAACAGTTTTACTGAACGGGGATGCCACGATGTACCTAGTAGCCACTCTCTTTGGCATCATTGCCAAGCTTTATTGCGATAAAGCAACATAACCAAATCCTCATTTTTTTTTATCCAAGTGCATCTGGATTTATGAGGGATGTGAATAATTGAATATCGCGTTCTGATTTCAGAAATACCCCAAGATTTCCAACCCGAATGCGTTTCAAGCCCATATCTTTTGCTAAATAGTATGCTTGGAGCATTTCCAGCATTTCTGGAGGGCGATTTTTAGTGAGTTTATATTGCGGGAAAAACGCGAGGATGGTAAAGGGGATGTTAGGATCCACTTGTATGACAAGCTGGAATATTTTTTCGAGTTGGTCCAACTCCACCCAATTAGGGATGAATAAGCTTAGGATTTCAAGGGCAAATCCACGTGCTTTTATTTGCCCAGGAAGGTCAAGAATCCATTTATTGGTAGTTCCACAGAGTTTTTTGTAGGCATCTTCGTCATAAGCTTTAATATCAAGCCAGAAGGCATCAAGACCTTTCTCTGCTAGAAGATCGAGATTATCCGGTGTTAAACCGTACCCATTAGTTTCCAGAAGCACGTGCATTTCCTGCGTGCAGCGTTCTTTAATTTTTTCGGTGGCTTGAGCGTAAAACTCGGCGCAACAGGCGATATCCCCGCCAGTGAAAGCTACGATATTCCGGGCGGGGCCAAAGCCTTGAGGACCTAGAACGACTTGGTTTGGAGATAATTTATTCGGGCATCGAGGGTGTCTAATTCCCTCGCGAATGCACATTCCGCAATGGCGGCATAAATCACTTGCCGTAAACATCAATGCACGATCTCGAGGTTCCCAGTAGGTTAATATTGACTCATAATCAGCACATTGATCTGCAATTTCTTCTGTCGTCATCCAATCTCCATTGAAGTTCTTGGAAAACTCCCAAGAATGGCATTTGAGGCATTTATGATTACAACCAGATTGATAAATAGAAAAATAATCTTCCGGGCGACTCAAATGCGCGGAGGTAATTACTCTTGAATACAATCCATCCTTTTCCTTGAGAGTTGCTTCACACGCTGGTTTTATTGATCTATCCAGCAGGTTAGTCAAGCAATTTCCCATGGGGAATCCTTGCTCTTTCATTCTACAACGCATGCGACTCGCTCTTACAACATCCACTTTCTATTAAGAAAGTAACTACGAAGGTGACTTAAAGATTTAATTTCAAAAATTGTCTTACAAAATGAACTTAACAGACAAATTCAGGACTAAAATGGATCTAACAAGAAAGAATTAAGTAAAAATGGATTAAGTGCCATTCTGACCGTGGAGCTCTAAAAATAATGCAAATAATTCGATTTCCTCTCTAGATTTTAGAAAATTCTCAAGATCCCCAACTTGAATTCGTGTTAATTCTGAGTCCTTTGTAACAGACCAAAATCCAATGGATTTTAGCCGTTCCACGTCGTCTGCAAAAGTAATCGTACCTGATCCCATATCATAACCTTTTACATGCTCGATAATTCGGATAAATGGGACCTCAACATTCAAGTTCTCCTTCGCCGAAGTTTCTGTAAATCCTATAAAATTATTTCGTTTGGCGAACTCTTGTGCCTTTTCTCGAGATAACGTGGGGTGGTAACCTTTATCAGATTTCGTCGCCATCAAAAAAATTGGCACTTGAGGAATTATTTTTAGCCATTTACTCAAGTTGAGGAAGGAGCCTCGACGAGACATGTCGAATCCAAGTATGACACCATGAGCCCCCCGGAAAAAGTCAGATAGTAAAAATCTAAATTGCTTTTGTCCGCTTAGATCCCAGATTTGCAAAAATTCAGGGGAATCATTGAACAAGAACTTTTTAGAATGTATTTCAAGTCCTACTGTCAACTCGTGATCCTGATAAGTTTGCTTGCAAAAGAAGGTTGAAAGAGTTGTTTTTCCTATTCCTCCATCCCCACATAAAACTAATTTGAACACTGGAAAAAATTTTGGACGACGTCCTGTTTTTTCTTTGTAAATAGCATCTACTTGGAGTAATTTATCTAAATGGTATTTTATTGTTTTATGATGCAAATTTAAGCGTTTAGCGATTTGGTTTTGATATAAACCAGGGTTCATGTTTATTAAATGTAGAACATTAAGCGTTGTTTTGCTTTTTGACAATTTTCGATCTAATTTGGAGAGTGGATCTTTCACTAAAGAAGAAAAATAAAAGAGGTATTGTCCAACCTTTCTCTTTTGGATTAACTTAGCTTTTTCGAGCAGGTCTAAATGCCATGTAAGAGTTCCTGCTGATACTCCAACTTTGCGCAACAAATCATTGAAATGGATACCTGGTTCCTTAAAAATCCAATGTAATATCCTTGCTCGATTTTCATTCTCCAAAATTTTAGAGACATTTATGTGATGTGATTTCAAATTAGTAAGCAAATCTTTCACAAGTGATTCTTTTTTAGGTTTTTCTTCGGAACTATTTGTCTTACTTATCACGTTCAAGTCCTTCAATATCCAATATAACTTCTCATTCGAATTCCTTTTACAAAATAACCCGTTTAATAGACCGCTGAATTTCTGTCGGACCATTTTTAAAAAAAAGTTTGTCCTTTTACGCAATTGAGCTCTTAAATTCGGTTTCTACTCAGTGGGGAAGGATTATTTTATGTAACATTCTATGAAATATTTCATATTTAAAAAAAATGGGAACACTTTTCCCCCATAAATGTATTTTTTTTACACATATATGTATATTTTTTATATTTTATTTTAAACGGAGGATTTATGTTTAAAAGGGAGGCCTGTTATAAAATAGTTTTTGAGCTTTAAATTATGAATTGCACCTAAAATTTCGCTTTTCTCCTTATTCAACATTTGCATTGCATTTGTCAATAAATCTTTTACATAAAAAGATCCGTATTACTGAGTCAGTGACTTTCCTAAATTGTATAATTTGCGCTCTAAAAGAGTTAATGGCTTTTCCTGTCCATCAAAAAGACCACTGCTCACGTGTTTCATGAGCCAATGCGTATCAAAATGTTTTTGGACAAGTGAGTCTATTGGGTCGAATACTGACGTTTCTCCATCAAATTTAGCGAACTTGTAAGAATATCTCTTATCTATGTCTATGACAAATTCGTGTAATGTACTTTTAAGACTATCTGAAGCCGAATCATTTAGAATTACCACATATTGTGTGTATTCTCGGTTGATTCCATAGATTTTAAAGCTCTGATATTTTATTTCCCATTCGCCCTTTTCTAATCCTGTTATTTTACCCGGTTTTCCTATTCCCGCTTGAAAGGATGAAATTGCTGATAAAAAGCCACCCATCAATTGGTAATCAAATTCTTCACCTTTAAAGGAGTAATTATAGATTGTAAGACCAGATCCTGCCATAATTACCATGAGGAAATTTAAATTCATAGTATCTTCGAAGTTTTGAGTGATGAGGTGCAATTTTCTATTGAGTCGTTTAACTTTTGGCCGTTTATAAACATAATTATAGGTCAATGTACTTCCCATTGTAACCAAGAGACACAGAACCAAAACGGGTAAAGCCCGGAAAAATAGATCCTTATATGTTATCACAATTATTTCAGATTCAATCCTACAAGCATTTACACAACCACTTCCAGCAAAATAAGTGTCAATATAAATTTTACTTACGCCTGATGGAATTAATAACTCGGCACTAGCTTGCCCATACGAATCAGTCAATACTACTCTTATTTCAATCTCAGATAAACCTTCAAAAGCAAATGTGAAGGTGATTTTTTTATCCACAGCTGGAGTTCCATTGATTAGTAAATTAGCCGTTATTTTTATGGTTTCACCTTCCATTAATTCATTCGGTAAAGGACTCAAAGTTAAGGTTCTATTTAATCTAATAATAGGAATAAAAGGGCTGATTACGGTTTTATTTTGAGTAGTTTTATTTCCAAGATATTCGATTTCTATCTGAACAGATTGAGCCAATTCCAGAACAACTGTGTAGAATTCTGCGATTCCTGATCCATTTGTTAATTGGGTTTTCTGAATTTCTATGAACCCAGGTTGAAAAATCCATTTGCAAGTGAGAGGAGTATCAGGAATTGGTTTACCAAGGATATCAGTGAGTAGTGCATGAGTTGTAAATGGGGATCCTGCCAAGATATATTCAGGTACCGCCAAACAAATTAAATTCACTTCTTTTCTTGGAATGATATAGAGCGACACGTTAACTGTGGCAAATTCGTGTTCTGATGAGAAGGCGAATACAGTTATGTCATATATCTGGTCCTCCTGAACTACCAGCGCTGTTAAATCTAATACGTATTGATAAATACCTATTGATGGCGTGAGCAACGTCATATTGTCGTAAAAGTTACCGATTCGAATGGTACAATTCCCATGTAACTGATATATTGATGGGATGGATTCATCATGGTGAGTATCGTGAAAAATTGCGGATATCACAAGGGTATCATACAAATAACCGGAATAATTAGGTTCCAATGAATGGATGCGGGTTGGGAGTTTTCTTGTTGGAACGATAATATATAGTACCGCAGGGACATAACCAGCTTGTTGAATCGTAATCTCGAGCGTGTGATTTGTTCCTGAGTGAAATCCGGTTACATCAATAGTGATGTTATAATAGCCAAAAAAGGCAGGAACCCAACTAACCGGAGGTCCCCCACCAAGCCAAGAACCAGATATTATCCCATTTTTTAAAGGGTCAAGAGTTTGATTATCATAGTAAAATATGGTCACTTTCACGGTAGAATTGTGATAGGGGGCTGGATTTGCCAAGGCATAAGTTTGATTATTGGAATCTAATCCTCTACAATTTGGGGCGGTGATATTTATATTGGAAATCCCACCCCCAATGGTCACGCTGATATCAGAAATTTCGCTTGAAAGATAGAGAGGCTTTGATATATTAACAGACAAATAATGGGTACCCCCAATTACTCCAAATGTTAAAATTTCGATCTTATAGGTTCCATTTAAATAGTCATCAGCTATTTGGAAGGGCGCTGGCCATGTTTTGCCGTCGGTACTATTTTTTACTAACAAATCGGCATCGATAAGAGGCTCGCCCGTATAAGCATTGGAATAATTTACGAATACAAAAATGGAATCCCCCGAGTCTACGTTGCTAGTATGTGATTTGTAAGTTAGGTTGGTTGGAATGTTATTAACCGTTAGATTGGAAGTTTTGATGCCTGCAGATGTTCCATTACACCAAGCAACCTGTAATGCTGCAGACGTAAATGATCCTGTTGAAGTATCAGTAGGTGTCCATAAAGGACTGAATTTTATTGTTTTATTGGTCGTGATACCTTCCCCAAATGTATCGTTATAACTTGCTACTAGAGGAAAAATAGTTAGATTGGCATCACCCGTTGTTAGAATTTCAGTAAAATTTCCATAAATTTCGATCGTGTCAGTGCTGTTTATTTCTGAAACGGGGATTCCCGACCGCTTTACATAAACACTCTCAACATAATTCGTATCATTACACTGAACCGTCCATGTTCCATTTTCAGCATTGGAGATGGTCACGGTTCTTTTCGAACCACTACTGTTCGAGGTCCACAGACTATGTTGACCTGAGTCTTTCCACACATTTGTTGCCAGTTCCCACGGTGGGAGGGAAAATTCGAGCCGTTTTCCAAATGAATCTGCCAGAAAATCTGCATCATAGGACGCATTCCAAACGATTGCACTGGAATCCAATCCTTCAAAGGTGGTACTAACGACGTGGGTGTTTGTTTGGCTATAAGTAACAAAATAATCTACCAAAAAATAGGCGGAAGAATTGGCAGAGAATTGAAAGTTTAGAGTGGTGTTGGAAAATTCGAAGGTTGAGGCCCAGCTACCATTTATCTGGTCCTTATCTGTTACAGAGGTTCCATTAATTCTTAAGTCAACAGCAGATGGAGATCTTGAATTATTTCTTAATCCCACCCTTAGAGTAAAGTCCCATGCTCTTAAAATCCAAGCCGGAGCTTGATATTCGAATGCGTATCCATGATCATCCCCGGGTCCGTCAACTTCATATGCCCATCTAAGATTTCCAAATGGACCATCTGGAGAAGCGTCAATTACGATGAAAAAGGTATTGGCGTAGGTATTTATTGCTTCTAATTTAATAGGAGACGCAAAACTATAGGTATTCCATCCAGTAGATCCTGGTGCGCCATAAGTTTCATTATAAAGTAGCGAATCGGGAGCGGGATAAGCACCTTGCTGTGTTGCGTTGTAAACACTTATTAGGACATCCAAAACCTTCCATACATTTGTCGAGTAAAATGAGAAATTATACAACATTGCACTCGAAATTATGTCAAAGCTCATCCCAAAATCGCCTTCAACAGCATCCGCATAGGAGGATTGATCTTCTTCTATTGCCAGAATATCAGAGTCTTTAGTAACGTTAATGACGGTGATGTTTGAGTACGTGGCTACCCACGAAGTGGGAATTGGCACGTTGAAACTTGAGTTTGAAGCCAGAAGACCTACATTTCCACTTTGATTACAAATCAATGTAACATTAGCTGGGAGTCCGTTGCCTGAAAATTTACCCTCAAATATTGAAATTGAGTTTTTATTAAAAGTTAATGATCCAGAATCTGATACTTGATCGACAAACTTTGAATCAACTTGTTTGATCTCCTTTTGTCCCCCCTCAACAAATAATCCCAGTGATGTAACTAAAAGAAGTAAGAGAAGAGAGGTTTTTGTCGATCTTTTAACTGAAATCTTTTTCCACCTCTAAAGAGGTTTTATATACTAATCAGTGAGAGGTCAAATCCTCAGTTTTACAATATTAGATCCTTTGACTAAGAATCTATTTTTGAGTTATTTATAATTATTTTAGAGCACTTTTACCCCTAAGATTCTAGAATACTTTTCCCCCTATTATTATGAACAAGTTTGATTATGGTAGAATGCTTTTCCCCATAATAGATTAATCTATCCCTAATGGCTTAAGGAGATTTTAAATCGGATTTATTTTGTTTTTTTTGATTTAATTCATTATTTTACCATTCCTTACTTTTTCACCAAGATCGGTAGAAAGACTTTTAAAATTGAATGTAGGTACGTTATGCGTCCATTTTATTCAATCTCAACAATTAGGATGGAGTAACTTTTGATGAAAAAGTTGCAGGATCTAAAAATAATAGATGTAACGTATGAGAAAAACGGCATCAGAATCCAATTAAAACCAGCTGGAGAGAAAAATGCCGGTAATGAGCCATTATTACGAGTTTTTGCATTTAAGAAGAATAGTAAGGGTTGGGAATTTATTGAAAGCTCCTCATATTGCACGAGATTAACTGTTTTTCACGAAAAAAGCGTCATACAAAAGTATATTGAAATGACACACAAAAAAATGGAAAAAATTCTCGCTTCACATTATTAATTATTGATGATAAAAATGAAAAATGGAAGATTTTTTTTAAAAAAGGGGTGACTTGAAAATTGTCCTATTCAAAAGTCTTGAAATTTGTTATTGGAGGCGATGGTGGTATTGGAAAGACGACCCTCGTTAAATCATTATGTACCAATGAATTTGTTGATCAAATCATGACTATTGGCGTGGACATACATTCAAAAGATGTCACCGTTAACGGCACTAAAGTAAACTTACAAGTTTGGGATTTAAGCGGCCAGGATCAATTTAGATTTTTACTTGATAGCTTTACTCACGGGGCTAATGGAATCATTCTGGGTTTTGATTGCTCCAGACCTTCCTCTTTCCTAAATTTAACAAAATGGCTAGAAATTTTCCGCTCTACGTGTTCCAAAGCGCCTATTCTTCTGATTGCTACAAAGCTGGACAAGGGATACCACCTCACGTTATCTCGAGAAATGGCACAAGAGTACATCAAGACTCATGACTTAATTGGGTTTATAGAAACTTCTTCAAAGGAATTTTGGAATGTATACACCCCCTTCAGAAGACTCCTTGAACACCATCACGATCTCGAACCTGATATTGTCCCAATCATCTTTGAGGGCGAAAAAGAAAGACCTAAAAAGGAGGAGGAACCCGTTGCCTTGGATGCAACTTACAAAGAACCCGATACTTTGGATGCAACTAATTTAACTGTTGAATATCAAAAAGTTTCAAACTCAAGCAATGCCATCACGTGTTGCCCTCAGTGTAACACTCCCTTGCGGGACTCTCAAATTAAATTGAAAAAAGCTCGAATCAATGTGACCTGTCATAACTGCCTCATTCTTATATGACAAAACTGCCTCATTCTTATATGACAAAACTGCCTCATTCTTATATGACAAAACTGCCTCATTCTTTAAAAGTAAAAAGAGATGAAGTATAAAACAAAATGAAATCTGGACCCTTTTTCGTTGAGTTCCAGAAACTT
Source organism: Candidatus Helarchaeota archaeon (assembly GCA_013375455.1). The sequence continues at coordinate 3,163 of JABXJT010000074.1, read as the reverse complement.
TTCATGCGTCTGACAGAAGGGCCCCAGACCGAAGATGATTTTGCGCGCAAATTATGTGCGCAAATTGTCTCAACCTCGTTTAAAAGTGTATAAAAAAATGATAGAAATGAGATTTAGAAGAGCCCTCCTAGTACTAGTCCTCTTCGTTACGGCTAATATAGTTTTAAGTTCAATTCATTTTATTTTTAATGACATAACAATGGATTCAGAATTGACTTCATATACTCCTCCAGAGCTTCCTTGGTCACCAACTACTCCACCATTACGTTCTCTTGAGAATGGGGAGGAAATTGAAACCATTAAAGGTATCGGCACTGATGCAATAACTATCCTTTCTGGTAATAAAAACGGAACTATGACTGATTCTACTATTGAGGAAAATATAATCATCTCCACTGCAGATTGGAATATAACTGAAAGTACAATCATTATCTCCAATATTACACATACATTTGAGAAAGATATTGAAATAAGCAATGAAAGTGATCATGTAGAATTGGACAGACTTCGAGCAATGGGGTTCAACGTGACCCAAAGTAAGTTGCTAAAAAATGTCACTGTGTATTTGCATGCTAAGAACTTAATTCCTGGGATAGATTTACAATTGTTTGTGTTCAATTATTCGTCGAGCAGTATCGCCCCTAATACATCTATTTACAGCGAGCAGGTTGATTTAGATAGTTTAGGGATAACCCAAGAATATGTGGGTTGGATTGAAATTCCATTAAGTAATCCCGTTCTGTTAAATATCAACAAAACCGATAATAATCAATTTTTTATCGTTCTAGGGGAAAATGAATCACATTCAGCGGAAGTACGCTGGGGGTATTGTAATGATTCAGGGTCATTTGATGGGATAGATGAAGGACCTGCCTATTTTAATGATTTAGGGCTTGAACCCAATACAACTGACTGGAAAACTGGTCTTCTCGATTATATGTTAAACGTGACTTTCCTTCTCCAAGATCTACTCCCCTCAAGCATTAATTTAACAATAAATGGAACGAATGTTTACGATATTGCTCCGGGAAGGGGAATTTGGAATTCCAGTGAAATTAAAATTGGAAATCCTGTTATATATGATATAGCAGCAACATATTCATCAAATACGAGTATTTTTTATAACATTTTATGGAATATTACCTTGAAAAATGAAACTCGCTCAAAATCCTCATTTGAGGCGAACGTAAACAAAACTACTGTAGTTTGGAATACGTCTATATATGCAATATTTCCAAGTGAACTAGTAAATTGTCAAATCAATGTAACCTTACCACCAGATTGGAATGTATCTGAACTTTTCAATGATTCCCAATCTTATTTAGAATGGGATGACGTTACTGGAAATGGGAAAAAATTTGTCTTGATACATAATGCCTTTAATGCATCCTGGACTATCAAATGCAATAGTACAAATTATATTAGTCGTGTTTACACTTGGAAGGATGGCAATCCCGTAACTACCGTTAATTCAACAGATACCGTAACTTTTTACGCTAATTTTAGTCACAAATTGACGACAGGCTACGCTAATCTTACTGTTTTTCCAATAAATAAAGCGAATTATAATGATTCTCTTGATGCAATCACGGGAAATACTTCGATCCAGTTCAGCCCTTGGACAATTTATGAAACAGCAATAGAAAATCCTGGAGAATTTAGAGTTCAGGTGAGTTGGAATAACGGAACTGCGGTTGGGATAAATATAACAACTCTGACGGTGTTAAGTATTCCCACCAATTTAACTTATTTATCGCACACAGATATTATTGACGTTGGAGAATCAATCTTGGTTCATGTAAACTTCACAAATGATTATACGAAAGAACCAGTCACGGACGCGACTTTATTGGTCAAAAATAGTACCGACAATATGCCTTGGCCAAACCCCTTTCAAATAACTAGAGTCTTTTTGAATGGCACGTATGAAATCGAGATAATCACATTAGGACTTGGTTTTGGGCCGTTTTTCCTCTCGATCAATATGTCAAAGCCCTTATATCTCTCAAGTGAAATTTCTAACATAACTGTGACCAGCTCAGGTGATTTGGCTAATATAAGTCTAACTGCCTCGAACTGTTTTGGATTAAGGGCAATCAATCAATCATACGCCATAACAGACCCAGTACCTTATCATAATTCCACCGTAAAAGTATCTATATATTTTTTTAGTAATGCGACTCTTGAACCGCTCAGAAATGCAATAATAACGTCCTCATGGATTGGCGGCGGTCCAGTAATCAGCTGGGTTTCCGCTTTTTTTGGTTACTATAACATTAGTATCGATGTGACTGGTTTCCATGCTGATACGAATCATACACTGAGAATTTTGATTCAAGAGGAGGGATATAAAGCAGTTAAGTTTTACATTATTGTACCAGTTAGGAAATTACCAACAGCGATTGAACCATTAACAACGTCTTACGCGAAATATTTGGAGGAGACGTTCAGTGTTTATACAATTTTTAAAGACACCTTCAATGATTGGTCAATCCCATCAGTTTATGAGTTAAATGGAAATGTCACCATCAAACTAGGGAACCTTGTAGATAATATGAGCTTACTTATATCAGGTATAGGAATCTATATATATGAACTCACATTATCTACCCTCGGGCTCGAAGAAGGAAATACCTACAATATAACTCTATCCGCTTTTTCAAGCGAACATGAATTTGCTTTAATTAATATATCATTGTATGTCATTCCTAAAGCGGCAGTGGATTTGAAGCTGATTGGAGTGCCGACATATGTTCTTGCAGGAACTCAAATTAGAATCTTTGCAAATCTCACACTTATAGATGGTACGCCAATTTACAGTACGCCTCTTATTTTCATAGTTCGCTATGAATTCCAAAATACGTCACAAGAATTACAAAATACATACTTAACAAATAGTTCTGGAATTGCAGAATCACTCATTGATGTAAATCCATTTATGGACTCGATTCAAATAAAGGTTGAATATCAAGGGAATATGACCATCCAGAATAAGTCAATTAGTAGCACTATCATCCCTATTATTACTCTTAATAGTTCTTTAACATTAGGTCCCTTACCTACTGAAATAGTTGAAGGTGAAACTCTCGAAATATCTGCTACCTTAATAATTAATGGAACACCTGCTATGAACAAAACGCTGACTTTCAAATTCATATATGAT
>JABXJT010000073.1 GCA_013375455.1 Candidatus Helarchaeota archaeon | reverse complement strand
TCCGAAGATCCGTCAGCTCATTAAGGACACCCACGAATTCCTCGCAAAGCCCTAAAAGACTACTTTTGCGGATCATGAAAAAAAAGAAGGAGAGGGGTTTTCTCATTTTTTTGAAACATCTTTCTCATTTATTTTGAAACTTTCTCATTTTTTTGAAAAACAACGTCATATTTTCGTGGGAGTGGATATAATTGACCTCACGTTGTTTTACATTCCAATACGTATCGACTAGTTAGGAAAAAGGCTGCAACTTTGTTACTAAGAATCGATCGAAAAGGGGAGTAACTAAAAAAAAATGGCACGTAATAACGCGTGTTTACCCGTTTAAATCCCGCTTGGTGAAAGAATTGCTTCCATTCTGAAGCATCACGTTTAGTCTTCCAGTTTACCTGAAACGGGCTAAAACGGCGGGGAAGGTATTCAGCGAAATTATGCCGCATAATTTCATGGACAATTATTATTCCGCCTGGATTTAAAAGGGCCCTCAATTTTTCAAATAGATTAATAATGGCGGCTGTATCATCCTTCTTTGTTTTAGGAAAAATATGGTGGAGCACATAAGAACAGTAAATTACATCAAATTTCTGACCCAAAAAATCATGAGTTACCCCATCAGCTTTGATGACTGTAATTTTCTTAGTTAATTTAAGTGTCTCAAGCAATTGACATAATCGATCATAGTTGCCTGTAGGTGACCCCTTTCCCATAAATTCATCAATGCTCACAATTTTATCAGCTGCTCCAACCAGAGCGGCGTACAAGCTAAACATTCCTGCTCCACAACCAAAATCAAGGACCGCTTTCTTGCGCAGGGAATAGTTCTTAAAATCAAAGCGTATTGACTGATAGTATCCAGTAACCGGGATTATTCTCCTTCGCGGAAAAAATGAGTAATATAATGCTTCAAAAAGTGCTCGAGTCGAGATGGCTATCTGCTCCTATATTTTCTTCCTAATTACTCCTTTCAATAAAATTCTTAATAATTGATACAATAACTTTAGTTATTTGTAAAAATAAAAATTGGGTTGGCGTGCTATGGGAAAGTCACCATACAAGAAAATGTTTGATATTAAGGCGGACAACTTTCCAAAGGATCGAATCGCTGTTGTATATGGAAACATAAAACGAACGTGGAAGGAAGAAAAAAAACGCGTAAATAAGCTTTGTTATTCTTTAAAAAAGAAATTCAACGTGAAGAAAGGGGATAATGTTGCTGTCCTCTTTCATAACCGCCCAGAATTCATGGAAGCGAATTTAGCCCTTCAGGCAATAGGAGCAATTCCTGTCCCTGTTAATTATAGGTACGTAGCATCAGAACTGGAATTCCTTTTAAAAAATTCAGATGCCATTGGACTTATTTTTGAAGGTGAGCTGCTCGATCTCGTATTAGAGACCAAGCCTAATGTGCCAAATGTCCGATTTTATATTGGAACGAGTGATTCAGATAAGGAGCTGCCCCCTGATTTTTATGATTATGAAGCTCTAATTAAAGAAGGAAAGAATAAAAACACGAAAGCGAAAGTCGATTGGGATGATACCAGCGTCATTATCTATACGGGTGGCACCACTGGGCGCCCTAAGGGGGTGATGCTATCTTATGAGAATATGATTGTGAATCAGGAAGCCACTATCAATTTATTGATCACCCTCCTCCCAAAAGTAAAGGATGTTGACTACCCCCACTACGCACGGAATAAGGGACAAGAGAAAATACTCAATGTCCTCCGCCAATTTATTGGACAGATGTATTCTAAATTATTTTCCGATCCAGAAGACCGAAAAATCATTGTGTTTGAGTTGCCCACTAAAGAAGGAGCAGTCACCATTCCTACAATCACGCTACGACAAGTGGAAGGTAAATTAAAAATGTTCCATGGAAAGCCTGAAGAATATGACATCCTCTTTCATGGAACCATCATTGATGAAATTCGAGAATTAGTGAATACTCTTCCAAAAGCTTACAGTAGGAAGGGGAAACTTAAAATGTTTCCTGGTTTGATTTGGCGTTTCTTGCTTGGTGGCGTAAAAATGGAAGGGTCCTTCAAAGATCGCCTCCACATAATGAGCTCCGTAATGGCCAGACCAGAACGCGAACACCACACCGTTATGTTCTTAACACCACCCATGTTCCATCTTGCAGCATACGCATTGTTCGTGCTCAACTGGCTAATAGCCGGTGCAATCGTTATTTTCCCTGAAAGCCCGAGGTTTGATGCAGCCGAAACAATTGAGGCTCTGAGGGAGAACGAAGTAACGTGGACTCTTTTTGTACCGACTCAATGGAAATGGATTACTGATTATCTAGACAAAGAAAATCCCGATTTCACATTGGATTCCTTAGAGGTAGCCTTGTCAGGAGCTTCATTATTACACGCAAAATACAAGAAGAAAATTCTGAAGTACTTCCCAAATGCTTTACTCTTTGATATTTTTGGACAGACTGAGATGGCACCTGTAGCAAGCATGAAGGTCGATGGGGAAGCAGCAACTGTCAAAGAACGCTCAGTCGGACATATTATTTCGAATATCGAGATAAAAATTATAGATGACGATGGAAATCCTGTCACTGATGGCACGATTGGAGAAATTCTCTACCGTGGACCAAACGTTATGCAGGGTTACTATGGGGATCCGGAAAAAACCGCTCAAACTATAGATGCAGATGGTTGGTTACACTCTGGTGACTTAGGTTATATGAAAGAAGGCGAGTTATTTACGATCGAGCGGAAAAAAGAGTGCATCAATACAGGTAGCGAGAAGGTTTTCCCCTTAGAAGTTGAGGAAATACTTATAGAGCATCCCAAAGTAAAAGAGGTGTGCGTGATTGGTGTGCCAGATGAGGATTGGGGTAACATAGTCCGGGCAGTTGTCATTCCTGAATCGGGGGTGAAGCCTGGGGTAGACGTTACTGAACAAGAAATCAAAGATTATTGTAAAGGTAAAATGGCGGGTTATAAAAAGCCAAGATCGGTCGTATTTGCAGATAAATTCCCAATCTCCCCCGTTGGAAAAGTTTTGAGAGTTAAAATTCGGGAAAAATGGGGGAAACCTGATTCAAAACAACTCGCTGAAGCATAAACCGTTTAAAATATCTCATCCTCATTTTAATTAATTTAATATTTAACCTTCCCTTTGTATTATAAAATGACATTTAAGTTAAGTTTCAAGTGTTAAAACAATGGAATTCGAGGATAAAGCAAAAGAAGCGGAAAAGGCAGGCGATTACCGCTCTGCCATCAATTATTATTCGCAAGCTTTAGCCAAGCTCAAAATAATTGATGCGGAAGAGGACCTTCAGTTCAAGTGGGGAAACCTTGTCGGTCTACTGGCTAATTTATATACCGAACTTGGAGATTTCGATAATGCCATCTCCTGCTATAAAGATGCAATCGCGAAACATAAAGGAAGTTGGGCGTATTTAGATAAAATTCTCCGCAACATGGGCGAAAATTCTTCAAAACTTGGGCTCTGCTTTATCATCGATCTTGAATATGAAGAAGCCTTGGGTCATTTTGAGAAAGCAATAGAATACCTGGAAAGATGCCTTGAATTAGAGGAACAAGAGTCTATTATTCCATTAGTAGAACAAATTCTTCTCAATTTTGCTTTCAAAATTTTTTGTTTATTTAATTTGGATAGAGGGTATAAAGAAATATTACCTGTTCTAGAAAAAGCGGTCCAATTAACTGCAGAACATGATCTTGAAAGCTTCTCCTCCGATTTAATCGAATTCTCATCTGCTGCCATTTTCAAAAATATTAAGGATGCTTATGCGATTTTTAAGCGGAAAATCCAGAATGCCACGGATGGACTTCCATTCCGCTCGGTTTTACAAGCAGTAGCCATTGGATTAATATGGGATTTTGCGAATCAATTCATTCCACAATTACGAATCCAAGTGAAAGATAAAGAAGATGGAGACGAAGGAGAAATCGTGCTCACCCGGCAATGTTATGAGGATATGTTATTGTATGGGTTTTCATTTGCAAATGGCAAAATGCCCAGTTCTGATTTTCGAGAAGTTATCGCATTAATTGTAGGAAAAATAAAGAAAGGTAATGTAATAGTCTCTAATATTGTTCCAATGACTTCGGGGACAGAAAAAGAAGTGGAATTTAAAGATGAACACTATGCTAAAGCTGCCGAAGTTAATTCCGAAGCAGCTGAACGTGATGAATTTATAGTAGGTTGGTTTCATACTCATCCAAATTTAGGCTTGTTTTTATCGGCAACGGATATTTTTAATCAACTTGGTTACCAGTCTCTGAATGAAAAAGCAATAGCTATTGAATTTGATTTTACTCAATTGACACCTTCAAACTCCGGATTTGCTTTTTTTCGCTTAGATGATGCCAAATTAGCAACTGCATCTTATCATACTGTAAAATGGCGAATTAAAGAGCCCACCAAAAATTTCTATTCTGATTGCATCTCCCTTTTCAGTAGGATCTTATCGGATTTGAACCATACTGTCTTAAAAAATGGACAGATGCCTCTTGCTCAACTCGCTAAGGAATTAGGTCGTTCGGAACTGCTGCTTGAAGAAATCATTCCGAATTTGATTGAGCTGGAACATCTACCAAACCTGCTCTATGACCCAGAAACAAAGATGATCTCAAAATCTAATTAGCAAAAATTGTCAATCTTGTTAGATGGGTCTGGTTGAATGGGAAAGGTATACATTTCAAGATAGAATTTTGGGACTCAAAAGGAAATCTATATGAAATAGTCACGTCCATTTCTGAAAAATTAGATGCGCAATTATATGTAAAAAAAATTGAGGTTATAGCTGATTAGATAATTATAATCTAATCGAACTTGAAGAATGTGCTATAGATTTCAAAGAACGTGTCATAATGCATTTCGAGCAAGTCTAGGTGTTTCACGGCAAGTTCTGGTTTAATTTTCTTTTCCGTTGCATCCTTCCGTATATTTTCTATCATGTACTCTGGATAAAACTGGGGCGCTCTTATGTCCGTGAGAAGTAATACCCACTCTTCCTTTGTTTCATCCTGGATTATCTTCACGATCCCTGCCTCTACCATTTTCCGGATGATTGATTGCATGTCCACGCCATCTCCCATGCCCTTGGGAAATTTCTTGAGCGGATACGTTCTTTCCCTTAGAAGCGTTAAAGTGACAAAGATATCTGGATCTTGTAATTGTTTAGCAACGAATAGATTATCCTCACGGCCTGGCGTATAATTTGCAAAGAACTCCTGGACGGCTTCTAAGTATTTCTCGGCTACAACGGGGGAGGGAAGGTTCTTTTCCGCTTCTTTCATGATTTTCCAGGGGGGAAGTCTGAATAATCCAAAATCAGAAATCAAGAAGAGATGCACGTCAAAATTGCCCTCGAACCACTCTAGCTGGACAACTTCCGTTTGCACGAGCAAATCGATAGCATCATTTACCTCTCGTAAAGTCGTCTGCATCATCCTATCTTCCAATATTCTGGTTATTTCAGTTTTATTTCTTGCTCTTTCACGTAATAGTCTAAGAATGGTATAATCTAGCTCACTTGAATAAATTTTGGCCAATATCTGCTCTTTTCCCAGGTAGCGCATCTCGTCTAACTCCAATTCAGGCTTCCATGCTCCTTTCTCAGATTTGTGAAGAATGCTCACGGAATTTTCACGGCAGACAGCAGCATCTAGAAACATCGTAATCTGTATTATGTTATCTAAAAATTCAAGGACTCGATCCTTGTCCCGTCCGCTCATTCTCATTATCGTTTCAGGTTTTTCTTCAATGGCGGCCTCAATACTATAATCTCGATCTGCCAAAGTGTCAATCAATTTCCCATCTAGTTCCAATCGAAGAATCATCTGGGCTTTTTTTCGGTATTCCATTATTTTATGAATTGGCATTTTAAGATCCTTTTCAAGAGTGGCGGGATAGGCACGTGCTAAATTAGCTATTGTTACGATCCCAACGTCACCGAGTTTAGATGTTATTTTTGTGCCGACCCCATCGATGGCTTCCACGCTCAACGTATCTAAAGTTTTACCAACTTCCCTTTTTACTTTCTCTCTTTTCTTTTTCCATCTATGAAGGATTCCTATTGAGGTCGTTCGGCAAGTTGCGGCGTCTAAAAACATCGTAATTGGTATGATTTCCTTCATGAAATCCATTACTTCATCTTTCTCTCGCTTGGTAATTTCCATAAGAACTTTTGGATCCTCTTCAATCGCTTTCTCGATTGTATAATTCTTCGCCGCTAACATATCAATGACGTCGGGATCAACTTCTATTTCAAGGATTTTTTCTGCCTTTTTTTGATATTCCATTAATCTATGAAGTGGAATCTTAGTCAGTTTTTGAATGGCGGCCGGATTCGCGCGTACTAAATGATCCAAGCTCTTGATACCCACATTATCCAACTTGTCTGTAATTTTTGGTCCAATCCCATCAACCGTGCCCACGGGTAACGTGTCTAAATACATTTTATCGGGCTCTTCTTCGGCTTCAAGCACTTTCTTGGGGGGTTTGGCTTCTTCGGGCTTCTTTTCTTCTTTGGGAGGCATTTTTAATTTAGATGGCTCTGCTCCTTTCAATTTCGATTTATCTTCCACTATAGTGACGGATGGTTTTTTCGCTGGCTTTCCTGCCTCAGGTTTTTTCGTTTCTTCCTTTGGAGCTTCTTTCTTTTCAGCTTTTTTCTCCGTTGCTTCTTTTTTCGCGTTCTTCTTACTCATAAAACTTTTCACCTTACAAATTTTTTACCTTATCCAGCTCCTTTAATTACTTTCACTCCAGGGGCTTCTGGTTTCTTCGTGGGGATTTTTTGCATCTTCATCCTCTTACTGAACATTTCATTAACCACAGATTCTCGTGCAGGTATTTTCAGTGGGGTCGTCGCCTTTCCCTTCCGAATGGCGCTCTTCGTTTTTCGGATCGTTCTCACTGTTTTAGGAACCTTGAAATACAATTGATACGCCAAAAAGGCTGCCGCGACGGCTGCGAGAACTGCTAGTAACGCTATAATGATTGGGAGCGGTGTTCCAGGTTTTTCGACCCACACTACTAGCTTGGAATCATAAGCCACAACTCCATAGGTGGAATTGGCCCAGAACTCGAAGGTAAAAGATCCTGCGTTTTGGCTCGTGACATCCTCATAAAAAGTCTGCTCCCCGAAGAAAGGACCACCAATATTAAGGGTTTTGTTTTGACCTGTAACATCATTATAGAACAACACTAAAGATACATTACCAGTTCCAGCTTTACAGACTATCGTGATTTGCGTGCTTTGACCTTCCTCAGGATTGGCGTTACTGACACTTATAGTTAAGGTTGGCGGGGTAGGCGATAACCACGCGATTGTGACATTATAGCTTATTAGCGATCCCAAGGTGTCATTCGCCCAAAAATTATACGTGACTACTCGTGGAGTGTAGCTCGTATTTACCACGTAATGGATCTGGGGTAGGGCAAAGTTGCTGCCTAGCGTGATAGTCTGGTTTAGTATCGGATTATAATAAAATAATGTATCCACGTTCTCACTACCGGGAATGCATGTGACCGTGATGTTGGTCCATTCAGAAAAGTAAAGATTAGAAATATCAGCACGTGCAGTTAGTGTAGGAGGTACCGGATCTACCCAAACGATCAAGATGGACTCCTCAACTTCCATAACACCGGAGATCGCCCAGAATTGATAGGTATAGGAGCCCGACGTTGCACTGGCATTGATGATGTTAAAGACTTGAACTCCAGCAAAGCTGGTAGCAAGGGTATAATTTTGGCTATCGAGGGGATTATAGTATTTTAATTCATCCACATCTGCAGAACCTGATTGACATTGGACTGTGATCTCTGTTGCCTGATCCGTGTAGGGATTGGTTATATTTGCAGACACCGAGAGAGAGGGTGGAGAAGGTGCAACCCACAGGATAGTAACGAATGTGGAGGTTTCTAAGTTCCTACTGGAGTTCGCCCAGAAGGTGAATTGGAAGGACCCAGGTCCAGCGCTGGAGAAGTTCAATAGATACGTTCGGAGCCCTGAGAAATTATTATCGAGCGTAATATTGTTCAATGTCAATGCATTATAATACCATACCTGCGAGATAGCAAAGGATCCCGATTGTGCGGTCAAGGTGAGTTGGGTCCATAGATTAATCTCCAGAACCGTGGCATTTGCTGCCAGCGCTAAGATTGGAGCCTGTGGATCCACCCAAATTACCGTGATCGAGTTCGAAACCTCCAAATTGAAGGTCGAGTTGACCCAGAAGGTGAATTGGTAGGCCCCTGCCGAGGCGCTCGTGAAGTTCAGATAATACGTCCGGATCCCTGCAAAGTTGGTATCGAGGGTGTAATTGGTTAAATCGAATGGATTATAATACCACAAAACAGAGACGTTGCCTGATTGACTTTGTCCAGTTACCGTCAATTGTGTCCAATCATTTGTATAGGGGGTTGTAATATTGGCAGTTACCGTGAGGAGTGGTGCTTGGGGCTGTATCCACACTATATTAATAAACTGGTAGAAGTCTAACCCCGAACTCGAGTTGGCCCAGAACTCAAATTTAAAGCTTCCCGGCGCGGCACTCGTGAAGTTCAGTAAATAGACCCGGCTCCCTGCGAAGTTGGTATCAAGTGTAATATTATTCAAAGTCAGCGGATTGTAATACCACAAGACAGAAATATTTCCGGTTCCGGCTTGCCCGGTTACCGTCAATTGAGCGTATTCATTGGTATAAGGGGTAGTAGTATTCGCAAGCACTGTTATTAAAGGAGGCTGTGGGACTATCCAAATTACCGAGATGGATTCGTAGGACTCTAACCCAAACGTTGAGTTTGCCCAGAACTTGAATTCATACGAGCCCGCTATCGCGCTTGTAAAATTCAAGAAATGGACCCTGACGCCTGCAAAGTTGGTATCAATGGTGTAATTATTGGAGTCGAATGGGTTATTATACCATAGCACGGAGACATTCCCTATACCCGATTGGCATGTTACAACCAGTTGCGAGTACCTGTCAATGTATGGTGTTGTCGTGTTTGCATTAACCGTTAGGATTGGTGGGGTCGGCTCGACCCAGACTACTGTGATGGACTCAACGACCTCCAAACCAACACTCGAGTTGACCCAAAATATAAATTCAAAGGCCCCTGCCGAGGCGCTCGTGAAGTTCTCATAATAGATTCGGCTCCCTGCGAAGTTGCTATCGAGGGTCACGTTATTCATGGTCAATGGGTTATAATACCACACCACAGAAACATTTCCGGTTCCGGATTGGACGGACACGGTAAGTTTCGTATATTCATCAACATACGGCGTTGTCGTGTTGGCATTTACCGTGAGGATGGGCGCAGTCGGCTCAACCCAAACTATCGTGATGGATTGCTCTGTTTCTCCTCCTATAGTGGAGTTAGCCCAGAATTTGAATTCTTGAGCACCGGCCACTGAACTCATAAAGTTCTCATAATAGATTCGGCTCCCTGCGAAGTTGCTATCGAGGGTTACATTATTCATGGTCAATGGGTTATAATACCATAAAACGGAAACGTTTTCAGAACCGCTCGAACAAGTGACCGTCACCTGAGTCCACCGATTAATGTATGGATTTGTAATATTCGCGTCCAGACTTATAATAGGCGCCTGTGGTTGCACCCAAATGATCGTGATGTCGTCATAGTCCATCAATCCAAAGGTGGAATTAGCCCAAAATCGATACGTGTATGAGCCTGACGTTGCCGTCGTATTGATTATATTGACGACTTGGCTCGTGGCAAAATTGGTTCCCAAGGTGTGATTCTGTAAATCTAAGGGATTATAATACCAAAATGTATCAACATTCCCCGAACCTGGCTGGCACGTAACCGTGAGATCGACCCATTGATTAATGTAAGGGCTGGAACTATTCGTGATCACTGTAATTATCGGCGCTACTGGAGATACCCACACGATCAAGACATCTTGAGATGCATCTGCTCCCAGGGTTGAGTTAGCCCAGAAGCGGTACGTATAGGAGCCTGCCGCTCCAGTCGTATTGATTATATGGAAGACTTGGACCCCGGATATATCGTTGCCCAAGGTGTGATTCTGTAGATCTATGGGGTTATAGTACCATAACATATCCACGTTCGCGGAACCGCTCTGAATGGTGACCGTGAGGTCAGTCCATTGATTGGTATAAGGACTAGTATCATTCGCAATCACGGTCAAGGTCGGTCCCACTGGGGTATTCCAGACCACGGTAATGTCATCATAGGACAAATGCCCTAATGAAGAGTTGGCCCAGAATTGGTATGTATAGGGACCTGGCGTGGCACTGGTATTGATTATATCATGCACTTGGATCCCAGTAAAACCGGTAGCCAACGTAATATTTTGAGCACTCAGTGGATTATAATACCATAGAGTATCAACGGTGCCCGTTCCATTCTCGCAGGTTACCGTGATGTTAGTCCATTGATCCGTGAATAGATTCGTGGTATTGGCGGTCACGCTCAAGGTGGGATATATGGGATCTATCCATACGACAAGGAGTTCTTCATAGGATTCTAATCCTATAGTTGAATTTGCCCAGAATTTGTAGGTATAGGCTCCGTCCGTTCCAGTAGTATTGATGATATTGTGGACCTGAGTTCCGGAAAAGGCGGTAGCCAGGGTGTGATTCTGTAAATCTAAGGGATTGTAAAACCATAGAGTATCTATATTACCCGTTCCATTTGAGCACGTGACCGTGATGTTCGTATATTGATTCGTGATTAGATACGTGGAGTTAGCCGCGACGCTCAATGACGGCTCAATCAAAGTTATCGTATAATTTATCCAGAGATAGACATTGTCGATCGCGAGAGTGATATTATTGGGGCGTTGGAAATTATCCGCGAGATAGAGTTGAATGGCTAGGGTAATGTTCACGCCTTTCTGGATCAACGGCGTCACATCAAACCCACCCGCTTTTGCATCCTGTAACGACCCATTGGCCGTGGATAAAGCAACGGTCTCCGAATGTTGAATGCTATTGATTAACATTCGAATTTCAGAGTTGGGTGAGTCTACCGAAGGCCATGTCTGGTCAATGCTGTACTGAAAGTGCAGTCTCGCTGAATCCACTATTAGCGTGCCTGGAGTCGTCGGAAGTTGATTTCCGACCTGGCTCCATTCTACATAGGTTGTTTTATCAATTTTCTTCTCATAAGTGAACGTTAGATTGAAGGAATTGATCCGAAGCAGCGTCCAAAAATCAGTATCATATGCGGCATCATTATCCTCGCAATAGATGAAAATGCCGAGAATTATGGTGAAATTACAGTAGTCCTTTTCTAAAACAGAAGTCAAGAAGAAAATTAAAAGTGGTTCCGGCACCTGTACCATTAGTGTGTTACCTTGTGTTAAAGGACCAGCATCTGTTCCCAACTCCGAAGTCTGGTTCCAAGCCACCTCGTATTCCTGATCTCCCGAAAGATCCGAAATCGCCACATAAAATCGAGTATAATCCCCAACGGCAACGGTTCCACCATCATTTATACTATCTACATTTGCATCGACAGTGCCATTGCAAGTCGCGGATACAGAAGCGGAAGTGATCTCATAATCACTCATATTAACCGGCGTCGTTACATTTCTTTTCCATTCCACGCTGGGGGTTTGTCCGAGCTGACCATCTGGCAGGTCAGCTTCATCCCAATCGTGCCAAGCCCAACAGCCTCCTGCGTCAATTCCCCAACCTAAAGTTCCACCGATACCATCATCTGCAAAGGGCATCACAGGGAAATCTGGATTGGAATAAGCAGTCCAATTCGTTGAATCGGGTGGGTCTGAAAATACAGTATAACTTCCTGAATCTCCGACTACAGTCATATTTGCCTGGTCACCGCCATCCACGGCTGCGACATCAGAGGGATCTGCACCCCCAGCAGCTGAGGACCATTCCGTAATGGGAGAGGTCATAATCGGGTTTGACAACCATTGTTGAGAATAAGGAGTACTAACCCCAGCTGTAATGTTGGAGTTATCATCTAACTTAGTCTGAATTGGACTAATCTGATAATTTATTGACGATAGAACAAAAAAACTTGTAAGAAAAATAAAAATTATAAAGAATCCTTTCTTCTTTTTCATATTTTACACCCCTAAAATTCATAACTTAAGGATTTTTTTTTTGATAAAAGTAATTGTAGTTTGATACTGAGGGTATAAATATGTTTGTCATTAGTTGAGGAATTGCATTTAGTTACATAACCTTGAATATAATTAAAAAAAAATAGAGAAAAAATACTCTCTAAGTTTTCGAAAGCTTTGATTTAGTTACAGAAGGAGCCTCTGGTCTTTTCGAGGGTAATTTTTGTATTTTCAGCCTTTTATTGAACATTTCTTGAACAACCGATTCCCGTGCGGGTACCTTCAGTGGGGTTGTTGCCTTCCCCTTCCGGATGGCGCTCTTCGTTTTTCGGATCGTTCGCACTGTCTTAGGAACCTTGAAGTACAGTTGATAAGCCAAAAAGGCTGCCGCCACTGCCGCGAGAACTGCTGCTAACACTATTACGATTGGGCCAATAGGCTGACCCCCAGTCCATACCACTGTAACGGAGTCGTAAGTCACTACTCCATAAGTGGAATTGGCCCAGAACTCGAATATGTAGGTTCCTGGGTCTTCACTCGTGAAATCCCTAATCCAGGTCCGCTCACCGAAGAAATCGGTGTCTATAGTCACGTTTTGTTCGGTAATTGGGTTATAATACCACCAGACAGATATATTACCTGTTCCACTTCGACAGACGACCGTGATTTGAGTGCTTTTACCCGTATCAGGATTGCTGTCACTGACATCTATAGTTAAGGTTGGCGGAATGGGGGCTAACCAAACAATAGTAATATCATCCATCGCTTCCAGTCCTAAGGATGAATTTGCCCAAACCGTAAATAAGTATGGGGAAGCAGTACTGGAGGTGTGGTCTCTATAGAAAATCTGACTTCCTGCAAAGTCGGTGGCCAACGTGATATTTTGGCCAGAGATTGGGTCCTCATACCACGCAGTATGAATGTTACCAGTGCCACTTTGACAGGTGATAATGAGTTGCGTGTATTCTGTAGCGTATAGAGTCGTGATGTTTGCAATCACACTTACAATGGGATTTTGTGGATCTCTCCAGACCACGGGGAGAGATGTATGAGTCAGTAATCCAAAGGTAGAGTTGGCCCAGAATTCGAATGTATAGGCCCCTGCGGTTCCAGTCGTGTGGTTTCTAAGATGGATCCGACTGCCCGAAAAATCGGTGTCCAAAGTAATATTTTGGTTACCCACATCATCCCAATACCACAATGTATGCACGTTTCCCGATGTACTTTGGCAAGTAATCGTGAGCATGATCCATTCATTAATTAAAGGATTCGTATCATTGGAAATTACATTTAAAATGGGTGCTTGAAGGTCAAGCCAGAAGATCGTGAGGGTTACAGTTGCTAGCAATCCATAAGTGGAATTGGCCCAGAAGCGGTAGGTATAGGAACCTGCCGTTCCTGTTGCATTAAGAATGTGGTGGATCAGATTGCCTGAAAAATCAGTCCCTAGGGTGTGATTTTGTGAGTCTAACGGGTTGTAATACCACAACATATCCGTATTCCCAGTGCCACTTCGACAAGTGACCGTGATGTTAGTCAATTGATTGATATAGGGGCTAGTAGCATTCGTGGTCACGGTAAGAATGGGTGGTTGTGGGGAAACCCAAACTATCGTGATGGACTCTTCAGTTATTAAGCCAAGGCTTGAGTTGGCCCAGAAGCGGTATGTATAAGAGCCTGCGATTCCGGTCGTATTGATGATATTGACGACTTGGATTCCGGCAAAATCGGTGGCCAGGGTATGGTTCTGCGTGTCTAGCGGATTGTAATACCAGAATGTATGCACGTTGCCAGAACCGCTCTGACAGGTGACCGTGATGTTGGATGGTAGATTAATGAACGGATTCGTCGTATTAGCATTTGCAGTTATGATGGGATCTTGTGGAGTCGTCCAAAAGACAGTAAATGTCTCATAAGTCAATAACCCAAAGCTGCTGTTTGCCCAGAATCGGTAGGTATAGGATCCTGCGATTCCGGTCATATTGATGATGTTAAAGACTTGGAGTCCCGAAAAGTCGGTGGCCAGGGTGTGGTTCTGCCCATCCAAGGGGTTGAAATACCAGAGGGTATCCACGTTGCCGGATCCACTCTGGCAGTTGCCCGTGATGTTGGTCCATTGAGTCGTGTAAGGACTCGTATCATTCGCAGTCACCGTTAGGATCGGTGCTTGGGGCTCTACCCACACGATCAAGAGACTCTTAACTGCGTCTGCTCCCAAGGTTGAGTTGGCCCAGAATTGGTAGGTATGGGAGCCTGCCACCGCAGTCGTGTTGATTATATTAAAGACTTGGGTTCCGGCAAAGTCAGTAGCCAGGGTATGATTCGCGCTATCTAAGGGATTGTAATACCACAGCGTGTGCACGTTGGCAGATCCACTCTGGCAGGTGACCGTGAGGTTGGTCCATTGATTTGTATAAGGAGTCGTTTCATTCGCGACTAAACTCAAAATGGCCCCCTGTGGGGTGTTCCAAACAATGGTAATCTCTTTTTCTGAGATAATGCCCATTCCTAGGCTGGAGTTCGCCCAAAATTTAAAGACATAAGGACCTGCGATTGCCGAAGTGAAATTTAATAGAGAAATTTGTTGTCCAGTAAAATTTGTAGCTAAGGTATAGTTTGTTGAATCAAAGGGGTTAAGGTACCAGAGCAGATCCACCCTTCCTGATCCATTTTCACAGGTTACCGTAAGTTGAGTCCAATAATTGTTGAAAAGATTAGTGGTATTTGCGGTCACGGTCAAAGAAGGATATGTCGGCGTAAGCCACACAATGTACAATTCTTCGTTTGATTGTGCCCCCGTCGTCGAGTTGGCCCAGAACCTGAATTGGTAAGGTCCTGCTGAAGCACTCGTGAAGTTCAAGTAATGGGTCTGGAGTCCTGTAAAATCGGTAGCCAAGGTGTAATTGATTCCGTCAAAGGGATTATTATACCACAACTGGGAAACATTCTCCGCACTCGTATTTTCGCAAGTTACTGTAAGTTGAGTCCATTGATTGGTGAAAAGTGTCGTGGCATTGGCAACAATGTTTAAGTTGGGTGCACCGGGCGGGGGTATTACAAAAACGGTATAGTTAATATAAAGGTAAATATCATCAAGAGAGATCGTTAGATTTTCAGTTAAGAGGAAATTATCGGCGAGATATACTTGAATTTTAACTGTAATATTTACGTTCTGGAGAATTAAAGTTGTAACATCAAATCCACCCACTCTAGCTTCCTGGTACGTGGAATTTGCCGTTTCAATCTTAACAGTTTCCGTGTGAGTATTGTTACCGATTATCATCCTAAATTCTGAATTCGGGGAATCAGTCAAAGCCGTCCAATTTTTATCAGTTTTATACTTGAAATGTAACCGCGCCGAATCAACCTGGACATTTCCTGACGGAAGCTTATTGCCTATTTGAGCCCACTCCGCAGAGACGCCGCGGTCTATCTTTTTCTCGTATGAAAAAGTTAAATTGAACGATTTAATCCGCAAGGCATTAAAATAATCTTCATCTGTTTGATGATTTTCATCACAGTATATATCGATTCCTAGAATCATGGTGAAGTTGCGACCATCAGTTTCTAAAACAGAGGTCAGGTATGCTATCATGATGTCTTCTGAATAACTGCTCATTAGAGTGTCATACATGTAATCATAAGTACCAGGTGCGTCTCCCTGTCCTAAGTACTTTGTTCGATTATATGCTAATTCATACTCCTTATTGCCTGGCAAGTCCGAAATTCTCACATAGAATCTCACATAATCATATACAGAACCGAAATTGACAGTATCACCGGGGACTTCGACACCCCCATTTTGAAGTGCCCCCGCCTGGACGGTTCCATTAACGGTGGAATTAATTGATACTCCGGTAATTTCATAATCTGACAAATCCTTTGACAGGGTGTAGTTTTTCTTCCATTGGATGCTGGTATATGCATTTCCTAAGTTATCTTGTTCCACCCAGTAATGAGCGGCCCACCACTTACCGCTTTCATTAACAGCATAAAAAGTTGGCCGTAAGTTGACTTCTGAATTGTTGCATTGTAGCCATTCAGTTGCATTAGGTTGATCTTCAAAGATTGACACCGATCCTTTCTCGCCGATCACCGTCACATTAGCTTGTCCGTTACCGTCATTCGCCGTGATGTCTGTAGTATCGCCCGCACTGGTCCAGTACCAAGTGGGTTCGATGGGAGAGGTAAGGTTTGGGTTCTGCAGCCACTGCGTATAATAGGATTGACTTTCGTTCTGGCTAATAAAAAAGGAGGTATTTGGTGAATCATCTAAGATGGCAACAGGACCATTTGATGAATAGAAGTGAGACATAAAACTAATGGGTAAAATCGTGCTTGTAATAAAAATGAACATTAAGAATATGCTTTTATTTATTTTCATGTTGAATCCTCATTTAAATTTTTTACTCAATCTTTACTTTTATATGAAAACTAAAAGGCACTAATGTATTCGGTTATGGCATTATTGCTTTTAACTTTAATCAATCATTGTTGTTTGATAACAAGACTTTTTTTTAGGATAAAAGTCTCTTCATTCTCAACTTTATCAATGAATTTAAGGAGGATTTGAAAACAATCCCAAAGATTATCAAACTCAAGGTTTTCGATGGTATCCTCACGAGTGTGATAATGAGAGGGAACTCCCTTTTCGGGGAATCCTACAATAGAGCAGCTTTGGATCTTATTTTGAGCGTACGCAAAAGAATCAGTATAAGCTCCAATCATCTTCTTCTGATGGGGAATGCTCAATCCTTTAGCGATTTTCGCTAACTCATCAGCAATTTCACTGGATAACTTTGTGAACACCAGTTCGGAGGTTATAAAACGTAGTTGAGTGTTTTTTCCACCGATCATATCAATGTTGATGACTATTGCATCAATTAATTTATCAAGATGTTTTCTTGAAAATCTCTTACTTCCCCGATCCCCTATTTCTTCACATCCATGGGAAACAAGCCAAATTTCTGTATTTTTTAATCTTGTCTTTTTAAGATGGGCGGCTAAAGCGAGAATGACCGCGAGCGACGTCAAATTATCATTTGCCCCCATAACGGGTCTATCTGAAACGGTATTAAATATTCCATAAATCAAGAAAGGAATGAATGCGGTGAGGAAAATGAGAAACGTTAAATCTAGTTCCAGGAAGAATAGGTATGGATTCGAAAGCGAATGGAGAATTAATTTTAGGACGAAGGCTGCAAGTAAAAAATAGTTTAATATGATGGGCAATGCCATGAGTAGTCCAAAGAGCTTCCAACTTTTTCTGAGTATTGGGAATTCCCAGTTTGAATCGTGATGCCCCCCGATGACTATTCTCCGTTCAACCTCTCCCTCTGGATATAATTTTCCAACCACGTTCGTGGATCGTTCTTTTTTAAATAGTGGATCAATGAATTCGACATTTAGCATGATATTGGTTTGAATGATGATAACAGCTGCGATGAGAATGCATAACGGAATGATCAAAAAAAGAGCATTCTGAAAAAGGAAGTATAGCCAATAGAAAAGGGTTACACACATGATGCTAAGCATGGGCAGTCGAAATTGAGCACGATACGATCCTGGATGACAGATAAATTCTTCAATCTGGGCCTCATCAACAAGTTCCCCAAGTCTTTCTTTTAAATATTGAGCACATTCTGCTTCCTCTGGGCTGCAAGGTGGGCGAGGTCCTATGCATTCACAAATATCTTGAATGACGAAACGCATGTATTCTTTGACTTTGCTCTCCTCGCCCATTAAATGCCTTCTTTCAATCTGCTGTATTTGGCTTCAAGCGTTTTTTAACTTGATACTTATTATATAACACAATTGTGATCACGCTGATAACTGAAATTGTGGAAATAATACTAATACTCCATAGCTTACTAAATAAGAAATCAAGAAAATCAGTTATGCTTAGGAAATCTAATTGGAATTCGTTGAAATTCATGAAATATACATACAGATAATCGAAAAAATTTAAAAAACCATCAGGTGCGGTGCCTCGCGGGACATCCTTCACCAAGTAGGCAAAATCTACTAATGCTCTATGAAATATCGTATTATTTCGGATCATTAATCTAGGATTAACAAATTCAAACCAGCCATTAGGACAAATTACATGGACTCCGGCCTGATACATTGCCTTTAATTGGATTAAATATAAATGATAATCTGATTGAACTCTATCATGCCATATATTCCACTCAAAGATCCCCCAATTTGTGCCATTCAAGTCATAAATATCCCAAAATCTATCTGGATTAATATAATTATATCTTGTGACACCAACAACTCCATATTTTGTAGCTGCGGTTTCCAATGTATCACAGCGCCCGTAATTAGCGCTTTTATCACCAGATTTTGTGAATATTTGATGTGAATAAATTTTATTCTTTGGAATTCCCGATTCATTCAACCATTTTGCTTGTAACTCCACATTTTGCTGCACAAGATAATGCCTGAAAATAGTCCATTCTTCCCAAAGTGGGTCTCCAAAAACAGGGTTGCGAGGTGCATCAATAGTGCCAAAGGATGATTCAGATTTATCAAATTTTGAATTATATTCCGACAAGGTATATCGGCTAGCGAGCCAACTCTGATATTCTCCAATGACCGCTGGATTATAATCATAATAAAGATCCCCCGCAATGGTGAAATCTAAATGAATCTCTGAATCTAAAGAACAACCCACGAATAAATCTGGGTAATTTTGTGAAAAGTTGGAAAGAATTGCTCCTGCTTGTTTTACATGAATTTCACGATATTTATTAAAATCTGTATCTTTTTGAAGTGAAAAAAGGCGGTCTCTTAGACATGTAGTATCATTTTGAATCTCAGGCACTCTATCGAATTGATCATATTGACAGTTAGAATCGTTTGCCCATAGTTCTTTTAGTATGTCATTGCTCATTCCACATGAACCCCAATTTCCGCCATTCATGTGCAACAGAATTGGGGTATTAGTATCAACAGAGCGATTCAATTTATAATATAACCAAGTGGGATCAAAATCCCATATTCCACTATTATTGATTAAATTTGCTGAATACCAGCACGAAACTGAAAAACCAATTTTGTAATAATCTCCTGATGGCCCGATAGTTGCTTTTAAAAAATCTATCTCTGCATTATCCTGGGCTGGAACCCCTGTGAAATACTCCAAAATGGGTGTCATGTATAAAATATTATCATAACGAGGTGGTCCTGCCATGCTTTCTACTGGTATATTTCTTGCAGTCCTAACCTTCACAGCACTTTGAATTAAAAGAGAGGTAAATGGGATGATGACCAAAATAATAAGAAGAAAAATAGCACGTTTTTTCTTAAATTTCACTTTATTCTGCCAAGTTTTTGCAGCAACACGGAGAAGTACTCCAATTATTACAAAAATTATCCCAATATACCATCCCCCCCCTAAATACAGGGTGATAGAAGTTAAACAAAGAAGTGCGATATAGCATATTATGTCAAGGTATTTAATAGCTTTTCTCTCCACTATTAAAATTAAAAATTCAGTCATTAAAAAGATGGGTATTGAAATTAGAGGTAAAAAAACCGCACCTTCAAAATTTGTCATCTCTAAAAGAAATCTGTATAGGAACAATTGACTGAAAAATATTATTGATTGTATGACAATTAATGCCTCTCCCGTGAGAGATATAATATATCCATATTTTTTTAATCCATTCACTTTGATCAGAACATTTTTTCACTTATTGTTCAATTTGAATTCTTTTTTTTGTTGATCTTGATAAAGCGAAATCCATTTATTAATTTCTTTTACCAAAGTTATTTGTCTTTTAGTCCAGATTTAAGTTGATGGAGATGCCTGAAACCATATATCATGCAAAATTTGAAGAAGGAAAGGAGAAGCGAAAGGAATTCACGTTAAAAATTCTAGAAACGTATAAAGACCAGATTAATGGAAAGGTGTTCATCAAGCCGAATATGGTTTCTTATGAAGATTACCCAACAACAACTAATCCTGAAATATTGGAAACCGTCATAACGCATCTCCAAGACCGAGGGCTTGAAATCATCTGTGGTGATGCACATGCAGTGGATGTAAAGACAGAAAAAGTGCAAGATACAACTATAATTCGCATTTGTAAAAAGCATGACATTAAATTTCTCAATCTCCACAAACATCCCCGGAAAAAATTCAAGTCCCCACGAGGATTCAAGATTAAAATGTCTCTAATTCCGTTCCAAGCAGATTCCATCATTTCACTCCCCAATCTTAAAACGCATCGCCATTGGGAATTACGCATGACAGGGGCCTTGAAAATGGTGGTTGGGTATTTTACTAACTGGGAACGGATTAAGATGCACATGATAATAATCAAAAACCGTTGGAAGATGATTGCAGAAGCAAATTGGTTTTTAATGAAGCAAGAGAATTCCCCCACGCATCTTACTATCATGGATGCGGTGCAACCACTAATCCATGCCAATGAACTCCGCCATGGTGGGGTACCAATCAACGTAGGGTACCTCTTCGCCAGCAGTAGTCCCACGGTCTTAGATATTCATGGGTTTAATCTTTTGAAGGAATACGAACCGCGCTATAAAGATAAAACTATAGCTTATGTACCCTACATTAAATATGCTATGAAATATTTAGAAGAAGGACCCGAATATACACTAAAAGAAATTCCATTAAACTCATAATTTACCTTAATTGAAAGCCACTCCCTTTAGGGAGTGGATGGATCAAGAGTACAGTGTATCTCAATTGAATGTTAGCATTTTTCCTTTTGCTACCTATAATACATTCAGGCATCTCTCTTGCTTTTATAGAACCCAGACTAATAATGATATAAGAAACCGTTGTTGGTCTAAGGTAAAAATGAAGATAAATCAAGGGTTGAAGCTCAGAATCTACCCGAACCAGCAACAGCAGGAGCTCCTCAACAAGACATTCGGCTGTTGTCGGTTTCTCCACAATAAAATGCTGGAAGAACGAAAAGCTGTTCGTGAAGAGCTCAAAGATGATAAGGAACAATTATATACCCATAAATACAAGACTGAAAGGCAGTATAAACAGGAGTTTCCCTTCCTAAGCGAAGTAGATTCTAAAGCTCTCCAATCGGAAACCCGCAACCTCCTCCAAGCGTTTCAGAACTTCTTTCGCGGCATTCGTGAAGGGAAGAAAATTGGTTATCCCAAATTCAGATCGAAGAAGCAGAAGCAAACTTACACGACTTATAACATCAACAACAACATTCGAATCGATCAAACAACAAAGCGAATCAAACTCCCGAAAGTGGGGTGGGTGAAATATCGAGATGGCAGAGAACCAATCCATCCGATTAAGCACGTAACCGTCAGTAAGACGAGAACGAATAAATATTTCGTGGCAATCATCGTTGAGGTAGAGATCGATGTACAACCCCTTACTGCTATTCAATTTCACAAGATTGAAGCGTTTGATATGTCAGCCCCGAACTTTCTCATTAGTGAAACTGCGGAATTAAAAAATCCCCGCTTTTATCGAACCCAAGAACGCAAATTGAAACGGTTACACAAGCTAGTATCCCGAAAACAAAAAGGTTCACAGAATCGAGAGAAAGCTCGATTGAGATTAGCAAGGTTCTATGAGAGAATCCAGAATCAAAAGATGGATTGGACACATAAACTCACCTATTCGTTAAGTAACCAATTTGACGCGATCATCTTAGAGGATTTGAATATTCAAGGGATGCAACAGTTCAATTCGGGATTGTCCAAATCCGTGACCTTGGATTTCTCTTGGTATCAATTCCTCTCATATTTAAGGTACAAGATGGAGTGGAAAGGCAAACATCTCATTTTAGTTGACCGATTTTTTCCTTCCAGTAAACTCTGCTCGGCGTGTGGTCAGATAAACAATGCCCTGCAACTGGGTGAGCAGACTTGGACGTGTCTATGCGGGGCAACGCACGATCGAGATGTGAACGCTTCAACTAATATCAAAGAAGAAGGATTACAAATTCTTCACGACCAAGGTATTACGATCATTAATAATGATACTACCGTAGGGACTACGGGAAGTCACGCCTCTGGAGATCGTGTAAGCCCTGTTTCGGCAGGCAGTGGTCAAGGAAGGAGGAATCCACCTGCCTTTAGGCAGTGGTAGTTCAAAATTGGCGAATAAAGAAAAAATACATTAAACCCAAGCTTTCAAACTTCTGGTCACTTAATAAAAACTTAATTATCATTGGAATTTATTCTTTTTAACAGAAATTATTGAGGGGAATTACTATGACTTTATGGCTTTTAAACAAAAATCATTCTTTTTTACATCTTTGAATTTTCCTACCTCAAAATCCGCATATATCAAGACAATATTTAAAGATTCTAAGAGAAAAGTTTTTTGAAAATTCTGCTTTATAAGTTAGGATTATTATTGGTACATGAAGTGATAATTAAAGTGATCTCAAATGGAATCTATTTATAATCAACTCTGTTCAATTGTGGGTAATGACCACGTTTCAAATAACGAGTACATTAATTATTCTTATAGTAAATCCGCCGATCCCATATATCAAAGCATACCCGACTATGTAATCCAGCCGAGCTCCCCCGAAGAGATATCTGAAATACTAAAAATCGCGAATAAGGAAAAAGTTCCGGTGGTCCCGCGTGGGGGAGGCGCTGGGCTCATGGCAGGCGCTGTCTCACATCGAAAGGGAATCGTCCTTGACATGACCAGCATGCGAAAAATAATCGACATCAACATCGAGGATCAAGTCGTAACTGCCGAGTGTGGCATTACATGGGCAGAATTAAATACGGAACTGTTCAAAAAAGGCTTTTACACGGGGTGTATGGGCCCTGGATCTGGAATGTCAGCGGTCATTGGTGGTGGGTTAAGTCATAACTCCGTTGGCGGTGGAGGCGGTGCTAAATATGGGTCTTGTTGTAGGCACGTTGTTGGATTGGAAGTAGTTCTCCCCCAGGGCGCCATAATTAATACGGGTTCATTAGCTAGCAAGTATATTGAACATCCCTTCAGTCGATATGGGTTTGGTGCCGATTATTCCGGGTTATTCCTTGGAGATAATGGAATTCACGGCATAAAAACAAAGGCTACACTAAGAATTTATCCAAAACCGCCTTACCATGCCGGTAAAACATTTGCATTAAAAAGAAGTAACATGAAATATGGCGTAAACATTTTTCTTGAATGGTTAAATAAGGGCGGCTTCGGACTATATGATGGCTTCTACTTTCCTGATTACTTTGTAATGGGAATGGCCGCGATGAACCCGCCCACCTATTTTCCCTGGAAAAAATTGAACAAGACCGCCATTTTTTATACAACAGAAGCTTATTCGGAGCAAGAATTAGAAGCCAACGTGGAGAACTTAGATGCCATTGTAACCAAAAATAAAGGAACTCCACTCGGTCCAGAAATCGAGGATGGCAACTTTGCGAAATACCATTATGAAATGGATGGACATTGGAGTTTCTACCATAATACATTCGGAATACCAACAGGTACCCAATCGTTAACCACGGAGGCCCATTGTCCGATTGTTAGATTTCCTAAAGTGATAGATGGAGTTGATAAATGGGCTGCAAAACACGCTGAAGCCTTCGCAAAAATCCAGACAATAGGCGGAATCCCAGC
>JABXJT010000072.1 GCA_013375455.1 Candidatus Helarchaeota archaeon | reverse complement strand
CATCTTGGTGGGATTTAAATGTTTCCATGCCGTGATTTTTGTCGGAAAAGATTACTTTTGCAGATCATGAAAAAAAGGAGGAGTGAAGGGAGGTTACCCTTTTTTCTTTCGTAAAATTAAGATGACGGTGACTACCCCAATTGCGGGAAGTAGTATCGCCAGCACTATAAGCCATCCAGGAAAGCCGTCTTCGGGCGGTGAGCCGAGATAGAGGTTGGCATACGTTGTTGCTGAGGAATTAGTTTGAGGGTTAGAGGGTGCTGCAGAACTATTTCCTAAGTACCACGTTGGAGAGAGGGTTCCATAGCCACTGAAGAGGACGCCTACAGGAGAGTGTGCAAATGGCAAACCCGTAGAAGTGTTTGAGCCAGTAAAGGTATCTGTCTGATTTATTCTCACCATTAACTCGAAAATAGTATGGTCTCGCCCTGTTTCTTGGGGGGTTGTGTTGAAGCCAAAGGCAGAAGTCCAGACGAGATTTAGACATGAAGTATAATCAATTAATTCTGCATAATCACCAACACCCCTAGAAAAAGCCAGCCTTAGGTCTTCAGTGCCATTGTTATTGAGATCTAGAAAAATGTAAGCATAATCATCAACTTCGCTTGTGTTATCAGGTTGCACGTCATAGGCAACAAACAATGCAGTGGCATTAGACAGAAGAAAAACGTCGATATAATCTGGCGGATGATCAGAGGTGGGTACAAAATAGATACTGTAGTGGGTCGCGCCACTCCACTCCCCTGGAGATAAGATCCCGTCGATAGTAGGCGGTATTGAAGTTGTTGGAGCATAACAAGTCAAATTCCCACTATATGTAGCTGCTGGAGGAATTATTACGTTGAATAGTAAGCCAAAAGTTAAGAAAAAGCCAAGGAGTATTACTATTGCTTTCCGAGAAGGTAGTACCATTCTGAGACTTGTGAATGAATTCCCATCTTTCATATTTTTCACCAAAATTTCTTTGATAGATTTGTTTCTAAATAGAGCGTTAGAGTTATTTAAAAATATCGAGTTAAAATGTATTATACATTGAAAGAATTGGGACTCCTACCATGACGACCTTACCGATTACAATCTTCAGTCCGGACAACATATACTCCTATGGGGCAATGATCGTAGCCGGTGTTCTTGAGAATGCAGGGTACAACGTGAATTTGACGCGAAAATTTTCTCTTGGTGAAGCTAAGAATTCCGATATTGTCGGGTTCAGTCTTAGCTCCACGTTGCATTTAGTGGGTAAAACCGCGGAGCTCATTAACAATTTAAAAGCCCACAACAATCCATTCATCGTGGTGGGAGGACCAGTTTCCATTGATCCTGAGTTGATTTTCAGCTGTCTGCCCGCTATCGATGCGGTCGTCATTGGTGAAGGCGAGGAAACCATTCGAGAGCTCGTGGAAGCCGTCCGCTTAAGGAAAAATTTGGATTTAATTGCCGGTATTGCCTTTAAACAAGATGGAAAAATTGTCAACACCGAGAAAAGGCCGCCATACAAGCTTGGAAACAGTCCCATCCCGAAAATTCCGGCAGATATTGGAGAACAAAGCATCCGGGGTGCCAACGTTTATTTTGAAACACATCGTGGCTGTCTCGCGAACTGTGCATTCTGCCTCATCCCGAAATTCTTTGGTCAACGAAACATCCGCAGCAAGACCATCCCCCAAATAAAACGGGAGATCCGAGCATTCATATTGAAAGGGGCCATCAGGGTCGCCATCGGCAGTGGCAACATTGCATTATACGGTATTAAGGATCATAAAATCAATGAGGAAAAAGTAGAACAGATGTTAGAAACAGTTAGTTCCGTAGTTTCTCCAGTTAATTTTGCAGCCCCCGATTTACGGGTGGACATGATTCCAGATCGCATTCTTAGAGCAGTGAAGAAACATACTTACGGACTCATCATATTCGGAATGGAATCAGGGAGCGATCACGTCCTTAAATTGATGAGAAAAGGCATCACGGTCCAAAAAATCAATGAAGCCATAGAACGAAGTGAAAAAATTGGATTAGCGGTAGCCGGTGCCTTTATTACAGGATATCCTGGGGAGGAAGAAGAACATTTTCAGGAAACGAAGGAATTTATTGAATCTAAAGCACTAAGCGATTACACGGTGAGTCTTCCCGAACCAATTCCTGGGACTGACTTGGCAAAGACAGTATTGGAACTTCCGGAAAAGAAAAATCCAGTTTTCATGCAGGATGAGACAAAGATAGGGCAAAAATATGGCTTTACCGTCGCCGAACGCCGTTGTTTTGAACTCCTGCTTTCCGCAAGTACATCAAGGAAAGTCCCCCTCTATTTAACGGATCTACTTATGAAAGACCTTGTCAACGTATCAAAACAGCAGGGCGAAGAGATTCGGCAG
Source organism: Candidatus Helarchaeota archaeon (assembly GCA_013375455.1). Next base: position 21,814 of record JABXJT010000072.1, on the reverse strand, counting down.
ATAACCCAAATCTTGAAGCAACATTCCAAGTAAATTGAGTAAAAATTTATATATTGCCGTCTGTGACCACTTATTAGTTCCTCATTCTAATCTCTATAAAAGAATTCAACCATTTTAACTAACTTCGGAGGCATTTTTTATGATTCGAGTGAAAAATTTAGGAAAGCACTTTGGAGACCTCAAAGCAGTTGACGGAATTACATTTGAGGTTGAAAATGGTGAAATATTCGGGTTTTTAGGTCCAAATGGGGCGGGTAAAACAACAACCATCCGCATGTTATCTTGTATAATCAAACCAACTACGGGTAATGCTCAGTTGAACGGATATAATATCGTGGAAGATCAAATGGAAATCCGAAAAATGGTTGGGGTTTTAACTGAGAACCCCTGTCTTTATGAACGCCTCACACCAGTTTATAATTTAGATTTTTTTGGGAAATTGTACGAGGTCCCTGATGCCCTACGAGCCCAGCGCATCGATGAGATACTCGAAATGTTCGACTTAACAGAACGAAAGGAAGAGAAAGTAGAGACCTTTAGCAAGGGAATGAAGCAAAAATTAGCGTTAGCTCGAACCTTACTGCATAACCCTAAGATAATTTTTCTTGATGAGCCGACTGCGGCCCTCGATCCGAAGACTGCGAAAGGAGTCCGCGATTATATTAAGAAATTGAGTGAGGGGGGAAAACATATTATCTTTATTTGCACGCATAACTTGAGTGAAGCGGAGTATCTGTGTGACCGAGTAGCTGTGATAGATCATGGTAAAATTGTAGGCATTGGAAGTCCAGAGGATTTAAGTCGTGATCTTTGGAAGGGGGAACGGGTCGAAATCGTGTTGAAGAATTATAATAAACTAATAGAGCAAGCAATCAAGGAGTTAGGACCGATTAAAAATTATGAATTCAAAGATAACCGTTTGAACCTTGACGTGCAGGAAACATCGGAAGATAATCCGCTCATTGTTGAAACACTAGTGAAAGCAGGGGCTCAAATCATTAGTGTTGAAGTAAAAAGACATTCATTGGAGGAAGTATATCTTAATCTAGTTAAAGATTAAGGGAGAGGATGGTAAATGAAGAAAGCGATTGCTGTAATGAAGAAAGATTTGAAAGAACTTACCAAGAATTTTCAAGTATTTGGAGTTATGATAATTTTACCGATAGTATTTGGTTTGGCTTATCCTTTAATTGTTTTTCTTATTGCGCCAGGAGTAATTGCAGAGGCGCCAGAGGCGTTAATTTTCCTTATCAATTTGTTCAGCGGATTCTTCTTAGTAATGGCTGTAATTATTCCAGCGGTAGTGGCCGCTGATTCTTTCGCAGGGGAAAAAGAGCGAAAGACCATAGAAGCTTTACTTGCTGCACCGATAAGTGATAAAGAATTATTTTTAGGTAAAGTTTTGGTATCGTTTTTACCTACGATACTCCTTACTTACCTTTCAGCAACGCTTTATTGTGTAATAATTGATATAGGATTGATTAGTATAGGTTATCCATATTTTCTTCCCGATTTGCAATTTTCTATTATGATGCTGTTGGTTCCACTTTTAGCCCTCTTGGGAATCGAATTAACAGTTTTTATTTCCGTGAGAGTTAAAGGTTTTCGAGAAGCGCAACAAATTTCAGGAGTGATCGTAATACCTGTATTGATAATTGTAGTATTGAATATCTTTAACATCTCGGTTTTTACTTTTCCTTGGAATGTTATTTTATTTGTGGGGTTGGGGATTTTGGATATTGGCCTTTATGGGCTTGCCGTTAAAAAATTTGGACGAGAAAATATAATCTCCAAAATTTAATAAATATTGAGAAATTATTTTGAGAGAATAATGGGAGTTTGATTTATTGCGAAGGTATGAAGAAACGGTTCAACGCCTTTCAATCAATGATGCAGTCGAAGCAGCGGAGGTCTTGGCGGAGGCATTTTATAACGACCCGCTTTGGGTGTATTTAGAGCCCAATAATATAAGGAGAAAAAAAATTATTCAAAAATTTTTTAAAATCTTTGTTTATCTTCAGTTGAATTCCAGTCTTGTTTATGGGATAGGTGACCCGCTCAAAGGTGTTGCATCATGGAAGCCGCCGACCTCTCGAAAAATTTCATTATGGGAGGGAATGAAGACAGCTTGGCGGATAATTAACTCAGGTATTATTGGATTATATTTCAGCCGAATTTTAAGGATGCTCATAAGATCATGGAGGATATTTACCCGAATTGAAAAGATGCACAAGAAATATGCCCCAGAGCCGCATTATTATCTAGAAATGATTGGGATATTTCCCACCTCGCAGGGTAAGGGGCTCGCTTCCAAATTGATAAATTATGTTTTAAAACATGTAGATGCTAAATCGATGAGCACGTACCTAGAAACGCTGAATCCCAAAAATGTTGCGCTTTATGAACATTTTGGCTTTGAATTTAGGGAACGCTGGGATATTCCTGGAATTAATGTGAGTGTTTGGGCATTGTATCGGCCTGTAAAGTCGTAAATATCCTCGGTAATTGATTGAGATTTAATTTACATAAGCTTAGGTTTGAAAGGGAGGGAACAATTTTTTTCGAGTTGGAAGCATTCTAGCATGACGTAAAACTTACATTTCACGACATTTGAGTGGAAACCCCACTTTTTTGATAAAGTTCTAGAATGTCTTCCAGTTGGGTTATCGTTGATTCAAGAGCTTTTTTATAATCAAATGCACCCTTGCTTTCGATGACCAAATTCAATAGATTTTTGGCAAATCCTATTTTGGATTGAATCTCGTGGATGTGACCGCCTGCTAATTTTTCAAATAAGACATCTAAATCTTTTTTAAACTTTTCTTCAATCGCGACCACGTGTGAATAATTCTCTTCGGCGCTCAATTCTCGTGATTTCATCCGTTGGATAATTTCTTCCAAGGTTGTATTCACATTACTCATCGTTTTCAGAATCCAATGGATTTAATAAATTACTTCTGAAATGTATTCTTCAGAAACAAAAAATTGCATTCTATCTCGCCGGTCCCATGCTAAGAAAGGGATTCGATAAAAGATAGGACGCTTGGGAACTTTCATCTTAAAGGTTTTCTCAATCACGGAGATTTGTTCAGCTTCGACATATGATTTTTCGGTTAAAATTTCCAAGTCATCTAAGACTTCGGGTAAATCCTCAAAACAATAGTCTGCCTTATCTACAATATCCAAACAGTCTTTTAAAGTTGCAATATCCTTGCGTTCGATTTTATAACATTCTGAGAAAATTAAGAAATCATATGTTTTAAAAACTCCCGTAAAGGGATCCCGATTCAATCTGATGCGTGTTAAAATGCCCAGAAAATCTCCAGAAAGAGTATAAAACTGAAATTCACCTATTTTATTTAGATCAAATTGAATGAGAATAGCATTCTCAATTAGTTTGGCTATTAGAAATAATTCGGCTTTTTGTAATGCAGTTTTGGCTGCAAGGAACTTTGGAGGAGTATTGACGTCAAGCATTCGTAAGGTTTTTGCAAGTTTGCTATATTCAACAACATTAGAAACGGGATAAAAATCTGGTAAAAATGCTGGAATCTTGTTTAACTTGGCGTCAATCCATCCATCTTCTATTAATAGTTCAAGACGCGCATCCTTAAATTCAATAATTTCAAATTCTGGATCGGCATCGGGGATGATTTGCTTGATCTGATCAGAGACTTCTTCCAATAACCGATTTTTCGCCTGATTTAACAGGTCGTAATCATAAAATTCGTCTAGATCGATGTACATGATTTCTCTGATTTATTCACTATGAAGCTTGCTTAATTGCTTTTTCATTTCTTGTATCTTATTGCGCCCTGGATAAAAAAGCAAAAAGATCAGGCTAATAAATAATGCAATGCTCGGGAACAACCCCATAATCATTCTAATGCCCCATAATGCAGAAGCAGGTTGAATTACGGATCCTTGGATGTATCCAGTGGCCGCAAGAGTCCAGGCTAATACTCCATGAGCGAATCCAATTGCTGGTTTTGTAAAAAGTGCGTTTGTTCCGAAGAACATTGCCTCGCGCCTCCGATGTGTCTTCAATTCGTCAAAATCCGCGGATTCTCCAATCATTACGTTCCCATAAACCAGCGCACCCGACAACCCAAACCCAATATAAGAAAAACCAACGATTGCCTGCCAGTAGTTTCCTGCGAGAAATACCATTAAAAGACCCGTAGCAATTATAAAAGTGCTCATCATGACCGCGACTTTTACGCCCATTTGTTTACCGACATGAGAGGCGAAGTAGAAACCTGGTAATATGGTTCCAAACATGGCACCAAATAATAAATAGGTTTCTAAATTCCCTGCATATAGCACGTTTGCTGCATAAAAGATTATGTTAGCGAAAACAATGGAAACGGCGAACTGTGCCATAAAATTCCAGCCTACAAAGGCCATAAAAGGTTTATTTTTAACGCTGTATTTCAATGCACTAATTAGACCGAGCGGTTTTTTCTCATACTCGATCTTCCGCTCCCGATAGAAGAACGTGGGAACTACTAGTACTATCATCGCTATGATCCCACTGATAATAATGAACAAAAAGAATCCGTATATATCTGTTCTTAATAAGATAGGGAATATGAAAGAGATGCCCATCCCTATGAGTGCAAAGATTTGGGCTATTAAATTGATTTTTGTGCGTTCTGAAGTAAGACTGGAGAGTTCAGGCATTACAGAGTTATAGCAACCCGCGACCATCGTATAACATCCGTCAAATAGGAGAATGAAAGCACATAACCAAATACCCATCGAAATTTGACTCAAAGATAAAGAAGGAAAGAAGAGAAAAAGAGTTGAGAGGAACCAAATTGGGGTGATAAATCGGATGTAAGGTATTCTCCTACCCCATCTTGTCTTCGTTCGATCCGATATCCAGCCAAAAATGGGATCATTAGCCGCGTTCCAAATATTGTAGAAAACAACCATTATTAGGCTATAAATACCGTAATCCAAGAACATGACGTCGATCCAGAACCATGCCGTGGCTGCTGCTTGTATCCCATTAAATAATTGCGTTCCATATAGCCCCATCCCATAAAGTATTTTAATTTTCGTGGGTACGATTACAGCCATTGGATCTTTTGGCACTTCAGAAGGTTGATTACTTGTCATTTTTCAATCAAGAAGGTCGTTTATCAGGCTTCAAATACACAGAGCTATTTGCGAAAACATGAAAGATTAATCTAAAAAAAATTATTCCCCAAAAAAATCATCTATCATAACCTTTTGATATAGCGAGCATTTTTTGACTAAGTTTGGTTTTAAACCCGTTAAATCAATAAGTGTAATGGTTATATCATTTACATCATTGTAAATGACTTCAAGCTCGAAATTTTCTTGAGGAAATCCCAAAATAATGGTTTTCCCCTTTAGTTTTCCTGGGATCCTAGGTTGAATTATTCTTTCTAATTTATCATAACCTAATATTGATTCTATGAGTATCGGATTGACCAACCCCGTCCAACCTACGAAATTTTTTACGGGTTTCCCTCCTAAGGTGATTTGTTTCCACAAGTTTCCCTTCTTTCGAGTCAATTCACGTAGATCAAATCGTTCTGGATCGTAAAATTCATAGAAGGACCCTTCATTTTGCCAAGTTTTAAAAACACCTTCTATCAATCTGAGGGCAAATTCTCCGCTTAATTCATAGTATTGATAATTTTCCAGCCCTTTTATGATTAAGTAAGCAGTATTCAGCCAAACAGGACCTCGCCAGGTGTCTTTAACAAAAAGTTTATCGTTAATTGCTACAGTTGGCAATGGGATTATCGTATTGTATTCATTTGAATTCTCCAAATGTTCCTTCAACCTTTCTGCCTGAGTCTCAGTCGGGATTTTAGCAGCAAGGGGAATAAAACTCGCAATAGTGTTTAAAGAAATTCGCTTTTCTTCAAAAACATCATAATCAAAATAGAGCCCTGCTTCCTCGTCCCATAAATACAGTTGAATCAGTTCAATCAATTCTCTATTCTTCTCTTTAAATTCCAAAACATCCCTTTCTAAATCCTCACCATTCTGTTCTTTGAGTCGTGCCGCCAACTTTATTAAAGATTGATTTTGAAGAACCACGTAGGCGTTCAAATCTACAGCTGCGATTCTAGTCAAATCTTTCCTTTGCTTTTCACTGCGGTCAGTAAATCTGGGCGAATTATCAATCCCCGATTCATAGGAATGCTTCCAGAAGAACAACCCGTTTTCAAATCTTCGGTTTAGATAGAGCCATTGATTGAACTTTTTTAATTTAAAATAAGTCTTTTTCAAATAGCGATTGTCAACCTGAAGATTTGAAATGGCCCATGCAATAAGAGGAGGTTGGGTTAAGTTTGACTTATTCAAGAATGAGGTAAAATGAGGAACTCGTCCATCGTCAGCCTGAGAATCTAATAACGGCAATAAAATCTCGCCAGCAACGTCATCGTCCCAGTATTTCCATACCTGAGAAATGAAAGCACTATCCCATAAATAACAAGCCATGTATTTCCCAGCAGGCATTGCCCAGCGACGTTTCAATTTCCCGAATGCTGCATTTAGGTTGGTTTCGAGCACCCTGTAAATTTCAGCATAACCCCCTTGTATGAGGGGATCTTCGATTTTAACGTAAGGTTTGGGTGGAGATCGCCCATGGAGCGCATCAAATCCCATCCTGGACATAATATGGGTGAAAGTATACCAAAGGGGCATTAAAAAAAACATTATTGGTAAGTTGAGGAACAAACTTGAGCCTATTCCCAGAGTAAATGCAAAAATATTTCCAATCCAGTAACATTCGTTAAAAAGAGTTAAGACAAATCCGAAAAGGAGACTCCTCCGAAATTTTGCAATGAAATTTTCTTTATAATTTTTTAATTGATTTCTATCCATTCCATTAGCAAGTGCTCCCAGTAATATACCAAGGAGTGTAACTGTGGTAATAGAAACAATAAAAAAAATACTCTGTAAGAGAAATTCGCTCATTTCAAAATAATTATTTGTTCTTCTACAATAGAAATTTTTCCTATTATTTTATTAACAATCAAAAAAGAAATTATCTAGTTTTAATGGAAGCTTTCGCCATGACTTTCTCATAGCCTACCTTAAAAAATGGACATGTCTTGATGCAAATTGAGCAACCATATGTTTTAAAAAAATGCGGAAAACATTTTTCACTGTCAATGCTGGTGAGGTACTTACCGTTTTCTCTAATAATCTTTTCATCAAAAGCCAGTATGGCATTTCCAGGACATTTTTTGACACAAGCGCCACAATTCTTGCAGAAATCTTTAACCCTCATTGCAGATGGTTTTGTTTCAGGCAGTGGTCCTGCATCGGTGGCAATCGTTGATAATCGGAGGCTGGGACCGAATTCTCGGGTTATTAATAGCCCGTTTACTCCAATTTCCCCAAGTCCTGCTTTTTCCGCCATTGGTGGATAAAGAACAGGGCCGCCGAAAGGATGGAATGCTTGAGCTCGAAACCCTTTTTCTCGGAGATGTTCAGCCAATTTAACAGTAGCTGCTCCAAGATCTGCATAAACGCGCATGGCCTCATTCCCAGCAGGGGGCTCTGGAGCTTGGTTTATAGCTTCTTTTTTCATTTCCATACCTAAGACTATCGCATTATCCAATACTTTGTTCTTGACGCGATAGCCCACCATTTCCTCCTCAAAAATGTAATATTCGTCGACTTCAGTAAACCCAATCAAATCAATTCCTAGCGATTTCGCATGAACTTTGAGGTTATTCCAGAATTCTTCAGTTGCTTGGGGGCGGTTGGATGTATCCATTCTTTCGCTTAATTTAATCGATTTTCTTGCACTTTGAACTCCACTCATTATTCGAGTCACGTGACCCATTGTGTGACTGATTACTTCTTTATTTATTTGAGATCGCCCTGTACTAAATTTCTGAAATTCAATGAGTTGCTGTTTTAGGTTACCTTTAGCGCTCTTCATACAAATCAGCTCCTTACGACTATAGTCTATTCAACCAATATTTTACTCTCTCAATGATTTCTTCCACTTGGTATTGCGGAATCGTCTGTCCTCGGATGACGCCAGTCACGATGTCGATGATCTCACCTTTCGTTTCTGGTTTGTCGGGAGTATGGGGACGCGTGCGGATGCCTACCTTGGCAAAATCTTCGAATCCAACAGGGGCTTGACAGATGACGATGGCAGGAATATCGACATTTTTCAAAAAGCGTCGTGCTTTATATACGAAATGACCTGGAACATTTCCTAGGTGAATCAATGCAAGCCGGTGGCGTGACATTTGTTGTTCTTCATCGGGACTGATTCCAGAAACGCCCGCACCGGGCATTGCCCCGCCAGGCATGTCCTCAGTGGGACCGATTCCCGCGCGCATGACAATTACACTCACTTGCAACCCAGCCTCGCGAAGACCATAGGTGACTTCGCAGACTGGTTTAGTGATGTGCCTAGGGGAGGGGCCCATACTTAACACGATGACATCAGGCTCAGCAGCCTCTGCAAAGGTGGCTCGTTGTGCTAGACCGCCACCCAGTCCCAAGCCTGCAGTTTCCCGGCAGTCGATGATCTGGGTTTGCCTTCCTAGTTTGGATTTATAAGGATCTTTTTTACAATGAAGATGAGGCCCATAAATACCGGGGGACCTTTGCGAGGAGTCGTGTTCATCTTGGTGTCGATGGTGCTGTGGGGGATGCTGGTTTGATTCGTGTTCTTTTTTCTTATTCGTTTTCATCAGAGTCTCTCTCTAAAAGTTCTTTCCTGAAAACTAGAGAATACCCTCGGACGTGGTCCATCGTCGTTTTCTGCCATTTTGTGTAGCGTCCCACCCCTATCCTATAACCAAATGGGAAAACCGAATCTGCAGCCTCTCGAATGGGAACGAGACAACTGGGCTCATCAAATTCAATATAAAACTTCCCAACTTGTATATCCAGGATTACTTCCTGGGTTCCCCCAACCTTTATGACCCTTTTAATGATATCGTAGGTTCGAGGGCCGTGCATGATGACTTTGATAATTCCATCAATTCCTTTCAGACACTCTAGAAAATCAGCCACGGTTTCATCAGAACAAAATCTGTTAGGAAATATAACAACTTCCAAATCATATGGAAATGCAGTTTCATCCGATTCTGACACGGTTTTTCGACCCACCTTATTTTAGGTTCTTTCTTGTTTTATTATAAACACATGGGCTATAAAATCCTTTGCAAAGGTTTCTTCAGACTGAAAATAAGGAATAAAAATTAAAAAGCATTTGTTGAAAAAATAAGAGACGAAGGAGCGAAAGATATGTCTACACATAAATGTCGAAAATGTGGCAAGGATTATGAACGAAATCTCGAGACCCGCAGTGATGCAGATATTTGTCCCTATTGTGGATGGGCTCATTGGGATCCTACGGGAGAATTAAATAAGGATTGGAAACCACCCTCTTAAATCAAAAGCTGGTGATATATTGTCTTCGATATGGCAGAAATATGCAAGGGGACAAAAAATTATTGCAATGGGCATCATGCCCTACCGTCCGCGCGGATTGACTTTTAGTTATGATTTTGCCAAGAAAGTTAATGTGCGAAAAGTTGTTGAAAAAATTGCAGAGAACGGTTGTAATTCCCTAGGCATTGTTATTCGGGATACGGATGGCTTTTTAACTTATGAAAGTGATGTTACGATTCCCGTGCCCATTAGTGTCAAAAATTATCGAAAGATTCTCTCCGTGAATTCCCAAAATCATAAAATTCTTTTTAAAGCTCCCATAATCGATGCTAAAACTCAGTTTGAAGAGAAATCCATTCCGAATCCTTCAGGGCGGGATTTGCTTGGAGAGTTTTTAGACGAATCCAAAGCTCAGGATTTACAATTTGTTGGGAGCTTTACTTTATTTGCAGACGATTATGTGGGCGATTTACGAAAAGATTGGCTACTTCGGTCTCGTATGGGATGGTCTGGGCGAGTTTGGAATGCACAGGATGGGGTCTATAATCACTTTATTTGCCCCAACTATGAAGGGTATCGAAATTACTTGCGCAACCTTTTTAAGGAACTATTTCGTAAATATCCACGATTAGATGGGGTTGGCTTCGACTATGTCCGGTTTTGCGGTCCCCAAGGCGTAAAAGAATTCATTCAAAGTGATTTATATTGCTATTGTGACCAGTGCGTGAAACTTTTTAAAGAAAAATATTCCATTGATCCACAGACAATCATTCCTCATGGCAAATACTGGAAAAGATGGCTTGATTGGCGTGAATCCGTCATCGTTGATCTCGCAGCGGAGCTCCATCGAATTGTCATATCCGACCGACCAGATCGCTTGACTGGCGCGTTTGTCTTTCAGTATCCTCCCGCCCTCCAATACATGATTGCCCAAAATTGGAAAAAATTGAGCCCGTACCTTGATATGATGATACCCATGACGTACCATAGCTTCGGTACTAGCGCCAATCCCATTCTAAAAGCCATTATTCTCTTTCTCTATAAAATTTTTCTCCTCCAAAAGCATGGTATAAAACAGAGTGTTGTTTTCCCAATAGTGCAAGCCACGGAAGCGAAACCCGTTGATCTTTACCACGCCCTCCGCGTGCTTGGTTCAGGCATGACGCCAGTCTCAATTTTCAAATATTCCGATATGACTCGAAACCATTGGAAAGTGCTTAAAAAATATGCTCAAAAGTTTATTCCAAAGTAATACTTTAATAATTAAAAAACAAATTTTACCTTAATTCTCTTCATTTTAAGTAATTAAAGTAAGATGGAGCTGTTGATTTATGATGAGCCCAATGCAAACGGCCTACATTCGTATAGTAAGAAAGATCAAGTCCAAAAGTGATGGGGAAACTGCGATTGCGAAAGACATAGTTAAAGATGGTATAGGAAAAATGCTTGGCCGCTTTTCGCAAGAGCCAGGAATCATTGAAGCTTCTCGAAAACTGTATGCCACCGCGATTAAAACATATAAAACCCCAACTTCAATGATTGCAGATGCTGCGAAAGAGGGGGCAAATCTCCTCTTTGAAAAATTTGGGACCGCCGCCTGTGGTGAAATTCTTCTGATCTTTTCTAGTGCCATCGCTCAATATTTTCAATTGGAAGGAGAAACTCTCGCCAAACCTTTGGCTGAAGAGGCCTCTACATTCTTCAAAAAGGTCGGGTGCGAAGGGCAAGCAACTAAAGTCATTGAAATCCTCGACGATCCCCGAACGAAATCTGAGTTCAAAATGTTTTGACCAGTTTAACAATGTTAATCGATCAATATCCAAATTTAATTAGAAAATCCTTTTCTATTAAAAAGATATCATTATTGAATAAAGGAAAATAAAGGGAGATAACATGTCAAAGATAAGTGAGGAAGCAGCCATCCAAGATTCTCGTGGAAGCCAATATATGGAACAGGGGAAATATAAAAAAGCGGAAAAATGTTTTAAAAAGGCGCTGAAGATAGACCCGAAATTTTCGAATGCGTGGCACAATCTTGGAACCTTGTACATGCTCCAAACTAATATGCAGGAAGCAGAGCGATGCTTCAAGAAAGCTCTTGATCTCACTCCTAATAATGCAATGGTCATGAATGGCCTTGGGGCAGTTTATATGCAGCAACAGAAGCTTCGTGAAGCAGAGGCAATCCTCAAAAAAGCAACTTCAATCGCCCCTAGCGACAGTACTGTATGGAACAATCTTGGTCTCCTATACATACAGCTCCAAAATCTTGCCCAAGCAAAACACTGCTTTGAGAAGCTTGTCGTTCTTACCCCAGATGACCAGCGCGCGTGGAACAATCTCGGATTCATTCAGATGAACCTGCAAAATGATGGTGAAGCGGAGAGATGTTTCAAAAAGGCGCTCACCCTTCTACCCGCCTATCCTTCTGCGCTATGTAATTTTGGCGAGTTCCATCTCAACCGAAGGAACTTCACGGAAGCCAAGCGATGCTTTGAAAAAGCACTTAAGATCGACCCAAGCTATCAACACGCACTGGAAGGACTTAATAAATTAGCACAATATGAGAACTCCTGTCCGTCGTGTGGTAGGTTTGTTGAAACAAGGCTCGGAGCCGACGCATTCATCTCTTGTCCACACTGCGGAGAGGAAATCCCCGTACATTGTCGTGTCAATGTCGATACCGTGAATCCAAGTACTGGCGCAAAAAGAACGATCATGATTGATTTTCCTTTTAATCCAAACCACCCTCTTGCGGGGTTGCGATGGATGAAACGCACGGCATATGGAAAAAAATTTATGGAATTGAACGATGATCGCCAATTAGAAGCTAACGCATTTTTAACTGGAGTTGTTTTTTCATGGACGCAATTCAAAGTAGCCTTTACCGTTAGACCTAGTGATGTACCACCAGAAATAAAAGTAGTAATAGAGGACCCTAATAAGCTCACAACAGCTCTGTGCTTTCAGATGCGCAATTTAGCGTTAAAAGTTGCACACCCTAATGTAAAACAGCAGATAATGAGATGTATGGTTTTCGATGGTGCACTACAATTTCCCTAATTTCTATATTAGATTTTAATTCAACTTCAGAAAAAGATGGGTGATTGTGAATTGCTATTTAAATGCCTAGTTTTTCAAAAAACTTCTTAGCTTCTTTCATTAGAGCTCTTAAGCGAGGATCTGTGAAAGCCGAATCATCAAAGAGAAGAGTTGAATCAAGTCCTTCTTTAACGGCTTTCATTGATTGTCCCAGATCGCCCGTCTTTTCTGAAATAGAATGCATCATAGCCATTGCCGCCATTTGAATCTGTAGGGCTTCAAGATGATCTTGTTTTGTAACAATAGAATCCTTCATATCACGAATCATATGTAAAGCTTCGGTTGCAGATTCAAATGCCCTATTATAATCGCCACCTTCCATAAGCATATTGGTGAGATTTGTTGTAATTTTTGCGGCACCCATATGATCTCCCTGTAATCGACTAATGTTTGCGAGCATTTTCCCATATTTTGAGACACTAGCGTAATCTCCTTTTTCCTTATGAAGGTTTATTAGCATGGCAACAATTTTTTCGGCGACACCTGGTATAGGAACCTTTTCCAAAACGTCCGCAGCTTCTTGCAAGTATTTAATGGAGTTATTTTTATCACCCTTCGTAAGATAGAGAGTACCAATATAACCTGACATAGAAACTTGATTCATAATTTCTCCGAGTTCCCCATATAATTCATGAGCCTTTAAGAAATGCTTTAAGGCAGGTTCCATTTCTTGCGTCAGCATATAGATACTCCCTATTGAGCTTAACTGCTCTGCAGCTCCTTTTTTATCCTCTAACTCTTCAAAAATAACAAGAGCTTTTTGGAAATACGTTAAAGCGGAATTAAAATCCTTCTCTATCTGTTTTGCAAGGCCAAGTCGATTCAATGCCTCTGCCTCAATACGTCTATCCTTATTCTCTTGAGCGAGGGCAAGGGCATTTTTTGCGTATTTTTTGACACTAGGGGCATCGTTCTTTATGGAATAACCTTTAGCTAATTGAACTAAGTCGATCATAATGGAAGTCTTTTTATCATACTTCTGGTGGAGTTCTAGAGCTTCTTGAAGATAATCTATTCCTGAATCGAGATAGTCGCTCAGTTGTATGCAAATCACGCCCATTTTAGTCAACTGATCTGCAAAATTTCTTTTATCGGGAGTTTGTTCGATAACCTTCAAGGCTTCTTGGTAAAAATCAATACCTTTTCGAATTTCTCCTTTTTCAATATGTATCGTTCCAATATTCGCCAAGGCAACACCTTCATTGTAGGGTTCTTTTTCTGCCCGAGCAATTTCTAGGGATTGACTAAGAAATTCGAGAGCTTTAGTACTATCACCCTTAGCATTATGAATCATCCCAATTCTTGTCAAGCAAGCGGCAACAGCTATTTTGGAACCCATTTCTTTATGGAACTTTAATGCTTCTTCGGAATAAAGCAGTGCTGAATCATACTCACCGATCTGTGCCAATAATTCTCCAAGTCTCATACTGTGATTGGTTATTAAAAATTTTGATTTTAATTCCTTAGCTATTTTTAAGGCTTGTTGGTAATGTTCCAGCGCACCTTTAAGATCGCCTTTAAGGAGCGTTACCTCTCCTATTTTTGCAGTAATATTGGACTCAATATACTTATTTTTTACATCTCTACTAATGGTTAAGCTTTCTGTGAAGTATTTGAGAGCAATTTCGAGCTCATTTTTTTGTAAATAAACTTCTCCGATATCACCTAATGAATTAGCCTCATATTTTTTATTCCCTAGATCGCGTGAAATCTTTAAACGTTCGTTCAGAGAATTCAGAGCGTTATCAAGATCCCCTAAATGGATTAAAATTTGACCCTGTATAGTAAGAGCAGCCATCTTATCTAATTTGGACCAAATGTTCTGACCTAATTCGAATGATTCTTGAATTGTTTTCAGGGCAGTGTCATGATCTTTAAGAGCACTATATATTGTTGCTATCTTAGTTAACTGAAAGGCTTCTCTCCTTTTATTACCAATCGACTTATAGATTTTCATTGAATCACGTACATATGCTTCTGCTTTTTCGAAATTCAACTTTACTAGATGAATATGGCTAATTCGACTTAATAGGTCAGCTTCCCCTACTTTAGAACCGACTGTTTGATAAATTTTTAATGCAGATTCAAATTGGGCTAATGATTTGTTAAAATCTCCCATTTCAAAATAAGTTTGAGCGATATCTACCATAACCGCTGCTCTGTGTGGTTCAGAATCCATCTCATCAGCTACTGCTAGCGCCTCTTGTTGATATTTTAATGCGGTATCCCATTCATTCTTTGCAGAAAATACATTTGCAAGTCTCAATAACTGATTCCGTTCTCCAATTTTATACTTGAGCTCTCTTACCAAACGTAAAGCTTTTTGGACATATTCCAGACCCTTATCTATTTCATATTTTGCAATGAATATATTTCCAAGGTACCCTAATTCTGCTGCCTCCCAATTTTTATTGTTTATTTCACGGGATAATTCGAGTGCGTCCTTATGATGTTTTAAGGCTTCATCAAATTCGCCTTGATTCCAATAAAGACGCCCTAACCTTTCTGAAATAAAAATTTTTGAACGATGTTTTAAGGCTTGAGAACTCGTTTGTGCTTCTTGCAAATATTTTAAAGCTAAATTTGAATCATTCATTGAAAAATATATATCAGAAATATGAGCTAGTTGATCCAGTATTTCTGTTTTTAATTCCATCTCCCTTGCAAGTTGGAGACTTCGTTCGAAACTATTCAGGGCGTTCTGATATTCATATTTTGCTGAAAAAATAAATCCTTGATGTTCATAGACAGAGCCTTCACAAATTTTTGACCCGATGGTCCGTGCTAGTTTCAATGCTTTCTCACTAGCCTTGAATGCCCTATTATATTGGCCCATATCTCGATAAATCGCGCTAATTAAGTCCAAATCAAAAGCTTCTTGAAGTTTGTAACCAATTTTTGTATTAATTTGAAGTGATTCTTGTATTGATAAAATACCTTTGCTAAAATCACCCCTATATCGATATACATTTCCGATGTACTGTAGCTGGTTTACTTCAAGAAATTTAGATTTAATTTCCCTGGCAATTTCTAAAGACTTTTGATGATATTCAAGTGCTTCAGTATAAGAATTGTTAAGAGAGTAATAAATTCCAAGCACGTCTAAAGTAAGAGCTTCACCATACTTATCTTTATTCTCTTTACTGATCGTTAGATAGTTTGAAAGCTTTGGAACGGCATCAATTATATCACCCGTCCATGATAAATAAGCCATTAAGATACAGTAATCAAATACCTCACCAGTTTTATCATTTAACTCAGAGTCGATAGTTAATGCGTCCCTAAGATTGCTTATTGCGGTCTTAATTAACCCTTGATAGTAAAAGACAATCCCCAGTTGTGCTAATTGATTTGCTATTCCTTGTTTAATATTTGCGGTTTTAAAAATCTCTAAGGCATCTTGATGAGAGTTTAAAGCTGCCTTGAGTTCTCCTTTTAAGAACGAAATTCTACCTTTATTTCCGAGAAGTATTCCTTTAATTATGTATAAATTATTATTGTAATTTTCTTTTAGCTCCTTTTTTTGAGAAAGCTTTAAGCTTTCTTTAGAGTACTTTTCTGCCTCTTTTATACGGCCCAAAATAAGAGCACAATTTTCAGCCAGAACAGATAAAATTAATTTTTGGTAAGGTTTATTTATTTTTCCAAGTCTATTTGTTATGGTTTCTAAAGCAGTTAAATAACTGTCTTCCTTTATTAAATTCAGGGCATTAGAAGCTATTTCATCTGCTTCCTTATCATAGAGATGGATATTTCCATCCCACCATAAATAACCTGCCTTCCTAAATGGTTGAATTCTTTGTTCATTCATTATTTAATTACACCTCATTACAAAATCAAGCTGTTTACTAATGGTTTGGTATAAAATTAACTCAAAACCCCCACTTTGCTTTAATTACAGGAAATTTTCTAATTCAGAGGAATAATAGAACCTTATTTTTTCGCCTTTATAAATAATTATGGAATAGTTCTAATCCGAAATTTTTTACCTATTTGAGGGGTTACCAATGGCCAGAACCATCAAGGAGAAGATTATCGTCATAATATACTTCAGCATCATCTTTTTTTTGCTTTTTATTCGATTTCCCATTTATTATTAGACCCCAAAATGACCTCATATCCGAGTTTTTTAATAGAATTAATAATATCTTTCTTATGTAGACATTTTGGGAAGGGAGTCTCTTTTAAAATACAAGAAGCCATATCATTTTTTTATTGCAAAATAAATATTTAGATTATTGAGTTACTACTTTCAAGAAGGAGATCGCGTATATATGGCCCCTCCGATTATAAAAAAGTGGTAAAACGAATGGAGGGGGTTCAAGTAAGGGTAAATCGTGATACATGTGTGGGTTGTGGGAAGTAAGGAAAATATTACTGTTTAATGAGTCGCACGTGAGATACATGGGTCGAAACTTCAAAATGTTCTAAACAACTCATTATATAAGTTCCAAGGGATCCACCGGCTGTTCTGCACCTAGTTCTCTTTTTATGGTAGTTTTGGGGCGATGTTTGACTTGAAGATCTTCTGAAACATCAACCGCGCTATTTGCGATATTCCTCAAATTCCGACTAATTGTTATTAAGCCTATAGTCATGCCAACATCATCAACCTTCTTTAGAACTTCTTGTTCAGTTTTAAGATCATATGCGATGACTTCAGTGATGCTATTGATTACTCTATTTGCCCTCATGAAATTTTCCTTAAAGAAAGCCAAGATAGCATTCTGTTGCATGGTAACGACGAAACTTGACATTTTTTTCAAATGTTCTTTCAATTCCGAAGTAATCTTTTTATCTTTTAGTCTGATGACTTGATTGGCTATTACTACGGCGTAGTGCGCCATTTTACCCAAATCACGAGCTAGAACAATTCCAAATACACAATCTATTTTCAACTCGCTCGTGCAAATTTCTTCAAAATTCAGTCTATTACTTAATGATAAATTCAATTGCCTTAACATTAAGAAATATAATTTAGCTACTTGCTTTTCCCTATTAATAACGTCTTTCGCAAGGACCTCATCGTTTTCAGTAAAGGATTTTATTGCATCCACGTGCATTGAATGTACAAGAGTGTATATTCTCCTTATTAAAATATGCAAGGGGAATCTTACTGGATCTACTAATACTCTAATGGTTATTTTATTCGAAAATTCTTCAGAAACTTCTGTTCCTATTAAATTTGATGTGGCTTTTTCAATTATATTCTTTCTCTCCACTACAATAGTATTTTTAGATATAATTGAAATTATATCTGATCCTTGGATATAAGAGCTTTTTATGCATCGTTCTAATGAATTTTCTTCGGTATAATCTTCTATCTGGACTATAAATTCACTGTAATATCTTTTTTGGGTTTTTAATGTGTTTATTTTTAAAGCCCCATCCTCATCAAAAGTGATTATTAATTCTTCACCCTTACCTATTTCCTGGTCAGTAACCCAAGCTTTTGGTAAGGTTATGAAAAAACTTCCGCTTCTCGTGTGTTGAATTTTTCTTACGCCCACGTCGAACACCAACTTTAATAAACCTTATAATTTTCCATAAAAAGTATACAGATTATATATATTTATAGTTTTTTTAACGTGTCTATATTCTTCTTACGGAAAGTATAATTTCCTTGCTTCCTTATCAATACTTGAACCTAAAAAAATGAGGTGAAGAATTATGGAAACAGAAAATGTGTATTGGCAAGAGATTTATGAAGAAGAGAAATTAGATTTAGAAACTGAACTAGATTCTGAAGGAGAAGAAATTTCCAAAGAAAGTTCTACGGGCACCCATGAAAAACTGGCTTTAAAACACAAAATACCAGGTTTCGATTTTACGTCTATTGAGAAAATTCTTGCTAAAATGGATACCTTTAAGGAAAAAATTAAATGGTTAAGAAATTTCAAGACACAACTTCAGCAAAGCCAAAAAGCCATGGCGATGAATTCTTGGACGGTTGCGAATTCTAAATCAATTGAAAATCAATATAAATCCATGACTCCTTATATACAAACAGTATCCATAGCTATCAGGGCAATTCAAAATAGAATTCGATTATTAAAAGAGGCACAAAAGAGAAGCATGCGATCTAATCTTAAAAAATAAATGATGAGGCTAAAATTGAATTATAATTACGAAGGTGAGATTTTAACGGCAATTCTAAGGATTAGATTATCTCTTATTCCAAGAAAAACAATAACTGCCGAAAAATATTATAATAATCAAAGATTGGGTTAAATGAGAGCATGTTGAATCCTGAACTTGTTAATGCTTGTTATGAGGCATTAATTGATATTAATGAAATAAATAAAATGGAGGTTGTTAAAGAATTGGAAGGTTCTAAATTTCCCACTTCCACGGAAACATTTGATTTAATTGTGATAGGTGGTGGGCCGGGGGGCTATCATGCGGCTATCCGAGCATCCCAATACGGTGCAAAAGTTGCTATAATAGAGAAAGATCACGTAGGCGGAACTTGTTTAAATAGAGGATGCATTCCAACTAAAGCGCTCTATGCTTCCGCAAAATTGTTGGAAGATATTGAACAGAAATCTAAGAAATTTGGAATTATCCTCCATGATGACCCGAAAGTAGATTTTACGCAAGTAGTTGAAAACAAAAATCAACTTGTCAGGAAAATGATAGGTGAAATAGAGCAATTACTTAAGAGAAATGACGTAGAATTATATCCTGGCTTTGGTTCTATCCTCGGAGGAGATATAGATTCCGGATTCTATGTAAAAATTGAAGGAGCTGAAAAAACAGTAATTAAGGGAAGAAGGGTTATCATCGCAACTGGCTCTAAACCCGCATTAATCCCTGCATTCAATATTGATCACGAACGGATTTTAACGAGTGATGATATATTAGATCCAAATTTTAAAACTATTCCAAAAAGGCTTCTCATAATTGGTGGAGGTGTAATTGGATGTGAATTTGGATATATTTTTAGCAAATTAGGCTCAAAAGTTATAATCTTAGAATATTTAGAGAGTATTTTAGCAACGGAAGAAAAATCGATTGTAAAAGAATTGAAAAATAAGTTTAAAGAAATGAATATTGAAATTCACGAAAATCTCAATTGTTTGGATGTTAAAAATACAGGACAAAGGGTTGAAATCACTTCATGCTCTTCTAAAGAAAACCCCGATGAAATCGAATCTGCTGAAAAATTCAATTTTACGGCGGATTATTGTCTTGTATCAATCGGAAGGGCAAAATATGTAAAAAATCTAGGTCTTGAAAATACTAATATTCAAATTAACCAGGGTCAAATTGAAGTAAATCCGACAAGTCTTGAAACAGATGAACCAGGTATTTATGCAATAGGTGATGTTACAGGCGGTCTAATGCTTGCGCATGTTGCAAGTTATGAAGGTGATGTTGCGGTTAGTAATGCCTTGGAAAGTTTAAATGAGTTTGATATTGAGCCGGCTATGGCTACATATGATGTCGTGCCCACAACCATTTTCACAAGCCCAGAAATTGCCTCTGTGGGGCTTAAAGAAGAAATAGCACGATTGCTGGGATACAAGGTTTTTATAGGACGGTTCGCATATAGCGCTTTAGGAAAAGCTAAATGCGAGGGAGAAGAAGAAGGTTTTCTGATGATAATAGCAGATCAAGAGACGGATGAAATATTGGGTGCCTCCTGCATTGGTGCAGAAGCTCCTGAGCTTATAGCAGAAATCGCATTGGCTATAAATAATAATCTTACAGTAGAAGACATCACACGGACAATTCATAGCCATCCGACTATGTCTGAATTAGTCCTTGAAGCCTGTGAAGATGTTCATGGATTATCAGTCCATAAAGCTAGACGACGACGGAAACCTGAGTTTGTCTTTAAAGAAATTTCTCCGGAAATACTTGCTGCATATATCTTTCCAAATTACAACTTTGAAGCTATTTTTGGAAATTCCAACACCTGATTTCCATATATCTTCTTTGCATTTTCTTCCTCACCCCTAGAGCTCTACGAGCTCCCGCCGCCACAACCCCATCAGATCTATGTTAACACATTCTACTTCATTTACCTTCGAGTTGTTTCTAAACTTTTTTAATTATTTCAAATTACAGAATGTAAACAAATGTTTATTTATTATTTCAATCTTAAATTAATTGAGAATATTTGTTATAAATTGTAACTAAAGGGCAATTGAAATGTATGATAAGAAAAGTGTTTTTTTGAAATGTCGATCCTGTGGACATGAGTGGATGCAAGAGAAGATGAATTCCCATATCCTTTATTATTGTCCAAGATGTGGCATGATCGGGCACCTTCACGAACAATTTAAATTAATGGAATCGGAAAATTCTCTGATTTATGAATCAAAGTAATTAAAGAAGAGGTGCAAAGAAATATGGCGGAGAAAATCGCCAAACAAAGTATAACATCAAAAGAAGAAAGGCAAGCACAATTTAAGGCCCAATTGGAGGCAGAGCATAAAATAATTCGTGAAAAAATGAAAAATGTTAGGTATGCGATCGTAGTTATGAGTGGAAAAGGAGGCGTTGGAAAAACAACAGTTGCCATTAATCTAGCAACAGCTTTTGCCCTGAATGCCCTTCGTGTAGGAGTATTAGATGCAGATATACACGGTCCAAACACCCCAAAAATGCTTGGAATTAAACAATATGTTCCATTTGTAGGAGAAAATGGAATTATGCCAGCGATTGGTCCGTTAAATATGAAAGTTATGTCGATGGCATTTTTACTCTCCAATCCCGATACTCCTGTTATTTGGCGCGGTCCCATGAAAATGACGGCTATCAAGCAGTTCATTACAGATGTAAATTGGGGAGAATTGGATTACATAATTGTGGATCTACCTCCAGGAACGGGCGACGAACCGTTAAGCATTTTACAATTGATACCTAATATTGCTGGTGTCGTTATCGTCACAACGCCCCAAGATGTTGCGTTATTGGATGTCCGGAAAAGTATCACTATGGTAAAAGAGATGCATGTCCCTATATTGGGAATCGTTGAAAACATGAGCGGATTTATATGTCCGAAATGTGGACATGAAACTAAAATTTTCAGTGAAGGTGGTGGAAAAAAAGCTTCCGAGGAGATGGATATTCCTTTCTTGGGAAGTATTCCGATTGATGCAAATATCACTCAGGATGGAGATAAAGGAATACCATTCATTATTAAAAATGCAAAATCTAAGGCGGCGGAAGCTTTTAACAGAATTACCCACAATATTCGAAAGAAAATTGAACAAAATGAAGATAAATAATAGGAATTTGTAGATATAATTCCTATGAAGGATAAAGAGAGATTGCTGAAGAAGAC
>JABXJT010000071.1 GCA_013375455.1 Candidatus Helarchaeota archaeon | reverse complement strand
CGCCAAATAATCCCCTCACCGACCTTTGTAGCAGTTGTAAAGATAAATTGCCTTAATCTTCAGCCATTTCTACATTCTATATTTTCTTTCCCTTCACACCAAAATTCCATTTTCCATATTACTAAAAGATCTGAAACTAATGTACCCACCTAATTTGTCCGTTAATGTGCAAATGTGCAAAGGCACACCTAGTATACTATAAAAAATGATTTTTTGTTGATATGATTGATGATCAAAATTTCAAAAAAGAGAAAAGATTTACCTGAGATTTTCTACACATTTTATTCTCCCAACTAATGGATATCTATAGTCGACTTTCCTACCCAGAGTCGACCGCAAAATGCCTTTGAATCATCCTTGAAAAACTTTCGACAATTTAATTTAAACTAGTTTAATTGCCACAAACGCACTCTCCCGAAAACCTCGAAATTTATAAATATCTAGAAGCTGAAGAAATACCTAGAAATTAGTGTCAATCGGTTCGGCTTGGAGACATTCTTCGACGTGACATATCTTTTTGGAATTATCACATTTACACTTTCGCACAGGCAATATAGAATACTTGAGGTGTTTTAGTGCCAGAAGAAATGCTTAGAAAAATTTCAGATTTAGTATGGGAAATTCCTGCAACTCATAAACCTGGAATGCGCGTTCCCGCTCGGTTATACGCGAGTAGAGAATTGATCAGTAAAATGAGACGGGATAGAACATTCAAACAATTGATAGGAATAACGTTTTTACCAGGAATACAACAGTGGGCTATAGGACTACCGGATGCCCATCAAGGTTATGGCTTTCCTATCGGGGGTGTCGCAGCGACAGATCTCGAAACAGGAGTAATATCCCCAGGTGGCGTGGGCTATGATATCAATTGCGGCGTTCGATTACTACGGACTTCCCTTAATAAGAAGGATATTATCCCTCACATACAACCCTTGCTAAATAGCCTCTTTCGCAATGTCCCCTCGGGCCTCGGATCTAAAGGCAAAATCAGGGTTTCAATTCCAGAACTAAACAAAGTGCTCGAAAACGGGGCAGGGTGGGGAGTCGAAAATGGTTATGGATGGGAGGAAGATTTAGCACACGCTGAGGAACGTGGTTGCATGCAAAATGCCAATGCTTCAAAGGTCTCACCTCGCGCAAAAGAACGCGGAAAGAGTCAAATTGGTAGTTTGGGGTCCGGGAACCATTTTCTTGAGATTCAGTATGTTGATGAGATTTTTGATTCGGAAATCGCAAAAAAATTAGGAATCTTTGAGGAAGGACAAGTTACTGTTATGATTCACACGGGTAGTCGTGGTTTCGGGCATCAGGTTTGCTCTGACTACTTGCGCACGATGGAGCATGCCGTCCATAAATACAATATTAAAGTGCCAGACCGCGAACTTGCCTGTGTCCCCATCTCAAGTAGAGAAGGGAAGGATTACATGCAAGCAATGGCAGCGGCGGCTAACTTCGCCTGGTGCAATCGCCAACTAATCATGCATTGGGTGCGCGAATCCTTTGAAAGCACCTTAAAAACGCCGGCAGAAGATTTGGATCTGCATCTTATCTATGATGTGGCACATAACATGGCGAAATTGGAAAATCACAGCATAGAGGGAAAAACTCAAAAAGTATGCGTGCACCGAAAAGGTGCTACTCGCGCTTTTCCGCCAAATCATAAGGTTCTTCCGCAAGATTATAAAAATATAGGGCAACCCGTTCTCCTTCCTGGCTCGATGGGAACGGCTTCTTATCTACTAATCGGGACAGAACGTGCGATGGAACTCTCCTTTGGTAGCACGGCTCATGGGGCAGGGCGATTCTTATCACGCCACGCAGCTTTAAAGAAATATTGGGGAGAGACCGTTAAAAAAGAATTAGAATCCCAGGGTACTTTCGTCAAAGCTGCATCAAAACGCGTGTTAAGTGAAGAAGCCCCTGGGGCCTACAAAGACATACATTCCGTGGCTAAAGTAAGCCATGACCTTGGCATTGCCACGCTCGTTGTCCGGTTGAAACCCATCGGTGTTACCAAGGGCTAACCCCCCTTTTTTTCAATGCTTAGAACAATTTATCAATAAAACTTCAGATTCTCCGCGGAAAAAATCTTTTTTTTTTCAATGCTTAGAACAATTTATCAATAAAACTTCAGATTCTCCGCGGAAAAAATCTTTTAAGCATGAAGTACCTTGAAAACTTTAAGAGATTCAGTTATTTAATATAAAGGATTGATGCGTTTATGGACGAATTTTCAAAGACCTTGAAGGACAGAAAACAAAAAAAGGAAGAAAAAAAAGTTGATCCAGCGAAAAAAGCGAAAATCATGGGGATGCATGCTGAAGGGGATGAAATCAATTACATTCGCTGTGAGGAATGCGGTGCAAGATTTCCTGCGCAGGAATTACAAGAGCTTGATGGACTTTATTACTGTTCCAATTGCATTAAGCAAATTAAATTAGAAGAGTAAAAATTTATCCTTAACTTTTTCTTTAAAATTATGTTATTTACCATCCTTGACTGCTATACTGATGAACCAGCCGGGTTGGGCGTTCCCCCCTATGTTGGGACCTATCCACGCTACGTTGCGGGGGCCATATTGGAGTCTAAAAATAGCGTTTCTTATTTAACTATTGATGACTTGAGATTCTATAGCTCGCGATTGAAAGATTTCAAGGATTCTTCAGAAAGGATTCCAAGCCAAATCCAAACTGAGAAACAGCGGATTAAAACTATTATCAGAATAAGGAATTTATCAAAGAATATCCTTGATTTACGAAAAATAATCCATAAAACTGACATACTCCTCATCATTGCCGGCATCCATACGCCAGGACGATATTTATCAGCATTCCCTGGCACGACCGAGGAAGTCGCCCGATTACTGAATGAAATTAACTACACGGGTTTCACGATTCTTACCGGACCTGCAGCAGAATTGGGTTCAGGTCTGTGGGGAGGAAAAATAGCTCGCGAGGTCAGTCGAGATCTTCAAAATTTTGATCTCATCATTCCGAACTTAGAGTTTAAAATTCCCGCATTAATCGAGAATAAATTTACTGAAGATGTCCCGATAGAATGTACCTACAGAGAGTTAGCACCCATCGCAATCGCGGGTGCGAAAATTGTCAGGGAACATCCCAACTATCCTGACTTCATCATAGCCGAAATTGAAACGAGTAAAGGGTGTCCGAGGAGGCCAGGGTGTAGTTTTTGTACGGAACCATTGAAATCGAATACGATAGAACGGAGAACCCCAAAGGAGATACTCAGCGAAATTCAAGCTTTGTCTGCTGTTGGAATTAAAAATTTCCGATTAGGAAAGCAGAGTTGCTTTTATTCTTATGGACCGACAGCTGATATTGAAAAATTATTAAGAGCTGCAAGAGAGAGGGCGGACGTATTACACATTGATAACGCCAATCCAACCGCCGTGACAGAAGACAAGACCAAAATAATCGTAAAGTATTGCACGGAGGGGAATATCGCAGCATTCGGGGTGGAGAGCTTTGACCCCGAGGTGATCAGAGCGAATCATTTGAATGCAGATCCGGAAAGTACCTACAACGCTGTCAAGATTTTAAATAAGTATGGGGCAGCTCGAGGGCCGAATGGCATGCCAAAGTTCTTGCCAGGCATTAACATCATCTTTGGATTGATTAAGGAAAGTAAAAAGACCCATAAAGAAAATTTGTTTTGGTTCCGGAAAATCTTAGACGAGGGCCTCTTATTGCGAAGAATAAATATAAGAGAAGTTGTTATATTCTCGGGGACCCTCTTGGCTGCAGAATGTGGGAATAAATACATTCGAAAAAATAAGAAATATTATTGGAAATGGCGGAATGAGATACGACAACAAATCGATGCCCCAATGCTCAAGAAAATAGTGCCGACCGGAACAAAATTGCGCGGAATGCGAACCGAAATTTACGATGGGAATACGACTTTCGGGCGTCAAATTGGAACCTATCCATTAATTATCGGGATTAAACAAAGGATTGAATTAGATCAATTTATCGACGTAAAAGTAACGGACCAAATGCTCAGAAGCGTGGTTGCGGAACCTTTATGACGCTTGTTTTACCTAATCATCTAATTCTCATCAAGATTTTTTTCAGAGCCCCATAATTCCTTAAACAATCCTAAACGGTGTTTAATTGTCCTTCTCCAAAATTCAATCTTCTTTTCGTTTGGGTCTAATTGGATTACCCGTTCAAGACCAGCTAATTCATTTTTCAGGCATGCGATGAGGTTTTGAAAGTAATTATCTATTTTTGAGGGGGGTAATTGATTTTTTAAAAGTGTCTTTTGATGATAGAAATTAGAGAGTTTATCATAGCTAAATGCTAAAACAATCCATCCTTCCTTAAACGCCGGATTTAATTCAACGGCTTTCTGAAAGCACGCAATTGCTTTCTGATAACCTAGTGGTTGTTTGTAATCTGCTGAAGGTTCTTTAAGCATAGACTTTCCCAAAGTCCTATAAACAAGACCCATTTTAAACCAAAATCTTTCATTAACTGGAATCTTTCCCTCAAATATTTTCACTGCCTCCCCGTAATGTGTGAATGCAGCTTTATATTCTTTCGCTCGATAAAATTCATTTCCCGTTTCTAACACGGACAAAAATTTGCTGCTAACGTGATCAAAGGCTTCATTCTTTCTAAAAGACTCCCAGTCATTGTCGAATGTTTTAAGAATTTCTTCTATCCACTTTTCCTTTTCGTTCGCTTCCGACAATTTTTAAATTTCCTATGCAATTGGTAAAAGGATAAGGAAGATTTTATTTGTAATGACTTACATTGTTTATAAAAATTTGTAATCGAAAATCTTATTCCATTTGATATATTAAGGTGAAGCAATGATGAAAATTTTAATAACGTATCATTCGGACACGGGAAATACGGAAGCCGTGGCAAAGAGCATGGCAGAAGGATTAGCAGGGGAAGATGTAACTCTTTTATCCGCTAAAGAGGTGGATCCTGCCAGTTTGAATAGCTATGATCTCATATTTCTGGGATCGGGAACCTATGGTGGTGCACTCGGGAAATCTGTAAAAAAACTCATAAAAGCAGCCCCTGATTTATCCTCAAAATTTGTTCTCTTTTGTACGCACGCGAGTCCAGATCCTGCTCCTTATACGAAAGCCTTTAAAAAACTTCAGAAGAAAATTACGGAATGTGAGTGTGAAATCTGCGCGCAATTCCAGTGCATCGGTGAACTCAAAAATCCACAAGTGGTAGATGTGCTGCTGAAAACGGACCCGACATCGAAGGAATGGCTGGATGCTGCGAAAGGTCACCCAGATGCTAACGATCTTGAAAATGCAAAGAAATTCGCTTCCTCCCTTCTGCAAAAGATTGAAATTTAACTTTTTTTTTTTTTAAGCTGGTTTCTATGGAACCTATTTTGCAGAATATAAAAAATAATGGACAGAAAACTCTTTACCTTTTTTTTATTTGTTCAGGTAATATCTGCCGCAGTCCTATGGCGGAAATCCTCTGCGAACAAATTTTAGAACGAGAACCCCTCCCCTATTTTGAGGCGGTCATCGTGAAATCCGGGGCGGTGGTGTATCATTGGACGGGAAGCATGGATAATTATGCGGAGACTGTACTTAAAAAATACTATGATGTTCCTCAAACACGGCTCAACCAGTTCAATTCATATCATATTGATCGGGATCCTACACGCTGCCAAGAGGCCGATTTCATTATAACCATGGAGGCGTTCCATGTGCGCCATATTCCACCGCAATTCAGATCGAAGACCTTTACCCTGTGCGAATTGGCGACTGGCACTATCCGAGATGTCGATGATCCTTATGGCGGTAATTTGGCAACCTATAAAACAACGGCGGAAGAAATTTACAATTATCTCCAATTATTTTTGAACAAATTGAGAAATGAGATCATAAAATAAAATAATGAAATTGGTGATATCATGCGAGAATTTGAAACAATAACATATGAAGAGAAAGAGAATGGCATTGCGATCCTGACACTGAATCGTCCTGATAAGTTAAACGCCCTCTCTGTGAAATTAATGGAAGAATTCAACGAAATCTTGGATTATTTGGAATGGAACTTCGATGTCCGCGTGCTCATCATAACGGGAAATGGGCGGGCATTTTGTGCAGGGTTGGATTTAAAGGAGTTTCCAGCCTTACGAAGAGGTAAATCAGAAAAATTTAAGCATCTGCAAGTCCTTAATATGGGGGATCCTATTAAGACAAATTTTTATTCACAGAAGTGGATTGCAGAGGCTATCATGAAGATGCGCCGAATTCCGCAGGTGATAATCGCGGCAGTCAATGGAGCGGCAACAGGCGGAGGCTTTGCCCTTACTATGGCCGCCGATGTACGAATTGCCTCTGAGAAAGCACGCTTCAATAACGCGTTCATCAAAATCGGTGTCTCCGGGTGCGACCTTGGTAGTTCCTACTTTTTACCGCGGTTAATTGGCCTATCACGTGCTGCAGAACTCCTTTATACGGGAAGATTCTTTGATGCACAGGAGGCAGACCGTATCGGGTTTGTATCGCGAGTGGTGCCTGCGGAAGATCTAATGGCAGTTGCCACCGAACTAGCGGAGGAGATGCTGACTAAAAGTCCCCTAGGCTTGCGATTGACGAAGGAAGGGATTAATCTGAATATCGATGCGCCCTCCCTCGAATCTGCCATCTTCATCGAAAACCGAAATCAAGTCATCACTGCCAGCACGAAAGATGCACCGGAAGGCGTGATTTCCTTCTTTGAGAAACGCAAGCCAAAGTATAAACTCCGTTAGATCCGCGACCGGAGCCTTCGGAAGTAGTCGTAGTTTTTCTTTTACAGGAAATAATCAGAGTTTTCAATGCCATTAGTCATGTCATCATCATGTAATCATCTTAGATCTAAAATTAGACTTAATAGGTATTTCTTTTGTTTTTTTTATCTTTAATAACAACTTCATGACTAATCCAACAAACCACTTCATGACTAATCCAACAAACCGCAAAACGAATGGAACTAGAAAGCAGAATATAACTATAAATAGCCATATATCGTAAGAAAAGAACATTGCAGGAATCGCAAAAATGAAAAATGGATCAAATGAGAAGAGAAAAGTCAGAAACACGAATCCAAGCATTAATAAAATTCGGGATGTTACAGTAGAATAAAGAAAATCGTAAGCTTGGGAGAAATATAAAATAAGATAGGCTAATGCCAGCCCGAGAATTAAATATATTAAGACTCTATATTGTATAAAGGCGCCCCATTCTAATGTAAATAAGGCTGGACCTACAATAAAATAAAAGAGAATATAGGTAATTACTAAGGCAGTTATACTAACTATAATTTTATTTTTCTTATTTCGGTTGATCTTGTTTTTAATATCAGCTAATCTCCCCTTTGTAATAATGGGGTGGTGAGTAAAAGCGCGCGTTTCACTCTTAAATGCTTTATTTTGTAGTTCATAAATGAAATAACATGTTATCAAGATTATTCCTAAAAAGAATCCCGTAACTATAAACGCTTGTGTATATACTTTAAATTCCATTAATAAAAGCCCTAAGAATTCTGTACTCCCTTTCAAAATAGCCCAAAGAGCTAAATAAAAAATTGACAAAATCGGAATAAAGAAGGAAATCAAGAGTACATATGAATTAAACTCAGTTTTCCATTTTAATATATAAATTAGGGATGATAAAAACAGAATTAATACAATGCCAATGAGAAGGAATAGTAATAAAATACCATTTTGTGCTATGTACCAAACCTGGAAATAGACGGTTTCATAATTAAAATAAGGAAACATGTCCATGGTATCGAAAAGAAGCAATGAAAACATAATATTAGAAAAAATAAATAAGGTGGTAAAGGTTAGAACATAAAATTGAAGTTTTTTTAATTTATTATCAAATTTAGCGTCTGTCTTATTAGAATCCTCTTCTCTTTGAGGTGTGAATTTTCTCTTAAGAGATAAATAAATAGCGACAGCAATAGCCCCGATTATAGCGTTAAGGAAAATGTTTGTAAAAATATCCCAATGAACCTTTGTACTGCCAAAACTGATAGTATGCTGGTCTCCATTGGTATCTATTACCACCACTTTTATATAGAGCATTGATTTTGATTCTACTCTCTCATGAGTGCTAAATATATTACCATCCTTTTCCATTACTATATAATCCCAGTTCTTTCTGTCATAAGAGTAATATAATTTAATTTGAGTTGCATTGCTACAAGTGAAGCTCACATCTAAATGAGTGTCAAGGAACAACTCATGAGAAACGCTAATGATTAAGCTCTCAATTTGGATATCTAAAAACCCGTAATCTCTATCAATTATGAAGGTTTGGAGGGACATTGAACTCAATGTAGCATTAAACCCTGTTTGAGTATAAGTTATATTTTCTTTACTTATACCTCGAGAGTCGCTTTTCTGAAAGTTTTGAAAGGTTTCTGGGATAAGATCTGAGAGAGCTAACGAGAATGGAATAGTTTCGTTATTATCTGCGTTATATACGCGTAAATGTAAATCGCCTTTAATTTCTTTTAACCGGGATAAAATGATTCTGGAATCGTTAATTGAGAGTAAAGAAAAATTAAAGGGAAGAGAACCGTTATGTTTAGAAATTGTTTTATTATAGATGGGAAAATTATACTCATACCCTTTAAGATAGACATCTGATACAATCTCCTTTGATTTCTTTTCATATGGAAAGAGACCAAATGCTAATGAAACGCTTTTGGATTCGTTATGTACTTTTATGGGATTAGTGCCAAGATCGGCTGCGCTATTATGATATAGATCAATAAAAATATTACTATTAAAAGCTCTCTTGCCTATTAAACCATAATCAACTATGCCTAATCCATTTGAATTATTGTAACCTGTTATCCAATACATTGAAGGCAAACCTATCTTAAGATCTTCTTTCCATTCTGGGTGAATTAACGATCCATATTGAACGCCAAATCGAGTTTCTAAATTTTGTAAAGTAATCGGTATTTTTTGAGTAACTAAGGCGGCATTTGGATATTCAGAATCAAGATTTATTTCAAAATTTACGAAAGAACTATTCCAATAAACGGTAACTATTCGCTCAAAATCAAAATCTAATACTTCCGTTGAAATATTGAATCTTCCAAAAAGAGGGCCGTTTTCTAATGTGGTTATGTTTGAAATCGCAATATTACCTGTTTTATCAAGGAACTCTGCTGGTGTGGTTGTATAAAGGCTATTGGAACACTTATAAACATTTATCGAGCAAGAATCTGAATCATTAAGATATTCTGTATCATTGTAAATCAGCGAGATTAAATCCCCTCCTTGAGCTTTAGAAAAAGTGAGGTTTAACACATTGGTTTCGACTTTAAAGGTGCCCGCAGTATCGATAATATTCACTGAGGGCATGATAAAACCAGGTGGTAATGGATCCTCATAAGTTGTGTTATATTTTAGATAATAACAATTAAAACCTAACGATGGAATTGAAACGTCGAGAGAGATGATGGCATCTTTAATGGAATTATCTGCAGTATGATTCTCTATATAAGATATTTGAAGAGGAATTTTCGTACCATTTAGATTATAAGCGGTAACTGATTTAACTCCTGGAGAATCTAAATAAATCGGAATATCTATAATTTCCCGCCTATCCCATGCTAGAGAATTATATAATACATATGTTACATTACCATCTGAAGCAGATGTGTTGATAATCGCATTAATTTGATTTATTTGGGAATCAAGCAAATCGGAACAATTATTTTCTAAGCTCGAAAACATATCCCAATAGTCTTTTACACATAATAAATGGCTCGTGCCCGTGATTGTATCGTGGTGTTGATATAATGTGGCGTTCCACCATAAATTTTGTATCTGATCTTCGGGATATCGGTTAGTCGTAAATAAATTGTTTATCACACCAAATCTTTCGGCACTCAATAAATAATGCTCTATATTTCTTTGATGTTGTTTTAATTCAATATAAGTGGTTAGCGCTCCCGAAAAAATGGGATTTAAATCGCCTCTATATGTGGTAATTTTATCGTAGTTCGCATCGTTTTCTAACGCTTGAAAGAATTCTGTAGGCGTGCTTATTATAATTTTATACCCCATCTCTTTCGCATAAAAAGTATTCCATATATCTACCCATTGCGGTAAATTAAAGGTTGGAGGCGTGTGATCGCAACCAAGAGGCCACATTATTTTATTAGTAGGATTTACTAAGTCTATCTCCTCTGCGTTTTCAACAATTTTCCTCACTTCTTTAATAAAATCGAGCGTGTCTACGTGATAATGGTTGTAATAGAATTTCCACATCAAAATTTCTGAACCATCTCCAGCTTGCCAAATGTGGGGACCGTTAGAAAGATTATAAGCTCGGTGGAAATATAAATACTTAATAGATAAAGAATCCATAATTTTTGGAAACTCTGCCGTATGTCCAAAAACATCTGTTTGCCACATTACATTAACCGAAATACCGAAAGTATTTTCTAACCACCTCATTCCAGAAAGAAAATTCTCTAACAAAACCTCTTCTTGTTGAATATTTTCATCCGGCTCACATACTCCTCCTCCAACTATTTCAACTTTTCCGTTCTCTATAGCATTCATCAATTTCTCTCTATATTCAGGAAAAGTTTCCCAGAAATACTTCACTACATCCATTTGATCAATGGTATAGCGGTAATCGGGATGCATTGAGATTACATCTAGAGCCCCTTTAATATTACCCGAAGCAATTTCCATATTTTCCTTATAATTAAAATGAAACCAAGGATCCCAGTGTGAATGGCTGATTAAATAGATGGTTCCGAGCGAATCATCTTCTTGAATCGTCTTAGAATTATAATAAATAAAGGTATTACCCGCAATAAAAACAATGAAAAAGCAAATTATAATAATAGGAATTGCTTTTCTCAATAAAATCACATTATAAATTTTTCTAATATTTAGGATGACTGGCTCCTAGTGGTTTTTAGTCGGATTATATGGATCTAATACTTTATAAATCTGTACTAAAGGTGTCAAAAACCGTGTGAAAACCTTTTTAAG
Source organism: Candidatus Helarchaeota archaeon (assembly GCA_013375455.1). The sequence continues at coordinate 13,851 of JABXJT010000071.1, read as the reverse complement.
CTTCGAACTGGTTTTAACATTAACCGAAACATTTATATACTAGATTTGATCCAAAATATCGTTTTTATAAGCCGGATTTGCCTCTTAGGCTAATCTCGGAGAGTTCTGGTGAATTCTGAAGAATACCTTTTCGTGACATATCGGTCCACGTATGAAATAGGTGATTGATTGGTTATAAATAAGAATCTAGAAGATGATGGTGGAACCGATGAGAAACCCGTTTGCAAAGAATGTGGATCAACTGACATACACACTGACTACACGCGTGGGGAAACAATTTGCTCGAATTGTGGAATTGTAATTTCATTTCGCAATATAGATCAAGGTCCTGAATGGCGAGCATTTACAAACGAGGAACGGAACAAAAGAAGCCGGGTAGGGAGCCCCTCAACTTTTACCGTGCATGATAAAGGGCTTTCAACCATGATTGATTGGCACGACAAGGATGCTTATGGGAAAAAATTGACTCCCAAGCGGCGTGCCCAAATCTACCGGTTGCGAAAGTGGCAAATTCGCACCCGCGTCCATTCATCCATGGATCGCAATCTCGCCTTTGCCATGTCGGAGCTTGATCGCCTGAGTTCGCAATTAGGCATTCCTCGAGGAGTAAAAGAGACAGCCGCCGTTCTTTATCGCCGAGCAATTGAGAAAAAATTGATCCGGGGACGATCCATCGAGGCGATGATTGCAGCTGCAGTCTATGCAGCGTGCAGGGAACGAAAAGTTCCACGAACATTGGATGAAATTGCACGACATTCCCGTGTCAACCGGAAAGAGTTGGGACGTTGCTATCGTTTAATCCTCCGGGAGCTCGAGATAATCATTCCCATGGCATCTCCCGTGGATTTCATTCCAAGATTTGGCACGGAACTCATTCTCTCAGGACGCACTCAACAGAAAGCTGCGGAAATCGTGAAACTTGCTCGAGAGAAGGGGATCACGGCCGGTAAAGATCCGACGGGACTTGCCGCGGCGGCGATTTACATTTCCGCCATTTTGGAGGGGGAACGACGAACCCAGCGGGAAATTGCCGAAGTTGCCCACGTGACAGAAGTAACCGTTAGAAATCGTTACAAGGAATTAGTAAAAGAACTAAACATTCGCGTTGAAGTCTAATCCAAAATCTTTCCTTTTTTTCTATTTTTTCTTTTGTAAATAATTCACCAAGTATTCTATAATCGTGCCACCAGCAGTTAAATAGGGAAGGTGGTTCGCCATGGTCAACCCCTCATGATGCTTTCAGTAAAACACTAGTCATTAATCTTAATAATACTTCTTGATTTTAAATTACGAACGGAAAGCCAATAATGTATATTGAAATTAGAATGAAAAACAACAGTCCCCCTAAAAATTTTTCTAAATTCTTGATAGTTTTCTTTTTTATGTAGATTCTTATGTATAAAAAGCCCCCGATAACTGCGGCTCCAATTGTGAGCATGATTATGGCGATGTGATCAGGATGAATCCTATTTTTAATAACATTATCTGCAATGATATTTCCTTCGCACCCCTTTTTAATGAAAATCCCTTCATAATTACCAATTAAAATATTATTCACTATTCTATTATAACTCGAAGAATCCAAATAAATGCCAGATTCTTCATTGTTGTTAATTTGATTAGCAGTAATCTCATTATTATCCGAATAAATTAAGAAGATCCCATCAAATTCGCTATTACTAATAATATTATTGATCATGAAATTTTTGTCTGAACCTACTAAATAGATGCCTTTCTCGTTATCTTGAATGGTATTGCCCATCATAGTATTATTGTCTCCAAGATACAAGGCAATGCCTTCCCACCCATTGTCTTGGATGGTATTGTGTGTGATATTATTATTACCCGCAGAATACAAGCCGATGCCCTCTGCCGAATTATCTTGGATGATATTATTTGTGACGTTAGTATGATCCGCCTTATACAAGACGATACCAATCCCATTATTTTTGATGGAATTACCTGAAATTGTGTTATTATAAGAATAATACAAAGAAATTCCTTCAAAATTATACTTCGCAGTGTTATTCGTAATTTCAGCATTTGTTACATTTTCAAGTCTAATGCCTGCATGTAGGAAATCCGCGTTAGTAACAGTACAATTTTTAAGGATGAAACATGCATTGGTATTTTTAATTAATATTCCATCTTGATTTGAACCACTTACACTAATAACTAAATTTTCAATTCTATACGGATTCCCAGCAGAACCATTGCCAGAAGTGGCAGTATTATTTAACGCATCATTCCCATCTATGGAAATGGGCGAGTCTGCCTTTACAATTAATTTACTTATTGAATCCTCAACTGATACGGAATTTTGGTGTTGCACTCGAATAATACAAGGCATCGAGAAAATCAAAATGATGAAGACGATAAAAATAAACCCTTTAATTCGCTTCATTTTCTTATCTTTCCTAAATTAAAACTATTCGAGTGGATGGAATGGAAGCATAGTGAATGCACCCAAAATTTGTGAAAAGGGGGAGGAGGGAATAACAAAATGAAAAATAAAAGTAGATTGAGCGCATCTCTCACTCTTCCACGTCGATCCATTCAACCCGATACTATTCAATTCATGCGAACCTGTGATTAGATCACTCCTGCTTGCATTGTCCCCTTATCTTCGAGTTGTACTAATCAATGTTCTGTATGATATATTAGATTGGAACCTTATAAAAGGGATGAAATGACATCGTATTTAAAAATTGATTTTTATATATTTACTAACTTCCATTTGTTACAGCTAATCAATGACATTTACGGTCTAGAGGATTAGTCCCCCTAGATGGGCATGATCATTAATGTTTGCCATAAAAGCCGTTTGATATCCGGAAGCTTATTGAGGTAGGATTTGATGCGGTATTCAAGTAAAATGAAACCCTTAAGTTACATTGCGGGAATATTTACATTAATCTTTTTCTTTTCCGGAATTACTATATTTGTGCTCCAGGTTCTAGAAAGCCCCCCTACTCCAACTATTACAAATTCTTGGTTTCTTTTCCTGTTTGCGATAATATCTGCCGCAACTGGGGCTGCAGCTCTTGAGAGGGCTACCAAGCACTTTCTAAAGAAAACTAAAGATTTCAGTTCAAAGATGAATTATTGCTATTCCTGTGGGTACTCGTTACAGGAAACTGGGAGAACCGAAATCTGTCCGGAATGTAACTCCAAATTGAATATTTTAGAACTAATTGATTAGGAGAGAACACGCCGCCTTCCCCCCTATGGGCTTTACCTCGATTCCGTAAAAGAAGAATCCTTGAAATCTAGGCATTGAAAAATCTCCGGGATCAACTCTTATATGACTATAATCTATCGAAATATAGCCAATGGTGCGTTATAAAGGTTCGCCCCTAAATTGCGCAAATTTTGCTTTTGATTACTCCGAGAGTATTCGTTTTATCGAATGATAAAAAAAAATAATGCATGTGAAACGGTATAATAAAAATCGAACAATGAAATTGTTCTTGGATTGAAAGATCCGTATCAGGGCCACCCCACGTTCGGACCCATTCCAGTGAATAATGGGGGTCGCTATTTTGAATTTGAATGCTGGCTTGGTAATCTTGCTCATTGTTTATTCTCTGGGGGATCTGAATTGATGAAATAGAAGAAAAGAAAAATCCCGTGCAAACAAGCAAATAACATAAGATAAAAGAAGCAATCCACTTAAGAGTGGAACCCCGTATTAAGGACATTTTTCCCATCTCTTCAATGATTTAAATTAATTTATAATTATTAATTTTAATTGGTGCAAATAATTATCATTAGAATCCAATTGATTTTATAAAAGAAATTTAATTTCATCACAAAATTTTAAAAAATAATATTCAGTATTTTACTTGGGGAAAACTACTAATATAGAATTTAAGTTAAGGAGTTTCATTCATGGGTGAAAAAACGTGTAATGTCTGCGGGAAACATTTCCTTCTTTCAAACATGATCACAGGCTCCACCTGTTTCTCCTGCTATCGAAAAACTCTCTCCATACAAAAAAAGATGCTGCATGTCTCCAAAATAATTTCGCCCGTTTTTCCATTTACCCCTATTATTGCAGGCATCTTAAGTATGTTGTTCATTTTTTTTGTTCCCTCAAAAGGCCAGCTGGGTTTAGCTTTTTTTATTACCAATATAAGCATGTTTCTCATCTGCCTTATTGGCATGATCTCACAAATTCAACCCTTCCTCAAGGAAGATATAATAGAAATTGAACAAAATTATAAGTTAAGTTTAGACCGCCTCATTCCTGGGAAAATATCCTTCTGCTTGAATCATCCAGAAAGTGAAGCAATTGGCAGGTGTTCATATTGTTTTGAACCATTTTGTCACGAAGACTTTTACTTTCTTTTTAGAAAACCCACATTTTGCCATGGGTGCGGCGAAAAGTACTTAGAAGTTGAAATATACCCAACCATAACACTCCCATTGACAATGGGAGTACTCTTTTTCGCGGAATTTTTCACTAGTGGGTTAAACATAATTTCGCTCATAACCTTTATTGGATCTCTGGTCATTCCTCCCGTTTTTGCGTACATAAAATATCGCGTTCAAAAACAATCTGAAATGGAATATTACAATCAATTTTTGTTACAAAAGTAAATTCCTTTAATTACAGTAATTCCTTTAATCTCAGAATGTCTTAAAAAATTGGAGTTCAGAAATGAGCTAAAAGAGAATTGCCCTGATCTTTTTTATTTTTTGGTTCAAGAACCGGCGGAAGTAGAGCTCGTTCGAATCCAGGGTTACCAGCAGCCAAAGCAAAAGCAATATTGAAGAGCACTACTTTGGCTCGAGTAGTAGGGACGTGCAGACATTCTAGTCAATCTTTAAAATGATTAAGTCTGATTGATGTTTGGAAATACTATAAATCTATTAGTTGGATTTGACTGCCACAGCTCTCGCAGGTAATGCTTTCAATCGTGCCATTACAATTTTGGCATTGATAAACGTCATAGGTGGTTTCGTTACAAAAGGGGCACGTGATGCTGTAAATGCTCTCCTCGCATATGGGGCAACTGAATGAAGAGAGATCCAGTGGTGTCTTAGATGGTTGTATCTCATATTCTTTAATGGGTTCGGGGATGGGAGGTTTCGGGGGTTCAATAAGGGATGGAGGGGTTACTTGAGATGGTCGAGGTTGCATCAAATCTTGTTCAATGGGTTTAGGCGTTGGTTCGGACGGTATAGTAGGGGGCGAGGGGGACGGAGGGGTCCCTCCAAATAAGTCTTTAAAATCTTTCTGTAAGTCTTTGGACTGTATGCCAGCTGCCTTTAAGGTCTCAGCAAGATTAGTTGCAGCTGCAGGCTCGAGGGCCTTATCCATCGTTTCGATCCTTTCCGAAGAGAAGGGGGTAGGTTGGGAAGCAGGGGAAGGTTCTGGGGCCGGAGGTGGTTTTTTGATTTTTGCCTTAGAGGGAGGCGGTGTTGGAGCCTGAGGCTGAGGAGATGGAGGGGCTGGTTCTGGAACTGTCGCTTGTGTGTCATAAAATCCAGTTTCCGGGTCAATTGTAACCACGCGGGTACTGTCGCCGGGTGGTGTAACTGGCAATGTGGAAGGAGTTGTTTCTGAGGGAGCTTGGGATCGTGCTGGAGTAGGAATTGGTTGCTGTGCTAATTTCTTTTTATCGGCTATGTGCTTCTTGTAACTTACCATCTTGAACCAAAAGTCATTAGAGACGACTTTTTTAATCTTAAAATGCGTGGGACAGTTTAACATGAGGGTTGTCTTTTTGTCATCGGTAGCTCGACTGATGTCGGTTAATTTGAGTCCGCATTTCGGGCAGAGGTAAAGTTGCCTAGCTACACTGGGCACCCAGTCATTCATCAAATATGCATTGAGGTATTGTTTATCTGTATGCTTCTTTGGGCAGACAAGGTCGAACATTGCGCGCCCTTTTTTACCGATCACAATTTTTTCAATGCTGAAAAGGTTACGGCATTTACTACAAATGAATTCGTACTCCATTCTTGCCGCTCACCTATACCTCTCCATTCCTTAAAACTTCAAAACTCTTCTAATTAACGTTGAATTCGTACAGCCTTCTCTATTTCACTCTAGATCCGGTTTTCCTATTCCATTTAGGTAGTTCAATTATATTATATTGAAATTATATTATATTATTTTATAACTAATATAAGTAATTAATGAAGAAAATAAAATAGCCTCACATAGCGTGACTTGATAAAATCGGTTTCTTTAAAGGAAATACAAGTCCAAATCTCGGAGATCCTCAATGATTTAAATCATAATTGTTTCTAAATCCTCAAGTTTATTATCTAACATCACCACCGCCTCCATCGAACCTGACAAGGTGCTGGACCTCCGTTGTAATGAAATCACCAAGATCGAGGGGCTCGAACACTGTCCCGAGCTCGAGGTGTTGCTGTTGGGGGGCAATCCGATCGAAGGACTTGAAGACCAACTCAAGGACCTTGAATGTTACCCCAATCTCAAATCCGTTTAATTAAAAATTATAAAAATGTATTCGAAATCAGGTGAGCAAGCATCTACGACTCAGACCTGATTTTCCAGCTTGGAGTACATGATCATCACTTTAAACTTACATTGGTAATGGAGTAGATTTAAATGTTTTGGGATCCTTTCAGAAACTTAATGCGGCTTACCGAACGAATTCAACTCAGAAAAACTAACATACTGTCGCAACTCTGCCACCAAGCCAAGAATTTGTATAATTTAGCAAACTATACCATCCGCCAACAGTTTTTTCAGGATTGTCATTGGTATAGGTACAATGAATTGAATAGGTTATTAAACCAAACTGCAGCATATCGTGCATTACCCAGCCAGACCTCTCAACAAATTTTAATCCTACTGGATAGAAATTGGAAGTCTTTTTTTCGAGCGCTGAAGGATTGGAGAAAAAACCCACAAAAATATCCCGCACGTCCAGCTCTACCCCGTTACAAACCGAAAAATGGCGAATCCATACTCATTTTCACTAACCAGCAATGTCGTGTAAGGGGGGGATATCTCCTCTTTCCAAAACAGATCCTTCCGCCCATTAAGACCCGCATTACCCGTAAGATCCATCAAGTGAGGATTTTACCTCGGGGTCACCGTTATACCGTAGAAATTATTTACGAATTCGAGCCGCAGGATTTGGGGCTGGACAGAAATCGGCTTATAACAATCGATTTAGGATTGAACAACCTTGTAACTGTTGTAAATAACGCAGGGCTCGCGCCTTTTGTTATTAAAGGTGGGGTTGTGAAGTCTATTAATCAGTATTACAATAAAGAACGCTCGCGCTTACAAGCAATTAGCGGTAAGCAGGGGATAAAAAGACAAACGCAACGGCTCCAACGGTTAATCCTGAAGCGAAATAATAAAATCATTGATTATTTTCACAAAGTCTCCCGGAAAATTCTTGATTATTGTATAAAATATAACTTTGGAACGATTATAATTGGGTATAATGCCGGGTGGAAACAGCGAATTAAAATTGGAAGGCGGAACAACCAAAACTTCGTCAGCCTCCCCTTTCGCCGATTGATACAGCAGCTTCAATACAAAGCCGCATTAATCGGTAATACCGTTCTCCTCGAAGATGAGGGGCACACCTCAAAATGTAGTTTTCTAGATAATGAACCCATCCGACATCACGACAATTATTTAGGGCGTAGGATCAGTCGGGGGCTATTCAAAGCGAGTAATGGTACGCTAATTAATGCGGATGTCAATGGTGGCTACAACATTAAACGAAAAGCAGTCCCAAATGCCTTCACGGCGGATGGGATAGAGGGTGTGGGGTTACACCCGTATTCTATACTCGTATAGAATTAAATGATTAACCTTTAACGTTTCATCACACCCAATTCATACAAACTACTACAATTAGAATCCGAGTTCCTTCAAAATCTGGTCGAGCAATTGCATGTCTTGATCCCTAATAGCAAAGAGCCGGTCTTTCATATGTAGGGCTTCTATGGGGGCGAAAATCTTAGCCAGTGCGGCCATCTTATCAATTTTAACCCGTTGTTTCAAGACAGCATCGACGAAGGTGGTGTCACTGGCGATGATCTCGAATATAGTCCAAACATTATCGAAGGTGAGCTTTGGAGCATTCCGGTCGAAATCCTCGGAGACAGGTATTTCCTTGAACGATTTTAAGAATGCAGTGACCTGGAACAAGTTCCTCACGGCGAAAATACACGTATTACCGAATGAATACTGCGCAATGATATCGAGTTTCTCCGGCGCATCTTCAAACATTATCAACAATCGTTGAAAGAAGTATCTAAAGAAGAATTCAGCTGCAATTTTCCCACTCACTTCCCTCCTTTCAATGGCTTTAAAGAAGCGAATGCCGCGTTCGCGAAGCCCAGGGGTTAATTCATTAAAGGTCATTGAAATTGCCATAATATTCCCCTATGAAAAAAGATATTAAAATAGATTTATCTAATTCTCAAGATTTTATCTATTTTATAAAGCACCCTTGCCTGTCTGAAGAGGCTTCCATCAAAAAAACTAGTTAATTTTATTTCAAGTCCTTTAACAAGTCGTACTTTCCGCAGCAGGACGAAATCAAAGAACATTAAAATTGGATCTAATTCTCCATTCAAATAGTTCGTAATTGTCTCGTATTCACCTTCAAGCACGATTTCCGGCTCTTTTGGTGCTTTTCCAAGGGCAGCAGACATTTTTCCATCCTTAATCAAGACATAGGTGTAACCTTCGCCGACAATATGCATTTCGATAGCTTTGTCCCATCCCTTGATCCATCGTTGGTAACGCTTTTGTTCCATTTTAATATCTAGAGCAGGTTGGAGTAAATTGATTAATCCCTTTAAAAGAAGATTTTCACTTTCAGGGGCGTAGCTTGGTTCCGCTTTTTTTATTTCTTTAATCATTTTAGCTTCTGCTGCTTTTTTTGCCTCTTCTGCTGCTCTTTGAGCTTGTGCCAGGGCAATTCTGGCTTCTTCTTCTTTTCTACGTATTTCTTCAGCTATTCTAGCTTTTTCAGCTCTTCTCGCTTCTTCAGCTCTTCCCGCTTCTTCAGCTCTCCTCGCTTCTTCAGCTCTTCCCACTTCTTCAGCTCTCCTCGCTTCTTCAGCTCTTCCCACTTCTTCAGCTCTCCTCGCTTCTTCAGCTTTCCTAGCTTCTTCAGCTATCCTAGCTTCTTCGGCCCATCTAACCGCTTCTGCCCTTTTTCGTGCTTCCTCTTCAGCTATTCTTCGTGCTTGATCTTCAAATCTTCTTCGTGCTTCTTCTTCTCTTCTAATTTCTTCCAATCGTCTTTCTTCTTCGATTCTTTTAGCTTCTTCCGCCCTTTTTGCTGCTTCTAATTTTCTTTCGCGTTCTTCAATCTCTTCAAGAGTTTCAGGAAGGGGGCCTTCAACGAAATCTTCAGCTTTAGGCAATTCTTCTTCTGATTTAGTAGCATCCGCAAGATTTCTCCAGATTCCGCGATCTGGTTCTTCAGGTTCTTCTGACGCTTCAAACACTTCAGGTTCTTCTGATTCTTCAAACATTTCAGGTTCTTCTGGCTCTTCAGGCTCTTCAGGCATGTCATTCACCCAAAAAAATCAAACCTAATATGAAAAATTCCCTTCATTCTTTTATAGTTACTCTATGATTATAGAAGCTTTGATATATATGTTCTTAGCTGAACTAATTAACCATTTCGGAGAAGACGTAAAACACGAGATAAAGATGATTCACTTAATTTTTTGAAAGTTTTTTATATAATAAGGAAAAATGTGGGAAAATTTAAAGGGTTCTAAATCGGCCGTGATAGAGCTCTAATTTATTTGTTTCCAGTAATATAACAAGGTGTTTTTCGAGCATTATACGTTCCGCAGTAATAAAAAATTCTTTAGGTTCTACAAATTTACCATGAATTAGGGCGTGAGATGTTAATTCTTCTAACGTCTGCTCCTTTTCAAGAGAATATAGGATTTTTTCTTCGCGTTCCTGGAATTTATAAAGATACTGGCTCAAATTATCTCTAACTGCATCATTTTGAAACATTCCTTTATGGCTTGTGAGAATCGTTTTGGGGGATTTTCTTATAACTGCTTCTATTGAGTTCTTAAAATCATTGATATCGCAATCTAATCCTCCATACCAAGGACCAAAAGAAGTCAGATCGATATCACTCGAAAAAACAAGAGATTCATCAAGGATTTCAAAACAGCAATGCCCAGCTGAATGACCTGGTGAATATAGAACTTTAACTTGAACGCTTCCCAAATTAAAGATTTGTTTATCATTAAAGGTTTCTACACTGGTTAGGGGGCGATAATGAAAAGATTTGTAATAAGTTGCGACGAGTTTTAGGAATTCACGTTTATCAGATAGACCATAAATTCGATATAGTTCTTCTTCGGAAGTTGCCATTAACTTATCATTCGGATGAATATACTTTTTAGCCGTTGGGAATAAATTTTCGGCTGGAACGTGATCTTCATGTGCATGGGAATAGAGAATGATATCTGGTTCGCCAAAAGTTTTTATGAGTTTCTTGATACCGCGTTTTCCAAAACCTGTATCAATTAAGAGTTTTTTCTGGTCGCTTATGAAAAGAGAATTTGCATAGGGATACCTCCCATAGTCCTTGCTTGGGATAAACCATACCTTGTCGATAATTTCTTGAAACATTTGAGAATAAAACTCCTAATTATAAATTTCAAATTAAATTAATAACCCAACTCTCGGACTAGACGATCCAGAATGGAGATGTCTTCTTCGCGCACCTTTTGCAGCATTTCCTCTGTTTGGATGGTGGCAATAGGGGCGAGCCATCTTAATATCTTTGCTATTTTTCTCACTTTTACTTTTTTGTTCATTAGAGTTTCGGCAAGTGTTATCCGTGCGAGAACTACATCTTCAACGACTTGGAGGTTTTTAAAATCTAATATAGGCGTTTTAAAAGCTACTCCTTTAGTGAATTCCATATCATCAATGGTATTAATATAGAGTGTTACTTCGACAAGATTTGGCACTATTAATCCAACGAATTGATTTTTGACCGCTTCTTGAATAGTATTGGCGGCTGATTGATTATCTCTATACATCGGTTCTAGTCTTTGAAAAAAATACTTAAAAAAGAACATAGCAACTTGTATATCTGTAATTTTCCCATCTACAAGTGCCTTTAATGCGGTTTTAACACGGACTTCAAGTTCTTCCGGCAGAACCTGAAACCTTATTCCTACTGACATATTTCAACAATAAGTCTAAAACTATATGAATTTTTTTCGATTAAGAAAAAAGAGGGTTTTACCGGGCTTTTAGTTTTTGCACGATGATGAATCGCTTTTAAGATATTTATCTGCTTGTTAAGGGGTTATTAATTTTTTTGCGGAATTATCATTAAAGGGAATATTGGTTCGTCAGCGTCTTATGCCAGGCGCTCCCCAGCCTCTTGAGGCAGTACTGGCAGTCCAAGCAGAATAAGGGGTTGATGTGGAAGTACTGGCAGTCCACGCAGAATAAAGGTTCGACGATCTCTTTTAACGGGCTTTTAATTTTTGAACAATTGGTGGGCGTTGCTTATATAAAATGCGAAACCCACAATGAGGGCATTTCACACCAGGAAGTGATTCTAAGCCTTTCTTGGTCACTTCTTTTCCACAACGTCCGCAGCGATATGGGGCCAATTTATTTATTCAACTCCAAACTTCACACATAGTAGTGATAAACTAAATCCAATTTTAATTAAAAAGTTATTGTTCCGCCCACCAGTTTATCTGAAAGAACTTTATTAATTTTCACGTTTACAATTTTATTGAGAAATTTTGCAGCATTATCAATAAGAATGGTTGGTCCACCACGAAGAGGATACCCAATTGCTTTTGTTTTATCTTGTTTTGATAATTCACTGACAATAACACGTTCCATAGTGCCGAGGTAGCCTTCTTTCTTTTCGCGGTTGATCTGTATGGCAGTGTTGGCGATAATTTCACTCGCTTTATCATCTGGCGCCGATGGGGGCATCGGAACATCCTCAAAGGCTGATAAAGGTAACGGTTTAAACTTGTAAACAGTGATTTTTTCGACTCCCTCTCGTGCGACTTTTTTCATGAAATTACGGGTCTGGATGGCAGACTGTAAAGTTTGTCCCGGTAAACCATGAATAAAATAAACGTGAACTCGTAAGCCGTGTTTCTTCGCGACTTTTATTGCATTAAACACCTCTTGAGGGGGAGATGACCGTCCTAGTAGTTTCGAGTGAATTTTAGAACCTGTTTCAGCCCCTATTGATAAAACGGTATTGGGAAGATAAGAGGCAATTAAAGATGCAGCTTGTTCAGTAAATAAAGATGCCTTAATGTTTTCTATAAATATATGAACATCAGTTCCAGATATGAGATTAGCCAATTTTGAGAGTAATCTCTCAATTTCTCTATAGTTGGAGGGTGGAAATGTTGGATCGGTTAATGGTTTAGGGGCAACCAGTTCATCTCGTTGATAGTCCAAAAAATCGCTCGCACCTAAATTGATTCGAGTTACACCTAATGCAATCAATTCCTCAATTTCAGTGGTAATGTTTTGAAATGATCGGCTTCGAGGGGGGCCATAGAGCGAAGGGACGGAGCAATATCCACAGCCAGGTGGAATTTCAAGAGGGCAATCCATTCGTTTTGCGAGATCGGAGGCAGAACAAGTACCACAATCATTACACATTCGATCATCGGGTAATTGAAGTTTTGTTCGTTGGAAATTGGAACATCCACGGACACATTCAACAAATACACGTGCAGCTCGGTAAAATGGGTAGTCTTGCACGTGTTTTGTAGATGCTCGGAAAGAATTCAGTCGTTCTTTAGATAGATAGGGGCGTTTTGGATTTTCAATTATATCATTTTGAGAGCGAAACACGATTCCATTAATTAATTCGAGTTCATTAGAATGCAAACCACCTTGGAAAAGTCCATGTTGAATTAAATCAGTTAATGTACCTTCTGCTTCTCCAATGATTCCAATATCGAAGTCTAAATTTAACAAAATGTTAGATGAAGCTGCTGTAATTGGTCCACCTAGCAGTTTTACTGAATCATTTTTAGTTATTTGTGGTAACTTGTTCCATTTCTTAATTATTCGTTTCACGGCGGGATAATCCATTGTCATGGCACTAACTAATAGATGATCAGCTGCAATTCTGGGCTTGTTTTTTAGGAGAAACTGTTCAGCGGTGATTATTTGAGATTCAATTCCAAATGTATCTAGGACCCCAGCAACCATTCGTGGTCCCGCACCAATGACATCTCGTGTGAACCGGCGGAAACCCCGTTCAGAACCTAAGGCATCAACGATTAGAATCTTCATTGAATTACCTTTCTATAAAAAAGAATAGATTTCTTTTGATTGAGCCTAAATATGAGAGTAATTCGAAAAGTTTTTATTGAATGACAATATTATCCCCAGGGAAGCCCCATTTAATTAATAATTTTCGGATCTGACGCCGATGATCTCCTTGTAATTCAAGATTGTTTCTCTTAACGGTTCCTCCACACGCATTTGCACTCTTTAATTTTGAAAGGAGATCTGTTAAATTGACTTCGCTCGCATCAAGACCTTCAATGACGGTAACTTTCCGTCCGTAACGGCGCTTCTGTATCTTCACCTTAATAACGGTTTCTTCTTTCGAGATTTGCTCACATATACAAAGCTCTTTGGGTAAACTACATTTCGGGCAGATATTATCCACTTAGTTTAAAACTCCATTTTAATTGTTTGATATAGATAATCAGAAGTTCTTCAATTAAAAAAATTTTGGAAATTGAGGGATTTTAAAATCCTAATTTGACAAAAAAAAACTAATTTTCTTTTTCCCCTTGCCGACGAAATTAATAAGTGGCACGTAATTTTCGTCGGAAAAGAGC
>JABXJT010000183.1 GCA_013375455.1 Candidatus Helarchaeota archaeon | reverse complement strand
TAACTGAACAAGCCAAAACAAAAAGGAACAAGGTTGCTTTTATTTTGGTTAAAAAATATGTCCTAGCAACAAAAACTCCCAGAAATATTGAAATAATTCCTGTAATAATTCCAGCAATGAAAGCAAATAAAACCATTATGATTACTATTTGACTTTAATATTTAAATCTTTAAAGAAATCTTAGTTGTTCCAAGACATAAAAAAAGAATCAGCGCGGGTCATGGATTATAAAGAAATTATTCTTTTTGATTCTTTAAAAACTTTCTTAGATCTTTTGTATTTTCATATTTTGAATCTTAATAACTCAGTGGATAAAAGAATTTGAGGAGACCCTAAAAGAAATAAAAAAGTTAATTCGAGAGGATTTCTACAGTGGGTTATGGGGACTCTTATTTAATAGAATAATAGTACTCATTTATAAATTATTTTTTTCAAGTGAAATAAGAAAGAAGGTTTTATCTCAATTTGAACTCCTTTTAAGAGTAGGTAAAGAATATGACGAAAATTCAGAAGAAATTTTGGAAAAATATTTTGATGAATATTTGAAAAACGATCCTGCATATGCCAGAATTAAAAAGAATCACCCAAAAACTCCTGAAATAACAGAGAGAATAAAAGGTCAATTTCTTTTATTGGTGAAAAGAGCTAATAACTTGTTAAATAGTGAGGGGGAAACATATTACGACTTGATTTTCGATGCTTATAAAACGAAAGAGGCAGCTGAGAAAGCTTACAAGGAATTAATGCGTGACACGGAAGAAAATGTGGAATTTACAATCGAAAATAAATTGCTTAAAATCAGTTCCTTGGTTCGAAAACCCATCATCAAAATAGTACGTAAGGAACTCGAAATTGGAAAAAAGTATGCTAAAAATAAATTATATGATGTTTTTTCTCCAACCGATAGTGAAGGTTAGAGTATCGAGATAGGTAGAGTATCAACCTCCAATTGCCGAATTTTCTAGCATGATTTTTAAGTTACATTTAAAAAGAGAGAGGGAGGAATTTAATATCATACCTAATGCAAGAGGGGTATCTATATTATAGAAAGTTTAGGAGAACCACTTAATTTAGCAAGTTTCATTTTATGGATGATCTGCACGATTTTAGCATTAATTATTTCAATAATTAGTTTAAGATTATCTAAAAAGAAAAAAGGAGAACATGATGAAGCACAAAGAGAAAATTTAGTTATATGGTTTTATTTTTTCTTAATAATAGCAATTGCCAACATGGTTCATTTAACTTGGAGATTTGGAATTTCTAATATATTATTAATAGAAATCTTTGAAAGAACGGGTAATTCACTCTTTTATTTTGCATGTTTCATAAGGGTATTTAAAATTGAAAAATCATTAATTCGGTTAGGATGGTATAGGCGATATTATTTTTCCTCCATGGTTTGGATAACAATCCTCATCAATAGTATTATCCCAACCACGACGCTAAAAGAGATCTCTTATCTTCAAGTTTTGTTTTTAGTCTTAATTGCTCTGGGGTATGTAATGTTTCCATTAATTTATTTATACGTAGCCAAAAAATCTACTGGGAAAGCACGATTGGATGCATTCAAAGTCAATAGAGCTGCGATACTTTTTTTTTTCGGTTATTTATTTAGACCTGAAAACTTAGTAAAGTATGGAGAATTATCAACAATAATGGGGACGCTAGTCAATGCCCTTTTTATAGTATCACCAATTACTATAATGATTGCCGCCTTGTTAATTTATGATAGCTTCAGAAAATAGATTAAAACAACCTTAAAGTAGTCAAATATCCAGACAACATTTCATGTTGTCTAATTCCGCATATACGCAGTTTATCAATTAATCTTTCAACGTCGAAATCATTAATCTCTATGCTTTTTATTAATTCAATAACAATCGAATCCAATACTTCGAGGAATTTTGATAC
>JABXJT010000070.1 GCA_013375455.1 Candidatus Helarchaeota archaeon | reverse complement strand
CCAGCTCGTTTTCTTTTTCGAAAATATCAACACTGTACCCAAGTCGTGCAAGGAAATAAGCACAGGATAAACCTCCAGGACCTGCTCCAACAACAGCAACCTTATAGCCATTTGGTTCAGGAACATAAGTTTCCCAGCCCTCTTCTCCTGCTTTCTCGCATACCCATTTTTGCAGTCTTTTAATTTGAACCGGCTTTTTATCCTTGTCATATTCTAATTTGTAACATTCTTTTTCACATAACTCTTCTGCAGGACAAATTGCACCACAAATCTCACCCAAAGGATTCATTTCTCTTATGAATCTTGCAGCACCGTTGTAATTTCCAGATTCAATACGTCGAATAAAGTTTAATACATCAATTCCCGCCGGACAACCCTTCAGACATTTACCCCTTTCGTCCCTTTCCTCACACCATTGGCATTGCATCGCTAATCGTTGGGCCGTTTTTTCCATTAGTGCTTCTTCATCAGAGGGTAAAGGTATTCTTTGAGGCCCTATCGGAAAATAATTAATTACATTTTTCTTAAATTTTTTCGGACCATACTGCTTGCCAAATTTACCGTCTTTAAGAACTGCGTTGGCCGCACTTACACCCGAAGCGGCCGTTGTAATAACACCCTCGCCCATAGCTGTGCTATCACCACACATGTATATATTTTTAAACTCGGTTCGGGTTTTGGGTCTCTTATAAAAGTGTTGTCCCAATATTTGGGCGGGTCCGCCAACATGTCCCTTATACTTTCGGGTAAATCGCTCGAGAGTACCCGGTGTAGCAATTTCCATAAATCGAATATGCTTCTTAAGATTGGGAATCCATTCCTCCACGTTAGTGAGTATCCTGTCTGCTATTTTTTCTTTTAATCCCACGTAATCATCGCTCTGGTAGAAGGGATCGGAGGGTCTAGGCCATTCTACATCATGTGCAGGATGAAGAATAGTCATCGAGTGCATATCAGGAGGACAGATTGATGGATCATCGAGACTTGGTATGAAAGCGTAACAATTGTTGTAGAAATTCTCTTTATCCTTTATATAGAATTCAATATTTTTAGCATCTTCAGGTATTACTTCCTTATCCACACCCACGTAAAGAATCACGGTACTAGTTGTTGGTATCATGTTATGGATTGTTTCCATCTTTTCCGGGTCGATATATTCAGGTTTTATAAGTGTACCATATAGACTATAAGCGTCTGAATTAGAAACGATATAGTCTGCCTTAATTACAGTCCCATCGGAAAGGCGAACTCCATACGCGGTCTTCTTATCGGGTTTGAAGAGGATTTCTTCAACGGATTTTCGTTGAATGATGTGCCCGCCAAGTCGTTCTAATGCTCTTTCGAGTTTATTAGGGAGCATTTGAGGGGACCCAACTGGATAACAAGCGCCACCCTTGTGCATATCCGCAAACATTATCGTACTGAGTACCGCAGGTGTCTCGTCTAAACGTGTAGTTGTAAATAAGCCCATACAGATATCAAAAAATTTGAGGAGTTCATGGTCCTCCTTCAAATATTTATTATAGACCTCTGTTCCAGGTTTGTTTAACAAACGAAATACTTTTAAGATGCTTATTGGATGCTTAAAGAACACTTTAATTGCATCCCTAATACGAAGTTCTGTTACCCCATAAGGCAGTCGTGCGCTGGCTATAGCCTTGTGAAGTTTAAACATGTAATCATAATAGGCTTTTAATTCCTCCTTTTTGCTTGGAAAAGCCTTCGTCAAGTCAGCAATGAACTTATCGACATCTTTCCAAAAGATAACTCTCTTCCCTTTACCCCATTCCATACAGAACGTCGAATCATGCAGAACCATATCTATAGGTTCCTCCAATTCGTTATGAATGTAATGGTGGGGATTATAACAACCATCTGGTGTAAAGCCAATCAGAATTGCAGCGCCTATATCACAGGTGCAATCTTGGCGTCGTAGCGCGGTTACGCAACCCCCGGGAATATAATGTTGTTCAATTACTAACACATCAACGCCTCTATTCGCAAGCATAGCCGCCGCAGTTAAACCCCCGTTACCTGCTCCTATTACAATTACGTCATACTTATCTTTAATTATTTTATTGTCTAATATTTTCATTTTTTTCACTCTACTTAAGAAAAATTGTTTTTAATCAATAAAAATTATATTCATATTCAGTATATAAAAAAAATTTCCATTGAAGTAAAACACGTTCAAAGAGGTATCTAATTTGAAAATATTAAATAATTCTATGATTAAAGACAAGTACGATGTAATTATAATAGGTGCTGGAGTCGGAGGATTGACTGCTGCCTCACTTTTAGCTAAAAAAGGCTGTGATGTTCTTCTAATTGAGCACCATTTCATGCCAGGTGGGTGTTGTTCTGCGGTGCGCCGGGGTGGAGTGACATCTGACGTCGGAGCGTCTATCCTCTTTGGCTTTTCGGAAAAGGGGCTTACCCAACATCGCTTTGTTCATAATTGTCTCGAGGAACCAATTGACGTCATTCGGGATGATAGTATTTTTCGATTGCATTGGAAGGGTAAGGATGGTAAAGACAAGGAAGTTACCATTTGGCGGGATTTCGAGCGTTTTTTTAAAGAATTAAGTGAGGCGTTTCCAGGTAAAGAAGCGCAATTAAGAGCTTTCTACGATTATTTAGGAGAACTTTATGAAAAATTGACGGCTGTTGAAATGCCCATGGCCTTCACAGAAATTCCAATGTCTATGGCCGCGGATTTATTTTCCCAATCTGAGTCAATAATAAAAGTTCTTAACCAGACTGGAAGAGAATTAATGGAAGAATTTTTCACCGACCCAGAACTCATTGCCTTTTTTGATATGATAATAATGACAATGAACACCGTTAAATCAGATGTGAATCCAGCTATTTTGTCGGCGATGGTCTTTGCGGATTGCAATCGGGGAGGGGCTTTTTATCCCGTTGGATCTCCACAAATGATTCCTAATAAGATGGAAAAGGCCTTTGAGAGATTTGGTGGCACAATTCTGTATAGGCATAAAGTTGTAGAAATTCTTTTTGATACAAAAAAAAGGAAGCCAAGGGCTTGTGGAGTTCGTCTTGATAATGACATGGAAATTTACGCTAAGAATATTGTTTCAAATACAAATATTTATAATTTTTATGGAGGACTCATTAAACCCGAATTATGTAAACCTGGGAAAATTGAAAAAACTATGAATTTACAAGCTACTGCTAGTGTATTTTTGACTTATCTTAGTGTAAACGCAGAAGCAATCCCTGAGACTGCCCGTCCCATTGAAGTTTATATTTCTGATATTGCTAATTTAGAAAATATGCAGGTCCGGTTTGTTTTTACGCCCTCCTTAGAAGATCCCACTCTTGCACCAGAGGGCGTTCACTCATTAACAATCGCACAGCAGGCAGATCCGGAAATATGGCCTAGACCTGATGATCCTTTCTATCAAAGTGACGACTACGATGGCTTAAAAGAAAAGGAAGCTGATGAAATGCTTAGCGATTTAGAGGAATTTTATCCTGGCTTAAGAAAAAACATTAGGACGATGGAAATTGCGACCCCGACTACCCTCGAGCGATTTACCCTTAAATATAAAGGGAATATCGGCGGGCCAGCTCAGAAAATGGGTCAAGCGTTATTTGACCGCGAGCACGCAAGAACAAAAGGATATAAGAGCCTCTATATGTGCGGCGATTCCACAACAATGGGGACAGGGGTTGTTGCCGCATGTGCATCTGGAGTAAGTGTGGCGAATTGTATTATAGAAGATCAAAAACTTGGTGAGTTATACTTGCCTAAAAAGTTTGAGAAACAATATATCAATTATGTGGGCCCAGATGTCCAACCACTTATTCCTTTACTTGATCCCAAGCAGCCTATTGAAATGGATAAAGATGCAATGCGATGTGCGAGGGAATGTAATTGGTGTGATAGTGATAAATGTCGTAAAACATGTCCAGCAGGCATTGATGTAAATAACTTTACTCGCAGAATTGAAATTGGAAATTTCAAGGGAGGTGCTCGAATTTTACGGGAAATGAATCCTTTGGCAGAAATATGTGGATATATATGTCCCGCGGAACAATTGTGTGAGTCAGAATGTTATCGATTAGAATACAAAGATGATCCAGTGCGTATAAAAGATTTGCAAAAATGGGTTTGTGAGAAAGCTGGTCCAGAGGGTTGGGAAACTTATAAACCAGAACCAAATGGCTATAAGGTTGCAGTGGTTGGGGCAGGCCCTGCTGGGTTGTGTTGTGCATATTTTCTGGCTTGTTTAGGTTATAAAACAGATGTGTTTGAGAAAAGGAAAAAGAAAGGAGGAATGTTAACACACGTGATCCCCCCCTCTCGATTACCTGCAGACGCAATCGATCGCGATTTAAAGGGCATTTCACTTCCTTCTATTGACTTTAGATATGGAATGGAATTAGGTAAGGATATCATGGTTTCTCAACTTTCAAAAGAATATGATGCAGTATTCATTGCACCCGGTTTATGGTCTGGTCGTAAATTAGATCTTCCAGGTATTGATAATATCAATATTACCGATGCCCTATCATTTATCATGGATTATCGGCAAAAAGGCAAGGTCGACGTTGAAGGCAAATTGCTGGTCATTGGTGGGGGAAGTGTCGCAGCTGATGCAGTTTATGTGGCTAGTGAAAGCGGAGTCAAGGCTATAACTATGGTTTGTTTGGAATCTCGAGAGGAAATGCCGGCCTTGAAGACAGAAGTCGATGAACTCCTGGAATGTGGATGTGAATTACACGATTCATGGGGTCCCAAAGAGTTCTCTGAAGGAAAAGTAACGTTCATGGAATGTACCTCCGTGTTTGATAAAGACGGGAAGTTCGCCCCTAAATTCAACGAAAAAAACTTGAAGGAAATTAATGCAGATACTGTGATAGTGGCGGTTGGACAAACCGTGGAATCTTCTTTGAGTGCGTATCTTGAGAAAGAGTTTGGAATGACAGGGTTACTGGAAGTCGATCCCGAAACCCTACAGGTTAAAGGCAAGTCAAAAGTGTATGCGGGTGGAGATATCATTCGCGGTGCGAGCACGGTTGTCCAAGCCGTGGCGGATGGTCGCCGAGCTGCAATGGCTATTCATACTAAATTAGGTAATAACAAAAAAATTTCCGATGATGATTGAATTATGACTTATTAACTTAATTGCGGTTCATTAATAATTGAAAAAATAATAAAAGCATAAAAAATGATATTCTAAAAAATAACGAATAAAAATCTATGGAGGCAAAGGATGATGTTTTCAAGAGTGGCCTACCAAGCATTGGTTAATGCCATAGGTCAAGAGTATGTTTCTGATGATCCTGCAGTTACGCAGGCATATACAAAAAACTTTTGGTTTGAATCCATACCCGAGGAAAGGCAGCACAGGCCTGCTGCTATTGTTTTACCTAGCAGTGTAGAAGATGTTCAAGCAATTATTAGGATCGCAAATCGCCATAAGTTCCCATTTATTCCAACCGCAACCAATTTATGGACAACCTGCATACCGCATGGACCGGGGTATGTATTGATCGATGCTAAAAGGATGGATAGGATAATAGAAATCGATGAAAAGAACATGTATGCGACAATTGAACCTTATGTTACATACGCACAGCTGCATGCTGAAGGAATTAAAAAAGGACTAACTCTCGGAATACCCATGTCAAGTTCCCAAGTGTCAGTTTTGGCAAATCATTTATTCTGTGGAATTACAGGAATGAATCATTGGACTGGTTATCAACATAGACAAATATTAGCAGTTGAGATAGTTCTTCCAGATGGAGAGATTTTAGAAATTGGTTCAAGAGGATTGCCTAACGCTGGAAACTTTTGGGGTGAGGGGCCAGGCCCAGATATGAGAGGTTTGCTCAGGGGATTATGGGGACATATGGGGGGTATGGGGATGGTTACCAAAATGACTGTTAAACTACACCCTTGGGTGGGACCTAAAACTCTTGAGGCAAAAGGCTTATCACCAAATAGAGAGATGGTGATACCCAAAACAATGAAAAATTATTTGATTAATTTTGATAATACTGAAGATTGTATTGAAGCCATGTACCAAATTGGAGCCTCTGAACTTGGAACATCATGCACCAGAATCACTGCTTTTTGGGGTCCTTGTATTATGTCAAGATCGGCAAATGAATTACATAAATTATGGAAAAGCGGATTAATTAAATCCATGATGGGGAAAGGCGGCGGGCTCGTTGTGAGATTGGAAGATTTTTATGAAGGACAAATAGAATACGAAGAGAAAGTATTAAAACAAATATGTGAAGAAACACATGGAAATATGATACCGCCTGAAATAATGGGGCCATTTGATTTTGTAGCTGGTGAATTAATAAGACCTGGATCCACACTACGCGCACAACGTGCGGCAGGCATGTTTTTCGCAATAAAATTGACTGGCGGCTCGTTAGAATGGGCCAAAGAAACTTTTGAACGTGCAAATGCACTCAAAAAAGATTACATACCACAAGTTTTTCTCGATGATGATAACAGTTGTTGGTGTGCTTCGATCGATCATGGCCATATGGCTTATACTGAAATTTATTTGTACGGTGAAATGAATCGGGAGGCGTGGAAAGCAGGAATGGAGCTTACAGAGAAGAGCGTAAAGGAAGATTTGGGTAAAAGATTTATAGGCGCTCAATTTTCTGAGGATGTCGATTTAATTGGGCCTCATCATCTAGACTATCATTTAATATTGAGGAAATTTAAGAGAACTTTTGATCCAAAAAACGTATCTAATCCTCCTAATCCTATTTCTTGGGAAGAAAAGGAAGGAGAATGGTTTAAAAAAGGTGATTAAATATGGTAATATTTCCATCTGAAGAATACGTGACTAAACTTTCTGAATTACTTAATTCAAGCAAAGAATTTGAAGAAGCTGCGACAGGTTGGGAAGGTGATTTTTTGTTCACCATTACTCCTGATGAAAATTTAAATGAAGAAGTCCGCATGTATGCAGATCTCTGGAATGGAAAATGCAGAGAAGCTCGAATAATACCTAAGGATGAGGAAAAGGAAACTGTCTTTGCTCTAAAAGGCCCCTACTCTAAATGGAAAGCAATGCTAAAAAAAGAGACAGACCCGATAAGAGCGATTTTGTACGAAGAAATTGAATTCAAAGGGGATATGTCAAAGGTAACCTCCTATTTGCCAGCCCTTAAATTAATGATCGATATTCTTACATCTGTTGAAACCGAGTTTCTTTAACTTAAATTAAGATGTGATTATAATGGAAAATATTTCCAAAGAACTAGCCGATATCGTAGGAAGCGAATACGTCCTAGATGATCCCGAAACTATTGAAAAATATTCACATGATAAAAGTTTTGTTCCTCCACGAAATCCGAGCGCAGTGATTAAACCGAAAACAACAGAAGAAGTTCAAAAAATAGTTAAATTATGTCTTAAATATAAGATTCCGATAACTCCTTGCAGTTCGGGAATTCATTTTTATGGTAATACCATTCCTAATGAGGGTGGAATTATTGTTTCCCTGGAGAGAATGAATAAAATTCTAAAAATAGATGAGAGAAATAGGCACGCTGTAATTGAACCGGGAGTTACATGGGGACAACTTCAAAACGAGTTAGATAAACACGGTTTTATTAGTTTAATCCCTTTATTACCTCACCATTTAAAATCAGTTGTTTCAAGCACGCTTGAAAGGGAACCGATGTGTATTCCGAAGCATCAATATGCTGATCCTGGTTTAACAATGGAAATTATTATGCCTAACGGAGATCTTTTTAGGACAGGATCATCTTCTTTTTACCCAGGAAATCTTACTGCTATGCCTTACGGCCCAGGATTGGATTTTTTCAGATTCATACAAGGCGCTCAGGGAACAATGGGAATCATAACTTGGTTAGGCGTAAAAATAGAAGTTAAACCTACAATGCAGAAACTTTTTTTCATATCATGCGAAAAATTTGAGGATGCTGTTGAGCCCGTCTATAGAATATTAAGGAAGACGCATGGAGAAGAATGTCTCATTCTAAATAATTTCAACTTGGCTAATATTCTCACGGGAGACTGGCCACGTGAATTTAAGGAGCTAAGGATTACATCACCTCCATGGACCGTAATTTTATGTCTAGAGGGGCTCAAGAGATTTGCAAAGGATAAAATAGAGTCGCAGGAGAAAGCTTTATTAGAGTTAGCAAAGGAATTACCATTTGAGATCGCACCAGTCCTTGCAGGATTCCCCGATATTGAAAGAAAACTTATAAAATTATTAAGAAACCCTTGGCCGAAAGATAAAGAATATTGGAAAAACCGGTTTAAAGGTTCATCTCATGATATTTTCTTCTATACGACTTTGAATAGAGTTCAAGAATTTATAGATATTATGAATAAAACCGCCGATAGGAATGGTTATCCGACTAATGAAATAGGTGTATATGTACAACCATTGGAAAGGGGGCGAGTTTGCCACTGTGAATTTAATTTATTCTGTAATATGGATGATCCGCAAGACGTAGAACGTGTTAGTCGGCTTTTTAATGAAGCTAGCGAACAGCTGATATCAAACGGTGCCTTCTTTACAAGACCTTACGGTCTATGGGCAAAAATGATGTATAGTAGAATGGAATCGTACTCAAGAGAACTGAAAAAAATAAAAAAATTATTTGATCCAACTAACATAATGAATCCTGGAAGGCTATGTTTTTAGGTGTGTAACATGACTCTTGAAAAATATTATTACGACACTTGGGAATGTGCAAGATGTTCACAATGCAAATGGATTCACCCCTATGATGTAAAAAATAAAAGATTTTCAAAAATCTGTCCAAGCGTTGCTAGATATCTATTCGATGCTTACTCGGCCCAAGGAAAAATGGATATTGTCAGATCAATGGTAGATGGCGAGTTGAAATGGGAAGATTCACCTAGACTATTGGATATCATTTATCAATGCACTTCATGTGGCGCTTGCGATGTTATGTGCAAACGATGCTTGGATATTGAACCGCTATTAGTCATGGAGGAGCTGAGGATTAAATGCGTAGAGGACGGAATAGGTCCCATGCCAAAGCACAAGACCTTCGCGGAGAACACCCAGAAGAATCACAATCCTTACGGCGAGCCTCATGAGGAGAGGTTCAAGTGGATGCCAAATGAAGTAAAGCCAGCTGAAAAAGCAGAGATCGCTTACTTTGTAGGTTGCACCTCCGCTTATCGTAGGCAAGAGATTGCGGAGGCGACCGTGAAGATACTGAAAGCTTCGGGGACAAATTTCGTCATATTGGGCCCGGACGAGTGGTGCTGTGGGAGTCCATTGATACGAACCGGTCAGGTGAAGGCGGCTAGAGAGTTGATGGAGCATAACGTGAAAGCCCTCAATGATCTGGGCGTAAACACCGTTATCACTGCCTGTGCCGGTTGCTACGAAGTGTTAAAAGTGGATTACCCGAAGGCAGGCATAGAGGAGAAGTTTACGGTGATGCAAAGTACTGAATACATACTTCAGCTGCTAAAAGACGGTAAGTTGGAACTTAAGAAAGAGATACCGATGAAG
The DNA here is from genome assembly GCA_013375455.1 of Candidatus Helarchaeota archaeon. The sequence goes on along the minus strand of JABXJT010000070.1, from coordinate 16,085 downwards.
GTAACCTATCATGATCCTTGCCATCTTGGCAGAGGTTCAGAGCCTTACATCCCTTGGGAAGGAACAAGAAAGAAATACGGGATATTGGAGCCACCGAAAGAATTCAGACGAGGAACTCATGGTGTCTATGAACCTCCTAGGGATGTATTGAAAAAGATAGGTATAGAGTTAGTTGAAATGGATCGTATCAAAGAATATGCATGGTGTTGCGGTGCAGGAGGAGGTGTCAAATCTGCTTTCCCTGACTTCGCCCTTTGGACCGCGAAGGAAAGAGTCGAAGAAGCAAAAGCTACGGGAGCTCCCGTCCTTGTGACATCCTGCCCGTTCTGCGTGACCAACCTCGACGATGCCGTAAAGAAGACCAACGAAAGAATAGAGGTTCTGGACATTATGACCTTGGTCCTAAAAGCGATTGAGGACAAAGGTGCTTAAAACCTTTTTTATTTTTACTTCTAATTCATCTTATAACAGTTTTTGAAAAAAGGGAATTAAAATGGATAAAGAGTATGAAATCATCATCGTGGGAGCAGGTGTTGCTGGTTTAGGGTGCGCTGGACTGCTATCCCAGGCAGGGAAAAAGGTTCTATTGGTGGAAAAAAAGAAAAATATCGGTGGTCGAGCTGCTACCTTTAGAAAGGATGGGGTTGTACGAAGCATTGGTCAACATGCAATGTTAAGAAAGTTGAACTATGAGGGACTTTTAAATAAGCTTGGTGTCAAACCTAAAAGGGGATTCTTCAGGGATATCTTTATGTCTTTTGAGGGTGAGTTTAAGAGCATGGATGAGATTTTCCCGTTAGTACAAATGAGGGCAGCAGAAGATACTGCTAAGATGAGGGATATCATAAATAGTGATGTTGATCTCGAAGCTCTGGATGATATTCCTGCCGATCAATGGGTAAAAGAAAATATTTCTAGCCAATTTCTTATTGACCTATTCGAGATGGCAGGTGCCATCATGTGTACAATTCCAAGATTGGAGGAAATAGCCGCTAGTGCCATTTATGAAACGGTTCAAATTCTTATGAAAAGGATGTCCATGTGGCTTGCTACGGACGGAATGCAAGATATACTTGATGAGGTTGCCAGTAAAATCAAGGAAAATGGAGGAACGATTGTAACAGGAGCAACGGTCCAAAGCGTTTTAATAGAGGATAATAAGGTAAATGGAGTTCTTATCGAGAAAGGAATTGAAGAAGATATTGAGGGGGAATTCGGTGAAATTACGAAAATTTCAACGCCTACTATCATTCTCGCGATTCCAATGTGGGATATCTTCAAATTGATTCCAGAAGAAAAATTTCCAGAAAGTTTTGTCAATCAAATTCATCATTTATCTTTAAAGACGGCAAATCTTGGGCTCACGGCTCTACTTCCCAAGCCTGTGTATGAGGGGAAGAAGTTCTTCATGGTCAATTTTCCAAGTATAAATCATCCCGGAAGTATCTTTATGCCGACCAATATTTGTCCAAGATTGGCTCCAGAGGGTAAGCATATCTTCGAGTCAAGCATTATCTGTAACTACGAAGAGTTTGCTAAAGATGGTCAACTAAGATATCAGGTGCTTGAAGGGATGAAAAAAGACCTATCCAAATGGTTTGCTAATTGGGATAAAGATGCTTATTGGATATCCACATATTTTCATTTTGAGGAACCAAAACGGACAGCGGGAAGGGCAGGTAAGCATAGGCCTGGCAATAAGGCACCTGGAATTAATGGACTGTATTTCGCGGGAGATAGTTACGCATCAAGGGCACTTCCTGGATTGGAATGTGCTGCCGAATCAGCAATGATGTGTGTAAAAGAACTTTTGGGAAAATTACCTTAAATAATTTCGACTGAAATATAAATTATTATTCTCATTATAAGGGGATTATCAAGAGTAAGAGTGAGGTTCTATCATAGAAGGGATTAGATATGAGTGAAGTTAGTAATCAAGAAAACGAATCAATACCACCAAGGGGAAATAAAGAGGAAACTATAACTTCTGCATCGAAGAGCAGACGTCTTTATATTGTAATTGCCATGTTAGTAGCGTTTGCAGCCATATCATATATTGTGGCGCTAACGATTCAACTCTCGTATATACTTTTACATATATTCTTGCTTATTCCATTTCTAGGACTGGCGTTAATACCTCCTAGACCCTTAAAATCAGAACAACGTGAAATCAGACTGATTGGTTTCGGCCTTATTGGGGCGGTGGCAGGTATCGCTGTGATATTTTCTACCTTCTGGGATAATATTATCGCGGCGAAGGGGGTTTGGGAATGTCTTCAATGCCATCTAGGAACGTTAGGGCATATGCCCATAGAAGAATACCTCTGGTTCATTAATCATACATTGCTCGCGGGGTTCTTCATTTTAAGCCTGTGGTCTTCCAAGAAGAAAGTAGCACCACCTCCTCCCACTCCCAGGAAGACGATGCGTATTATTGGGACTGTGTTCTGCTTTAGTATTATGATATTGGGTCTATGGCTAGTCCAATACGACCAATCATTCTACTTAGGTGTGATTCTATGCTTCATCGGTCCGGTTTTGGGTTTTCTATGGTGGTTGGGAGGGCACTTGCTCTGGCAACAACGTCGCCAGTGGCTATGGGGTATCGCGATCATCTCAATATATGTGCTATTCCTTGATACCGTAGCCATTTATGATGGCATATGGGTTATCTCGGATGCTTATACGACCGGGATAGCTCTATTCGGAATAAAATTAGAACAGATCCTGATTTACACTCTTACGACGTCACTGGTTGTAACAACGCTGGTGGTTTGCCTTCGAACGACTGAGATCAATCTCGAGAAAGAGGATAAAGACGGATTATTGAAGCAAGTAGTCCAAATGGTAAAATTAAAAGAATAGGAAGCTTTATAGCTAAATTATAGATAAATTTCTATTTTTTATTGTTTTTACTAAGAAGGTAAGATTGATTACTTCTTTTTCATTCCCGTCATCATTTTGGTTACCGCGTCAAGAAAATCCGTGGCAGGTTCATTATCCCGAACTTTTTGAAGATTAATGACTCCATGAGGACAATTCGATGCGCATAAACCACAGCCGATACAAATATCTTCTCTAACTGAAATATAGTCTTGTGATTTATCTTCTGCATCGCCCAGATGATACATGAGGGCATAGAGTGGGCATATATCTACACAAATTCTGCATTTTTTACACTTTTCATTGTTTATTACCGGGATATAATCCGATTTCTGCAAGATATCCCAATAATGGTACTTGAGAATTAGTCTAAATACACCGCAACAGCACGGGCAACAATTACAAATGAATCCCTGTTTATCTACAGTATTTTGCGTGTTATGGATGAGCCCTTCCTTTTCAGCTTGTCTTAAAATGGCTAAAGCTTCTTCCACGGATACATAGCGACCTATACCTTCCTCAACAATAAATTTGGAAGGTATTCCAATTACAAAACAATTATCGAGGGTCCTCTCACATTCGGGAGATCGCTTCATCATCATTGCCTCAGTCCTGCACATGCATGGAAGAACCGCGATGTTATTTTCAATTTTTCCAGCTTCTCTAACTATTTCCTCTACGTCTTGATACGCTAAAATTTGAGTTTTATCGACTTGTAATGTCTTATCGACCTCTATGAGGCGTTCGTTTGCAGGGGGTTTTAACCCAGGAACTACCCTGAAAATTGTAAAGTCTGAAATTTGCGCAAACAGATTCAAAGTCATTTGCTCATTATTTTCGAGCATTTTTACTAACTTACGTCGTTCATCTATGCTAACATTCGTATTTACTAAAAAATATTCAAGGATTCCAGGGAATAATGGATACAACATGAATTTCTTTTTCCCGTCTTTTCTACTAATATAGTAGAATAATACCCCTCGACTCGCGCAGCGATTAAACGACTCTCTAACCTTTTCCTCAGGGATCCCCGTTTTTTTTGCGTACTCTTCAATAGTATATCTATCCATAAAAACCGTCTTGAATGGACCAGCAGTTAATATTTGAATATCCTCTTCATTATACCAAATTTGTAATAAATCCACTGAGAATTTACTCTTCGGCATCATGAGTATGTCTCTTAGTTTTTTGTAAGCTTGCTCAACTGCATCCGTTGTCAAATCATACACCGTCAAAGATAATTAACTGATTTATTAACAACTTGAAATTAGTTAGATAAATGTTTTTTATAATGCTCAAACGTTATCTAAGGATAGTTCCCAAATTCTTCTATGGCTCTATAATAATGCAACGATATTTTCTGGTGATTCTATTCTGCTCAAGATTTTTGTTTTTTCAATTCTTTTTCCCTTAATGCGCGTCTCATTATTTTACCAACTGGAGTTTTAGGAATTGACCCAACGAATTCGATTTGTCTTGGCCATTTATATCCTGCCATTTTTCCTTTTGCCCATTCGATAATCTCCTCGGCCGTAGTTTCCTTGTATTCAGGTCTTAATTTAATAAATGCTTTGATTTGCTCCCCAACTAATTCATCCGGAACACCGATAACTCCTGCTTCCAGAACCGCAGGGTGTTCATAAAGGCCCGCCTCAATTTCGGCTGGTAATATTCGGTATCCCTTATATTTTATCATTTCTTTGGTTCGTCCCGAAATATAGAAGTACCCGTTTTCATCCATGTATCCTATATCACCCGTGCGTAACCAAATTTTCCCTTCTTTATCTTTGATCAGAACCCGTTGATTTGCTTCAGGTTTTTTCCAATAACCTTTCATCACTTGTGGTCCTCGGATTAGAAACTCACCTTCTTGTCCAGGTTCAAACTCTTCTAATGTATCGGGGTCAACAATTTTAACGTCGGTGTCTATGAGTGGTATTCCTATCGAATGGGGAACCCATTTTGTCCAACGGGCTGGTTGTAAATGGGTTGCAGGACTGCACTCCGTCAAGCCGTATCCTTGCCGGACTTCAACGCCTGCGACTTCTACCCACTGTTTTGCAATTGCTGGCGCCAACGCCGCACCGGCTGATATAGCATTCTCTAATGATGTTAAATCTCTTTTCTTAAAGTCAGGGTGGTTTGCCAGCATGATGTAGATCGTGGGAACGCCAGAGAAAGCCTCAACCTTGTACATTTCTATTGCCTCAAGAATTCCCGGAATATCAAGTGAATCGTAAACAATTAATTGCGTTGCAGCAACGGTGTATGTAAGGACAGAGATCACGCCAAACGAGTGGCACAATGGAAGAACAGCGATAAAGGATATTTTACCTAGAGTTTCCTCAATGCTTTCCTCAAAATCTTCGTCGTTAAAATGTACTAATTGATTGATATTACTAATAACATTAAAATGACTCAAGGTCACTCCTTTAGGAAGCCCCGTTGTCCCCCCTGTATATAATAAACTGAAAATATCTTCCTTCATTTTGATTGGAATTTTTTCTTCTAAAGGCTCGTATTTTTTAAATAGTTCATGGAAAAAAATCAATTCTACTCCAGGGATTCCCTTTCTTTCACCTTCCTCCTCCTTATCCTTCCTGATTAGGATTAATTTCTTTATCTCAAATTCTTTACTTGAACGTTTAAAGAGATTAAAAATTTTTTCATGAACAATCGCAACCTTAACATCACCACAATCTCTCAAAATATGAGATACTTCCTTTTTCTTGAGTAAAGGATTAATTGGTACCAATATTGCCCCAATTTTTGTGCAAGCCCACATGGCAATAATAAACTCTGGGCAGTTGGTTGACATTAGAGCTACTGGATCTCCCTTCTTAATTCCAAGGTCCTGTAAAGCACGTGCGATTTTTAGCGAATAATACAACAGTTCACGATAGGTATATTTTTCTTCCTTTGATTTGTAATACACAGCGACATTGTTTGGGAAATTTATGGCGGTTAATTTTAAAATACAGAATAATCCATTCAACTTTTCTAAAGTTTCATATTTTATCGTCTTTGGCATCTTTTCAGGATAATTTTTAAACCACATTCGATCCGGTCGCACCCAAGGACTTGGAGCATCATGTTTCCCTAATCCTTCCTTTACGTTCATCGGGCATTCTTCATCCATTTCAGAATTCATTTCATATCCCTCCATTTAAATGAAGTTCAAATTCTAATTAGCTAATGAAATTCCATACTTTATCTTTTAAAATAAAAAAAGGAGAAAATTATTTGTTCATCACTTCATCGGCGATTTCCAGGACTTCCTCGAGTGTTAGTGACATGCGCGTCATGTAGTCGTAATATTCCTGAACAAATTTGTCCTTGACTTTTTGTTTTTCCGCTTCACGTGCCTCCTGTTTATCTTTCACTTTGAGCACGATTTCGCGTAGCTGTTCCTTATTTGGTTTAATCCCGTGGGGGGATAGGGCTTCTTCTAGAACTACGGCCGTCCCGGAGAACTTGCCAAATGCAAATTTCGATTTCCGACCGAGCAAGTCATGGGGAATCGCTTCGTATATGTGTGGATGTGCTAATACACCATGGGCGTGAATTCCACTCTCGTGTCGGAAGGCGTTCATGCCCGCGATTGGTTTATTTACTGGAATCGGGACGCCCGCATAACGGGAGACTTTTTCACAGGCTTCCATTAATTTATCGAAATTTATTTGGCGTAGCTTCATGCCGTATAACACCCGCAATGCGACAATGACTTCCTCAATCGGCGTATTTCCGCATCGCTCCCCTATGCCAAGAATAGTACCTTGAGCTGCAGGAGCGCCCGCTTCTAAGCAGGCAATTGAGTTAGCTACAGCCATACCAAAATCGTTATGAAAGTGCATTCCCAGAGTAAGCCCTTCTAATCTTTTTACAGCTTCTTTATAAAACCAAGCTGCGGATTTGGGATTGAACATTCCAGTCGTATCTGAGATGCCGGTGCCCATCCATTTTTCACCCGCTCTTTCCTTGACAGCTAAAACAATTTTCGCATAATAGTCTATATCGCTTCGAGAAATGTCCTCCATCCCAAAAACTATACCAAGTCCATGGTCGCAAGCATAATCCAGCGCTTTTAGATACATCTCAATGTTAGAATCCGGTGTCAAACCCATTTTGGTGCGGATATGATATTCCGAACAGCTCGTGAAGAGGTCAACCATCCTGGCATCTGACCGTAGGGCGGCGTCAATATCTTCCTTGACAGCGCGTGCCATCACGAAGCAGAGGGCGTTTGGCGCATTCTCTGAAATCATTTTGCAAGCACGCTCCTCCTCTTTGGAAACACCAGGATATCCAATCTCGCATAAACTGATTCCTGCATCAGCTATTGTTTGTACAATATCTACTTTTTGTTCCGGGGTAAAAACGACTCCAACTTGCTGCTCGCCATCCCTGCATGTCGTATCGGCAAAATTCAGATTCGATGAGAAATGATATTGGCTCACCACTTCCTCAGGTTCCACACAATAATTGTGAATCCACTCTTTCTCATATGGCTCACGATAACTCTCCGGTAATAACTTCAAAAACCGTTGTTTGTTAATTTTTACCATGTTTCAGTTCCTCCTATTAAAACAATCTTATTATGATTTTAATAAACCTACAAAAAAATAGGCTTTTTTAATTTTCTATCGAGGGATAATGATTCAGAAACATGTAGAATTAAATTTTTACTCACATTTTGGGGGCGGTAATTTTAATTGCGTCGTGTGAGCATGCTTGAATGCAACGTCCACAATTATTACATAAAATGGGGAATGCTACAATTATTTTAAATTCTTCAGGTTCCTCGCCTGGGGAAGGGGTGCGCTTTTGAGTATACGCAAGAAGTTTATACGGACACGCTTTAACACAAGGAAAGCCACATTCTATCGGATCGATACATAATCTCTTTTTTATCTTAATTTTGTAGCGAGGTTGCATTATTTATGATTTCTTACAATTTGCTTAAAAACGTTGGGGACTTCTAAAAAAAGGAATAGTTGTGAAAAATTCGCTAGAAAAAAAGAATTAAACAGGTGTACGGATTCGTTTGGGGGCAGTACTTTTTAAACCAATCAGTTGAAATTCAGTCCAAAAATTTTGTATTGCGTCCGATACCAATGGAAATGATACGAGAATGATCAACTTTTTCTTCGACTGGAGTTTCGTGCGTGACTTTTAAAAAGACGCCTTTTGAGAGTTCATCTTCAGAAAGTCCTAAATTGGTTGGTTGCATCCATTTACCAGGTGGGTATTGAGGTTCAAACCGATGATCCGGGTCTTTTTTATTTTTCAAATTTGGAAATTCACAATTAAGAGTTTGGATTGGATAGGGTACGCCTTTAGCTATTTTTTCGGTTTGATACCACTCATAGATATGGCTGTGAAGTTTTATTATGAGCTCACGATTCTTCTCTTCAAAAGGAGAAATGTATAAATGACCCTCTGTAGCTAGCCCAGCCGTTTTTTTGGTGAATTCATTTCGTCCCTGGTAAAGAAAGGCGTTGATCATGGCAGGCCAAGGCATTAGGGCAAAAGCAAAATCAGGTAGTTTATAAAGTGCTTTCGCTGCCCATCCATCGTAGCCCTGACTTATGGACTCGTAACTACTCGGTTCATATAATAAGTTAAGGGCAAAAGTCTCATATGCATTTATCACATAATAGTCAGCGGTTGCCCATTGTGGAGTGCGCTCATTGCGAATATCACGGAAAACATCCATTAACCGGAGGCTTGATTTCCGGAGATCTTTAATCCGTGAAGGGATTTCGTTTAACTTATATCCAATCTTCATGTGCCGCCTCTCTAGGAGTTCGTCATCGGGCCTGACGAACCACCAATCAACTGGAAGTCCATTTTCCAAATGACCATTAAGTAAAGCGAAAACGGATTGATCATCGTGTTTTAGAATGATATAGGTGATATCAACAGATTCCCCAGCAAATAATTTTGATGCACCTTGCAATAAATCGGCACGGATGGCCACATTGGGAAGGATAAGAAGGTATGAGAGGATTTTTTCCGGTGAATCAAGTTTTCCTACCATGACATCTTCTGAGGTGTAAATGGACTCATTGAACCGCGTTTCAAAGAAGTCATAACAGCCTGCTTCGGAGTCGATGTTAAATTGATGAAAAGTCTCCCAACCAAAAGTTTGATAAATCCCCCAAGTATTTGCGAATAATGGCATGTATGGTTTGAATCGCACCTCGTCAGGAATCTCTCCGTAAGTATGAACCATTTTTTGGGTTCCCCTTATTAATTTTTGAAAAATTTTAAACCTGATTTAATTTTCTTTTGTTAAAATAAGGACAAATGTAATTATTAATTTTTAAGTATAGTTGAGATCTTGCGAGAGTCGCAAATTACTTATACATCAATTTGTTAAAAATTAGATAGTCATCTTAATTATTTTGCGAGATTCCCAAAAAGTAAAGCTCGAGATTGCGAAATTCTCAAAACCCTTATAAATGACCCTTGACTTACTATAAGTGGAGATCAAATGAGTATCCATCCCCCTTCTCTAGTAGGCACAGGACTGGAATCTAAGGAGGAATTATTTAATCAAGTTGTTAAAGACATTTTGATCTCAATCGCTGAAGTTATTACAACGAGAGCATATATAACAATAGTTGACGCATTAGGGAATTTCCAATATATAGACACGCCAGTTTTCGATGAATATATCTGTTTTATTCAAGATTATATACAGGAAAATTTTCAGGCCCTTAATATGGGAGAATGTGCCATTCCCTTTGGTGGTATCAATCTGGGCTTTTTTAAAATTTCAGAAAAAGCAATTGTCATTATTTACCTAAAAAAAGGTCCCAGCGCCCAATTGTTCGCTTTAAAGACAAGGTTACGGGATTGGGGACAAAAAATTGACGAAATGATTGGAGAATTAGATTATCGCGAGATCTCGAATGATATAGAACAACCAATAGAGCAACTGCCTGAATTAGAAGAAATGCAGAAACCTTTTCTTCTGAATCCAAGCTCAAATTCTTCTATCACAAGTAAGCGACGTATGAAAGTTGTTCCCCTCTTGATAAAGCCACTCAACGGTAAGGAAAAACTCCCCCTTGAAGAAATAAATGTTCTCCAATATTGTGATGGGATTTTTTCTCTTGAAGAAATTTCTCGCAAATTACTCTGCCCTCTTCCCAGAATAAACAAGATAATTCGTAAATATGAAAAAAAAGAATGGGTGAAAATCCAAAGAATTAGATAAAACGATCAGCAAATATTTCCTCCTTTTTCCTGCCTTTTCTATGATTTATCCCACATGCTTTATAAGCCACCAGTTTTTGCATTAATGCTAAGCAAGCTTGATAAGCAAGCTTGCATTTAATTAGACTTTAAAGTAACCCTCGACTGAACTTCTTTGAAGAGCTACAACTTAGGAGTTCAGCCATATGGGTATTTCCCCTTTAATTGATGAATATTTAGAAACAAAGGAAGAACTATGGGATAGAATTATTACAGAGATAAAGAAGTCGATTATTAAACTTTTCGTGACGAGAGTTTATATGGCAATAATTTCGGAAGAAGGAACGGTTCATTACGTAGATTCACCCGCATTTGATCAATATCTTTATTTCATTCAAGATTATATCCTCCAAAATTTTAATAATTTGCAAGTAGGAGATGCGACAATACCTTTTGGAGGTATTAGCCTTGCTTTTTTCAAAGTATCTCCAAAAGCAGTTATTGTCCTGCACTCGAAAGGGCCAAGTGGGCAGCTCCTGGCTTTTAAAGCCGTCATGCTCAAGTGGGCCTCGCGAATTGATGAATTGATTGGCAATATTGATAAAATTATTCCGCCCTCAAAGCCCCCTGATATTAATGAAACGACTCCTCTCCCTAAACCTAAACTCGTAGAGCCACCTGATACGAGCAAGATAGAATTATTCGAGGAGCCAGAGAAAAAGCCTGTTCTAAAGAAAAGGACAGGAGTATATAGAATTCCCATCTTGAAAAAGAAGTTAACGGGGAAGGAAAAGTTTCCACTAGAAACAATAAAATTCATGCAGTACTGTAATGGAACGAGCAGCATTGAAGAAATCGCGGAAAAAACAAATGTCCCTCGTCTGAAAGTGGATATTATTATTCGAGAGCTCATAAAGAAGGGGTATATTAAATTAAAGCGAATCTTGCGCTCCTGATTTTCTTACTCAGAAAACAAAAATTCATTAGAACTATTATTTAAAATCCATTAATTCTCATTTTTTGCTGTTTCAACTTGGTCTGTAGTTCGTCTGCAATATCATGGAGGATTCGATCACAATCCTCTTCAAAGGGTTTGAAGATGTTCAGATTAACTTGCATGATATCCACGACATCCCTGTAAGTTTCAGCAAAATTGTAGCTAATACGTTTCGCGAGATTTTTTAAGATGTCCGCTTGGGCTTCCAGTTCAACTGTCTTATCTATCCGTGTCAATAGCAAAGTGATAAATTTCAATGACCCGTCAAACATGTAATCAAACGTAAAAAGAATATCATCAAACAGCATTATATCGCAATATTTTTTGACTAGAATCGAATTAAAGAAATTTAAGAAGCTGTGGACTACCCCCGTATTTAACATATTTGCAACCATGGCATCCTGAGCAGGGTCAGGTGCTGCAACGCTCTTAATACTCCCATAATCCTTTAAAAATAGTTGCTGACCTGCAAATGAAAATATCCATATTTTTAAAATTTTCATTTAATTAGCTGATAGTAAATGGTAAAATAAAAACCTTACAAAAATTGATGAACTATTTATAAGGAAATTCAGTTGAGTTGGAAACTATAACTTCCGATAGAAGAAAGTAGGTATTTAGATGTCACCAACAGTTTTTATCAAACCCACTAACGAAAACTTGACAGATTGCGTGCGAGAATGTTTCGATGCCTTTGGAGGAGTAAACTCAATCATCAAGGAGTCAGGGAAAGTTTTTCTAAAATTAAATCTTACCATGCCAGACCTTTCGGCAATAACCACGCCGGAAGTTGTATTATCCACGATTGAAGTTATCAAAGAAGCCAACGTCGACCCAAAAAACATTTATGTATTTGATAATTGTGCAGTTGCAATATTCACCAGAGTTTGTTTCGCCGTCGATAATTTAGGAAAACGTATAAGGAAACTAGGGGCGAAACCCATTTGTTTGGATGAACAAAAATCAATTGATGTTGAATTCAACGGCAAAGCGTTGGATAAACCCATTCCAATCCCCAAAATTCTTCATGAAAATTTGATAGAAAACCGGGAAGAGAATACCTACATTAACCTACCCAAATTAAAAACACACTTGCAAGCAGGGATGACGAATTGTATAAAGAATCAACACGGGCTTTTGTATGACGATGAGAAAGTATACAATCATCACTTAATAAATGAGAAAGTGATTGATATCCTGAGGAAATTCAAGCCAGATTTTAATATTGTAGATGCAACCTCTGTCGTAGATTACGGGCATATTGCAATGCTGCCAGAATGGCATATCCCAATGGGATTATTGCTAAGTGGGACAGATCCCGTCGCGGTTGATACGGTGGGTGCAAAATTATTAGGGATAGACGAGGTCAAATACATTCAATTGGCTGCCGACGAGGGATTCGGGATAAACAAGTTCGAGGAAATTAATATCCTTCCAACAAGGGAATTAATAGACCAATATAAACTTCAGTTACACTGGAAAAACGTGCCACTTAAATCCTCGAAGAATGTAGTGTTAGTCCGTGGGAAGGAGAAGGCCTGTAGAACCGGCTGCTTGGCGCTCGGGATGGCATTCATCCTCTTTACTCATGATATTGATTGCGCCCCCTGTGTCGGGGTGATTGGGAAGGGGCATGATACGACAGAGCTGGACATGCATCCAGGACCGTTCATCGTGAATGGACCGTGCGCCGTTTCAGAATTAAAAAATTATTTTGAGATGAGGAAAAAACGTGAAAAAATAGACGTTATTTATATCAATGATCACTGTAATTTAGCAGAATTAACTAAAAATGTTAGAAAATATGCCAAATTACCTCTCTCGACGCTCTTAAAATTGACCCCGGTCAGTTTTTTAAAAACACTCGGACTTATGATCTGGGCCAAATTCCATGGCGTGCGCTGTCAATCCGGAATGTAATTCATTGATTTTTAGTGACCTGTTTTAGTAATATCAAGACGAATATTGCCCACACAACGTCGTAGATTGCCGCTCCAATTAAAATTAGAAGCATTTCAGGAACCACTATCATATTATAGATCGCAAAGGGTTGAACCAAGAAGCGCATTAAACAGTTTACTTTTGGAATGATCGAATACGTTCCAATATCTTTGGCTGAATAAATGAGGAGGATGCCAAAGCAAATTGTCATTACCCCTAAAATTTGGTTAAACATTGGGACATCTGTTGAAAGGCCAAAGGTTCCTAAAAAGACATCCATGAACAGGAATAAAAAGCCCAGAAATACCTCAAAATACCCGCCAATAAGTATCAGCAACTTTAAAAGTCCAGGTTTATCCATTGATATCAATCATCCATTTATATTTTATTTAAAACTATTTCCCACGCCAACGGGGCTTCTTTTTCTCTAAGCGGGCAAATGCACCACTGAAGAAATCCTTGGTTTGAAGGAGTTGCGAGTTCACGAGCCCTTCTAGTTCATTGCCGTACTCTACATCCTTCCCATGGCAGAGTTGCACTAACCGTTTCGCCATCCCGACCGCTAAGGGAGCTGCTTCGATGAGCTCATCCGCGTAAGCCAGAACCATTTGATCTAGTTCGGCCTGATCCTTGGCAACGCCACTCAGTATGCCCATTTTAAGTGCTTCTGGCGCACCGAAAGTCCGCCCCGTCATGATAATGTCTTTTGCAACGGTAATCCCGACAAGTCGCGTCAAGCGGATCGTTCCCCCGACATCGGTGATGATGCCGACTCGCGATTCGGGCATGGTAAAGGTCGCAGTCGAAACAGCAAAGCGAAAATCGCAGGCAAGGGCTAATTCAAATCCGGCTCCAAAGCAATAGCCATTAATCTTAGCAATGACGGGTTTTTCCATCTTCTCAATTTTCGTCATGATGGGCTGAAGCCACGTGTTCAACCAGAATCGAAAGTTTTGCGGTTTGGTTGGGGCATTTACCTGTCCTTGCGCTTGTCCCGTGAGCATTTTTAGGTCAATCCCAGCACTGAACGTGTCTTCGCCCCCAGTAAGAATGACCACGCGGGCATCACTCCGCTCGACCTCTTCAATTGCCTTCTGTATTCCCATGTAAAGATCAAAATTCAAGGCGTTCTTCTTCTTCAATCGATTCATCTTGATGGTGGTGATCTTCTTCTCATCATCCGTCTCAATAAGCACCATATCTTCACTCAAGTGTCTCACCTTTTAACGTAAAAACCTCTATAAGATGCTAATTGACTTCTTTAGATAAGTTTTGTGTCATGGCAATTTTTTATTAAAGGAATCAAAATCCTTATCCGCCATTTCTAAAGTAGAGTTTCAATCTTTTTTCGCATATTTCTCTACAAATTTCTCCGCAAACTTATCCTTTATTGCCTTGATCCCCGGACGCGTGTCGGCGCCTTCGGAGAGGTCATAGAGGATGTTAACAACATCATCGAAATCCAAAGTCTTATCAAACTCATAGATGGCGTAGATGTAGAGGGATTCCTTGTACAACTGGGGAAATTTCTCGATCATCTCGTGGAAACTCATTCGATCGTAGGGTTTGGGAATGCTCCACACAAAACCTTTTAGGTTCTTATCGAACTTTTTGGCGACCACCTTCTCAGACTCCAACTCGCGCAAGTGAACAGCTGTATGGTCCGTACACATGGGCAGACGTTGCATAATTTCCTCCTCTACCTCTTTCGTTGTCGCGGGGCGCCCAAGTTTTTGGATCGTGGCTCTGAGAAAGGAAAAAATCATGATTGGCATGATTAAAAATATTGCGTGGGATTATAAAAATTAGTATTCGTCCTTAATAGATACGAATTGTGCCCGATCGACTAATTTCATGGCGCCGCGATCGCAGACGGGACGGCAGACCCCGCAGCCAAAGCAATCAGTGGGGCTCACGATGACGCGTTGCTCGGAAACGGCGTACTTAACGGCTCCGAAGAAGCAGCGTTTCGGGCATTTCGGTTCGCCATTGCAACCATCACATTTGTCTGGATCCACCACGCAAATATATTCGCTCTTGCGCGCGGTATTCATCACCCCATAATTCACGCGCGCTTTCAGTCCGATACAATATGGATACTCGCAGTTACAAATGACGATGGGAACGGGAATGGGGGCCCAATAAACCGAATGCACGTAGCCCTGCTTATCAAACTCACGTAAATAGACTTTAGCAGCCTCGGCGGTCAGCTTTTCACAGTTCTCCCAGGGACGCGTTTTGGGGACCATTTCCGAGACGGGATAGAAGAACATGCAGGTCATTTTCTCAATGCCTGCAAAATATTTCCGGCAATAGCAGGGGATGAGGATGATTCCTTTTGTGAGATCAACAATTTTTAGGGCATCCTCCAGCGGGATTACCTGCCCACCATGGAGTTTTTCCGCAACCATTTTGTTCATCCTATCGAGCGCGGCTTGATCGTGGAGATTCGGTACCATTCCATCTATTGCTTCAGCTGCTCCCAACTCAAAATCCATTTTCGCGGGCCCACCCAGCATTTCAACGACCTGCGCTGTTTGCACTCGATGCGACTTGAGGATTTCCTCCGTAAAATTTTCCGGATTCAAATACCACTTATGCCCATCACCATACTGCGCACAATATTTACACATGAAGCATCGCCTGAAATTAGTATATAAAGAAATTAAAACCCGGTTAATTAAATTTACTCCTTCGCTAAAACGCGTGCAGTTTATTTTGCGGCATTTAACCTTTCTATCCACTCGACGGCTTCAGCTATATATTTACGGACTATAGGATCATCGTCTAATTCCGTTATTCGTGTTAATACGCGCAGCACCCCTTTTACTCCAATGAGTCTTAATGCAGCTGTTGCCATCACACGAACCTCATACCCTTTCGCATTTCTTAGCACTCCAATCATAGCGAGTACGGCACGTACTTGAGGGGATTCGAGGAGTGATGGATATGTCATAATTTTCCGTTCTTCTGCTTTCATGTTTTCAATCCTTCAGTTTGTTTTTGATGATTGAAGATCCAATAAAAAGAGAAAAAAGGATTGAGAAACTCAGAATGATGA
>JABXJT010000069.1 GCA_013375455.1 Candidatus Helarchaeota archaeon | reverse complement strand
AAGTGGAGGATTCGGTTAGTGATCGTGTCAATGAATAGCCAGAGCCCAGATTCGCCATTATTCGGTCTTTGCCCATCTAATGCTAAATAAATCCGCCCGGATTCCCGGACTAATCGGGCAGTCTTCTGATCGGCTTCATGTGAGCTGGCAATAAGGTAGGTCTCAATAATCGCTTTGACGGTATTTGGGGCGATATCCAAGCCGAAATGTGCTTGAAGGCGTTTTGCGATGGATTCATAGGCATCATGGAACTCGATGTGGCTTGTAATGACCCAACGCCATACATCCAGCCCATAATGTTTATATGGTAAAACAATTTCTTGCGGAAGCGTGAAAGGTTTAGAGAATGTACATGTTTGATTGGTACAAACATAATAACACGTGTATAATCTAATTTTCCCATGAAGCGTGATGACAGTGCGTCCTCCATCGTTATATAAATAATCAATAGGTGATCCACACTGAGAACAGACCTTTGAATCCGCATCACTCCATCTAACATACAAGAGCGCGAGACTTTCTTTTTCATTTTTAGTTGACATTAAAAAATACTTTCATCTTGGTGGGATTTAAATGTTTCCATGCCGTGATTTTTGTCGGAAAAGATTACTTTTGCAGATCATGAAAAAAAGAGAAGAATTTAATCTCCAATCTTGTAGTACATGGTTCTGATCGTTTCCTGACATTCGGCCATTATCTCATCAACAAGTTCCTTTACGGTGGGTAATGATTGGATTCCACCAACGGTTTGGCCAGCAAGGACCGCGCCATTTTCAACGTCGCCTCCGTAAGTTTTCCCCATTCGCCTTAAGTCTGCTAACATATCTGCTTCAAACTTGGTGTCTTTACCATAGGATTTTTCCTGATCTACTTTGTCCTCCCTTGTCAAGACTTTGGCATGTCTCAAGGCATACTTATTACGAATCAAGCGAATTGGGCCGAAAAGACCCGCACAAATCATCGTATCCTCATCTCGCGACCGAACGATGAGATCTTTCAGATTTTGATGAAAATCCCCGTCAGACGTGGCGATGAACCGTGTTCCCATTTGGACGGCGTCAGCTCCCAAGGCCAACGCGGAGGCTAATGTTTGACCACTATAAAATCCACCTCCAGCGATGATTGGTTTATCTGGGAATGCTTCCCGGCAGACTGGTATTAAAACACTGGTCGTGACCCCTTCGTAACTCTGGTGTCCACCTCCTTCGTATCCGACTGCAACGACTCCATCGCAGCCCGACTTGAACGTGTTTTCAACTAATCTGAGGCATGGAGAAACGTGGAAATGCTTTAAATCGTCATTATTCCTTTCGTTGTATTTCTTGATCTTATTATTTGGGGGGATAGGATTACCAGCTGAAGTAACAATGATTCTAATTTTTTCCCGAATGTCCCTATCAGCGCGACATGTTTTTAGCACCCGTCTTAAAACGGCCGGCCAGTCAGCTTGAAACCTAGCAACTCGGATGTTACAACCACAAACAGCACCGTCGTTCGCATTTTCTTTGATGTAATTTAAATCATGTTCAATTTTTTCAGTTGGGCTTATGGTTCTTGCATCCGGCGCCTCCGAGGCTTTATGAGTTTTCGGATCTACTGGCGTCAAGATGCCCCAGTGACTCGTCAAACCGATGCCACCCGCGTTCGCCACTTTCACCGCGGTCTTGTAGGTTGAAAATGGTCCCATACCAGCTAACATTATCGGATATTTTACACCAAACATTTCAGTAACTTTAGTTTTTATCATATTAACTCCTCATTTTATTCATTCATTCATTCAGAATTTAATTGTTTTTATTTAGTAAATGAATAGGGAGACCGATAGATAATAAAGAAGGGGGCATAAAGAATTAGTTACTTAAAAAAAACTTAGAGGGTCTATAAGAATGCGTAAAACAGACAAGTTAGCGTTATTAATCGTTGTAATTCTCTTTGGATTCGGATTTAGCATCAATTTCATTTCGACCTCACTATTTCCACCACCACCAGCGGATGAAAGCATTCATCGAGTCATTTTAATTAGTATTGACTCCGGTAATCCAGAATATCTCAGCGCGGATATGATGCCAAAGCTCTATAGCGAAATAATGGCCAGAGGGGCTAAATTTAAGAATGCTCTTACAGCACTCGCCGCAGAAACCCAGCAAGGACACACTTCAATGCTCACTGGCGCATATCCCAATTCAACAGGTATCATTGGGAATGGATATTATGATAATTCAACAGGAAAAACCACAGCAGTTGTGTTGAATGAGAGCTACAGGCTAGCAGAAACCATCATCGAAGCGTTAGATCGCACTAATCCTTCGCTAAAAACTGCATTTCTTAGCGGAAAATGGCGCCTTCCACCGCTCCTCTCTAATACGTCCGACTTGGTCTTCACCTCGTCCTACGCTGAAAAAGCCTCGGGCATTCCGTTTCCCGTGCCTCCTGGATATGAGGAGAAGTTGGGACGCCCCCTTGAGTACCTGGGAGGTGACTTAGTAGATGTTTGGGTTATGAATGCCTTAATTGAAGTCATAAGAACGGATGATCCCGAATTTATCTTCGTAAACCTCGCAGGCACCGATGATATTGGGCATTATTCTGGCGGCGTGGGAGATTATAGTTCGATGATTCGGCGTCAGTTACGAGAGCTAGATAACCTATTCATGCGCCTATTTACTGAGTTACGGGCAATCGGAGAATTCGATAACACGCTCTTTGCCATCACTGCGGACCACGGAATGACCACGATTGAAGACATTATAGACATGCAGACCTACATGGATAGTCGGGGCATTGGTTGTCACATCCATGCCGAAGGTGGCTCGGGATTCGTTTATCTTGATAATTCTGCAGACTTAAACACTGCTGTAGGGGCACTTCAGGAGCACCCAGATGTCGTAGTAGTCGTGCCATATACAAATTACTCTCAATATCCATACAATCTTGACATGAACATTACGAGAGTTGGACATATTTATTTTTCAACTCGTGCACATACGGTACTTAGCTTGCATGCCGAGGGACTTGGAAATATTCCAGTAAATGCCGTTGGAGCACACGGGGGTATCGCTGAACAAGACATCCTCATGGCGTGGATGGGACCAAACATCACGCGGATGGGATACGAGATCCCCATTGTACCTCACGTAGCCGATGTCGTCCCAACAATATGCCACATCATGGGATGGACCGCCCCAAACAATGTAGATGGGAGGATTTTGTATGAAATCATCGAATGAAGGGATAGATTTAAACATGAAAAAGGTGATGAGGCAGTATTTTCGAATGATTCATAAACCCACGGAGGTTGTCGACGAGCTTGTAAAAGAAGATGTAAACATACTAGAAACTCTTATTGTGACTATCATTTCAGGTATAATTTTAATAGCTGGCGTTTTCATTGCGGGAGGCATATTATACACGACATTTCAGAATAATGCACTTACGTATCCTCTCGAAATACTAACCAGTGGGCAATTATTTGGGTTTTATGTCTCCTACTACGATTACGGGCTGGTCTTTCTCACGGATCTCATCTTCATATTAAAGGCTTGGATCTTTCTGGCGATTCTGCTATATGGATTTCTCCGCATTTTCAAGCAACGGATATCTCTCAAAAGGACGCTGCAAATCGTTTCCTGGAGTCTATTCCCGTTTGCCATCATAATGCTTTTGGTTTCTGTAGTTTGTCTAGGGCTCAAGTACGTCATTCCACTAATCTACCACTATATATACTTCGGGGTGATGACCGGCATTTTCATCATCGTTACGCCAATTCTAGTGATGAAATTTCTTGAGCGGTTGAACAACGTGTCTTACTTCAATAGCATGCGGGCGTATTATCTATCGTTGTTCGTTGTCTTCCTCATCTTCGCGTTTAATCACGCAGATAAATTCCTATATCAAATATGGTGATGAAAATGGGTTTTATAGGGGATTTGTTAAATAAACCGGAAGCTGCTATAGTTACAATAGAGGAAAAACAAGAAAAAGGCTACCTCTGGAAAACACTAGTGCTCTTTGCGATTACCGGAATGTTTTGGATGGCAAATTTTTTCCTTTTCCATTTAGCTTGGTCCTGGCCAGAGGTCATGGTCTTCTTTTTCACCTACCTATCGTATACAGGGATCATTGCCTTGATGATATTTGTAATAGGTTTTCTATTGGAACTCTTCATCATTTTGAAACTTATAGGTTTCAAGCCCATCGGAAAAACGTTGAAAACGATCTCGTGGTGTGTCTTAATTCCAGCGTTAATTTATAGCCTATGCTTGACATTAATAAACACTGTTCTCGTTTCTATAGGAATGAGTGAAATAGCGGTATTTCTTTATGATTACCTTAAATATATCTTATATATCTGGATTTTAGCCTTATCAATTGTTGTGGTGTCCCAGCACCAACCAGAACACAAGCTTCGCAATAGTCTTGGTGTAATGAGTGCATTTTGGCTCAATTATGCGGTGAATCTTTTTATCGTTGTTATAGCAGTTGATTTATTACTAGGCATGATCATTTAAGGCGTTATTCATTCCACTCCCCCTTTTTTTAGTTGCTACTCACCGATCTGAGCACGTGAGCCCAATGAGGTTACAATATCTAACCTCCCATTAACTTATTTATGCGAATTCCTCTAGTCGAATTACATTTTACGTCTTATTGAAAAAAAATATAATGGGATTTTACAATGAAAAAAACAGACAGAACAATTTTACTTATTATTGCGATACTTATCAGCTTCGGATTTACCATCAATTTCATTGCAACGTCGTTGTTTCCACCCACGAATCCGCGAACAACGCCCAGAGTCATTCTATTTAGTATAGATTCAGCTAATCCGGAATATTTAACGGAAGAAATGATGCCAAAGTTGTTTGCTGAAATAATGGCACGCGGTTCAAAATACAGGCATGCTTTAACGTCTTTAGCGGCAGAAACCCAACTCGGGCACACTTCAATGCTTACTGGTGCTTACACTAACAATTCAGGGATGATCGGAAATGGCTATTATAATACAACTAGCAATACGACAGTGGGCGTCGCGCTCGATCATAATTTTCGATTAGCAGAAACACTTATCGAGGCTATTGAACCCAACAACACCATAAAAACAGCATTTATCAGTGGGAAGTGGCGCCTCCCGCCCCTCTTATGCCAAGAAGCAAACTTTGTTTTCGCTTCGCCAATCACCGAATTAGTCACGGGTGATCCGTATCCGCTACCGGACGGTTATCTTCAAAAATTAGGGACACCTATCCATTATGCGGATGGAGATCTTGTCGATACTTGGTGTATTCGAGCCCTTATCGAGCTGATTAAACAGGATGACCCCGATTTCATCTTCTGCAACTTAGCCTGGACAGACGTATTCGGACATTACAGCGGTGGAGTTGGAGATTATAGCGGGATGATCAAGAGACATTTACGTGAATTGGATAATTTATTCATGCACCTATTCACGGAACTCAAAGCGATGGGCGAATACGAAAACACGCTCTTTATATTCACGAGCGATCATGGCATGGAAACTGTTGAAAAGATCGTCGATATTGAAGGTTATTTGATAGGGAAGGGTATTCAAAATCACGTTCATGTGGAAGGCGGTTCGGGATTTATATTTCTAGAGAATCCAGCAAATACGAGTTCTGCCGTCGATTTTTTACAACAACATCCCGACGTGGCAGTAGTTTTGAACCGGAGCCAAATGTACCAATATCCATATTGCCTAAATACATGGGAAAACAGGACAGGGCAGATTTACATTTCACTGCGAGAACACGTAGTACTTAGCCTGAGATTGCCAGGATTTGGCGAAATCCCTCTCAGTCAAATAGGAAGCCACGGAGGAATAGCACTCCAAGATGTGATAATGGCATGGATGGGACCAAACATCACGCGGACTGGCTATGAAATAACCACTATTGTACCTCATGTAGTAGATATAGTCCCTACAATCTGTAATTTAACCGGCTGGCCAGTACCAGGTCAATCGCAAGGGAGAGTGTTGAATGAAATCATCGGATGAAGGAATGGGCGGGCTGCTGAAAAATTATTTCAGAATGATTTATCGTCCAAGCGAAGTGGTTGAAGATTTAACTTCAAAACCAGTAAATTTAAGCCAAACCTTTATCGTCATCGTGATATCAAGTGTACTTCTGATATCTGGAGTCTTCATTACGGGTGGAAGCCTCTATACGACTTTTCACGAGTATGCGTACTCCTATCCGCTTGAGATACTTACCAGTGGTCAAGTGATCGGGTTTTATCTACCTTATGGCAATGTTAACTATTACGGGCTAGTGTTTTTAACGGATTTCATTTTCTGCATTAAGGCGTGGCTGTTTCTTAGCGTTCTCTTCTTCGTATTTTTGCGAGTATTCAAACAACAAATTTCCATCAAACGGACGGCCCAAATAATTGCATGGAGCATTTTTTCTTTTGCAATTATCATGTTTGGGGCATCTCTAGTTTGTCTGGGGCTTAGTTACATACTTCCAGCGATCTATCATTTCATCTACTTCGGCGTTTTAGCCGCAGTTTTCATCGGCATCGCACCAGTTATAATATATCAATTCTTAGAGCGGCTCAAGGATGTTTCCGTATATAATGTGATTCGATCGTACTACCTGTCGTTGTTCATCGTGTTCGTGATCTTTACCATCAATCATGCAAATAAATTTTTGAACCTAATATGGTGATGAAAAATGGGATTCTTAGGAGATCTAGTTAATAGGCCCGAAGCGGCCATTGAAACAATAGAAGAGAAACGTAACAAAGGGAAATCCGTGGTGCTAATTGTAGCTACGGGAATGCTCTTAATGATTAATTTTTTCTTTGCCCATTTTACCGGAGGTTATCCATTAGTTATCATTTTTGCCCTACTTCTAGCGGTATTGGGTATTATATTTATGTTATTCTTTGTACTTGGGTTCGCTATCGATCTCTACATCTTTCTTAGATTGACGAAGTATAAACCAGCGGGAGAGGCAACCAAGACCGCCGCGTGGTGTGTCCTCATTCCAATGCTCATCTTTCATTCCGGGTTCTTTCTGATAAATATGATCCTCAGATTTACGGGAACGATGGAGTGGGCGGGTTACCTTTACGACACGCTGAAATGGCTGATGTACATCTGGATCTTGGGCTTATTAATCGTTGCTGTCATTCAAAACCAGCCAGAACATAAAATCAGAAATATGCTAGGCGTCATAGGTGTTTTTTCGCTAAACTGGGCGATTTATATTGGCGTAAATATGTTGATTTTCCAGTGGCTCTTCACGACTTTAGTCTTATAATCAATCCTTAATTCCCCCTTTTTTTTAAAAAAATCGGCACGGTACCGCAGCGTAATCAAAAGATGGATTTGAGGGGAAAAGTGTAAAAATTCGTAAGAATTATATATACCAACAACATCACTTTTTAATTCTGTATGTAATGATGAGATGGTTGAGTTGGTTGAAAATTGGGAGGAAATGAACAAGCGCTTGATTGAATTGGAGGAACAAACCCGACTTAAGATTAATGAGCTGAGTAATGAAATTGCTAAGCGAGACGATAAGATAAAAGAATTGGATACTCAAATAGATGATTATAAGGAAAAGTTGGACAATATTCCCACCCACGATAAAATTGATTCAATAGTTAAAGAAATTGAAGACGGAATCGCAATAAAAGAAGAAAAAATGAGAAAAAAATACTTGGAAGAAATTGCAGCCCTAAAGGTAAAAATTTGTGATATAGAGGATAAAAGTACCAGAGATTTAGATATTGAGTTGAAAGAACTGCAAAAAACCAAGGAGGCCTTGGTTTCGTATAAAAGAGATATCGAAGAGAGATTTATCAAACTAGAAGAAAGGGTCAGTTCGTCTGAGAAATTAAAGGGCGAATTAAACGAGCAACAGGAAAATGTTGAATCTTTAAAATCCGAAAAAACGGATCTTGAAGGTAAATGAAGAAATTTAAGATTTTTAAATATGGTCCGGCTTAACCGTTTCGTTTCGGAATCGTAACATTTCCTCTAAGTCTAAAGGAGGCCTTAAAATTTACCGGAGGAATGGCATTTGGATCAATTTTTACATCGATCACGGCGGGTTTTCCGCAATCTAGTGCACTTCTAATTGAATCAGCAATCTCCTCAGGTTTTTCTACAGTCCAGCCACGAGCCCCGAAGTCCTCGGCTAACTTGGCAAAATCAGGATTAATGTAATCGCTGCCAAAATCAGTTCCGAAGGTTAATTTTTGAAACGCTTTTGGGGCGCCATAACTATTATTGTTCATAATTATAGTCACAACATTGAACCCGTATCTTACAGCGGTATCCAGATCAGGAATGCTCATCATAAAATCGCCATCTCCAATAATGCACGCTATAATCTCTTCAGGTTTCGCGGCTTTTGCCCCTATTGCAGCGGGGAGTGCGAAGCCCATTGATCCCAGATTAATTGAAGAGATAAAGGTCCTGGGATGGATTGAGTGCATGTAATTCGTGATGAAGAGGTGATGAAGTCCTGCCCCTGCCACGACTATTGAATTCTCGGGGATTATTTCTTGAATATCTCGGATTAACCGTGAAGGTTGAATTGGGACACTCGAGGATTTAGTAGCTTTCCCCCATTCTTTCTGCCATTTGTTTTTCTTCTTGTTTATCTTCTCTATCCAAAGGGAGGGTTGGCGCGAAACACCCTTAGTATCAAGGATCCTGATCATCTCCAAAAGCACCGCCCGAGCATCTCCGACAATGCCATAGTCGCAGCGAACATTCCGGCCCAATTCGAAAGGATCAATATTAATATGAATAACTTCACCCTTGATGGGACTGGTAAAGAGATAAGTGGTCAATGATGAGAACGTGCAACCGACTCCCAGAATCACGTCCGCCTTCTCGATAGATTCATCAGCCACGGAATTGCCCCCGTACCAGCCGGATAAACCCAAGGCAAGCGGATGATTTTCAGGAAAACAGCTTCGACCATTTTGAGTAGTGGTTACTGGGATTTGCAGCATTTCCGCCAAGGATTTTAGCTCCTCCCAAGCGTTTGCCCATAAAACACCTCCACCTGCAAGGATTACAGGCTTTTCAGCGGTTACTAATCGTTCCACGGCATCCTGAATAAGTGTTGAAGGGGCTGCTTTAGAATCAACTTCAGGAGGAATAAGGGGTTCCATTTCCCCCTCTTCTAAATAAATATCCTCGGGCATTTCAACAAGCACGGGTCCAGGACGTCCTGATCGAGCAACGTAAAAGGCTTGGGTAATTATCTTAGGAATATCCTTGACATCATTAATGCGTAGTTGGGATTTCGTATAAGGTTTAAGAACTTCAATTTGCTTGGCTTCCCCAAATATTTCACGTCCAATTTGATTTCGTGCGACCTGGCCTGCCAGCAGTACGACTGGAGAGGAATCTCTGTAAGCATCAACAATACTGAGCACCCCATTAAGGGTCCCCGCCCCTGAATGCATCTGACAAACGCCAACATTTCCACTGGCGCGAGCATAGCCATCCGCCATACTCCCAGCCCCGCGTTCGTGACGGCAAATTATATATTCAATGTTTTTTTCAGTGCCCAGGACGGATAAAAAGCCAGCAACCGAGGTCCCGCAAATTCCAAAAACTTTTTTGGTCTGAGTCTCTACAAGCGCATCTATTATTGCCCTATTACCCTTTTTTATAACCATGAGATTGCCACCTAACCTTGAGCTGTATTAACAAATATATTAAATTACATTTATGTTAATAATTGAGTACCTCAAGATGGTAATCTAAATTCAAGTTGTAAGGAGGACTGATGCAATGGTAGAAACTTCTGCGAAAGTTCAGCAAAAAATCGGTGACGTCGTTTATGAAACATGGAATTACGAAATCAGAAAGAAGGATGGCGCCTATTATGGCTATGAGTTGAAGGCAGATAAGAAGCCGACTGAATCTTTTGCATATGTTCATAAGATTGAAGGGGACATGCACGAGAGCATGGCAAAAGCGATGGATAAGGTGGGCTTGAAGAAAGTCATAAAGCCTTCAAGCAAAGTAATTATTAAGGTTAATCTCTGTGGGGGGTTTTATAAAATTCGCGCATCCCAAACCCCTCTAAAGGGCGTGGATGCTTTAACTGATTATCTATTGGATGTTGTGAGCAATAAACAAATATTTTTGGCGGAAGCAAATAATTGGGGGCACGTGGTTGATTACCACCTTTTAAAGAGGCGGGGATATTTAGAGCTCCTTCAAAGAAAGGACATCAGATTCTTAAAACTCTCATATAGACCGATGATTCATTTTTACTTTCGCGGTTTCAACGAGTCCGTTTTATTGTCCCAGGACCTTCTCTTCAATAGAGAGAAAAAAATATTAATCAATTTTGCACCCATTAAACATCACTGGGAGTGTGGGGTGACCCTAGCTGCGAAGAACTTGTATGGGGCGATTTCCGATGAGTCGAAAACAAAGTTTCACGATTACGTCAGCCCCGAGGCTTTGGACATGGTAATTGCAGGGTCTGCCAGGGTTCATAATCCTGACCTGAATATCTTGGGTGGAAAGTGTGTTTGTGCCGGGCAAGGACCCCATTTTTGTAAACCCTCGAGGTTCGGTCATTTTATCATCTCGAATGATTTCCTCGCGGCAGATAAAATAGGCGCCGAAGTTTTAGGGTTTCCCTATAAAAAAGTTGCCTATGCACAGGTAAATGAAAAATTGGGGATCTGGAATTCAGATGCACCACTTCTATCAGGCTCAGCTACCATTCCGGAATCAATTAAGAAGACAATACAAGAGCATGTCATCCCCCCAAAAGTCGTAGAACGGAATAGAGTGAGCCTTAAATTCATTTATAAAACGAACCCCCGACTCCTCCGATCTTTGCGGCATTTTTGGATGGTCATTCCCCCCATCAATTGGATCTTCTTTGGACGCCGGGGGGATTGTGACACGACCTGGAAAGAAGAGTAGGTGAAAGTGCATGAAATTGAAAGGTATCATTCCTGCGATGGTGACTTTATTCAAGGGGGACCAGGAAATTGATGAAAAGGCAATAAGAGAGCACATTGACTTTTTAATTGACGCGGGGGTTCATGCCCTTTTGGTTTTAGGTTCAACAGGCGAATTTGCCTACCTCTCAAAAACGGAAAAAGAACAGATCATCGAAATCGCCGTTGATCAGGTTAAAGGGCGAGTTCCTTTAATGGTGGGTATATCAGCTATAAGCACTAAAATGGCGATAGATTTAGCAAAATTTGCTGAAAATGCTGGGGCCACGGTAGTAATGGCCTTGATTCAAGCATTCTATCCATTAGAAGGAGCGAATATTGAAATGCATTACGAGAAAATCGCGTCCTCAATTGAGATTCCATTATATGCTTACAACTTTCCTTTAACCACGGGAATTGACCTCTCCCCAAAATTCATCGCGAAACTTGCAGAAAAGAAGATTTTGGACGGGATTAAGGAGACCGCCGTTGATATCAATCATATTCAAGAAATGATCGATTTAACACCCCCGGAATTCTGCGTTATTTGTGGTTCTGAACCTCTTCTAAAAAGCGCGCTTAAGATTGGAGTGGATGGACTGATTTTGGGTATGGGAAATTGTTTTCCAAACCTGCTCGTGCAACTATGGGACAGTTACAAGAGCCCTGAGAAATTTGAGAGCCTGTGGGGGAAATTCTCCAAGTTATTCCCACATTTCATTCAACCCGCGGATTACCTGATCTCTCTGACAAAGGAGTTATTAGTCGTGCGTGGACGGGAAATTGATCCGCAAGTGAGGAGCCCATTGAGAGTTATCAAGGAGAGAGTACGGAAGAAACTTCAAAAATTTAAAGAATTATAGTTTAAAGCTTCTAAATCTTGGAATTTATCGTTTATCTTAATATTTTCACATTGAATACTTAAAAGTGTCACCATTTTGTCGAGAATTAAATCTAATTTTGTCTCTAATTGTCAGAAAAATGGCGGTAAAGATTACTCATATCTTTTTATCTATTTATCTCTTATTTCTCTTGACTTAATTAGAGCAATAATTTCCTATTACAGAGTCTGAAGG
The DNA here is from genome assembly GCA_013375455.1 of Candidatus Helarchaeota archaeon. Next base: position 13,740 of record JABXJT010000069.1, on the reverse strand, counting down.
TAAAAAATTCGCGCTTTGGACTCTTCTGAATGAGAATTAGGATATGAATTCTGCATACTAGTGAGAATATATTGAAAATAAATTACTCAAAAATGAGTAAGGAAGATGAAATTTGACGGTCTCACACGTGAAGAGTAAGAAGAATAAGAAGGTACCCGAAGCCACATTTGCCGAAGCTAGCATTATTGAAGATAATGAAACGTGCCCAGAATGTGAGGAGGGCAATATCATTAAAGATCCGGCACGCGGTGAGGTAATATGTGGCGAATGTGGTCTGGTTATTGAAGACCATATAATTGATCAAGGCCCTGAGTGGCGAGCTTACGAAAGTAAGGAAATAAATAAGAAGGCCAGGACTGGTAGTCCGGGAAGTTTGATCATACACGATAAAGGGTTATCCACGGTAATTGATTGGCATGATCAAGATATCTTTGGGAAAAAAATAACTCCTAAAAAGAGAGCCCAGATCTATAGGTTGCGTCGGTGGCAAATCAGATCGCGAGTTCATTCTAGTCTCGCGAGGAATTTATCCAAGGCGATGAGTGAGCTGGACCGGTTAGCATCACAGATAGAACTCCCCAAAGACATCAAAGAGCGGGCCGCACTAATCTATAGGAAAGCGATAAAAGGGGGTCATATTAAGGGTAAGAAGATTGGGGCGACTGTTGCAGCCAGTATCTATGCTGCTTGTCGATTGCATAAGTTACCTCGGACTTTAGAAGAAATTACTAGATATGCCAAGGTATCAAAGAAGGAACTCGCCCGCAATTATCGTTTTATTGTTGAACGTTTGAATTTAAAAATTCCCTTAATGGAGGCCACCGATTACGTGTCTCGATTTAGTGAAGAGCTTCAATTATCACCCCACGTCCAAAAGGAAGCTAGTAAAATTCTCGGTTCAGCCCGGAAAAAGGACTTAACAATTGGCAAGGATCCCAAAGGTTTGGCGGCGGCAGCCTTGTATATAGCGGGTGTTCTCGAAGGGGAACGTCGCACGCAACGAGATATTGCTAGGGTCTCACACGTTACCGAAGTCACGATTCGGAATCGCTATAAGGAGATAATAAAAAATTTAAATCTAAAATTGGATGTTTAAAGAGAGGTGGTTGAGTGGGTGGCATCCTACCCGTGTTAATCGTGTTACTTGGAATTATATTAGCATTTACCATCCAATATTATTATAATTATTAAATTTCTATAATAATTAGAAAAATAAGGGAAGAAAAGGATATAGTGTTTTAGTGTTTCATTCTCTTCTTAGGATGTCTCCTAAGGCTTCTTGTAGAAATTCCCCTAATTGACCCATCCGCATGCCTGCTTGCATTTCACAATCCATCTTCGAGTCGCCAGACAGATATAATTCTTCTTACCAATTAAGAAGAATTATTCAATTAAATTTTTTAAATTTCTTCAACATTGGACACGTTTTTAATCATATATCCCCATTTATCTTTGATAAGCCGTCCGCTACAGCGAATTTTTAGTTTGCGCTTCTTCATCCCTTCATAAGCTATTTCATTTAGGAGTGTATGCCCAACTTTAAACTTTAATTCCTTAACTTTAGCCTTTTCAAGAGGAGGACCTAGTTTTGGATTTGTGAGAACGAATATGTAAAACCATTCATAATTTCGATCTTCCCAGCCACTCGGATGTTGCGTCGGACGGTGTTCGATCCTGATTTCTATCTTCTCCCTAACCTCCGCTTCCAAGACAGAGATTCGTGAATTAATATGTGAACCTAAAACGGCATTATCAGATTCAGCTATCGGAACAGCAAACCGGCGAATTTTCCGTAGTTGTTTGATTTTATTAATCATTGGTCTAAATTTTCTTTCTAAGTTTGGATCTCCTTTACAAATTTTTACTGATTGTTTAAGTAAATTAGTATATGCCTCATAATCATAATCTTCCATACCATGCCCCCATCGCATATTCCTATACAACACCAATCTTGTCAGGTTCCAAACATAATTTTGGTCTATAAATTCAGAAAGAAGTTCAAAAAAAGTTTCTGACTTCTTTTTCATGAAGTATTCAAGTGCATAGGCTGATTTTTCGCGAACTTCAAGATCTGCGTCCTTTAAAGTGATAAAAAGAAGTTCTATAGCTCTTTCATTGCCTGATTTATGAAGAACCTCGATAGTTTTCGCCTTCACTTGGCTGTTATAAGATCTTATGCTTGTGGAGAGGAATTGAATCGCTAACGAATCATCAATCTTATCCATCGCTTTAATAAGTTCAACTTTTTCTTTCGGTCTGCCAGAGCTCAATCGTGTGTGTAAATATTGCGATAATAATTCAGAATCCAGATTCTCGAATACGCGTGCGGCAGTAATAGATACCTTGGGGGAGTCATTGGTTAATGCACGGGTAATGGGTTGAATTATTTCAGGTACTGTATATTTTTTTCGGTTTGGGGGATCTTGCGTGAGTAAAAAGGCAAGCTCCTCGAGGGAGTTAATCAAATCCTCACCTTCATAGGTTTCTAAGTTCATCATTATTTGATGAATTTCTTCTCTTTGTTCTTTTTTTACATCCAAGTAATCCCAGACTTTAATCATATAATCTTCAGATGCACTGACGATGAAGTGCCCGTCAGGAGTTATTGCCACGGCAGTGATTCGGCTTTTATGCCCTTTAAGCGTTCTAAACAATTTACCGGACGAGAAATCCCAGACCTTTATGGTTTCATCTGCTGATCCGCTTACTATATATCGTCCATCTGGCGATATTGCGACCGAGGTTATCGCCTTCTCATGACCCTTGAGCGTTCGAACAAGCTTACCTTTTATGAGATCCCAAATTTTTATGTTATTATCTGTAGATCCACTTATCACATATTGTCCATCTGGAGAAACCGCGACTGATAATACGAAACCTTCATGCTGAAACCTTTTAACGAATTTTCCCGTTATAAAATCCCATATTTGCACATCGCCCTTTGTAGTGCCAGCGACAAGGTATTTCCCATCTGGCGTGAACTTCACATCCCAACAAGTAACCGTATCTTCATAGATTAATCTAAGGGGCTTCAGTGTTGGAACTTCCCAATCCCTTATTCCTTCGTGTCCTGCCCCACAAACAATAGTTTTTCCATCGGGAGAAAAAATAGCAGATTCCACATTCCATCCATATTTTTCAGTCTCATAAAGAAGTTTGCCTGTTGAATATTCCCATAAATAAATCTTTTCGGAATTTTTTGAAGTACTAACCAAGTATTCTCCATCTGGAGAAATGCTGATAGAACTTACGATATGCCCATCTTTGAGAGTCTTAAGCACCTTTCCCGTTTCAAAATCTAAAAAATTTATGTTAAAAAGTTCCCCACTAATGATATTATCTCCATCAGGAGAAATTGCCAATGAAAAGAGCAACTCGCCTCTATCGAATGTTTTTAATAAATAATTAGGTTCCTTTGAAACTAAAGCGCGACCCTTAGTTTTTGCCTCTTGGCGGGATTTATCGCGATTTTCAAAATACTTTTGGGAAAATTCATTCATTATATCTTTAAGTACCATTATGAAATTCTTTTTATTGATTTGAGATGCATATTTTCTACTAATAGCTGGATATTTTTTTTGTATAAATTCTTCAAAATTTTCTAATATTTGGCTAGGAATATTTTCTGTCTTCATTATTATGTTTATTAATGCTTGAGTAGCTAAATATTTATTAAAAAGAAAATTATCAAATCGTCCGTGCTCTTTTTCATTATATTTATCCGTAATGTATGTGAGTAACGGCTCAAGTGACTTTAAATCGTTGATTTCGCTTAGTAACTTTGCTGCACGAAACCTGATATTGTGATCCTTGTCATTTAAGCGTTGGTATAAGGGTTCTATAATCTCTGATTCTTTTAGACTTCCGAGTTTTTTTGCTATTTTTGAGCGTTTATCAGGCTCTAATTTTTCATCTTTTTCATATTTTATGATTTGTTCTAACATATCTATTTCAATTTTTAAAAGAGAGTCTATTAACTCATTTATAAGGTATTTACTTTCATAGCTCTTCTTTAATAATTTGAATAAAGGCTCAACAGCACGTTTATCCCCGAGATTGCCAAGAGCTTTAACCGCCGCCGAACGTATCCATGTTTTCGAATCCGTAAGTTTTTCAATAAGGGGTCTAACTGCTCTTAAATCCTTTATCTTACCAAGAGCTTCAGCTGCTTTTATTCGAACTTTTATATCCTTAGATTTTAAGCATTTAATCAATGGGTCCACTGCTCTTGGATCACCCAAATTCCCAAGTTCGTCAATTACTGTAGTATCCCCATCTCGCAATGCTGAAATCAAGGGTTCTGCTTCTGGAACATGCTTTGACTCATCTAATGCAAGTTGAGGCCAAAGATGAACCTTCTCTTTCAGGACCTCAAGAAGTTGTGGTATTTTATTCCGGATCACTGCTGATTCATCATTCAAACAGGAGGTCAGCGGCTTGATTGCGCGCTCATCTCCTATCTCGACAAGCGCTTCTGCTGCATTGTATCGTACACTAGTATCTTCATCTTTCAGGCATTTTATCAATGGTTCTACTGCCCTAGAATCCCCCACTTTACCTAGAGATATGGTCGCTCTTTTTCGTACAGCCCAATGATCATCCTGTAAACTTTCTATTAGCAGTCCTATCGATCTTGGATCCTTTATCTTTCCGAGCCAATTCGCTGCCATTTTTCGGACAAGGAAACCTGAATTCTTTAAATTGAGGGTTAGCGCCTGTATTATTCTATCGATTGGAATTTCAGTGAGGGTGGCTTCAAGAATTTCGATTAAATCGCTCTTTTCAACCTTTAATATCGCAATTAGAGCCTTCATTTCTGATTTTGCGAAGGAGATAAGCGCTTTAACTGTAGCCTTTCGAATGCTAGGGGACTCATCTTCCAATAATGGCTCCAAGGGATCAATAGCTCGATTATCTTGGATTTTACCTAATGCTTCTATTGCACTAACTTGCATATGCCCATCATAATCTTTCAGAAGTTTGATTAGAGGAGTTACCGCCTTCTTATCACCTATTTCACCAAGCGCCTCTGCGGCAGAACGTCGCATATTATAGTTATCTATCTGCAAACAAGCAATTAGTGGCTCAATCGCCCTCGAATCCCCCACTTTTCCAAGAGATTCGGCAGCACTCCAACGAACCCACGCAGCCTCATCATTCAATCGGGCAATCAGCGGTTCTACAGCCCTTTTATCACCAATTTTACCAAGCGCATTAACTGCCTCTAAACGTACATCTCGAATTTCATCTGTGAGATAAGTAAGAAGGGGAGCAACTGCTTTCGGGTCATTTAGTCCCCCCAAAAATTTCATAAAGCCTTCTTTTAGTTGGGAACTTTTTGAATTAGTTGTTGTTTCATTCAAATTTTTGAAAAAGATCACCAATGGTTCCAATGCTCTTTTATCACCTATTTGCATAAGTGCAAATACAACCGTGTAACGTACAAGTGAATCTTCATCATTTATACTTTCAATTAATGGTTCAACTACTTTTACGATCCTATTATATCCAAGCGCCCGAGCAGCATAATATCGTACATCTGCATTTCTGTCTCTCAAAACACTGATTAAAGAATCAGCAGCAGCAGTCTTGAGTCGAATTAGAGCCCACATAGCCTTTTCTTGGATTTTTTCATTTTTATCTTTTAAACAACTGATTAATTCGGGTATTATGCGAGGATCCCCAATATCTGTTAGGGTACTCATCGCGTTCTCCTGTCTCTCCGCATTTGGATCTTTCAATGCACTGATTAAAGGTTCGATAGCAATTTCTCCGATTTCTCTCAGTGCGAAATGAGCAGCACGCCCCACCGAACTACTCTCATCTCCTAGTAGTACTATTAAAGGCGTGATAGCGTTTTCTACACCTAATTTCCCTAAAATTTCTGCTATAGTTTCTCGCACCCTATCTGAGGAGTCATTCAAGTGCTCCGTTAATACCTCAACAATTAGTTTAACATCATACTCTTTAATTTCATCTTCTGAAGCATTATTAAATATATCATATAATTCCCTGATAGCCTTCTCTCGGACCTTTTGCTGGGGATTTTCTAATTTTTTTAACCGATTTTGTACTTTCTTGATTCTTGCCACATAGAGTCCCCCAAATATGTGTATTTTATATGGAGAATTCTTTATTTAAGTGCCACTAAACATATTTGAACTAAACCATTTGCCTTTAAAAAATGGATTAGATAACATAGTAGATCTTAGCAATTTTTAAAAAGAAAAAAATAGTTGTAAGAGCGAATTTTTGAATTTTCATTGTCCATTATTCAGATCTGATGATAAAAAAGTATGTAGAGTATAGTTGCTTTATTCTCTTCTTAGGATGTCTCCTAGGGCTTCTGTGAGAAACTCCCCTAATTGTCCCATCCGCATTCCTGCTTGCATTTCGCCATCCATCTTCAAGTCGCCTGACATGTACGCAGAAGTGCCATCGATTTCGCCACCGAGGATTGCTCGCGCTTTTGCATAGTCCTCTACTATGAAAGTAACCGTCGGGTCGTCGTGTTCAGCATCCATGTGCGCAGTTATTCTTCCATCCGAGATGGCGAGGTACATTCTGATATCTGAGGCTATATTCCATTGTAGAATTGCCTCGAAATCCTCGATCTCTTCTTGGAATTCCTCATCGATCTTGGAGAGCTCCTCTAGGCCTTTCGCCATTATAAAAACCATGACCTTGGTCTGCAAAACTTCCTTCACATTAACCATTTTCTTAACCTCCACCACCTGTTAGATCACCTAAGTACCCTGCAAGATCCTCCATGATGAACGCCTGTTTTTGGACAGCCTCGGCATCACCCTGAACTTCGATCTTCCCGTCGGCGATGGCTTGAGCCATATCAATCTTGCCTTGGAACATCCCTAAAGCCGTGTCCAGGTCTTTGATTGTTATTGTATACGTTGGACTATCATGGACCGCATCCATCTTGGACTCTATCTTTTGATCCTTGACAATCGTATAACTATTGATGTCAGCAACCTTCCATTGAATCACTGAATCTATTCCCGCTAATTTTTTCTTAAAGGAATCTTCCAGCTCTGCCAGTTGACCACTGGCATACGCGATCATGCTTATGAGCATCTTAACTCCAAATTTTTTAGAATCTACCATTTTCACTCACGGTTAACCTTTTTTTTAGTAAGTAGTGATTTTTTGTTTCGGTTATTTTAATTTTTAGGAGAGAAAAAAAAGAGATTAGGAGAGGAGATCGGCGAGTTCCTCAACAAGAATTCCGCTTACTTCGGCGAATTTCACGCCCATTTGAATATCACCGGCAATGCCTAGATCTCCTGACATATAAGCAGCGGTACCTTCCATTTTACCCATAAGAATATCTTTTGCTATGGCGATATCTTCAACTGTAAAAGTCACATCAGGTTCATCGTGAGTTGCATCGTAATGCACGTCAAAGATTCCCTCCTTAGCTTCCAAGTACATTGAAACTTCGCCCACGTGCCACTGAAAAATGCCATCGAGAGTCTCGAAGGTTTCTTGAAATTCTTCATTACTCCGGGAAACGACTTCAAGGCCACGGCCCACGTAATAGAAGAGGGCTTTTATCTGCATTTTTTCTTTCAAATTCATATATCACACCACCACGCCAGCTAATTCCCCTATAAGTGGAATTAGGTCCACTAAATAAAAGGTAATCTTCAATAACGCCTCTTTATCGCCAATAACATCTATGTCACCGTTTCTGATAGCGTCTGATAACGGGTTCCTGCCTTTGTATATATCCAGCGCTTGGTGAAGATCTTTACTGATCATTGTATAGGTTGGATTCTCGTGAATTCCATCATCATTAAACTCAATTTTTGCGTCCTTGATGATGGTGTAAGTATTTGGTCCGTCCGGCTCAGATTTCCACTGTAATACGGCATCAATGCCTGCGAATTTTTCCTTATAAGCAGGATCCAATTTAATCAATTCCGAGGAACAATAGTGAAGGCCGCCTATCAACATTCTAAGTGCGATTTTCGTATCTGCCATTTTAACTATCCTCTATCCAATGTTATGATTTATTCCTTTTTCATTTAATCCTTTATTTAAAAATTATTTAAATTCTGAAAAAATTATTTTTCACTGCCAATGCAATTCGTATTTAAATCCTGAAAAATCGCCACGACTAACGGGTTCAGATTTAAGGGATATGAGTTGCCGCCCAAATATCTGAACAATACCCATTAAATACCCTTCAATGAGTGCCTTAGGGCGACTCGCACTAATTTCGATGATTACAAATCCTGGTTCGTAGTGAATTGTTTTTGGTAATTCTGTTGGTGGCATCTGTTTCGTATTTTTTTTCAAGAGTGGGTCATAATCTCTAAGAACCGCATCTACTATTGTTAATCCTGCGGAGATGAATCCTTCCTTTACACCCATCATAATTTTTACCCCAATTGCTCGTAAATCCTCTTCAGTTGTTACTTTTTCAACCTCATTCAGAAATTCGCAAAATCCCTCCCACCCATACCATTGATCTTTTAAATCCCTGGCTACTTTCAGGATTCTACTATAATTGGGGAACTTCTCAGTACCAATTGTATCGAGTATCGTTCTTAAAATGAAAAAATTGTATGCACCACGAATTTTGCCGCCAAACATTGTATTTCAGCAATATCTTTTAAATCATTATTTTTCAATGGGTTTTAAGCTGTACCCTTTCTTGTTTAAATATTCTTCAACAATTTTAAGGAATTCTTGTCCTTGGGTAATCAATATTTGTGCTTGTTCTTTGTTTACAGACGGTTGAATACTATAATCACCTGCCTGTCTTAATCTGAAAGCATCTCTAAGGTGGCGGTGTAAATCAGAGGGTATTTCTCCAGATTTAATAAAATCTTTTCCAAATGTAGCGATAACTGCTTTATGGCTTGAAAATGATAAATTTTTTGTTAGCAATATGGCTTGAACAGTGTAAAACATCGCATAATATGATCTGCCAACAGAAAAATCGTAAAGTTTTTCTTTAAATAGAACTTCTGCACCCTTAATACTTTCCTTTGCTTTCTTTAAAAGACCTAAGATATCTTTATCCTCTTTCATAAACAAGGATTCCTTCCTTTTTAGCGTTGAGAATAACTGGTAAATGTCCGTTTTCAAATTCGTTTGCATCAAAAGGGAGTATAGAAATTAAAGTATCATAAATTAATTCTAAATCACCAAGGTATTGAGAAAATCTGAGAATTTCTTCGCAAGTATCATTCATGTCATTTAGAAGAATGATGAGATCGATATCAGAATCATCTGTAGCGTCGCCTCGTGCATAAGATCCATATAGAATGAGGGTATTTAATCTATTACCATAAAAATTTTCTAAATTTTTTTTAATTTCGTCTAATATTGGCTTTATATCTTCTATCTTTTTCTTCATGCTTAGCATTTCCAGGTTAGTGAAATTCTCAATGTATGATGGGTGATGCTGTAATATAATCTTTATTTCCATTTCACTCTTAATAAATCAAAAGGATCTCGGATTGTTTTATTAATAATTGAGTGTTATGGAATAAAATGAATATTTTATGGCTGTTGACGTTCGTTATAACAATTAAAGACTTAAATAAATTAATTCTGATAGTGATTTACGTGATCGTTGTTTCTTTTCTTCGGCGGGATAACCTAACGCTACAATAGCCATTAATTCAAAAGTTTCAGGGACACTATTAAGTATAATAATTTTCAATTTAATTTACAAAAAAATATTGACTACAAAATGATTAGAATGGCAGAAAATTACTTTCTTGTGATTGATGCGGGCACTGGAGGCGGTCGAGCGCTTATTTTTAATGATATTGGAACCTTATGCGGGATTGATTATGAGGAATGGGCATATTACACCCCATCTGATGCAGCTCCGTATGGATTGGAATTTAAACCCGATGAATTCTGGGATATCATTTGCAAAGTGAGCAAGGGCGCGATAAATCAAGTGGAAATTCAACCCAGTCAGATAAAGGGGGTCAGTGCATCGAGTTTTCGTGAAGGTTCAGTCTGGATTGATGATGGGGGGAAGGAGTTGTATGCGGGACCTGCGAACGACGTTCGAGCCCTTGAGCAAGGAATGAATATGAAAGCAAGTCACGGCAAGAAACTTTATGAATTAACCGGGCATAATCCACCATTTATATTTGTAAGCGCTCGTTTACAGTGGTTTAAAGAAAAAAAGCCGGAAATCTATGATCGAATCCATCGGATTTTAATGATGAATGAATGGATCCTGTTCAAATTTTCTGGAGCGATCTATAGCGAACCCACTAATGGCTGCGAAACGGAATTATTTGACATTCATTCGAGATCGTGGTCAAAAGAAATCGTGAACATGCTAGATTTGAAGGATGATATCTTTCCTGAAGTCGTGAATGCCGGCACGAAGATTGGGGAGGTGACCAGCCAAGCTGCGATGGAAACCTCGCTAATTGAGGGAACGTCCGTCGTGATGGGGGGCGCGGATTCCCAATGCGCGTTGCTCGGGATGGGGTTTCTAGAGGAAGGACAGCTAGGTATCATTGCAGGAACTACCACGCCCCTTCAAATGATCACGGCACAGCCGATAATTGACCAGCAAATGCGCACGTGGACAAATAATTATTTGATTCCAGATTATTGGATTCTAGAAAGTAGTGCGGGGGAATCAGGGAAGATTTTTCGGTGGATGCGAGACAATTTCGCCGATTTAGAACGAGAGACTGCTTCAAGTGAGGGCAAAGATGCTTTTGAACTAATGGATCGTGTTGCCGGAGAAGTGTCTCCTGGATCTGAAGGAGTTTTTGCCTTTCTTGGTCCATTCATCATGAACATGGATGGTATAGGGCCTCTTGGATTCGGTGGATTCTTGTTTGAACTGCCAGTCTACATGGGAAACTATGGAAAAAAACAGATGATTAGAGCGTTTCTCGAAAGCATGGCGTATGCCATCAAAGGTAATTGGGATCAACTAGAATCAATTTCGAAAATGAAAATAAAGGAAGCAGGAATTTGTGGCGGACTAGCCAAGAGTGAATTATTTGTCCAAATGGTTGCAGATACGCTCCGATTTCCAATAAAAACATATGGAACCATTGAAGCTACAGGTCTAGGAGCTGCGATTTGCGCTGCGGTAGGAGCAGGGGTGCATTCAGGTTTTTCTGAGGCCATTAATGCAATGGTTCACCTGCGAAAAGTCATTGAACCAGGTGTGGCCCAGAAAAAATATAGGAAATATTATAAAAAATGGCTTAAAATGCAAAAGAAATTAAGTCAGATTTCATGAATCAAGGTATGTCGGGAAAGAGCTTGAATAAAAACTCACCTCATTATAAATGGATTGTTCTTATAGTTGGATCTATTTTCTTTTTCACTTTTACAGCAGCTTGGATCTTCTTACCAATCATAGCAGATATCAACAAAGTCACGGGATTTGCGATCGATTTAGACCTGGATAAAATTCAAGTCTCATGGATTTATTCAGCACCACTTCTAGCGTTTGTAATTTTTACTTTTTTGGGTGGAATTATAGCGGATCGAATAGGAATACGTAATGCAACTATTATTTCCGGCGTTTTAATTACGGGGTTTGGCATGTTACGAGGATTGGCGGATAGCTATTTCTTTTTAGTGATCACCAGTTTTTTATTTGGAGTAGGTGGGGGGCTACTGTTTCCTAACCTCGGAAAAGTCGTATCTGCGTGGTTTGGGGATGAAAAGAAAGGGACCGCGTCAGGAGTTTATCTCATGGCAGGCGGGTTAGGGCAAGTCTTTTCGCTTTCAATTACGGCTACTATTCTCTTACCACTTTTTCAGTTGAATTGGCGGCTCTGTTTCTTATTCTATGGAATTCTTTCATTATTAACCACAATTTTGTGGGCGTTTATAATTAAAGAAAAGGAACCTACAGCACGAGGGGAATCGTTTTCATTGGTTTCATTAAAAATAATCCTGACTAATAAATACGTCCTTGGGTTATGTGTCATAATATTTTTTGCATTCTCAGTGTTACTTGGCTTAACTAATTATATGGAACATTTAATGGGAAGTAAAGGAGTTGTTGATCCAATTATTGGGTATTTGGCTGCAATTCTCTCGCTCGGCGCAACAGTGGGTAATATTACGCTTCCTTCGATCTCAGATATGATTGGAAAAAGGAAAATATTTTTGATAGGGAGTTCAATTGTAGCAATTTCCTTGTTAATCCTACTTCAATTTATTAACAAGGGGTGGGTTTTAGGGATTCTCATCTTTTTCATTGGAGTAATGGTTGGTACTCTTATTCCCCTTTGCCTTACTATCTGTATAGAGCTCAAAAGCGTCCCAGAAGAGTTAGCGGGCACGGTTTCTGGTATTGTATTATCTGTTGGATTTCTCGGAACTTTCACTGTGTCACTAATATTTGGCGTGCTTTGGGCAGCTTTTGGAATTTTTCTATTCTCTTTAATTTGTTTAATTTATCTAATTTGTTTTGGAGTTGTAGCTTTAAGCTTAAGCTTCATCCAGCAAAAATGAAAAGAGATTAGAGGTAATCGTTCAGCCATTTGATGATCTGGGAGAGATAGACCGTGGTTTGCCCGAAGAAACCGTGATCGCCGCGGTCAAATTCAATTGTTTGTTCATCGGGAAGCCCAAGCAGTTCTTTATTTTTAAGGAATGCCTTATATGGAACTAGCCTGTCGTTTTTTGCGTGGGCTAGGCACACAATTTTATTTTCAATTTTCTTCTCCAGGAAATATTTCGGAGAGATTTTGCGACTGAATTCCTCAGAGGGATGAATAGGGAGTCTCATTAGTTTATAGAACAAGCGGATATACCATTTCCAGAACTGAGTCATCTCAAGCCAGTCGTGTCCAGTGCAAAATGCTATAATGAGCTTAATGCGAGGATCTATATACCCGCCCGTCAAGAGTATATATCCTCCTAAGCTAAATCCAACGGCAGCCAATTTTTCGTGATTCAAATCCGGACGTGAAACAATAAAATCGATTATTTGTTGTACATCCATGGAAGTTTTATCAATTTCAAATGATACACCCCCACTCTTGAAGGGTTTTTTGCCATGACCTCGAAGGTTATAGCAGACCACTTTATAACCCTGCAACACGAGGGGATATGCGATCAAGTAAATGGATTCCATTCTGCCTAAATGGCCATGGCAGATTAATACGACTGGACTAGAATCCTTTGTATTTCCAGTCAAAATTTCACCATGAATTAAGATTCCATCTTTCAAGGTCAATTCGAATTTTTCCCGCTGCAGCGACTTATATTCTATTCCCTCATATTCGGTAAACAGCATTACAAGCATTCCCAGAAGTAATCCGCCGTAAAATAGAAATATTCCGAAGCTGATGTTCCGAAGTATCAAAAAAAGAGCCGCTTGAGTGGGAAATACTAAAGCGAGTATCCAAAAGAGTATGGTTGAAAGAATTACTGCGGGGACTAAAATTTTTGCTGACATAGGAAGACGATGATAGCATGCACCATAAAAATATTATTACAAGGGAAAATTTGGCTTAATTCAAAAAGTTAAAAAAGTAAGATTAAGTCCGTTTCTATGCAATAGGTGATCTTGTGACGGAAAGTGTTAATATCGTTGAAGCGTTTAACCTCACGAAAGCGTGGGGCGAGCTCGTTGCGGTTGATAATATCAATTTTGAAATTAAATCCGGCGAAATTTTTGGATTTTTAGGACCGAATGGGGCAGGAAAAACGACGACCATTAAAATGCTTTGTACTTTGTATCAACCATCGGGGGGACGAGCC
>JABXJT010000068.1 GCA_013375455.1 Candidatus Helarchaeota archaeon | reverse complement strand
TCTTAGCGAAACCGAAAAACAGAGGTGTTTTTTTAAACCTCTGAGCCTTTTTTATTATTTTTTCTTTTTATTTTTCTTGAGTGATTGTAGTAATAAATTCAGTTATCTCCACTCAAAATCCCCATCTCAAACTACTAATCGCGAAAATTTTAAATGTAATTTTATCTTTTAGTCAAACTGAACATGTTTTAAGGAATTTGTTGCGAGTCTCTCCTTAATAACCTGTATTCAACCCTCACACTCAATTGGAGTTGATTATTTGGTAAAAAAATTCGCCTTTCGAGGTTACTCACTCGAAGAGTTACAGAATTTGCCGATGGATGAGTTTATTAAGCTTTTGCCGTCCCGACAACGTCGTAGCATGCTTCGAGGCCTTCCACACCGGCAAAAAAAGCTCCTCGAGAATCTAAGACGCGCACGGCGCGCTTTGAAAAAAGGGAAAAAAGTTGTCGTTCGCACGCATGCGCGCGATATGGTCATAACTCCTGAGATGGTCGGGTTGACGATTGCAACTCACAATGGAAGAGAATTCATTTCTGTAGAAATAACTCCCGAACACATTGGTCATTATTTAGGGGAATTTGCGCCGACTCATAAAAGGGTATCACATGGCAATCCAGGAATTGGAGCAACTCGGTCTTCGCAATACATTCCATTAAAATAGGAGGATAAAAAGAGAGTGAGTCCTACTTTCGGATATTCCATCACGGGATTAGATCCTGATAGAACTGCCATCGCCAGCGGACGTGATATCCGCTGTTCGCCTAAACATGCAAGAGAAATCTGTAATGCAATTAAAGGTATGATGATTGAAGATGCCAAAGTCTTTTTAGATGAGGTAGTTCTCCATAAACAAGCCATTCCTTTTAAACGTCATAATAAAAAACAGGCTCATCGAAAAGGTCTTGATAGATTCAAATGGCCTGCAGGACGGTTTCCCGTTAAAGCGGCCCAAGCCGTAATCAATATACTAGCTAATGCCGAAAATAACGCTGAATTTAAAGGATTAGACTTAGATCGCGTCCGTATCATTCACGCTGCAACTCACTTTGGAAGGAAAATAAAAAAGTACATTCCTCGGGCTTTTGGACGCTCGACCCCCTATTTTAAAACATTAACTCATATAGAAATTGCGTTAGAAGAAGAATAAAATTAAAGAGGAACGATTATTTGCCAGCTATTGAACATTTCATCACGAAGAAAATCAAAAAAACAGAAGTGGATGAGTTTTTCGCCCAAGAATTGAAGCGCGCGGGCTATGGAGGTGTTGACATCCTCAAAACCCCGCTGGGCACCCGAGTTATCATCCACGCAGCCCGACCAGGGATAGTAATAGGCCGACGTGGCAGAAATGTCCAAGAACTCACGGTCACCTTAGAAGAAAAGTTTAATATTGAAAATCCCCAGATTGAAGTTTCCGAAATAGAGGTTCCTGAATTAAATGCAATGGTCATGGCGGAGCGCTTGGCATCGCGCCTAGAGCGCGGAACTCATTATAGAAGAGCAGCCTATTCGATACTGAGAAGAATAGCAGCAGCAGGGGCAAAAGGTGTCGAAATTACAATTAGTGGGAAATTAACAAGTCATCGAGCCCGTTATAAAAAGTTTCGAGAGGGTTTCGTTGCCAAATGTGGCGAACCTGCCTTTCTTTATGTAGATAAAGCAGTAGCCCATGCAATTCTGAAGAAAGGCATTATCGGAGTTTCCATTTATATTATGCAGCCCACAGACAGGCTTCCCAATGAAATAGATATCATAATCACTCCCGAAGAACTTGAAGCTCAATCAGAAACATTTAAAGGAGAATGAAACATTGCCAGGTCTCAAAACAGGTGAAATTCGGGATATGACAGAAGCAGAGCGCGAAAAGAAGTTACAAGACCTGAGGACTGAGCTTAGCAATGAACGCGCTATTGCAGCTTCAGGTGGGGCTGTTGAAAACACAGGAAAAATAAAAACCCTTCGGAGGACAATAGCTCGCATTCTTACCATTATGCGGGAAGAAGCCGGATGACAATTACACCAAAAACCCTTATTCATCATTGCTTAATTGGTTTGATGGTAAAAATAATTCGAAGTTCCAACCCTACACATCTCAATTTAATTGGGAAGATTGTAGATGAAACAAAACACACCTTGATAATTAAAACCGATGGAAAAGAAAAACGCATTCCGAAAAAGGATTCAGTTTTTCAATTTCACCTCTCAAAAAATCAGGTAGTTGAAGTCGTTGGTGATCTATTAATAAGTCGACCAGAAGAAAGAATTAAAAAGAGAATTACGTATAAATGGAATAACTAGAGGATGTATGGAAATGGTTAGAGATATTGGCTTCGAAGTTGAGGCTCCTAGAAAAGAATGTGATGATCCGCATTGCCCTTTTCATGGAACATTACCTCTGCGGGGTAGGATATTTAATGGAATCGTAATAAGACAGCGGATGAGTGATGCCTGTGTAGTTCGACGAGATTTTCTCCGTTATATTCCAAAATATAATAGATATGAACGACAACATAGTAATATTAACTGTCATGTTTCACCTTGTATTGAAATCAGCGCAGGTGATGCTGTAAAAATTGCGGAATGCCGCCCAATAAGCAAAACAATCTCATTCGCTGTTGTTGAATTAATTGAAAGTGAATGAACACTCCAAACATAAAGGGCAATAAGACTTACTGAAATTATTAATAATACATCGACATAAATCTAATACAGATAAATGAAAAAAGTGAACTATAATGGCTCAGAAAAAAACAGTTTTTGAGCGTTTAGAGGATAAAATGATAGAATTAGAGAAAAAGTTATACAAAAAATTCTCTGATGTTCAAGCATCGATTGATAATCTCAAAGAAGAAATTCCCAGATCTTTGGGACAAAGCCTAATGTCATTTACAGATATGCTAGGCGCGAAAGTCGAAGATCTTGAAGACCTCATAAAAAATACGAGTGGTACTGGAGGACCAGCCCCAGACTCATCCGTACTGAACAAGGTCCAAGATCGTTTAAATGAAATTAAAGCTGGAATGAATGATCTAAAAACTGCCATTCAAAATATTAAAATCCACCCCTCCCCTGCAGTCACCTCCACCGCTGCGGCAAGAAAACCTGCTACGGCGAAACCTGTTTCAACACCGGCCCGTGCTGTTAGCCTCACACCACCAAGCACCCCCTCCACTGCCCCATCCGTAGGGGGGACAATAGGTGAGGTACTTAACGTGCTTGATTTAATAAAACAAAAAGCGCAAAGCGGCATTACTGCACCTAAATTAGCAATTGAAATGGAAGAAGCTCGCGATAAAATTGTGAAAATTTATCGGTGGCACCCTGCGTTGTACGAATTAGCAACTTTTGCTCGCCGATTAAAAAAACAACCCGAAGGATCAGGAGTCGATGCAGAACACCAAAACCTATTATTAGAAAAAATAAATGAATGGAAAAATCGAATTCGTGGTTAAATAAAGATAAATAAAAAGTCACAAATCTTCATCAAATTACTTAGTTATTCTCCTTGAATTGAGAATTACTGGATTCCAATTTCTTAATTTTTAATCTTTCTTGAGTTTAGGTTAAAAATGTAGAAAAAATTAAAAAGTACTTTAGATTATTTGAATAAAAAGTCTACACAATTCAAATGTGGAATTTAGAACAAGATTCCGCTTGTAATCGGATTCAAAATTTTAAGAGTGGTGTATATGGGCAAGAGACGCATCAGAAAAAAAGGCGCACATCTATTACCAAAGATTTCCCGTGGTATTCCTACAAATTGCAAATTAATATGCTCTGATAATTCAGGTGGGAAGATCCTTAAGGTTATAGCGGTGATAGGATATAAAGGGCGCTTAAACCGAATACCCAATGCAGGTGTAGGTTCTATGGTGGTTGTTTCTGTCGTGAAAGGAACTCCTGAGATGAGGAGACAAATCGTTCGCGCCATAATTATTCGCCAACACAAACCTTACCGTCGCGCAGATGGTCGATGGATACAATTTGAAGATAACGCTGCCGTAATTACGTCTCCACTTGGTGACCCGAAAGGCTCTGAAATTCGAGGTGCGGTAGCAAAAGAAGCTGCCGAACGATGGCCACGATTAGCAAGTGTAGCAAGTATGGTCGTTTAATGAAAAAAAATTTGGGACTTAAGATGCAAGCTGATAAGAAAAGTAAGACAAAGTCGCGACGAAAACAACGAAAGAGGTTTTATAATCAACCTCATCACAAGAGAAACAAATTATTCACCGCAAAACTTCACGATGATTTACTAGAAGATCACGATATTAAGAGATTGCCTATTCGAAAAGATGACACCGTGCTAGTCGTACGAGGTGAATTTAGAGATATGGAAGGAAAAGTTTCCAGAATTGACAGGCAAAAGGCACAACTCTTTATTGATGGCGCCTCCATTGAAAAAAGTAGCGGAACCACATTTGATATTCCAATCCACCCTTCAAATGTTGTACTCACAAAGATCGAAGTGAAAAAAGACAAATGGAGAAAAAAGATTATCGACCGAAAAGTTAAAATAACGGAGGAGTTTTAAAAATTGACTCGAAAAGGTGAAAAAAAACATCTAAAACGGACATCTGCTCCAAAATACTGGTCAATCCACCGAAAAGAGGCAAAATTCACGGTTAAACCTTCGGCAGGTCCTCATCAAATTTCAAACTGTCTACCACTCTTAGTTATCATACGAGATCTTCTCCATTTTGCAGAAAACGCACGGGAAGCAAAGCGCATTATTAATACTGGAAATGTCAAAGTGGATGGAGTAACTCGAAAGGATTTCAAATACCCAGTAGGATTAATGGATGTTGTCGCAATTCCGGCAATTAATAGTTATTATCGAATCATTCCAGCTCCCAGAAAAGGATTGATTCTCCATCCAATTGAAGATGATGAAACGGGATATAAACTTTGTCGTATTGAGAATAAAACTGTCATAAAAGGAGGAAATATTCAATTAAATCTTCATGATGGACGTAACATTATAGTACAATTGAATGACCCGAATAATAGTGAAGAAGATATTTATAAAACAAGAGATGTATTGCAGATTTCAATACCTACTCAAGAAGTTATGGAACACATAAAATTTAATGAAAACGTGTTCTCAATAGTGATAGCTGGACGCAATTTAGGCTTAACTGGAAAAATAACCAAGATTGAAAAGCGATTTGGACCACATGCCAGCATGGTAACCTTAGAAAGAGATGGAAAAACTTTTCAAACTGCTTTAGAGTATGCTTTTCCCTTGGGAACAGAAAATCCGCTGATCTCATTACCTAGTTAAGGATGTAACTACTATGGATGAAGAGCAAATTAGTTATTTCAGTGAAGAAGAGAAATCAGAAATTTTAGATATGTGGAAAAATGAGCCCATGCGCCAACTCAAAATTTCGAAAGTGATAGTTCATATGGGTGTTGGAGCCAGTGGAGAACGTTTAGAGAAAGCTATCCGAGTCTTAGAAAGCTTAACTAGTCAAAAGCCCGTGAAATTACTGGCTAGAAAAACAATTCGCGATTTTGGTATAAGAAAACGTGAGCCAATAACTACAAAAGTAACACTCCGTGGAGAGAAAGCGGAAGAATTTTTAACACGGGCATTGACCGTTGTTGATAATAAAATAAAATATTCTAGCATAGATACTTATGGGAATTTCTCATTTGGAATAAAAGAACATATAGAATTACCCGAAACAACATATGATCCTTCTTTAGGTATCTTTGGGTTAGATGTGTCCATTTCCATGGCACATCCAGGGTATCGAATCTCGAAAAGGCGTAAATATAAACGTAAGATTCCGAAAAACCATCGAGTGAGCAAGCTCGAAACCATGGTCTTTCTTGATACAAAATTTAAGGTAGAAATTGTAAAAGAATATGTAGTTTCCTATTATTAACTTGATATGTAAAATGAGTTGGATGATTTAATATGACCCGGAGAAAATTTGGAAAAGGAAGTAGAACTTGCAGGAGATGTGGTACACATCGGGCGGTTATTCGGAGATACGGCCTTCTCGTCTGTCGACGCTGCTTCCGAGAAATTGCTCAAAAATTGGGATTCAAGAAATATTCATAGAGGTATTACCGATGTTAATGGACCCTTTGGCGAATTGTCTTTCAAATATTATAAATCATGAACGAATAGGAAAGATAGAAGTGATTGTTGAGCCCGCTTCAAAAATTATAGCAGAGACCTTACGAATCATGCAAAAGGCAGGATATATTGGTGAATTTGAATTAATTGATGATGGCCGTGCAGGCAAATTTCTAATCCAATTATTAGGGCGAATAAATTCGACTGGCGTCATAAAACCGCGGTATCCCGTGAATTATACAAGCTTTGAAAAATGGGAAAAACAATTCTTGCCAGCTCGCAACTTTGGATTATTAATTGTTAGCACTGCGAAAGGAATGATGTCACATAAAGAAGCGATCGACCTCAGTATCGGTGGTCGATTGATAGCTTATGTATATTAGGAGAGAGTATTTTAATGTCTGACTTTGGACTTGTTGAAACCACAGTTGAAATCCCCACTAACATAAATATTGATGTAAAAGATAGAGTAGTTACAGTCTCAGGTCCAAATGGGACACTCATGCGTGATTTTAAGTTTGCTCGATCCATTACTATAGAAAGGCAAGAAGATAAAATTTCAATTTTCACGTACTATCCTCGAAAAAAGGAAAAATCCTTGTTAAATACGATCTCCTCACATATAACAAATCTAGTTAGAGGCGCAAAAAACAATTTCATTTATAAAATGAAGGTTGTTTACGCACATTTCCCTATTACTGTCAAAGTAAGCGGCAAAAAGGTTAACATTGAGAATTTTTTAGGCGAAAGAAGTCCTCGCACCGCAAAGATACTTGGCGAAAAAACTAAAGTTACAGTTGATGGTGATGATGTAATCATTGAAAGTCCATATATTGAAGACGCTGGTCAAACTACTGCTAATATACAGCTAGCGACCAAGATTAAAAACAAAGATCCGCGCGTTTTTCAAGATGGTATTTATTTATATTACAAGGGCCTTGGGGAAATGGATCTATGGAAATTAAAATATTAAAAATTGGGAGATTAAACCATGTCTGAAAAAGATCGTCTATTACAAATACGAGCTAAATTGAAGAGAAAAAGGCCCAAATTCGTTCGTCAAGAAAGTTGGAGATATAAAAGAGTAAAACCTTCCTGGCGGCGACCCAAGGGCATCGACAATAAGGCCCGAAAAAAGAAAAAAGGAGTTATTGCTTCACCAAATATAGGTTATAGAACTCCTCGAAAAGTTCGAAATCTTCATTCCTCAGGTTTTAAAGAGGTTGTTGTACATAACATAAAAGAATTAGAACAAGTAGATGCTCGTAAAGAGGTTGTGAAATTTGCCCATGCCGTGGGGCGCCAAAAGCGCGTAATGCTTCAGGACAGGGCAGATGAATTAAACGTTTTAATATTGAATCGCACACGGATTTTACTTCCAGGTGAAGAACTGCTTTTAGAAGAAGGACGTGGTTTCGAAAGAGAATTTGAGGAATTAGAAGCTCCCGAAGAAGAAATGTTCCCCGAAGAATTGGAGCCCTCGAGTGAAGATGAAATTACGGAAGATTTAGAATCATCTGAAGAGGAGGAGCTTCCGGAAGAATAAAATAAGAAAAGAGATGAAAGTAACATGAATTTACGGGCTCAAAGACGGATAGCAGCAGAAATTCTAAAAGTTGGAAAAAATCGGGTTCGGATTGACCCCGATCGCGAAGACGATGTTTCCATGGCCATCACTCGAGATGATATTCGAACACTCATCCATGAAAAAGGAATTACAGCGCGATATGATAAAGGTGTGAGCCGTGCTCGTGCTAGAATAATCCATGAAAAAAAGAAAAAAGGCAAGAGGCAAGGTCCTGGCTCTCGAAAAGGGAAAAAAACAACATATAATCCAAGAAAACAGGCTTGGATCCGAAAAATTCGCCCACAACGTAACTATTTAAGACGATTGCGAAGTCGACGAATTATTACGGTATCTACTTACAGAAAACTCTATAGATGGGCCAGTAGTGGAATGTTTAGGAGCGTTGCGCATCTCGATTTCTTTATAAAAGATAAAAAACTAACGAGGCGGTAAAAATAGCTCGCGGCCCCCGTTACCATGTAAAATTTCGAAGAAGACGCAATGGAAAAACAAATTTCTATTATAGAAAACGCCTTATTCTATCAAATGAATTACGATTCATCATTCGCCCTTCTCTTAAACATATTAAAATCCAGATAGCTAAGGCTGAATTACTTGGAGATAAAATTATCAGTTCAAGTTCTTCTATGGAACTCGTAAAAAATTTTAACTGGAAGGGCGCTACAGGAAATTTACCTGCTGCTTATCTCACTGGACTTCTTGCTGGTAAAAAAGCTTTGAAAAATGATATTAAAAACGGTAATCTCGATCTTGGTATTGCATCCCCCATCCGTGGAAATCGACATTTTGCAGCATTAAAAGGCCTAATCGATGCTGGAATCGAGATCCCCCATAATGATAAGATATACCCACCAGTAAATCGCATTCGAGGGGATAACATAGCAAATTATGCTAAAACTTTGACTGAAACCGAATCTCCAGAACCAGGCCAACAATTTAATCTTTATAAAAAGCGCGGGCTTAACCCACAAAAATTGCCAGCCCATTTTGATGAAGTAAAGGAAGCTATTATAAAACAGTATAAATAAAGTGATAATATGGGTTATGAAAAATCGTTAGATGATTGGGCTCCTCGAACTCGTGTTGGAAAAATGGTAAAAGAAGGTTATATCACTTCTATAGACGAAGTTTTTCAATCTTGTTTAACGATAAAGGAACCTGAAATTATTGATCTCCTTCTCCCACAATTGCAGGAAGAAGTCCTTGCAATCAATCTCGTTCAAAAACAAACCGATGCCGGTGAAAAATCGCGATTCCGTGCCACTGTTGCAGTCGGTAATAAAGATGGTTTTATCGGAATCGGTGAAGGAAAGTCCGTAGAAATAGGTCCCGCCATACGCTCTGCTATAATCCATGCAAAACTTGCAATCATTCCTGTCAGGAGAGGCTGTGGTAGTTGGGAATGTACCTGTCATAACCCACACTCACTTCCTTTTAAAGTAAGCGGAAAAGCGGGAAGCGTCCGCATCACGCTCAAACCTGCACCTCGCGGTGTAGGATTGGTAACTGCAAAAACACCACGTATTGTTTTGGGCCTTGCCGGAATAAAAGATGTTTGGTCCATTACTAAAGGTCATACTCGGTCAACCGTAAACTTTGCTAAGGCAACTTATGATGCTCTTAAAAATACATATGGTATAATCTCCCCTCATTACGATTGGGAACGCACTCCCTAATCTTTTTTTGACATAATCTGGCTTTTTAAAAATTTTACTTCCTTATAACCAAAAACTTCATTAAGTTAAAGAAATAACATTCTGATTATCTACAAATATGAGGCTGATAAGATGAGTTTAAGACCTGGCGGAGTAACTGGAATTGCAATTATCTTTTTGATTGTAGCAATTGCTGTCATTATTGAAGGTTTGATTATGATCATTGATCCCTTGATAATAAAAGGTCTTTACGATACATACATTGGTATTCCTTTCGGTGATCTTCCTTTAATCCCACACACTCTCGAATTGAGTTGGTTACTGATTCTCGGAGCCGTTTTCATTCCATTTGGCATTATCCAAATGCTCACCACCGTCGGACTTTTAAAGTTAAAAAAATGGGGTTATTGGCTGGCGATCCTTATTTCCATACCGTACATCGTTGCAATCATAGGAATTATCTTTATCTGGTACCTTCGGAAAGAGGAAGTGAAAGCTGCCTTCGACATTTCATAAAAAGGACAAAAAATATCTAACTATTAAAACCTTTTTTTTATTCCCTTTAACGCTAAAACAAGAAGATATCTAGGTCATCCTCTTAATTAAGTCTTCGATTTTAGCTCCTCGATAGCCTAATTCTCCCTTATCCTTTACTGGACGCTTAATCTTACCTTTAAATCCTCCTTTTGGAGGATGAAGTCGAAATACAGGTTTGAGATTATGTAAATCTGATAATTCTCCCTTGAAGTTAGCAACGGCTTCAGCAAAGTTTTCAATAGTATCATATTGCGTGTATTTCTTGACGAGGGCATCAGTTAATTTGAATCTCCCGGGTAAGTATCCCCGTTTTTTGAGGATGATAGCAATAGTCTCAGCTCCCACTTCACCCCATGTAATGTAATCTTTAGCTTTTTGAAGCATTCCTCGATAACTCGGGCGATCATCAATGATAACAAGATGATTTTTTCGGTGTAACCTTAAAAATTGTAACGTTTCTACCACGGGTTTCCGAAGTCCTACGCGCCCTCGAAGTCGTATGACCGCAAGGCGTTTTGTTGGTTGCTCCGTATTTTTCGCTTGCGCCGCTTTTGATGACATTTCACTCACTTTTCACTATACTCTTTCAAGTATTCTGATCGAAGTAAATGTTCTTCATAAACTTTTCTTATGATGTAATTGAAAATATAAATAAAATTTAAATGTGATATCTCAATCTCATATTCAACTTTTATCTCCTCTTGTAAGATAAACCACTTTCAAGATCAAGGCTATTATCTCGATTTTAGGAGAAATCGAAAGAAATCTATAACTTTCCAGAAGAGTTAGATAGAATATACAGGATTGAATTATAATGCCCCATTCGAAACGTGATATAAGAAAGTACAGAGGTTCTCGCACTCATGGATATGGACGGGTCGGTCAACATCGTAAAGGCGGTCAACGAGGTGGCAAAGGAAAGGCCGGATTGCATAAGGGGGGCTGGACTTGGACAGTTAAATTCGATAGGTACCACTTCGGGAAATATGGATTTAAAAGACCACCACGTATTATTTCCCACGCAAGAATCATCAACCTTGGTCAGCTAGAAATTGTAATAGACAAATTGCTAGCCCAAAAAATCGCCAAACAGGACGGTAATAAGATCTCTGTCAATCTTCTTGAACTTGGAATCACCAAAGTCCTTGGAAGTGGAAAAATCTCTCGTCCGTTAATCATTACTGCACCTAGTTTTAGTAAAATAGCAATTAAAAAAATTGAAGATGCTGGCGGTTCTGCATTAGGTCCTAACACTTAAGAGGCGAAGTAATGACCAGTCGTTTTTTACGCGCTTTTTCTCCATTCGTTAAATTAATGCCGGAGGTAAAGCCTCCAGATCGCGAAGTATCCTTTAAAGAGAAATTCGCATGGACTGCGATTGTGTTAATTATTTATTTAATTATGAGCAACATCCCTCTTGCAGGGGTTCCACGAGGAGAAGGAACTGATTTCTTTTTTTGGTGGCGAGTTCTTCTCGCTAGCCAGCGAGGGACTCTTGCTGAACTCGGTATTGGCCCAATCGTTACAGCTGGGCTCATAATGCAACTCCTTGCGGGCTCACAAATAATTAAGGTCGATTTTTCTGACCCGCGCGATCGTGCACTGTTCACTGGAGTGCAAAAGGTCCTTGCAATCATTATGACCCTCGTCCAAATCATTGCATATTTAGCTGCTGGTGCATATGGCCCTAATATCAATTTTATGCAGAAGCTCATGATTTTTGGACAGCTCTTCGTTGCAGGGATCATTATCATCCTGCTCGATGAATTACTCCAGAAGGGATGGGGATTAGGATCAGGGGTCAGTCTCTTTATCGCCGCTGGCGTTAGCATGCAAATTTTTTGGTTATGCTTCTCTCCCTTTGGAGCCGAAGATGGACTTATGATAGGAATTGTCATTGCCTTCTTCCAAGTCATTTTCGGATGGGGGCGAACTCGACCATTTTCCATAGGCGAACCACCTGTAGGACATACTGGTGTAAACAATATTAATGCCATATGGGACAGGCGTCCTGTAGCCATTGGAACCCAACTCGCCCCAAATGTCAATCTTCCGACCCTTATAGGCCTGATCGCCACGATCGTCATCTTCATCATCGTGATCTTTCTGGAGACCGTCCGGGTGGAGATCCCGTTGCAGTACGCACGGTATAGAGGGTTTAAAGGCAAGTATCCGATCAAGTTGCTGTACGTTTCGAATATCCCGGTTATTCTAGTACAAGCTCTCTATGCTAATGCCCTATTTTTCGGGCAGTTGCTATATAACACTTTCAAGGGAAACCCTTTCATTGAATTTTTTGCCAAGTTCGAAACGGTAGAACCTGGGGGGACTGCTAGTAATTGGATGACTCCAACCCCTGGATGTATTCTTTATTATCTGACCCCGCCGCGCTCGGTGCAGGCTCTCCTAGAGGATCCCGTGCGCGCTTTAGTATATATGGCTATACTAGTTCTACTATGCGTATGGTTCTCGAAAATTTGGGTTGATGTCTCAGGCATTGCGCCCCGGGACATCTCACACCAGATAATACAGGCAGGCTTGATGGTTCCCGGGTTCCGTCCCACACCCAGAGTACTTGAGCGCATTTTAGAGCGGTACATCCCGACTGTTACAACCATCGGTGCTATTGCTGTAGGAGTACTGGCTGCAGGAGCCGATTTTGTAGGAGCTTTAGGTACGGGAATGGGTATACTATTGACCGTAGGTATAATCTATCAATATTATCAAATAATCGCCCAAGAACAGCTCGCATCGATGAATCCGGCAATGCGAGGTTTGCTCGGGTTAGATTAAAGCAATAAATGGATCAATATTAGGTCTTTTCTCATAACCGTTAAAAACTAAGAAAATTTTTTATGGTTAAATCTCTTCGGTAATCCATATAACATGGAAAAAAGTGAAAAAAATGCCAGCCCCCAGGTATAGATCACGGAGTAAAAAGCGGAAGAACATCACGACTCCAGGAAAAGTTACAAAAATTCATTACGAGAAACATGGGACTAGTCAGAATAAATGTGCAGAGTGTGGTAATCCCATAAAATCGACTCCACGACTCCGAGGTCCTAATATCCATAAAGTCAGTAAAAGCAAGAGGCGTCCTAATCGCAAATATGGGGGCTATTATTGTCCCACCTGCTTAAGGAGTAAAATAAAAAAGGCAGTCAGAGAATTGCCTGAAACCACAGAGGAATAAAACCACTCGTGCTGCTTTTTATTAGGGTTGTAAACGATGTTAATCACCATTTCCGGATTTCATGGAACAGGAAAGACTACTATAGCAAAGGAGATAGAAAGAGAATTCAACTTACGATATATTGCTGCAGGTGATATATTTCGGCAAATGGCAAAAGATCGTAGGATGACGTTAGAAGAATTTAGTCAATTTGTTGAACAAAATCCTGAAATAGACCGCGAAATTGACAATAGAACAATCGAAGAAGCTAAAAAAGGTGACGTAATACTTGATGGATTATTAGCAGCTTGGATTACACGAGATATTCCGGCTATTAATGTTCTATTATTCGCCGGCGAAGAAGTTCGGATTAATAGAATAACCCAACGCGAAGAGCGTACTTATGAGGAAGTTAAAGAAGAAACACTTGGTCGGGAAAAAAGTGAAATTGCCCGATTCAAGAAGGAATATGACATTAATTTAAATGATCATTCAATATATGATATAGTACTAAACACGGGTCTCTGGTCTGAAGAATCAATGACTCGAATAATTATTATGTTAATCAAGGAGCATTTGAAATTTGTACAAAAATGAAATAAGTAACTTTAATCTTTTGGAGGTTTGAGTAAAATGCCAGCAATGGAAATTGGTAGAATCTGCGTAAAGACTGCAGGACGAGAAGCGGGTAAAAAATGTGTTATCGTGGATATTTTAGATAAAAATTTTGTATTAATTACAGGTCCGAAACTCATCAATAAAGTTAAACGCCGACGTGCTAATATTAAGCAATTAGAACCAACAAGCGAAAAAATTGAAATAGAAAAAGGTGCAGCCGATAAGGAAATAGAACAACAAATCGATGCGGCCGGGAAACGTGAGTTTATGCTAGAGACCATTAAAATTCAATAAGTTTTAAATTAATAGGTAGAATCCTCAATGGATGAACCCCAAAATACATTGCCCTGTGACAAAGATCGACATTTTTTAATAAAAAATGAAGATACAACTGATGCTAACTATGGTCAAGTTCCTAATCAACGCCCTATTGAAGAACTCATTCATTCGGGAATAATCAATCTCAATAAGCCATCAGGTCCTACCTCACATGAAGTAACCTCTTGGGTTAAAAAAATTCTTCATATTAACAAAGCTGGTCATTCGGGAACATTAGACCCAAAAGTAACTGGCGTTTTACCTATTGCCTTAAGCAGTTCAACAAAGATATTAAACTCACTCCTCAAAGCAGGAAAAGAATATGCATGTATTATGCATTTACATGATTCCCTTTCAAAGGAACAGATATTGCCTGTAATTAAGGAATTTATGGGGCCTATTTATCAAAGACCCCCAATTAGGTCCTCAGTTAAACGAAAATTACGAATCCGCAAGATTTACTATCTTAATATCATAGAGTATACCGAAAATGACATTCTATTACAGGTTGGGTGTGAAGCAGGCACTTATATTCGAAAATTATGCTTTGATATCGGAGAAGCTGTTGGATCAGGAGCTCACATGCGTGAACTTCGCCGAACCCGCGTGGGTACTTTCCGAGAAGATAAAACTCTCGTGAGTCTTCATGATTTATTAGATGCATATACCTTCTGGAAGGAAGACGGGGATGAGATTCCCCTTAGACAATGCATTCAACCAGTTGAATTTGTAATTCGTCACTTTCCAAAAATTGTAGTTAGAGATTCAGCTATTGATGCTCTATGTCATGGCGCTAGTTTAACCGCTCCAGGGGTATTAAAAGTCAGCACCGGCATTCAACCTAAATCTATCGTAGCAATTCTCTCTTTGAAAGAAGAACTTATTGCCCTAGGGACTTCATTAATGACAAGTAATCAAATTCTTGAAGCAGATCATGGAATTGTTACAAAAAGTACTTCGGTTTTTATGAATCCTGGAACCTATCCACCATGGTGGAGTTATAAAAAGAATCGCATGGAAAAATCTAATTAATTTGGCGACAATCATGTCCGAGCATTACTACACTGAAGTTCCCTTATCTAAAATCAACGTCTTTACGATTACACCCCTTATCAGGACTCGACGTTTTCAACTTAAGACCTGTAGCGGCGTATTTTCACATAAAAAGTTAGATAAGGGCACCAGCCTGCTTCTTAAACAAATGCAGATCCCTGAGACTGCTTCTCACGTGCTTGATATGGGAACTGGATATGGTGTCATCGGAATTGTGGTTGCCACTGAATATCCTCGCGTTCACGTCACTATGGTTGATATCAATCGCCGTGCGGTGTGGATCGCGAGAGAAAACGTGAAAATCAACAATCTTTCGAATGTCAAAGTATATTGGGGCGACTTTTATGAGCCCACTAAGAATCAGAAATTTGATCTTATTTTAACAAATCCTCCGCTTTCTCAAGGACAAGAAAAAATCTTTAAATTTATCTCAGATACGCCTAAATTTCTAATGGAAGGCGGATATTTCTATTTAGTAGTTCGTACTAAACAGGGCGCTAAAAAAATAGCTGAGATGATGAAAACATTTATTGGAAATGTTGAGCTCCTAAAAATTCAGAGCGGATATCGTCTCTTTCGTTCCCAAAAAACAAATAATCAAATAAGATAAAACAATAAAATTCTTACAATGGGTTAGAATTTGCCGAGATAGCCAAGCGGTACGGCGCTGGCCTGGAGAGCCAGTGATTCTTTGAATCACGAGGGTTCAAATCCCTCTCTCGGCGCTTAATTCTAACAAAATATTTTAAAATTGGTGAGGAAATTTATTCAAAAAATTTAAAAATTTAGTTTTTAAAACCATTTTCTAGTTAAATAATGTAATTCAGGATTGAAAGTTTATTTTTCCCCTAATTTTTGTGGATTCTGTAACCTCATGAATTTAATAAAAACTTTTTATAGGATTGAATGTTAAATTGGTTTAATGGAGTAAAAAATACAATGGTACAAAAAGCGAGAATTCGATTAGCTTCAACAAATAGTAAGAAGCTAAAAGAAATTTGTGACCAAGTAAAACGAATAGTAGAACGCACGGGTGTCCATATTTCAGGTCCAATCCCACTTCCCACAAAAAAGCTACGCGTACCAGTCAGAAAAAGTCCATGTGGTGAAGGAACCGCAACGTGGGATCGGTGGGAAATGCGCATCCACAAACGATTAATAGATATCGATGCGGATGAACGTACTATGCGCCAAGTAATGCGGATTCGCGTTCCTGATGATGTTTATATCGAGATAGAATTGAAATAACCCTTTCTTTAATCTATTATGTAACATAAAGTTTAATCAGAATTTAAACTTCTCAAAGAGATTGCTATTTCTCTAATTTCTTCTTAATCACTTTTGTGACTACGCCAACAGCAACAGTTCTTCCCATGTCTCGAACTGCGAATCGTCCTAATTGTGGAAAGTCCTTGTAAGTTTCGATGACCATCGGTCTTAACGGCTTAAATCGGACCATGCCGCCTTCTCCTTGCTTAAGGAAATCTGGCTTTTCTTGAATGACCTGTCCAGATTTGGGATCTATTTTACTGATAAGTTCCTCAAATTTACAGGCGACCTGAGCCGTGTGCGCATGGATTACTGGAGCATATCCTACGGCAAGAGCAGTAGGGTGATAGATAACGATGACTTGCCCAATGAATTCCTCAGCGACGGTTGGTGGCTTATTAGCTTTCCCAGCTACTTCACCCCGCTTTACATCTTTAACGGAAACGCCTCTAATGTTGAATCCGATGTTATCTCCAGGTAAAGCCTCTTTGATTTGTTCGTGATGCATCTCAATGGATCGGCATTCGCCAGCGGTTCCGCCAGGCATGAAAACGAGGTTGTCACCAACTTTTAACACGCCTGTCTCTATTCGCCCAACCGGAACAGTCCCAACTCCTGTGATTTTATAGACATCTTGAACTGGGAGTCGAAGTGGTTTATCCGTTGGTTTAGGTGGTAGCTCAATTTCATCGAGGGCATCTGTCAAACAAGGCCCTTTGTACCATCCCATCTTGTCAGATTTCTCCGCAAGATTATCGCCTGTCCATGCTGAAACTGGGACAAAGTTAACTTTATCGACAGGAAATCCAACTATTTTTAGTAGATCTTTGACTTCATCCCTGACTTCATTGTACCTCTCTTCACCCCACTTTACGGAAGCATCATCCATTTTGTTGATGGCGACGATTAGTTGAGAAACTCCAAGTGTTCGAGAGAGAAAAGCATGCTCTCGTGTCTGTCCGCCTGCCGAAATACCTGCCTCGAATTCCCCAGTTTTAGCAGATACAACTAAGATCGCAGCATCTGCCTGAGAACTCCCTGTAATCATATTCTTAACGAAGTCACGATGCCCAGGCGCGTCGATGAGCGTGAAATAATATTTTTTCGTGAGGAACTTTCGAAAAGCTAAGTCAATCGTTAAACCTCGCTCTCGTTCTTCCTTCAGGCGGTCGAAAACAAACGCGAATTTAAAAGAACCTTTATCAAGCTTCTTTGCTAAAGCCTCCATTTCGCGCATTTCTCGCTCCGTAATGGAATTGGTTTTCAGCAACAAATGTCCCATCATGGTGCTTTTTCCGTGATCCACGTGACCAATGATGATTAAGTTCAAGTGTGGCTTTTTATCTTCTTTACTCATTCTCTAATTCCTCCATAGTTTTTTACTATAATTTGGAGATTTTGCTCGGTTATTAACTAGCTTTTCGGTTAGAAGGCTAATTTTAATAACCAGAACCGTGAAGCGATTAATTAAGTAATACAAGAATGTATTTTTTAATTAATTGTTTATTATGCGTTTGCTTTTTTAAACGTTTTAGGTAAGTGAAGAGAAATCAACATCTGTATATAAATGTTATTTTAATCAGGTTCTGATACTGACCTTGAAGATTACTGAAGCAAAATTTTATTAAAATAATATTATGAAGAAATCGCGTCTGTAAATCTATTAGAAATGCAAATTATCTCGCAGAAGCAGCAATTCGTTCTTTTTCTTCTTTTCGTTTAATAGCGGAACTTTTACTATCATTATTAGCTGCCATAATTAATTCATTCGCAATAACTTCTTCAATGGTAGAAAGATTATTGAAACTCTTACGCCAACAGGCTTCTACGAGGAATTTTAAAGAAAGATCAACCCGTCGCTGAGGTGCAACGTCAACACTTTGTTGATAATTAATTCCTCCATAGCTAATCCGCGTTGTTTCCTCCCGCGGCGCGCAATTTTGAATAGCATTAATCAAAATTTGAATGGGATTCTTATTGGTCCTCAAATTAATGATCTTGAAGACATATTTCAATAATGTAATTGTCCGGTATTTTTTCCCGGAAAGGCATCGGGTCTGGCGTCCTCCGCTTTTCCTACGAGATGCTCCAGGAGAAAGTAGTCGGTTGATAAAACGTTCAACAATATTTACTTGCGATTTTCGGAAACGTTTATGTTCGTGGCGACCATGAGTATGACAAGAAATGTGGGGCGTTAAGTTTATATATTTTTTAAGTCCGAGATCTTTTACCTCTACTTCGGATATATCCCATTCATTAAAAATCTTTACTTCTGACACGTATTTCGCCTTTTTATATGACACAGTTTGATTTTGCTAATACAACGGTATATTTCTTCTAGAGGGAGTTTATAAAAACTTTGTGGAAGCGTGATTGAATATCCAGATATTACCTCATCTTAAGAAGATCTTTGACTCTCTTTTTGATTAGAAGAAGTTAATTCCTTATTAAAAGTTAAGAGAGGCCAAGAAACAAATGCGAAAATCAGAAGTAATTAATAAGGGTAAATTATATGATCGAATTCTCTCAAAGATCATTCGGAAGATGAGTACCGGAAGTGTTATGCTTCTAAATAATGATGGGCTAAAAATAGCAGAGAAAACTTGTGGATTTAATGATTCTGATGGTATTTGGGGTTCTGCAAATCGATTATTAAACGCAGGAGAGCATGCAATATCTGAATTATCAATCAGAAAAAGTCAGTTTGTAAATCAAATCTTTGAATCTGAGAATTACTTGCTAATGGTTGGACCCATAAATCAAGATATCTCTTATGCAATACTGTCATCAAAAGTCAATAAGCTTTCCCTTGGAATGTTACGATTATGTGCTCAGAATCTAAGAGAGCAGGTAAATGATGTCGATAGCAGCTAAATACCAATACCTACAGTAAAAAAATCTAAACTATAATTAGTGCGTATCACTATGTTCTTTCGATACGAGTCTTACAGAGAGGACAATTTACTTCATAGGGAGGAATCCCTTCACCACATCTGGGACAATTAGCCCAAACCGGCATCCACTCCAAAACATTAAAAATTAATTGTTTATTATCTCGCACGTTAATACCCGTTTGATCATCATTAAGAAAGATTCCATCTCCTCCAATCGCGATTACCTTCCCTTTTCCGTACTCTGTAGCTCCAATCACGGGTACACACGCAGGGTTCGCAGAAGGATTGGAAAATGCAAGCGGCTCTGATGATTTCGTTAAATTTAGTCCTGAAGCATTTCGAAGAATGATTTCATTTAGCCCCTTAGTTATCTTATGTTCCACAAAAATATTAATTGCTGGGCTATGGCTAAATCCTGCAGCTGGATTTGCATTATTTACTTCATCCATAACTTGCTCCCTAAAAGAAATCCCGAATAATTGGTTGAATAGATAATTGAAATTCTTCTCTTTTCCAACATATTCATTTCCAATTAGAAAGAGTCCCCGTCCATCACTTACAAATTGAGCAATCGACCGGATTTCAACTGCAGTAAAATTCATAGACCCAATTCGGGTTGTCGAGATGAAAAGGAGATCGAAATCTCTAATATTGGTGTAGCTTATTGGTCCCTCCGTTATTTTACTAATCGAATACCCATTTGAAGTTAATTCTAGTAAAAACTCAGAGTGGTTATTATTGACCCACTTATCAGCCTCGCGGGATTGATCAAATAGCACGCGCCCTCGCATAATTTCTTTGCCAATCTCCCCTGCTTCAACCTTTTTTTTCACGAAATACGGTAGTTTTTGTTTTTCAAACAATATTACAAACCCCTAATGTTGCAATATCTTTTTTTATTATTTGATCTTCTTTGGTTTTAATTTATATCGAATTTTCCCTTGAGTTTTCGAGTTTAAATAGGTTTTAAAAAATCTTATATCCTGTTCAGATTCCCACGCCTGAGTTTTTAATAAATTCTTATGATAAGTTATTTTTCCTCTATCTACGATAATTACCTTCATTTCTGACCATCGTGGGGGTTTAACAATCTTTTCTTTCGTGGGAGTTATAATAACTGGTGGGATGGCTTCCTTGCCTTTTAGAATGGCATATAATTTCAAAGGTTCTGAAATCCTGTTATCCCATACAAAAATCGCTTCTTTCTCCCTTAAAGGTAAATCTTGAATTTTTACCTCATCTTCTCGTATTATTCCTTTAATTACCAATCGAATTGGTTCTTGTAAACCCCATGACATTATTAATCGATTTTTTATGTCTCGAATGGAATCTTTGGGATCTATTGCAAAATCCACCCCCTTTAGCCGGTATTTCCCGCAAATAATACAATTTTGATTTTTTATGAGTTCTACTTTCGTAAACGCCTCAGCACGCCCATCAAAAAATAAATATCCATCTAAAACTTGAACTCCTAACAAGATTTTAATCACTTCCTGAGATTGGATTCCGGCAATTATTGTTGAGACCGAGGCAATAGTCGGGATTTTTTCTTCCTCTTTTTCCTCTAAATCTTTTCGTGCTTCACCTGGAGGCGTGCATGGTTTCTGGAGGCGCTCTCGTGGAATGAGTGGATGACATTCTAAACATGGCGTCTCAAATGGTATGATTACCTGCACATTTCCCATCCACCCAAACATTCCCCCATGAACTAAGGGTTTTTTAAGCGTAATACAAAGCGAATTTAACCATCTACGCGTCTCAAATGTATCTAAACCATCTACTACAACATCACACTCCTCAAAGACTTTCCGATCAATGGTTTCCAATTTTTGATTTAGAGCAGTTATTTTAATTGTCGGATTTATTCGTTCTAAAGCCTCTTTTGCTGTTAAGACCTTTGATTTCCCAATATCCTTATCTTCAAAAAGTACCTGCCGCGCCAAATTTGAGAGTTCAATAGTATCAAAATCACATAAGATTAAATGTCCAACACCCATCATTGCTAGATTTAGTGAAATAATTGTTCCTATTGCTCCAATTCCTGCAATAAAAACCGTCGAATTCAAGAGTTTCTCTTGATCCCACTCCTCTAGGAGCATCTGACGGTTATATCTTTCTAAGTCTAATATTAATTCTTTCTTAATTTTCTTTGCCTTTTTTTTTATTCGTTTTCCCACGGGAAAAAACCTCTTAAGACGACCCAGCTTTCTTTAGATTCGCCCAGGTCGCGTGCTTATTCACATATTTTTTGACTTCTACTTCATATTTGTTCATGTCTTTCTTCATCAAATTTGCTGCCGTTGAGTTAAGAGGCGATGCCGGATTGGGAAAATTTAATAAATTTCTAAGCGCTTCAATCACGCCTGCCACGCTCATGGTTGGAACCCAGTCTTTACCCAGAACACCAACGCAAACTTTACTTTGGAGCGAGATGTTTGGGTGAAACGTCTTTGTTAACCAACGTATCTTTGGGGGTGAAAACGGGAACTTACGATCAAGTGTTATTTTAATATCAAATACGCCCCCATCATATAGGCCTGTTCCTAAAATAAACCCTCGCCATACCCTTAAATCGCCCTCAACTGGTTTGAATGATGGTTCCTCCTCTTCTAGTATTTTTGCCTCAAAGACTAATCGATTGTAATAATCCTCTTCACTTAACATCCGAATTTTGCTCCAGAGTATCCTAGCTTACATGTCACAATCCAAAATATTACACTATTTTATACTTATGATCATTAAAAATTGTTTATACCAATAAAATAAAGTGAGTCTCTCTAAAGCTTTTTACAATAAAATGGAGTACGAAGTATTCAGTTTTAGATTAAACTCCCCCTTCAGTCCGGGTGATTAGATACAGTTTATCATAATCCGTAGCACCGATATCTGTTACATTCAAATTCTCATTGCGTATTTCTGTTCCCCTAAAGGCCAAAACAAAGATTCCTTCTGGAATCCTTTTTCTACGACTAATCTCCCTTTTAATCTCAGAAATTGTTGTATTCGGGGGCGTATTAATTTCAATTACATCGCCTCCAATTGCACTTACAATCCTTAAAATCATTTTCTAGTCTTACTCCTATAAGTTCTATCTTATATTTTCTTAATGATAAAATATTAAGTTTTGTATTTTGGTACGTTTGAATAATTCGAGCGTAATTTTTCTGGTTTTACCTTCCGCTTACAAAAGGGGCAGATGCCTTTAATTTTAATCCATTCTAGGAAATGATTGAGATGCGCTGAATGCCCACATTCTGGACATCGTCCAATTTCATCCCCATTTTTAATTGTAAGATTACAAACTATACATCTTTCTCTCTTATTCCAATCCCATTCCCCAATAATTTCTTCGGAACCTATCATAAAACGATCAGGAATGTTGTCATCCATCGATCTTTTCGCCTAGTTTGTTTCAATGATATAATTCTTACACTTCTTAATTTCAAATTTTAACTATAAGCTAGATGAATTATTATTTCATTGTTTTACATATGTAACATAGGTAAAAAATTAGGATTCACAAAAACTGAAAGCAAAGTGATAACAGAGAGGATTCAACATGGCTGATGATACAGGAGAAAATAAAAAATTCTCTATTAAGGTTGAAGCAATTAAAACGCCATTAGGTGCAGTTCCAACGTTAGAGAGCTTTAAAAACTTGGTAGAAGGATTAAACATCCTTAATGCAGATATGATTCGGACTCATGAGACTGTAAATTCCGAGGTGTTTAAGCAAATGGCAGGGATTGAGAAAGAATTGAAGAGTTTAAGAAAATTAATAGCTGAGGAGATTGTTTCATTTGAGGCTATTAAAGAAGATATCAATGCATTAAACAAGCGTCTTGATAATATTGAAGTAGAACAACAACATAAACTCAAAGAATTAACAGATTTAATCACCGATTTTATCGGTTCCGTGCGAGTTTTTCAAGATAAAATCACACGTGTTTTAAAAAAGTCCTGATATTCAATTTAATGGAGGAATAATTGGTTGAGTCAATTAGAATTTATCCTGGCACGAGAAGCTCAGCTAATGTATAGAAGAGCTCGAGAATTCGAACCGGTCGCGGGGAATTTATCGAGGTGGAGGGGTTCAATCCCTGGGCGTGGTCCTCATAAAGAGATTTCCTTTGAATTAGAAATTACCATTCCGCAGGAATTCCCTCGGCAAGCTCCGACAGTCATAATGGTCACCCCTACAGTCCACCCGCAAGTTGATCCTTCCACTGGTTATTTAAATTTACGTATTTTAACTTATTGGAGGCCTGAATATCATCTTTATCAGGTAATTAATTCAATCAAAGGATTATTTGCCCGCGTACCTCCTAAGTTACCGGATACTTTTAGTTCTACATTAGTTCCTTCTGAATCCCCCCCTCCTACCCAGAGCAGACCTTCACCTCCCCAAACGTTCCAATCCACTCCCTCACCCAGAACTACCCCCTCTCCAATCCTACCACGTAAGGAGCCGACTCGTGCTCCGCCTCCTGTTTCAGAGATGCCAGCGGAATCTCCAAAGGTTAAGGAATTAAAATCTCAAATTTCTGGTTTAGAAGAAGAATTAGCATCATTACAAAACGGCTTAATCAGTAAAACTGAAGAAGTTGCGAGACTTGAAGGACAAATGGACGCTCATAACGTGCCAAGAGTAGGTCAAGACCGAATAAGCCAAATAATCCATCCTCAAAGTGATAAAGATACCCAAATTCTCGATTTACAGGGTGAAAAAATCGCATTAGAAGACCTAATACGAACTTTAGAAAACAAATTTGAAAATGGAGAGATTAGTTCTTCCGAATATGCAAAACTTTACAAGTCATACCAAAAACAATTACACCTCGTAAATAAGAAATTGAGAGAAATGGGTATACATTAATAATGTCTCACGAAGATAATCAAAATCAACCTAAAGATGAGAAGAGTATTGCTGAAATAGAAGCTGAATTATCTACATTACAAAAAAAGATCGTTCGACAAACCGACAATATTAAAGATTTAATAAAAAAGAAAGCAACAGGAAAACATCAGCCAATTCCCGAGCAACGTTCTGATATTGACTTGAATTCTGAAGCCACAAAATATACTCTAGAACAATCTCAAGCGGAATTTTTCGCAAGTATCGCAACGCTAAATACAATTATCTCAAATTATCAACAAGACAGGCTAGATCCTCAAATCTATGAGAGTGAATTGCAAAAAATCATAAACGATATCTTAAAATTTAAATTGATTTTAAAGAAGAAAGATTTTGATTTAATTAAATTCTTTAAGCAAGAAAGGATATCAAAAAAATTTACCTTGGCTTATAATAAATTAAGATCTATGGGGTTTTTCACTTAAATTAAGCTTGAAACTGCCCTCATTCAGCCCCGAATTGGTCGTACCATTCTTCATATTTCCGCAATTCCTCTGGAGAAACAACTGGCTTCATTTTTGCCATTGAACTGAGAAAGTCACTGCGTCTTACGTTCCGGGGTTCGGCATCCGCCAATAATCCCTCTGTCTTATCTAGTTCTCGAATCGGGATCATAATCGCCTCTCGACAAAGAAGGGCAATATCTGAACCCGTGTAACCTTCTGTGATTGTTGCGAGTTCTTCAAAGTTCACGTCGGGATCCATGGGAATTTCCTCGGTATGTATTTCAAAGACTTTTAGCCTGGCAGCTTTATCAGGTAATTTCACATACACCCGTTTTTCAAATCGCCGTCGGAACGCTGCGTCTATTTCCCAAGGTCGATTTGTCGCCCCAAGTACTATAATGCGTTCTTGAGATTTTCCTTTTATCCCTTCCATCTCTACTAATAATTGAGTTTTTATTCGCCTTTCTCCCCCTATTTCATCTCTACTTCCCCTTTTAATTGCGATGGAATCGACTTCGTCGATAAATACGATCGACGGCTGTTCTTCTTTTGCTAAATTAAATAATTCCTTGATTAATTTCTCACTCTCACCTAGCCATTTACTTACCAAGGATGCTGCATCTGCTGAGAAAAAAGTGGCTTCACATTCATTTGCAATGGCTTTTGCCAATAGCGTTTTCCCACACCCTGGGGGGCCAAATAAAAGCACCCCTCGCCAGGGTTTTCGGGCGCCTTGAAAAAGATCTGGTCTCTCTAAGGGTAGTACAATCGCCTCTCGCAATGCCTGTTTAGCGTTCTCTAGATTTGCCACCTCATCCATTGTCACATCTGGCTTTTCCATCACAATGGTTTCAGAAAGTGATTCTCTCATCTTCAATGCTTCTTTCGATACTTTCTTCCCGTTTTCGGTGATGATAGGTCTATCCGGCTGTAAAGACATTCTTAATTCTCTTGCTCGCTTTAGATATTGCTCTGCTTTTGAGTAACATATTTTCTTCATCTCCGCATTAGTTGATGTCTTTATATACCTAGTGAGAATATCCGCAGCCTCTACGTAATTATTCACTGCCATTTTATGATTTCCACTTTCATCGTACTGAATCGCCTTTTTAGCAATGTTCATTGCATGCTGGAACAGTTCTTTGGACATATATATCTATCCTACTCTGTTAATTATTTTCAATTTCAAGTCTCTCGTGATAACTTTATCATGAGAGATTTAATCACTTTTACTTTTTCTAAGAGTGCTAATTCCTACGATTATTTCAACTTTACTCATATATGCTCTTTTATAACCTAAATATATTA
>JABXJT010000006.1 GCA_013375455.1 Candidatus Helarchaeota archaeon | reverse complement strand
TGTGAGTATAAGTCACTGCCTAGAAATACCTAGAAATGAATTCAGAAGGGTACGACGAAGATGGATTTAGAAAGCGAATTCGAAGTACAAGATAATAATCTCGAAGAAGAGACTGTTCTCATTACCTCCCAAGAATATGATGCCCTGAAGAAGAAGGCTATAGAAGCCAAAGAGCTCCATGAGAAATATTTAAGACTCCTAGCGGAGTTTGAGAATTATAAAAAATTCATGGAGCGCCAAAAAACGAATTGTTTGAAGTTTGGGAACGAGAAACTTTTGAAGGCCATTCTGAAAATTTATGATGATTTAAAAAGAGCATTGAATGGCCATGTTCATGCTGATTTTCCTCAAGCTGATGGCTTAAAACTCATTTTGGAAAATCTGAGTACCCTTCTGAAGTCCGAAGGAGTTGAACCCATCGAAGCGGAGGGAAGGGCGTTCAATCCTGCAGTCCATGAGTGCATAATGGTTGAACAAGATCCTTCCCTCCCTGAGGGGGAAATTACCGAAGTATTAGAAGAAGGGTATTATTTGAATGATAAAGTTTTACGACCTGCAAGGGTCA
Organism: Candidatus Helarchaeota archaeon; assembly: GCA_013375455.1. The sequence continues at coordinate 109,314 of JABXJT010000006.1, read as the reverse complement.
AAATTAATAAATGAAAAGGAGATGAAATGAAATGGCAAAAATCATAGGAATAGATTTAGGAACGAGTAATTCAGCAGCAGCAGCATTCATTGGCGGAAAACCGTGCATCATCCCATCTGCGGAAGGAGTTACCATAACCGGCGGAAAAGCTTTTCCATCAGTTATTGCATTCACGAAAGATGGTCAGCGATTAGTGGGCGAACCTGCACGAAGACAAGCAGTATCCAACCCAGAACGAACCATTACTGCCATTAAGCGCAAAATGGGGACGAATTATAAAGTCACCATTGAAGGAAAATCCTATACCCCCCAAGAAATCTCTGCCATGCTACTCCGAAAGATAAAGGAAGATGCAGAGGCATTTCTTGGAGAAGAAGTAAAGCAAGCGATCATCACGGTACCGGCCTATTTTAATGACAATCAGCGGCAGGCAACCAAGGATGCAGGGCGAATTGCAGGATTAGAAGTGCTCCGGCTTATCAATGAACCGACCGCAGCAGCATTTGCCTACGGGCTTGATAAAAGCAATGCCAGTCTTAAAATTGTCGTGCTAGACTTAGGTGGCGGAACTTTTGATGTTACCCTGATGGAAATGGACAATGGTGTATTCGAAGTAATTGCTACGAGTGGTGACACTCGTCTTGGTGGCACTGACATGGATAAAAAGATCGTGGAATACATTACCAGTGAATTCCAGAGAGAATCCGGGATTGATTTGAATCAAGATCCTGTGGCGATGCAGCGCGTGCGTGAAGCCGCAGAAAAGGCGAAAATCGAACTCTCAACCACATTAACATCAGAAATTAATCTACCCTACGTCACGGCGGATTCGACAGGACCAAAACACTTGCAAATGACTCTCACGCGTGCGAAACTAGAGCAAATCATTGAGTCCGTGCTTAATAGGTTAGATGGCCCCATTAAGAGAGCCTTAAAAGACGCAAAACTTGACTCTGGTAAAATCGACAAAATCATTCTTGTCGGCGGTCCCACGCGAATGCCCTCGGTACGCACCCGATTCGCCAAATTCTTTGGTCGGGAGCCGGAACGCGGCGTCGATCCGATGGAGTGCGTAGCCATGGGTGCAGCGATACAAGGTGCCGTATTACAAGGCGACGTCAAGGATATGATCCTCCTGGATGTTACCCCGCTATCCTTAGGCGTGGAAACGCTCGGCAACGTCTTTACGAAGCTGATCGAACGCAACACCACAATTCCGACCAAGAAAACGGAGATATTCAGCACGGTGGCAGATAACCAGCCTGGGGTTGAAATCCACGTACTGCAAGGCGAGCGTCCAATGGCGAAAGATAACATCACCTTGGGTAAATTCCATTTGGTAGGCATTCCACCCGCACCACGAGGAGTTCCCCAGATCGAAGTTACCTTCGACATTGATGCGAATGGCATCCTGAATGTTTCCGCGAAGGATTTAGGCACTGGCCGACAACAAGCGATTACCATAACGGCTTCGAATAAGATGCCTGAAGAAGATATCCAGAGAAAGGTTCGTGAAGCAGAACAAAATGCAGAAGAAGATCGACGGACAAGAGAATTAATAGATGCTAAGAATCAGGGAGAATCCTTAGTTTATCAAACGGAAAAGTTGCTCAAGGATAATGCTGACAAAGTCGATGCAGCTCTCAAGGGTTCGATTGAACAGAAAATCCTGGCACTGAAAGGCGCCATTGAAGGAGACGATGTAAGTCGGATTAAATCGGCAATTGACGACCTCACGAACACGCTGCACGAGTTATCAGCACGAATTTATCAGTCACAAGCACAGGGATATCCAGGCGCTCAAGGGTATCCGGGAGCGCAGGGATATGAAAGCCACGGACCCCAACATGCCGGTGGCACTCCGGAAGATGAGTACGCCAGGCAAGCTAAAGCCACGCAAGTGGATGACGACGTCGTAGATGCCGATTACGAAGTGGCCTAAATTATCAACCTTTTTTTATTTAGAAAGAACCTCACGGGCGAGGAATGATGGCGAAGAAAGATTATTATAAGACCTTAGGCGTGGATAAGAAAGCCACGAAAGAGGAGGTAAAGCGGGCCTTTCGCAAAATGGCTCGCAAATATCATCCAGACGTGAATCCCAATGATAAAACGGCGGAGGAAAAGTTCAAAGAAGTTAATGAAGCCTATGAAGTTTTAACTGATGATAAGAAGCGCGAGATGTACGATCGCTTTGGTACAGTAAAAGGGAATGGGTTTAATCCAAACTCAGGAGCCCAGGCTGGACCAAGGGGTTCTACCTACTACCGATCCTCCTCGGGACCCGTGAATGTTGATTTTAGCGAGATCTTTGGTAATAGAGCTAGAGGGGCTTCCGGTGGTTTCGATTTTTTCAATGATTTAGGGGATATTTTTGACGTTTTTTCGAATAAACGCGGCGGAAGGCAACGGCCTCATGCACGAAGATCTGCTCCCGGAGAGGACCTCCGGTATGACATGGAAGTCAGTTTTGAAGAAGCTTATTTTGGCGGAAGTCGGAATATCCGGTTCAAGCGCCATGAAAGCTGTCCTGCGTGTGGGGGTACCGGTGCCAAGGATGGAAACATGCGCACCTGTCCGTCGTGTGGCGGGACTGGCGAGGTACGACGTGCTCAGAATACCCCGTTTGGACAGGTTATGCAAGTTGGCGCGTGTCCGCAATGTAATGGAAAGGGACATTCCGCAACCAATCCGTGTCCGACGTGTCGCGGAACCGAAAAAGTACAGAAAATACGTCAATTAACCGTGAAAATTCCTGCTGGCGTAGGAACTGGAACGAAGCTTCGGATGCCTGGAGAAGGAATGCCGGGCACGCACGGTGGACCGTCCGGTGACCTTTATGTGGTCCTGCAAGTGAAGCCGCATCCGCATTTCCAACGAAAAGGCGAGGACATCCTCTATGATACGACCATTAACTATACGCAGGCAGTCCTCGGTGGGAAGATCAAAGTCCCCACGATGGAAGGGGAAGTGTCGCTCACCATTCCGCCCGGAACAAAAAGTGGCACCAAATTACGCCTTCGCGGTAAGGGATTCAAGAAATTAAATAGACCCTCACGCGGGAATCAGCTAGTTAAAATTAAGATTCGCGTTCCTAAAACCGTGAGTGGTCATCAAAAACAGCTCTTAGAACAGTTAGCCGCCGCTGGTATATAATTTGTCCATTGTATAGTGTCAACTCCTCCCACGCAATAATACCGCCAATCTTTCTTACTGCACTCATTTTGCTTATTTCTCCACGAATGAGGAAATACAAATTTTGTTACCGCAAGAATTTAAAAGATGTAATCATAGATGGGAAAAGAATTAAAAAATAAGAGATTAAGAATAACAAGAATTTAAAAATATATTGGACCTACGGGGCGATTTTTCAAAATCCCTAAAGAGAAATAAACGTGAGGTAATGAAATGAGTAAATTGGATGTCCCAGACATCGTTCTGGATATGGCGTATGAGCAATTGCTTAGTTTGACCAAGGATATCATAAATTTGTTTATGAAAGCGCTGACTGACAAATTCGGCTCGGAAGAAGCCTTGAAGTTAATCAGACCATATTTCTTTGAACAAGGTAAAATGATGGCTAATTTTGCCCCCTTGCTGGGAATTAAAGGAAATGATGCCATGGCTATCGGGACTTTCCTTAGATTCTTCGAAGAAAAGATAATGAAAATCAAGGGAGAGGTCACGGAGGTAAGTCCTGATAGGGTTGTAGCCGTAAACAAAAAATGTATCTTTAAGAAATGCATTCCCGAGGCTTGCTTGCAATTTCAAAACATAGTCGATGGCATGATAGAAGTAATTAACCCGGATTATGTCTGGAAGATGACAAAGTTAATGCCGAAAGGCGACGATGTCTGCGAATGGATTGTTGAGAAGAAGAAATGAAGGTATAAAAAACCTTCCACCTTTTTTTAACCTATTAATTGCTTAGTTTTAGGCTCTTAAGAAATATTGGAACGTGAATTGATGTCTAAAGAGTTATTACTTGAGATAAATGAAGATCATTTTAGAGAATCTTTTCTTAAATATACAAGAAAAGCATTTCAAATGCTCCCGAAATTGGATAAACCGCGCATTCTTGATATTGGGTGTGGGTCTGGAGTCCCTACCATTGAATTAGCAAGGTTAAGTAGGGGGGAAGTCATAGGAATCGATGTCGATCAAGCGGCCTTAGAGGAACTGAATAGAAAGATTGAAGAAGAAGGCTTTTCAAAGCGAATAAAGACCATTAAAGCGTCTTTAATGGAGTTAGATTTCCCAAATGAAAGCTTTGACATCATCTGGGCGGAGGGTGTATTAAATTTAATTGGTTACAGAAAAAGCTTTAAGGAATGTAATCGATTACTTAAAAATAAAGGTTTTCTGGTTATCCATGATGTAGTCATGAATATTAAAATTGAACTTAAGAAGCTACCTAGCTATGGCTATAAACTTGTAGATTCTTTTTCGTTACCCGAGGATGCTTGGTGGAAAGAATATTATGCACCTTTAGAAATTCGAATCGAAGAACTACGCAAGAAATATAAAGATGATCCAGGCGCCCCTAAGATATTTCAAAAGTATCAAAATGAGATAAACATGGTGAAAGCCAAATCTAAAGCTTTCAATTCAGGGTTTTTCATAATGCAGAAGGTATAAAAAAAGGGGAAAAAAAAGACTTGTTTCCTCAAGTCATGAAGACGAACCGGGGGGTATACGGGTTGATGGCAGGCAGTAAAACCGACAGGAGCCAAGCTAGGGTTAACGCAGCGAATAATGAACTGGCAATAAAATTCCGGTTGAATTCCCGAAAGAGTCCCGCCCTTAGAAAGCCCAAGCCCATCTCGACGAAGATCATTGCCACAGGGAGTAGGATGAACATTGGAGGTAGCCACGATAAGGAGATTCCCATATGCGGAGGGATCATTCCTCCATAATCAGCTGCGAAAACGTCAAAGCCTCCAGCTGCTAGCATCATCGTGATCATTATGCCCAAGGCCAAGCCTTCAATAATTCCCGTGATCAGAGCGGCTTTGAAAAGCTCCATCCAGCGAGTGGGAATGAAGCTGGAATCATCCTTGTATTTGTAGAGTTTATTTTGAATCATTCCACGAAACATGATTTCGAAGACAAGCACGCCCACGAAGAGGTAGAGGAAGAGTTCGAGGAATCCTGCTATCCGCCAGATGAAAAGGTTATGTATTGTAAAGGATGCTGCCAAATTCAACGTGACGTAAAGGACGAGGAAGAGGAGGACAGCGTAGAGGGCAGCTTTGAGGTAAGGTTTCGCATCTTTTATTAGCCCATAGTCACTTAATTTCAAGTTATACTTCCGCTTTTCATACCAAATAAGCAGAATGACTACCGGAATCATTAACAGTCCTTGGATGAGTAGTGGCACGGCTATAAAGTTAGATACTAAGAAGTCCGTGGCAAGGAGTGCATTGAGATTCAACCCCGTAATCATCAATCCAGCTAAAAACGAAATGCCGACAAAAACAATGCCATAGATGAAAATCATTCGCCACTTATCTTTCTTTTCCATTTTCATCGCATTCTCTGGGACGACCATTTTCGGTTTTAGCCAATCGCCGAAATATGCTATCAATGGAACGAATATAATAAACCCTCCCAAGCCAGCTAGCATTCCAGATAAGGAATAACCTACTATTTTGACGGAAGCGGGATCTAGAGCTCCGGGATACTCGGCAGTTTCGTTTAATTTCATGCATTGTTCAAACCAGCCAACAGCCTCAATAACCGTAGTTTCGTCCTGACCCACCAAGCCGTGTCCAACTCCTGGAATGACGACCAGCCGTCTGGCGCTCCCATTGAACGTCCCATAAGTCTTGCTCGTAATGATTTGTGTATGATCTCCAACACCCTGAGACGCCCAAAATCCAGGCGTGCTCATACCATACACCAGTTCATAGGCGCTATCTTGACTAAACGCAACGTCTTCGCTACCAATGATGTTCATATAGTTATACGGTCGTGTGAGGTTTGTTCGTCCTTCAATAACCGCGTTATCTACAGCAACTTGGGGATCGTACCATATATCGGGATAAACCATAGTGTTATTTAGTATGTGGGCTAATCCGGTTCCAAACCCTTCCGTTATATTCAAGAAGGGGCCACCCATCCCAATGGTGGCATTGATCCAGAAATTTCCCAACTCTTGATCTAGGATAGAAGCGACTGTTGCACCGAAAGATCCCATAGAATGCCCAAAAAGCCCGATTTTATTGATATCAATATCCAACACCGAACTGCTTTCCCGTAAATATTTCACGGCAGATAAAGTTACATTTTCCCACGTGGGCGTGAAGGCACCACCACTGGCAGAATGTCCATTGGCAGTGATTGTTAAGCACACGAAACCCCGTTTAGAGAACTCGTAAGAGAGTCCATGGAAATATAATTTCGAACTAAGAATACCATGCACGAGTACTAACGCTGGTCTTTGAGTTCCATAAAAATTATACTCAGGCAAGGGTTCATATAACTTACAATCGAAGTCTATTTGCTCTCCGAACACGGAAAGTTCAGGAGCTGTCTTCAACGAAAAATCTTTCGTGGTGCAAGGTGCTAAAATCACGTTATAGTAAAGACTCAGTAGCAGACCTACTGCGATTAATCCTAAACCGATTATCAATAAGCCTCGTTTGAGCCACTTAATCAAATTTTTAGGTAATTGCAATTTAACCAATTGAAGTCACTTCTGATGATTTCTGTTTTCAAATTTTCATTCGTTAGAAACATTCATTGAATGTTAAAAGGAATAAAGAGAATTTGTTATTAAGCATTTCCACTTCAGGATGAAATGATTTTAAAACTGAGCTTGAATTAATGCTATTGATTAGAGCGTCGAATCAAGATCTTTAAGATATTTTATCGTTTTTTGCAGGGTCCTATCCAATTTCTCCTTCTCGATGACTTCAGGTGTATCGCCCAAGATATGCCAAGTGTGGTAATAATTGTGAGGAGTCAATCCTGCTAAAGTTATGGCTTCAAGTCCTTTCTTTGAAAAATTAGCGGCATCTGAACCACCAAAATGATTTACTTTAATCGGAAGATCAGTTGATTTTTGAAATTCTTTTGCTAAATCGAAAGAAAGAGTTGCCGAAAAATAGCGCTCTTTTGAGATAATACAAATTTCTCCTTTTCCGACCATATCAAAATTAACGGTTTTACTATCTCTTACTTCTTCATAATGCTTCTGCACGAATCGCTTGGAACCGCGCATGCATTCCTCACAGGCGAAAGAAATGAGCCAAAGTTCTATATTTTTTAATCGTTGGGTTACGAAATGGTGTGCGAGTGCTAGCACGACCGCAACTCCTGAGAGATTGTCGTTAGCTCCCGGGATCACGAAGTTCGAACGCAGGTTGAAACTCATATAGCCGGTCAATACACAGCTGAGAAGGGGAAGGCAGAGCAAAAGTATATTCGAGATCACGGATGAGATCATAAGGATATCAAGGAGGAACTTTGAAATGGCAGCAAGGGTGCCCAAAATCATTGTTGAAGTAGTAAAATACGCTAAAATACCGAATTTATGTTTAAATTTTCTAAACAACGGAAACTCATAGGCGCTATCATGATGCGCACTGCAAATGACAATCTGTTTTGGTTTTCCCGAGGGTTTCAATTTTCCAATAACATTCGTTCCAGTCTTTGTTGGAAAGAGGAAATCTACATATTCTTTCAGATACCTTTGTTCGAAAAGATATGTTGTAAAAGCGTAGATAAAAAGGAAAAAACTAACTATCGGTAGCCACCAAAAAATCGCGGTCCCTCCAAGAACTACATACCATGCCACCTTGGCAAAATCTAGAAAGGCAGCTGGATGGCAGGTAAAATCCTCCAAAACAACTTCATCAGCAACTTTTTCTAGAATCCCCTTTATCTTTAAGCCTGCCTCTTTTTCTTTACTATACGTGCCTAAGCGGGGACCAATCTCATCGCAAACCTCTTCAATAAAATTCACCATTGAAAATTTTTCTTTTACAGCCGCCATAGCTTGTCCCTCAGATCCATTAATGAGTTCTAATCGTTTGAATAATTTATTAAACTTTGAATAAGAAGTTTATCGATAGGTGAAAAGATATTGGTTGAAGCAAAGAATTGGGGCGCATATCCAGAAACCCTTCCATTACTCATTGTATTTACCATTTTCGCAATTGCCATTTTCGCTTTTTGCATTAAAACAAGGAAAAAAGAAAAACCATTGGAACGCCGCATCACGGAGGTTAGTTTAGGGATTTTATTCCTGGTGGCTGCCATTTTATTTCCTCCAATAATCCCTCCCTCAATGATTCTTTTAATAAACATCGTTATAATTGCAACCTCAATCTTCTTAGCAGTTTTACTGCTCTCACAAATTCTGATCGTGCGAAAACTACGTGAGGCAGGCGATGATGAAGCCTTAAAAAAACGAGATCATGATCATTTTCGACAGCAATTTGAGGCAACTTTTGATGATCTCAAGCATGATACCGCGAGGAAAAGCCTCCATTTAATCAGCCCAACTGTAATTCTCATTTGTGTTTTAATTGGGAAAATTGTAGTTAATGAAACCTTATCTTTAACATTGATATTGTCGATTGGATCCATCTTTTTACTCTTATTTGCATTTACTGATATCGTGCGATTGCTAAAATTTGAGTGGATGCCCCCAAAAATTACGGGTATGTTCGCAAGTGCTATGAAGAAACACGAGATTGGGTCTTTTACTGCGACCTTTGATATGGTGTTAGGAATGGTTCCGGCTATCTTCTTCCTTCCCCTCTCACTAGTCGCTTCCATTGGTATAATTGCCGCACTTGCAGATGCCGCAGCTTCCGTAGTCGGAAAACGATGGGGCAAACATAAATTTCCCAGAGGCGGGAAAAAATCAGTGGAAGGCTACATTGCAGGATCATCGGTAGCATTTATTATCGGGTTTGTTTTTATTCTTCTTTTTGGTTTTCTTATTAATCCCTATATCTCATCAATCGATTATCTCATTCCATTAGCATTCGCAGGTGTAGCAGCGTTAGTTTTCTTTATCTTGGATGTTCTAAGCTTGCCCATTGATGATAATGTCCTTAATCCACTCGGTATCACATTTGCATTTCTGCCAATTTGGTTAATGATACAAGCTATCTATCCACTTCTTTAGTAGTTTATTTAAACCGATTTGTATAAGTTTTTAAGTTGAAGGGATAAAGAAGTCTGATGGAACCTCTAATACTGAAAATTTTTTAATGAATTCACCCTAAAAAGTAAATAATCAACCATGTAAATTAATTTTTATTCTGTTCAGAAGGGATCAGATTGGTTAAGAAAAAAATAACGAAAGAGGACATTTACATCAAGGCTAGAATGCTTTCTGAGGGAGTTTGTATACATGACGCGACTGGGTTTATTCCCGATGACATCCTTGAGATTTATACGAAGGCGAAAGAAGGAAAACTCCGTGATATTGAGGTACCAAAGGATGCTGATCTAAATAACATAGAGGAGTACTTGGAGATGTATTATAACTCACCTATACGAAAACTATCCGATGGTGCCAGCAGATCTAGGGTCATACTCGATGAGAGTGAACTCCAAGTGATTTTACGCCCTAACAAGCACTCACGTCTAGACTTCACAGTGGTTGGCGAGAACAAAGCAACTATATCTGATGGAGGAGAGGTTCTAGCTACCTGTCGACCTATTGAAAAACCTGAATGGTTGAACGAAAAACTTTCTAACGGCATGCCTATTGAAGTCGCAATGCCAATTGCTTCAGAAGAGATTATCAACGTTGTTTTCTCACTTTCTTGTATGAATTACAACTCTAATCGCGGTTGCCGTTATTGTAATCTGTTCGCCACATCTATATCCAAAAAGATAATCATGCTCCCAAAGGATACATTGAGGGAATGGGCGAAATACCAAGGGGAAGCAGTCCAAATTGCCACCGATTATGGATGGCGAGGAACAATTGCCATTAGTGGGGGTGCACTTCCGCCGCGTCATCGACCAGAGTATCTAGAACGAATGGGGATCGTATTATCAGCACTTCGGGAATATGTTGGGGAGGAGACATTAAAGGAGATCCGTTTAGTATATAACCATTACCCACCTGAGGATTTCGCAGATATGTATAAGTGGAAGGAAATGGGCATCCAAGCCACCAGTATTGACATAGAGGTGATGGACTCGGCGTACTTCGCTGCGATCTGCCCAGGTAAGAACCAATACAAGCCCCACGCATATTGGAAGAAGGCGCAGGAAGCAGCCGTTGAGGTATTCGGACCTGGGCGCTCAGTGGGGTGCATTGTAGTGGGTATCGAGCCAATGTCGACCCTTCTCAAGGGAGTTGAAGAGCGCCTTTCAAAAGGGATTATACCGCTTCCGCTAACTTTTCAGTCAGCACCAGGTTCTGCCTATTGGGGCTTCCGACCCCCGACCGCGGAATGGCTTGTCGAGGCTTCCAATAAAATGGCAGACTCTTTCCTAAACCATGCGCCTAAATTCCTAGATCCCAATCGCATTAAAAGATCGGAAAAACGCGCGAAGAAAAAAGGACCCAGGCGAAACAGGTCATCACCTGAGGGGATTGTGCTTGATGAGGTGCAGCGACGAATGCGGGGATTTATTTGATTAAATGATTTCAGGCGTGTCCATCATTTCCGGGTCAACGTGATTCATATAATTTTTCAAGTTGAACAATAGTCTTTCGAATATCATAGCGTTGTTCTACCATTTTCCTGCAATTCTTCCCCATTTCATCGCGAAGGGCGTCATCTTGCAGGAGGGTCAGTATGTGATTTATCGCCTCGCTCCAGTCGGCAAATAATAATCCAGTTCCCTTCTTCACTACTTCTTCAATCCCCATTGCTTTCCTAATGATGAGCGGTAACCCACTAGACCAATACTCGAGTATAGTCATATCGAAGATTTGGGCATCATCGGCAAAAATTAAGCCGACGTCGGAGACATGCATCGCGGTGAAAAGATCGAAATCACTAAGATATCCAGTGAAGGTCACATTCTGAGCTAACTGCCATTTGCGGACGAGGTTCTTATAATCTTCTAAGAAAGGGCCAGTTCCGACCATTAGAAAGTGCGCTAGAGGTTCTTTTTTTACGACATCTGGGATTAACTGTAACACGTCTTCAATTTTCTTTTCAGGGCTCATTCTTCCCACGAATAGTATAACCTTTTTACCAGAAAGCGCATACTTTTGTCGAAACACGTCACACTCTTGAGAGGAGGGCTTGGGAAGGCTTTGGAGGTCAAGGCAAGTGGGGAAAAACCCGAAGGGTCCGTTAAATCCCCGCCGCTGAAGCTCATTTTTAACACCTTGAGTAGGGACGATGGTCAAATTGAATATATTATAGACCAAACTCTCGAGCCGATTGACCAGTCGCGTACTTCGTAAGAAAAAAAGCGGGAGTGGAGCGTAACTCGTATAGTGAATTAATGGAGTATGGTAAGAAATGACGCGGGGGATCCTTTGACGGCGAGAAATTATTGCAGCCAAGACGCCGATACCCGAATTGTTGGCGTGCACGACATCTAATGAAAAGGGAATACTAGTAATCATTTCCTTTATAGGAATGCAAACGGGGAAATTCATATATTTCTGCAAAGCAATGGAGAAACCCCGATAGATTGTGATACCATCTTTGATTTCTTCGATTTTAGGTTGATTCGAATGTCCGCGGGGTTCGAAAAGGAGGACTTCGTGCCCCCGGCGGGCTAGTTCAGTGGTAATTTCTCTAAAGAATCGGGCAACCCCAGCAGGGAACGGCGGGTTGTAAACGACACACTCCGAAAAGATTCCAATCTTCATTGTTAAACTTCCTTAAATTTCATTCTCCTTTTTTTTCAATGGGGTTGGGACTGATAACGCCCTCCTTAAGGAGGTCCTGAATTTGCTCATCACTATAATTGAGGGAACGTAAGATTTCACCTGTATGTTCACCATATCCAGGTGATTGCATTCGAATCGTCCCTGGGGTATCAGAGAGTTTGAATGGCATTCCCAAGTATTTAATAGTACCCACCCGTGAATCCTCAAAATCAAGGATCATTTCCCGTGCTTTTACTTGAGGATCATCCATTACTTCATTTATTTCATACACGGGGGAAATACAGATATCGGCTTTCTTCGATATTTCAAACCATTCATCTCGCGTCTTGGTTAAAAAAGTTTCTTTAAAAATTTCTTTTATTTCGTCTTTCAATTTACCTGTTGGTCTATGAGCTTCAATCAAATCATCATGATTAATGGTAGTGCAGAGATTCTTCCAAAATTTTTGTTCAAGCGCGCCAACAGCTATAAATTTTCCGTCTTTAGTTTTGTAAATACCGTAGCCTGGTCGTCCTCCACTCAAACGGCCGTCCCCTCGCACGGGCAGATCTTTTAATGCCGAATAACTTGGAAATGCATATACTAGCCAAGTCATTGCCCCATCGAGCATCGCAACATCAACGTATTGACCTTTTCCTGTCTTATTTCGAGCTATGATTGCCATGAGTATCGCTAGCGCTGCATTTAATCCTCCACCGCCGATATCCGCCACTTGAACCCCCATCAATTTTGGGAGTTCAGGTTCCCCTGTTAAGCTTGCAATTCCAGCTACACCGAGATAATTCACGTCATGTCCGGGTAAATCCCTATACGGACCATTTTGCCCAAACCCCGTCAAGGAACAATAAATTATTTGTGGATTGATTTTCTTAATAGTTTGGTAATCGATTTTGAGTTTATTTACAACCCCCGGGCGAAAGGTTTCAAAGATGACATCGGCCGTTTCCGCTAGTTTATAAAAGATTTCTTGTCCCCTCGGATCTTTTAAATTAAGAATTATCGATTTTTTATTTCGATTTAAGGCAACGAATAAAGCGCTTTGTTTATTTTCGCCTTTAATGAAATGAGGAGTTCGCCAGCGAACATAATCACCCTGAATCGGATCCTCTACTTTAATAACTTCAGCTCCAAAATCCGCGAGTAACTTCGAAGCAAACGGTCCAGGTAAGAGGCGTGATAAGTCTAAAATTCGGATTCCTTCTAAAGGTAATGTCATAAGAATACGTTGGATTGCTTCGTTTTTTAAGGATATTGGAACTAGGACTGACTTTGAGTACCAGTCATTCCGGATTTTTTGTCGTACAAGGGAAAGATAAGAAAAATTGCCCCTGCAATGAGTAAAATAAACCCTAGAATAGGCGCCACGATGAAAAATGCATCTTCCGCATAAGTTGCAGTTACCCCAAAAATAATTAGAGTCCCTACAGCACCTGATGCATTCATAAAAATGGCATTCACGCCCATGTATGAAGCTTCTTGATCCTTTCGAATGATATCCAAGAGAATTGCTATAGGAAATACAAAAATAGCCGAAAGCCCTACTGCTATCATCGAAATATAGATAACCCCCTGAATTAGGATGGGGATGGGAAGAATTAGGCGCGTATAATATATAAAAGTTCCTAAGGGGATTACAAACGCTAAATAGATCAACGCAAAGGTCATGGTTCGTTGTTTTCCCCATTGATCACCTTTTCTCATGTACATAAAAAAGAATATTCCTAATATTAACAAGAGAATGACTGCCATCATTCCAAATTCAGTGGCGGTTCCTAAGCCGAAAACCGTATCGGCAATGGCGGGAAGCGCCGCGAGCACGAGGTTAAAGGCTAAATTCCAACAAAACTGGGCAGATTCAAAGATAACGAATTTTCTATTTTTTAAAATTTCTCTAAAAGGGATTTTTTTTATTTTATGCCATGTGTCAGAGATTGCGTGTGGTTCTTTTATGGTAAAGAGCGTGATAAAGCTGGTCGTTAGCAATATTAACCCATACACGAGAGTGACCATAACCCATGAATTGGTGAAGCTAAGTATGATTACTGGAAGAAACAACCCCAAGGCGGTACCCAACGCTCCAAAAATATTAAACATTCCTGACATTTCTAACCGGTTCTCAGGAGTCGTAATATCCGCCATGAGTCCTCCATAAGGCGTGTTGAAGGCATTTACAAAGATGGAATATATGATATATACAATGATGAGGTAAAAAGTCGCGGATTCAGGCGTTAAAAAATACTCTCGCCCGAAGGGGATGGTGAGCATAACAAAAGAGAACGCCATCAAAGGTCCAAAAATTGCCATCCAAATTCGTCGGCGCCCAAAACGGGTTCGTGTGCGGTCACTCAAGTAACCAAATAACGGACCGGCAAAAATTCCAATAATTAACCCAATTGCGATGAGGAGATACCTAATAGCATCCTCTTGAACATTGAAATTTAAGCCTCCACTCGCGACTGGATCTGTAAAGAAATAATAAAGGAAGGTTGGTGGAAAACTAAATAATAAGAATACACCAAAATTGGTGATGGCATATAATAACATGTTCTGTTGTTTTATGGGAGCTTCTTCCTTTTCTTCAGATGCCATTATAATATACCTTGTTTTATTTTTTCTGATCTTTTAACTTGTCAAAGAGCCGTAGCGCGCTCTCTCCTGCTATTTCAACACCGATATGACGGCCCCCCGTATCTGCCCCACAACAACACAAATTTTCGATGGGTAACTCCTGCTTCGGTCGATTTTTCCCCACCTGTCCGACGATCTGGCTAATTCCAACGACCACGCCGTCCTTTCCCGCATATTTATTGATATCGGCTGGTGTTGTCACATCAACCCACAGGATGTCATCATCAATATTAGGCCAGATATCCCGCAAAGAATTGAGTATGGCCTCTGCCCACTTCTCATAATTACAATCCCCTTGTTCTGGACCAGTTGGGGCACCTGCTCCCGCGATTAATAGTTGTTTTCCCTCTGGAGCTGTGGATGGGTCTAAATTTGAAATGATGGGGACCATGGCCATCACATGTTTTTCAGGGATTCCCTTCTCGAATACATCCATTGCAAATTCTTCAAGATTCTCGCCAGAGACATAACAAATGAATTTCTGATCGGTAATCTTCCGTTTTAATGCCACCTTAACCATGAGGGTAGCGAAGGAGTATTGGTAGGAATCAACTAATTTGAGATATTCAGGGGTGAAGAATTTTTTCCCAACTAAATCGTTCACAGTCGGTTTTATCCCAGCATTTGAAATTACAATATCAGATGCAACAAATGTTCCGTCCTCTAGTTCAATACCAGTCGCTTTATTATCCTCCACGACGATTCGCTTTACCCGTGTATTATAGTGAATTTTTCCACCATTCTTTTCAATACCCTTACAGTAGGTTTTTGGCACGGAAATGCATCCTCCAATCGGAAGGCCCAGACTTCGTTTTTCTTGGAGTTCTCTTTGGGCAAAAATCCACTCACCCATAGAAGCTAAAAAATCTGGCGCTACAAACATGACTCCTAATGAAAGCGCAAACAAGGACCGAACCCGTGGATCGGTGGAATACTTGGAGACAAAAGAATGGACGTCAATATCATCATATTCTTCGATTTTGTCTTCCGGGGTTTGGATAACTTCGGAAAACATGTTGAGAAGACCTTTTACCTCTTGTTTCGGTAGGTTCAATTTAGGAAGGTCGCGTGGGAAATGGATGTATTCTCCATTAAAATGAATAATTGGTCCTGGTTTTCTCACATGTGCCCATTGAATTGGCATGCCGATCCGATCAAGGATCTCTCCGAGAGTTCCCTTCTCACAGTTACCAATGATATGGCAACCTACATCAACGTTGAATCCCTCCTTCTCGTAAGTGCAAAATCGCCCTCCAGGGAGAGAATTTTTCTCGAAAAGTTCCACATCGAAACCAGCATTTGCTAAGAGTGCGCCGACTCCGGAGCCGCCTACGCCAGAACCAACAATATTAATTTTTTTCACTTTTAATCCTGCTTATATAGTTGTTATGTTCTTTTTCTCGGTTAAAAAAATGAATAACCGTTCTCATTTAACGATTCCACTGTTTTAAGTATATTGAGATATTAAAGAATATTTTTGTTGGAACTAAACTTCTCAATAATTTTAATGATCGAAGCGGCGTATCCTTGAAATGGATACTCTTTTAGATGCTATTTTCATAGATCTCATAATTAAAAAATAACCATTTAAAGAGTACCATCTAATAACTTTAATCTTCAAGCTTTTTGGGTTGATCGGGAACGAATTCATCGATACGGCTTTGTTGCTCTTAATATTTAAATATAAAGAACTCGACCAATTAATCCAGTGGTTGAATCGCTTACTGAAACCCCACGCTCCAAAGTGGGATCTACTGCGTGAGGAAACTCGTCGATTAGCCGCGAAACTAAGAGACTTCGAGCAGAAAGATATCCGCGACCCAAAAATCCGTCCCGAATGGGAAAAATTATCTGAATTCATCCATCAATATTTTTTAATCCTAATAAAATTGCTTCCGATAGCGATGATCTCTCCTAATCTTCCTCCAACTCAAAATAAATAGAACAATTCCAATGGGAAAGTATGAAGCACCGGCTAAAAAATTATAGTCAGGGAATATTTCAATATTGATGATGAGATAATGACCATATTGTTGAAAGAATATTAGATCGATAACAGTAAATAATCCTAGCATAATTGTTACTAACGAAAACGCCCATAGTACCATGGTGGCCCAAAATAAAGCAGTCCCCTTCATTTTCCCTTCCGTCCCATATTTTTCTTCTTTACTAAATCCCCACAGTGAAAAGAGAAATATGATAATCCCAACTATCATAACCAAAACCATCCTGTCAACATGCCAAGTGCTTATATGAGAAATTCCAAAAACAATCACGAATATGAAAACAAGGAAATAAAGGACAAAAAATGCAAAAAGCCCTATGGCAAACCCAATTGAATACAGAAAAAATCGCCCGAACCGAAGTTTTCGCACCGTTTCATCGCCCGAACTGTCCGAAATCATGATTATTAAAATTTGACCGGCAATAAGAACATAGATGAGGAAGGACAAGGCATGATCTTCAACGAACTGAAAGAGAATACCGAAAAAAAGATAGAACGTAATGGGCACGAATAGCCCGCCATAAAGAATCTTGTGGGTGAGTGGGACCTCTTCTGTTTTCCAGACGAGGATGTAAAAAAAGATGAAAACGCTAAAAATGACCAGTATTAGAATTAAACTCACGATTCCAAATGCATCAAGCTGCAAATTCATTACCTTTTAAAGTGAATTTTTATTACTCAAAATGAGAAAGGCGGGTTCCGCGTCCCCGAGAGCCATTTCAGACCCCCTATTTTATTTGCTAAACAATTCTTATTAATATTTTAATAATATTCATCTATATTTTTCATATATTAAGTATTTAAACATATATCTTTAAGAAATTCGTAATTCTACGAAAATCTCAATATAATGCTTGTAATAACAAATCCTTTAAGGTATAGAACATCTAAGAATCAAATCAGGATTATTCACACTATATCTCGACGCTATCGTAACGTGCCTGTACCAAGTGGAAAATCCCTCCTTGAACATCAATCAGATCGCGGAGCGGATCGGGGTGAATCAAAACACAATCCCTAAGTATCTCAACCTGATCGTCGATAAGTTCATCAAGCTCCAGATTTCGGGGCCCACGAAACTGTATTATCTCACCACGGAGGGACGGGAAAAGGGTAAACAACTTCTTGCCCAAAAATGAGAATGAAGAATTTCGAAACCGCCATCTGCGAGAAGTGCGCCCACTCTAGAGCCGCCTACGCCAGAACCAATAATATTAATTTTTGTCACTTTAGATTCGTCCCAAAAGGTGACGTCTTCAACAAAAGTTATACATTGCTGTAAAATGAGAATTAACATAGAGTATAAGAATTTTCTTTTATTCAGGTACTGAAATGCTACAGGGGAAAACAGCTACGTTGGCTGCATCACCATGGATTTCCCGCAACTTATCAATTAGAACATCCCAATTTCGCGAAAAGATTGTTGTTTCCGGGAAAATATGGTGAATATCGGCTTCATTAACATTTGGTGAGAAAAAGGCAAAACGTCGTTTCCTAAAAATTATTTCCCAAAGGATGTGATTTCCCCAGTTCGTATATAACTTAGCGCCTGTTTCTGCCATTAATGCGTGATAGCCACGGCCTTCCGTACACGCCGCGGTTGCTAGAACTGTAGCCTTTCTAGTAAGGAATGTCTTTGAGGACAGAATATAATTGAAACTTTTATTAGCTTGGTTCAGCTCCGTGTCTTCTGGGTACAGGTTAAAAATCCCGATATCGATTCCTTTAGGTGGAGTTTTGGTTGCATACACTTTTTTTCCAAGCTCCATTGCCTTTCGATGTGCATCAATAAAATG
Source organism: Candidatus Helarchaeota archaeon (assembly GCA_013375455.1). Next base: position 91,055 of record JABXJT010000006.1, on the reverse strand, counting down.
TCCTGCAAATATCCCTGCAATCCCACCCCGCATTGTCAATATTACATTTATACTATAGTCTAGTCCGACTTTTTCTGCTGTACTTTCAATATCTAGACGTGCCTTCGTGACATAGCCATACCCACTACTCCCTCCCTCCAGACCAGCGCGATGATTAGCTTCCAAAGTTTCTATTCCACACACCCCTGGCAAAATTATCTTTGCTCCTCCCCCATAGCCTGCTAAGGGGTGGGGAATGACACCGCTCACCGCAATTTTCACGTCCGCTTCGTAATATGTCTTGTTAGCATGGATAGGTGTTCCACTTTCAGTAACTCCTAAATCGACCAAATTCTCATAAGGATGGTGATTTTGAATATTCATGGTATTTACAATGGATTCCCCTAACTTTTTAATCATATCACTTCGTCTCATGGGGCGATGGGCACCTAAAGCAATAATTATGACGATATCCTTTTGGTGAATGCCTGCGCTTTCCAATTCTTTAATCACGAAGGGTACAATGCGGTAGGCAGGAGTTAAACGCGTCATATCATCGACTACAATAGCTGCATTTTTTTTACCTGCAGCAATTTCAGAAATAGATTTAGTCCCAATGGGAGTGGCAATGGCTTGCCGAACTTTTTTATCGGAAATATCTTCAGCATTCTGGATTGGATATTCCTGCACGTTCCACGAATCTGGAAAGGTTAAAGTATGCTCCTTAATATCTGTCCATGCAGCCCATGGAATTTTTACTTGAACCATGATTATCGTTAATTCAAAAAATTGATTTAAATGCTTTGCTATAATCTTAAAAAAGAAAGAAGTAGGGGGCTTAAAATCGGAAAAAAAATTAGTTTGGTTTGAATGCTTTAACTTTAATACTCACGATTCTGCCCAAGAGTTCCTCAGGACTGGAACCCCATTCTTGTTTCAATTTTTCTAAAATTTCCGGATTTTGTTTGATCGAATAAGTTAATTCTTTTACACTCCGCTTTGATTCAATTTTAACGTCCTCAAATCCAGCATCCTTTATCCTTTGGAGGTAATCTCCCTCTTGGAGTGCTCCTGCAACACAGCCTGCCCATGCCTCGAAATCGCGCTTAATGAAATCGGGTAATTCACCATTCAAGACGATGTCAGATACTGCTAGCCGTCCACCTGGCTTTAAAACTCTGAAAATTTGGCGAAAAACTTGTGCTTTATCAGGACTTAAATTAATAACACAATTTGAAATGACCACATCGACGGATTCATCAATAAGTGGTATCGCTTCCATCTCACCCAATTTAAATTCAACGTTAGATAAACCAATTTTTTCTGCATTGGCATTTGCTCTCTCGATCATGGCGGGTGTCATGTCCAGCCCAATTGCTTTTCCCGTTGTGCCCACCTTTTTTGCGGCAAGAAAGACATCAATTCCCCCACCAGAGCCTAAATCAAGGACCACTTCTCCTGGTTTGAGCTCTGCAATCGCAGTAGGATTCCCACAGCCGAATGAAATATCCGTGACATCATTCGGTAGGTCTTTTAATTCAACTTCTGTATATCCCAGCTTTTCTGCAAATTTACGTTTATCTCCAAGATCGATCTGGAAAGTAGACGTGTTCACTGGAGAATCGCTAGAAGCGACAGGACCACAGCAGGATGAAACAGGTTGCGAGATTAGACCAGCATACCGCTTTTTTACGTATTCCTTTATTTCTTTCGGATCCTGAATGGGCTCAGTTGGTTCCGCAGAAGCATGCGTAGTACACCCACAATCACAAGAGGCATCAATCGCTTCAGGTTCAGGCTCGGTTAGGGATTGCCCCAAGAGCTTTTCCAACAAGTCTGTGGTTTTTGCAAAGGAACAACAACTCGAGTCCGGAGTAGATTCATCCTTCTCTTTTTTTGACTCATTTTTCTTTTCATTAGCCATATTATAACCTCATAAACTAGTAATTTTAACAAATCTCTTATAAACCTCATTCCATTCGGAGGTGTCTTGCGGGGATAAGGTTTGAATATCGAAAGAATTTATGACGATTTTTCGTAAATCGAATAAATCTATCCGCTTATTTTGACTGACCGCCTGAGTTAAAATATTTCCAATCGCGGTAGCCTCCACAGGACCGGTCTTAACTTCGAGCCCAGTACTGTTCGCCGCGAATTGAGATAATAATCGATTTTGGGAGCCACCTCCGATGATATGTAGCGTTTTAAAAGGTTTCTTCAAGAGATTTTTCAACATTTTATATACATGTTTATATTTCATGGCTAAGCTCTCTAAAATACACCGTACAAGTTCCCCTCGAGAATGTGGGATGGATTGTTTTGTAGATTTACAAAACTGTCTAATGGCCTCAATCATATTTTCAGGATTAAGAAAGACTGGATTGTCCGGATCAATAAAGAATTGGAATGGTTTCATTTGACTTGCGTCCTCATTGAGTTGGGCATACGTGGTTTGGGACCCATCAGAATCCCAAATCTTTTTGCACTCCGATAATATCCATAAACCTGAAATGTTTTTGAGGAAACGAATGGTACCGAAGATGCCCCCTTCATTCGTAAAGTTATTCACTAGGGATTCTTCTGAAACGAGAGGATTAGCAAGTTCTGCTCCCATCAATGACCAAGTCCCAGAGCTAATATACACGAAATCTTTGTGCGTAGCGGGTATCGCAGCGATGGCAGCGCCAGTATCATGAGTTGCCGGGGTAATGACTGATGCTCCTTTAATTCCTACCTCATCTGCAATTTTAGGCAAAAGCGGCCCCAACACAGTGGAATGTGGGATTATTTCTGGGAATATGCTTGGGTTCAACCCCAACTTCTTAATTAAATCAAACGACCAATCATACTTTTCAAGGTCATAAAGCTGAGATGTGGTGGCGAGCGTGTATTCGCAGGCCACTCGCTTGGTGAGGAGGTAGTGAAAGAAATCGGCGATGTGCAAGAACGTCTTGGTTTTTTGCAAATCAGGATCTTTATCCCGTACCATTGAAAAGAGTTGGAAAAGTGAATTAATTTGCATGAATTGAATACCTGTCGTTCGATATATTTCTGCTTTCGGCACGACTTTGAAAGCATCCTCATAAATATTATTCGTCCGGTTATCTCGGTAGTGATAAGGTTTAGAAACTAATTCCCCCCTTTCATCTAAAAGGACGAAATCGACACCCCACGAATCAATACCGATGCCAAGCAGCTCTTCGTTAGTTTTACTTGTAAATCTTTTGCAAGCCGTCTTTATTTCTTCAAAAAATCGTAAGATATCCCAGCGTAGTGTATAACCAACTTTTATACCTCCCGTCACGAAGCGATATACCTCAGAAATCTTTAATTTTCCTGCATCGAGCTTGCCATGGATGGCTCGGGCAGATTGTGCTCCGAAATCAAACGCGAGATAATTCTGAACTGACACTTTTCTGATCCCTCATCTTGCTTAAATGGCTAGTCAAATTTTTAGTTCATATCGTAACAATGATGAGAACAGTCCAAAGTATTCCCAACCCAACCTGAAAAATTCCTGCCCCCAGAACAAGGCTATCATGTTCCTTAATCCCATACCGAACCCACGCAACTGCCAAAACAACCGCGAATACCAACAGCACAATGTACAACCATAGCATGATCTAAGTAATAATCAAAATCGCTCATAAATATATTTCCATTTTTTCTTAAGGGCACAAAATTAAATATCTCTTTGAAGAATGATCATTTCATTGCACCAGTGAAGAGATGTCATTTCATGCGGATATTGTTTCTCTGCGCCCATGCAGATGATAGTGAGTTTTGTTGCGGGAATACGGAGGTAATGCTGGCGAAAAAAGATGAGGTGTACATTGCCTGCATGACTGGCGACGAGTACGGAACCTCACGCAACGAGTTCAAAGGAAAACGCATTTCGCTGATCCGTGAAAAGGAGATGGAGCAGGCCGCCGAGATTGTAGGCGCTAAATTAGATTGGTTGGGATTTGTTGACGGATATCTCCCATATAACAAGCGCAGTTTTAATGTTTTGAAAGAATACATAGAAAAAATCAAGCCAGATGTTGTCTTCGCCCCTGAACCTCTCTTCACGTTGGATTTTCATACAGATCACGTTAACACTGGCAAGTTAATTTATCTCGTATTACAACAAATCAAAAATCCACCTCTTCTATTATATTTCCACTCCTTCAAAACCAATTACAGCATTCCCTGCCTGGAGTGGGAAAAAGGCTTAAAAGCAATGTCCTGTCACGTATCTCAAGGTTTTTCGAGGTGGGGCACCCAATTGGGATGGAAAATGTATCGATTTGTTTATGGTCTCCAGACAACCGGTTATCGGTTTGCAGAAAAATATCGCGTCGTCCGTTTTAAGCCAAATGAAAGTTCATTTTCTCCTTTGAGAAAGTTGTTGTGGTGGTTCATGAGAGCCCTTGATAAAATTCTCCTGCCAGGCAGAGACCATTATAAACCTACACCTAAAGAGTTAGGATTAATTTAGATATGATATATTTGAGGGAAAGAAAATGACTGAGGACTGGAAGACCTATAAAATTATTATTTTCATAGTAGCAATAATCGCAGCCTGTATCATTCAAATTGAAATTTATCTAATACCCCCTCTTAGTAGTGAATCGGGATTCTGGATCTTTGGTATCTATATTACGTATTTCTGGCTTCAAAATATCCTAAATACCCTTTTTTACATTCCTATGCTGCTCATATTACTTACATTCCCGCGCCCCTCTTCAACTAAATGGCAAATCATCGCTATTAATCTCCTAATTTTGTGTTTGATTCTTGCGACGATGAATGTTGATTTCCAGACGCTTCGTATTTTCAGTCTCAATGGAGCTGCAAGCGGAAATCAGATTTGGGACAAGACACACAACCTATACTGGACGGCTTGGTCGATGCAAATGAGCATAACTTTTCTAATATTCGGAATTGTCTATCGGTTGAAGACAAATAAAAGTTGGACTGCCTTTCGTATTGCAGCTGTTGGCCCCTTATTGGCATACTTCTCCCTTGAGGATATGATATATTACCCAATGCATGGGCGAAATCCGTTCACTATCACGGCATGGACGTGGCTACCTCAACACGATATTTATTTTGGAAGATCCGTAAACACGTTTGAGTTACTTTGGATTGTTATTATTGCTACAACTGCTATTTTCCTCTTTCTTGTAGTACCATCACTCATATGGAAGCCTAAAGTAGAAAAGCCAGCCAAATCTTTTTCCAGTCCAAAGGAAAAACGAAGATTTTTATGGCTCATTCCAATTCTTATAGGCGCATACTTCGGTTTCATAATGCTTTATTTAAATACGAATATTATAAATTACCAAATTCCCTTCTATCTCCTCCTTACTTTTACTGGCGTCCTCATAATTTTCATTGCATTTAGTGCTTATTTTCCAAGTATTAAAAGTACATTTAGGCTACTCGTGCTCATTTTTTTCTGCTACTTAATTTTTTGGGTCGCGGCTACTGAGATGGATTGGCATGCAGTTGAAGGCGGCTTTCATTTAGTCCAACCCTGGCCGGGCGAGGCTTTCTGGATCCAAGGTGATTATCGAATGGCAATGTGGTTAATTTTTGTACCTATTATCATTTTGATTATATCTATATTGTTTAAAATGGTGGGGAATTCCACGCGAGCTACTTTAAAATTGAGCATCACGAATTTTCTACTTCTCATAATGGCAATCGATTCGATCGTGATTTTCTTAATCGCAGGTTTCGCATTTCCAGCAGATTGGACGTGGAGCAATATGCATTACTCTATTTTTAAAGGCGCATTTTCCCTTCCATTGCTCATCGGTTTCGCACTAGCGATTGGAGTGCTTATTTTCTTTGTTCATAAAAAAATCAAGGTTTCAAGCGACGAGGCGATTGAATAATACGTCTCAGGATTCCTTAGAACGAAGAATTTCCTTTACTCGATCAATAATCCTCGTCATGACTTCACCCGCTTTGCCATGCAATCTTAAATGCACGACTTTATCGAAGGGCGTTTCCCCTTTATTGAGGAGGATGACCTTCGCTCCTGCTTGGAGAGCCAACTGCGGCATATAGGCAGCAGGCGTGACCACGAGTGACGACCCAATGGCCAAAAATACATCACAATCTTTTGAATGTTGCAGCCCCTCATTGAGGTCTTTTTCTGGAAGAGGATCCCCAAAATTGACGATTGAATTGATGAGCCGTCCCTGACAAACCGGGCAGCGGGGTTGTCCTGGTAATGCGGGGGAGGTGCGATACCCCTTGCCCCATTTTTTTTGATCCCACCCTGCTTCCTCAAAACTCATTCTTTTATCGCACTCGAGACAGCGCATCAGAGTCGTATTTCCGTGTAATTCTGCGAGTTTCTCTAGTTTAATCCCAGATTTCAAATGTAAATTGTCCACGTTTTGCGAGATGAGAAAATCCAGCAAGCCCAACTCCTGCAGCTCAACAATTGCCAAATGAGCTGGATTAGGGTCAACTAAATGCCAAGGTCTTGAACGAGGTGGGGGAAGTCCCTTATCACGCCGCGTCCAAACTCCGTCCGGACCACGAAAATCAGGAAGTCCTGATTCTGTACTAACTCCTGCGCCTGTAAAAACCACTAATCTCTTAGAATTAGCAATCCATTGAGCTGCGGTTTCGATTTCTTCTTGTCTCATTAAAGATATTTTCCCTTCCATTCTATAAAATAATTATCTTTTTCTGAGGTCAATTCATTCTTTTTATTGCTTTTTTAGTGATTAATGAAAAAAGATTCTTAACATTTTTATTTAAGTTATTCAAAAGAAATTTGTAGGCATGGGAAGGGTTTGAATTATTTCAATCAAATACACTTCCTTTAGTTATAATAATCAATTATGGAATTCGATAAATATTCCTAATTGTCGTGGTGAATAACACGAAGGAATTCAGTAAGAATGCGATAAAAAAATCAAAATATTTCAAGAAATTAGAGGATAAAGCAGTTCAATGTATCTTATGTCCTCGTGAGTGCAAGATAGAGAGGAATAAAATTGGATATTGTGAAGTTCGTAAAAATATTGACGGGCAGCTATTCAATTTGAATTATGGCATATCAACTTACATGGTTGTAGAACCCATCGAAACTAATGCCATCTTTCATTTTTATCCAGGAGAAGATGCTCTGGCTGTGGGATCAATTGGCTGTAATCTTGATTGTAGCTTTTGCCAAGCTTGGCAATACAGCAAAATAAAAAATATAGAAGAGATGAACCTGGAGTACTTCGATCATTACACTCCTGAACAAATTGTAAATAAAGCAAAAAAGTTAGATTTATCAGTCATATCATGGACGTTCAATGACCCGATGAGTTGGTTTGAATTCGTACTGGACACTGCTAAACTCGCAAAAGAGTACGGAATTGTTAGCTTGTTTAAATCAAATCATTATATCAATGAAGCTCCCTTAAAAGACCTAGCCCAATATGTTGATGTATTTAGTATCTCCATAAAATCCATGGAAGATGAATTTTATCGAAAATACTGCCAAGGCTCGCTTGAACCTGTATTAAATGCCGCTAAAACTCTAAAAAGATATAACAAGCATATCGAAATCTGTAATTTAGTTATTCCGACCCTAAATGATAGTAAAAAACATTTTAATAAATTAATAAATTGGGTAAAAGAGAATCTTGGTATGGATACTCCTTTACATTTCGCGAGATTTCATCCAGATTACAAATTAACAAATCTCAGCCGAACCTCTTTATCTGATATAAACCGAGCAATAGAAATTGCCCGAGATAATGGATTTAAGTACATTTATAGCGGGAATACATACATGGATGAAGGATTAAATGGCTATTGCTCAAAATGTGGTAATCTTCTTATCGATAGGAAAGGGGGAAGAACTATCGTAATAAATGAGGACTTAGAATTATGTGACAAATGTAAAACCCCTCATCAAATAAGATTTTTAAAAAGCGCTAAAAATAGTGATTATATTATTAAAAATGCTTATGATCATGTTATTGAATATACTTGGAAAGAAAAGATATGGTCCATACATGTCCAAGTTATTAATTATTCAAATGAAAAGCAAGTACTATTAATACATAATGATTTTAGAGATAATCAAGGCAACCTTCCTTTCATGGAAAAGATAAATGTCGCCCCTCATGAAAAATTGAGATATACTTTTAATAGAATTAATGAAAAGCAAAATAAAATCGTCATTTATTATGATAAAACTCTAGATCTTCAGATTTTTGAGAATCTTGATAGAGCCTATTATTCTTTAGAGAAATACAAGGAACCTATAAAAAAAGTTCTCATTATGGGTTCTCCCCAGAATTAAAATAAATTCTAAATGCTTTAAGGGAAAAGAGATGACCGCCAAAGTTTCTTTAATTTATGCGGATAACAATTTCCAGACCGTGGGAGAATTCCCTCCATTGGGAGGACTATATATTATTTCATTCTTGAAACAAAAAGGAATAGATGCAAATTATCACGATTTCCCCATCATTAAGAATTGGAAGAAAAGAATTCATGAAATCCTCGACTCTAATCCAGATGTGATTGGGTTGAGCAGCACTGTTTCTAATTATTCTAATACTCAATTCCTTGCGAGATACATTAAATCGTTCAATAAAGATATTAAAATAATCGTGGGCGGACCATATCCGACTGGAGTACCAGAAAAATATCTACAAAATGAAGCGATTGATGCAATATGTATGGGGGAAGGGGAACATACCCTTTATAAATATCTCATTGAGGGCGATAAAGCAGATGGCTTGATGATTAGAAAAAATGGCCACTTTTTTCGAACAAAGCCAAGACCAAGAATTGAAAATCTAGATGATTTACCATTTCCTGATTTATCTCAGGTAGATTTAAGAAAATATCATTATATTTTTAAAAAGCGAAAACCATTATCAACAATTATGACTTCACGAGGGTGCCCTTATAATTGTATATATTGTTTTCACGAAGTTCATGGACATAAATGGAGAGCCAGAAGTCCCAAAAATGTTTTAGAAGAAATTAAATGGCAGTACAGAGAATTTGGGGTCCGTGAATTAGCGTTTTGGGATGATAACTTAACAATGGATCAAAAACGAGCTGAAAAAATTTGTGATCTACTGATTCAAGAAAAAGTGGATATTAGCATGTCCACGCCTAATGGTATTAGAGTTGATAAGGTTAATAAGATTCTATTATCAAAAATGAGAAGGGCGGGTTTTTGGGTTATCGTATTAACACCTGAAACAGGAGATCCTTATATAATGGAGAAACTCCGAAAGGGATTTACATTAAAACAAACCGAAAGAGTTGCTCGATGGTGTAAAGAATTGGATTTGTTTCTTGTTATATATTTGATGATGGGATTTCCATTTGAAACGAAGGAACACGTGCAAAATAGTCTCAATTTTATAAAAAAGATTAAACCAGATATATTTAATGTTAATAAATTTTATCCATTTCCAAAAACACCCATCGTAAACGAATATGATTTGAAAACAGATGAAGACTACGATTATAGAATAAAAAAGATGTCCAAAGAGTTTGAAAAGTTATTGAATTCAGCATATTTCCAATTCTTCTCGAATCCTCACAATTTGGCGAATATAATTAGAAAAGTTGGTGTGAGGCGTTTTTTCTATTCCATCTACAGGGTTTTTAAAGCAGATATAACAAACCGATTTAAAAGAACTGACTACTCAAAAATGGTTTAATTAGTATAACTTAGGGAATAAGATGCCATATAACGTGTTTCTATGTTCAACAAATGTTGGATGCAGACCAAGTTGTGTTTTAAGTGGTCAAATTTATCATTATTTACAATCAAATAATCATCAATTAGTTCATGATGAATCTAAAGCCGATTTTATCATTTTAAACACTTGTGGCTTTATAGATTGGTACGAGAAATGTTCTGAAGTCTTAATTAAGAATTTTACTAATTTAAAAAAGAAAGTTAAATTAATTGTTCTTGGGTGTTTGACAAAAATAAACAGAGAGAGAATTGCTAAATATAATGATGTCATAATTATTGATGATTTAAAAGAATTAGATAAATATTTTTTTACAATTGAAAAATTACAACAAAGAAACATTTATTCTAATGATAAAATATTCAAATACATACAAGACGGACAAAAAATAAAAAGGAATAAAGCACTAGACTCCTATGTCTTTCTAGTTAAACTTCTTAATAATTTTTTAATTAGATTAAATCTATCTCCCTTTCCTTTTGATAAAATCGCAGAAAGATATACCGGAAAAGGGAGGTTTTTTGTAAAAATCGGAGAGGGATGCGTAGGGAACTGTAGTTTTTGTATTATTAAGAAAGCAAAAAGAACTATAATGTCAAGACCTATCGAGGATATATTATATGATATTACAAATCATTTAGATGAACAAAAAGAGAACTATGTTATCCTTATAGCGGATGATTGTGGTAGTTATGGAATAGATATTGGAACAAATATCATCGAATTACTTTATCAGATAGGAAAATCCTTCCCTTCCCTGAGAATAGGTATTGAATATCTGTATCCAAAATGGATTGAAAAATATGGAGATAAATTGCTAAGAGTCTTAAGACAAGTCAAGATTGATAACATTAATATATCAATACAGAGTGGTTCTCAAAAAATATTGAAGCTCATGAATCGAAATTATGATCTTGAAAAGGTATTTCGATTTATTAACGTATTAAAAAGGATCTCACCTAAAACAATGGTTTATACACATTTTTTGTTTGGCTATCCCGGTGAGACTTTTAGAGATTTTTTAAAAACGGTATCTACCATACCATATTTTCATTATTACTATCCCTTTATGTATTCGATTAGAAAAGGCACAAAGAGTAGTGAGATTCCAGATACCGTGTCGAAATTTAAGAAGAAATTAGAAAATTTTCTGCTAATATGCTTATTATATGCCAAATTTGTACGATTTCTTGTAGGGACTATTATTAAACGGAAAAAATGAAGGGAAAAAATGAATGACTGAAATTTCAAAAGGTTATAAGATCGCTCTTCTCTTAATAGCCGGTACCGCTCTGGTATATGCTGCATTAACATTTTATAAATCAATTTATGGTATGTTAGGATTCCCCTATTACGACCCTGTATCGACTCGAAGTGTAGGTGTAACTCTCCTTTGCTTAGGGATTTTCAATATACTGGCGGTAATGAGAGCAGAAGGGGAAAATTTACGACTTTATTTGGAATTTGTAATTATCTGGATGATGATCTCGATTATAACGAATACCGTAAGTCTTTTCAATCCTCAACTAGTTTCCAGCCCAAATTTTATGGCTGATTTTTCGATTACCATGGCCATCATCATCAACAACACCGTTTTAGCCCTTTATTTCTATCTCAAAGAAATAAAATAACCCTACTCTCTTACCTTTTTATGAAGCTTATTGGAGTGGATTGGTATTCCCCGTGCCTATCCCTCTACAGAGTTTCGTGATTTATAATAGATTATTTATTAAAGATATTTAAGATGTTTTCAAGCCGATTTGAACTCTTTATTGTTCTAAGCATTTCCTTAAAAAGGAATTTAGGACGCGAAAGGAACTCTAAAAGCGCCCATTCGACTAACTTTTCTAAAATGTCGCGCCTCACAGTATCTGGGAAAACGTCACATGCATAAATTTTACGGTTCCAGTCAAGATTCTCATCAATAACCCCCATCTTTACGCCTTCTTGCCATAATATGGAGTGGATAGGCGTATATAAGATATGAAATATAGGTGCGGTCATGTCAAGCTTCAAACTAAACTTTATGGTCTGAATTACGTCTGAAACGGTTTCATGAGGTGCGCCCACTATGAACAAGCCGAAAACATTGTCTATTCCTGCTTTTCGAGCGTTTCTTATAGCTAATTTCGACTCTGCTGGAGTAATTTTTTTATTATAATAATCCAATACTCTTTGAACCACGCTTTCGATTCCAACTATAAAAGTTTTACAGCCAGCCGCCTTCATAGATCGTAAAATTTCTTTTGTGGCATAAGATGCACGTCCTTCTGAACCCCAAATCATATCGATTTTTTCTTTTTTCATCCGCTGGCACAACTTGAGAGCTCGCTTAGGATTTATAGTGAAATCATCATCCACAAAAGTAAACTCCTTAAATCCACGACTTTGCAGGAAATGTAACTCGGAGAGTACATTATCTACGGAACGTGGTCGCCAAACACCCCTCGAACCAGAAACGAGTCCGCACGCACAGAATTTACAATTGAATGGACAACCCCTCGAACTTGCCAAGAGTGTATATTTATTTGAACCCATTTTATATTCAAAGTCAATTAAGGCTTCCCGATCTGGGATTGGAAGTGCATCTAAATCACGATTTAGGGGGGGATCAGGTGTTCTTTTTATCAGTCCATTTTCGCGATAGGTGAGACCATTCACATTTTTAGGATTCCCTCTCTGTGTAACCATTTTGACGAATTGGGGAAAGGTTAGTTCGGCCTCCCGGCGAAGACAAAAATCGATGAATTGATGATTTGAAAGAAGTTGCCTATCAGCATAGGTTGCTAAAAGATTTCCAAAAACAACGATTAGGTTCTCATTCCAGTTCTTCACTGTTTTTGCAATATGTAATGCATAATGTAACGATTGAGCGTAGGGTCCAAACCCTATGATCTCTGGATCTCTTTTTTTAATCCAATTAATTACTTCTTCTGATGACAAATTTTGGGCTTCTTGATCACAAATTTTTACATTATGCCCCTCCTGCCTCAAGCACTCCCCAATATATAACATACCTAAAGGGGGCCAAGATTCCCCAGTAAGCGCCAGTACGTGATCCCCCTCATATATCGCTGAGGATTTAACAAACGCAATTCGAGTAATGATAATCATCCCATTATAATAAAATCACACATCAATTAATCTCATTCATTTAAATCCATAGAAAGAAGATCGAATAAACCTCTGACATTATTGGTCATCATAGCATAAACGACTGGTTCATAACCAAACCATTTAAAAAGTTCATGTAGTTTTTTCTTGAAAAATCGTGAAGAAGCAATCAAAACTAATGTAAGTGGAATTAAGAGCATCGCAAGAATAATTTTCATTATTATTAGCAGTAGTACTTTGCTCTTTTTGATAACCATCTTGTAAGTTCTCTCCTTCTCATACCTCAATAGGGTTTTTTAATGCTTAATAATTATTTGAGTAACGGAGTAATAAGACATTTACTATCCCTCTACATAATCTTGTAGTTTCCAATGAATCATTTTTTTAGGAAATCAAAGGCGATTTGAAGCCGATGTGAACTTTTTGCTGATCTAAAGATTTCCTTTAAAAGGAATTTAGGACGCGAAAGGAACTCTGATAGTACCCACTCGAGTAACTTTTCTAAAATCTCACGCCTCACAACATCTGGAAAAATGTCAGTTGCATAGATCTTACGGTTCCAGTCCCGATCCTCATTGATAAGCCCCATCCTTACGGCTTCTTGCCATAATGTTGAATGGATAGGGAGATACAATAGTTGATATATAACTAAGGTTAAATCAAGCTTCAAACCAAATTTCATAGTCTGAATTATGTCTGAAACAGTTTCATGAGGTGTACCCACTATGAACAAACCAGCGATATTCTCCAAGCCTGCTTTTCGAGCGTTCTTGACAGCTAATTTTGACTTTAATGGAGTAATTTTTTTATTAAGGTAATCCAAGACTCTTTGATTTCCGCTTTCGATTCCAAATAAAATACTTGTGCAGCCAGCTGATCTCATAGTCCGTAAGAGCTCTTTTGTGGCATGAGTTACACGTGATTCTGATTCCCAAATCATATCAATTTTTTCTTTTCTCATCCGCTGGCATAACTTGAGAGTTCGCTTAGGGTTTATGGTAATATCATCATCCACAAAGCCCAACTCTTTAAATCCTCGACTTTGCAGGAAATGTAACTCAGCGAGTACGTTATCTAAGGAACGTGGGCGCCAAAGACCCCTTGAATTAGAAACAAGCCCGACCGCACAGAATCTACAATTGAATGGACAACCCCTCGAACTTGCCAAAAGTGTATATTTATTTGAACCGACTTTATAGTCAAAGTCGGTTAAAGCTTCCCGATCTGGGATTGGAAGTGCATCTAAATCGCGATTTAAGGGTGGATCAGGTGTTCTTTTTATCAGTCCATTTTCGCGATAGGTGAGTCCATTCACATTTTTAGGATTCCCACTCTGTGTAACCATTTTAACGAATTGGGGAAAGGTTAGTTCGGCCTCCCGGCGAAGACAATAATCGATGAATTGATAATTTGAAAGAAGTTGCCTATCAGCAAAGGTTCCTATAATATTTCCAAAAACAACCCTTAGGTTTTCATTCCAGTCCTTCGCCGTTTTTGAAATGTTTAATGCCATAGGTAACGTCTGAACGTAGGGGCCAAACCCTAAGATCTCAGGATCTCTTTTCTTGATCCAATTAAGTACTTCTTGTGATGATAATCCTTGGGATTCTTGATCACAAATTTTTACGTTATGGCCTTCTCGCCTCAAACACTCCCCAATATACATTAAACCTAGTGGTGGCACTGGTACTTCATTAACCGTTATTTTGTAGTATTCATCGATAACCTGTGAGGTTTTAACCAGTGCAATTCGAGTAACTATATTCATCCCCTTGTAATAAAATCACACATCTTTTGATCTCTTTTGTTTAAAATCGAGAATAAGGAGATTGATTAAACCATTGATATTCTTGTTCGTAATAGTATAAAGGACCGCTCCATAACCATACCGCTGGATGAGGTCTTGTATTTTTTTCTTGAAAAACGATGAAAAACTAATCAAGAATATTGTAAGTGGAATAAAAAAAATTGCGAATAAAATTGTCATAATTATCGGTAATATTACTTTGCTCTTCTTGGAAACCATCTTATAAGTTCTCTCCTTTCATTCCTAAATAATTTTTTTAAATGCTTAATAATTACTTGACTAATTCCATAAAAGCTTCAATTCGAGTGGAGATTTGCCCAACATTTTCGCCCATTTCGTGAAAACCAACTCCAACTACAGGGATTTCTAATTCTTCTTGCACGCGATCTTTAAAAAGTCTAAAACTCGGTGCAACGAATCGGCAGCCCCAAACATCATTAAAAACAATACCATCAACATGGAGTAAGCTTGCCTGTCTTATCCAAAAGTCAATTGAATTTTCTATACCTTTTGTAAAATTCGTCCTGCCCAATAAATAATATGCGTACTTCAGGATAAAATCTCCAGATAAATCAATTAGTTCATAGCGTAATTTGTTAGGAAATATGTCAATGTAGAGAAGACTGCCCCCTTGATTGTCAATGGCTTGAGCTAACACAGGATCAAAGCCAGGACTACCAACAAACAAGATTCTTGGTATATCTTCTTTTTTATAGTTGCGGATCGTTCCGCTTTTTATATTTGCTTCAATTTCCGCAATCAATAACCGCAATTTTTCATGAAAGAATTTGATATCGCTTAAATAATCTACAAACGCGCCATGAAGCAACACACTTGCTGGCCAATGAAGCGGAACATAACCCTTCTTAAAATATCGATTTAAAATTAAAGCAGCCATCTTTTTAACATCGTTCACGAGCCTCATCTTTTCTTTAACTTTTTCATAATCAATGGATTCATTTGTTAATTTTTCCAATAACTGAAAAAAATCTTCTAATTCTCTGATGACTAGCTCTAATGCATGTGGAACATTTTTATCTCCATATGGCTTCTGAAAAAAAAAGAGAGGCTTTTGTCGACCAATTCTTTCATAGCATTTGGCAAAATATAAACAATTATTGGCATCAAATCCTCCCATGAGTAAGTCGAATTCATGTTGATATTTTAGATAAGCTCCATAGCAAAGACGCATTTGGATACAGGAATCCCGGTCATAGTTGGCGGTTTCTGAGATCTGGTTCAGACCTGAAAAGGCGCTAGAAAATTTATTGAGATTAGGTGACATTTTTGATGATGAAATTTTAGATAGAATACCTTGAAATAAATTCCAGATTTTTACAGAAAGTGCCAGAACCCTAAATTTGTTTAATTTATTAAATGCATTAAATAAACCTTGAAATGGAAATTCCGTGAACCTGGGTAGCCAAATAGGTTTGGTTTGGTCCGTACTAAAGCATAATTCCATGGGTGGCATAAAACCTCCAATTATCTTTTTTCCCTCATTTCTACTTGCTTTGATTATTCTAAGCCCATTAATGTATTGCAACCCAATATCCATGACCGATTGCATTGCGAAATCTTGAAGGGGATTCACTGACATTTTAACCTTTACTCCTCCAGCATTTCCAAAAAAGCCTCAATCCTAGTTTTTAATTGTCCGATTGAATTTTTTGAATAATCACGTTCTAAATTTAGAACGAGAATTCCTTCCTTATTCATTTGTTCCTTAAATATGTCAGTGGTATTTGCATATGAATCGCAAAACTTAAGATAATTATTAATAATTCCCTTTATCTTTCTCTTTTTACAGATTTCAATGATTTTTTTAATTCTATAGGAATTGGGCATCATTCTACCTGATAAATTTCGCTTTAAATACCTCTCCGCTAGAGCAAATGGAGGATCAGAGGAATTAAGTTGTACTTGTGATGAATAAAATTCAAATCCTGTAAATAGATCGTCGCCCGCAATGGTACAATTACAATTCTCTATGAGAGAGATTAACTCATCTTCAAAAAGGACGCCACTCCCTGCTAAAAATATTCGAAACCCCGTTTTTTCTGGTAAGCCTCTGTTTTTAAGGAAAGCAAGGAATTCATTAACTTTTTCTAAATTCAAACGGGGCCCATTCAAATAAAGATGATGAATTAAATTTTGTATATCCGACAATGAAATTACGGGGTGATCTTGATATCTAAATTTATCTATTTCTTGATATAGAGTCCTAAGTTTATTATAAAGTTTGATCGATTCAATTAACTTGTCGTTCGATATAATAACATTATTTTTATTCTCTAAAAATCTTTTAAGCTGAACCAATTCCTCTAAATAATAGTTAAAGGGATTAGGTGTATTACAAAATGGAATTATTAACCTATATTGTTCCTTTCCAAAATATCTTTCAAGGTACATGCCCGTATTTTGAACGCCAGCACAAAAAGTGCCTGATATAACAACATCTATCAAGTCGTATATTTGGTAGGAAATACTTTCTCTTTCTTCAAATATACCTAAATTAACACGCTGAAATCCGCAAGTTGTTTGAGTGAGGTAAGCATGGCCTGAGTTCATTTGATCTTCTGTCCCTCCTAAACAAAAATGAAGAGGAATAGAATTTGAAGCAAGAATCAATTCATCAGGCACAATTGTGTGGGGAATAACCCCGATGATTTTTTTTCCTTCCTCTTTAAATTCAAGCAAATTGTTGTATGTTTCATATAAATTTGTTTGTTTTTTCATCTTGTTCCCAGTTATCATTTAATCCGATAAAGAGTAATCAAATTTTCTTCCTAAGTTGTTTATAGCTGCCTTGAAATATCTAAAAAAGGAAAGGAAAAAATTTCTTTTATCGACTTGTTTCAATAAATTCCATAGATTAAAGGGATTAAAATAAAAATTGAAATATGCCGAATAAATCAATTTGCTGAATCCCTTACTCAGCTTCACAGTTTTGAAATCACGCCCTTCATCTGTTGTCAAATTGTATTCTTCTGCTATAGGTGTTTTTGGCATTGGATAATATCTGTTAATAAGAAATATATCCGGCTTTACTCTCTTGATAAAATTAAGAGTATTTTGCACGTTTTCTTTCGTTTCAAATGGAAATCCAATAAGAAAATAAAAAATAAGGAAAAAACCTAATGCTTTGCTCCATCTAGCAACTTTTTCAATCTGTTTTAACGTGAATCCCTTCTTAATTCTACTTAAGATAGAAGGATCACCCGTTTCTGGTGAAAATACCATTAACCAGAAACCAGCTTGTTTCATTTTTGATAACAAGCCCCTATTGACTCTATCTGCTCTTATACCGTTTGGGGGAAATAATGGTATATTAGTTTTTTCTTGAATCAGTAAATCACAAATTTTTTCAGCTCTTTTTTCATCTAGAGTAAAATTATCATCCCAAAACGCTAATTCTCCAACACCAAATTCCCTAACCTGCCACTTAATTTCTTCTATAACATTTTTGGGACTTCTGGCTCTCCAATCATACCCATGTACATCATGAAAACAAAATGTACAATTACTAGGACACCCTCTTGAAGTAATTATTGATGACATCGGTTTGCCCTTTTGAAATGGATGAAAATATTTTCTTAGATCTACTTGAGTTAAGTCGGGAAATGGTAAATCATCTAAATTTTGAATACATAATGCAGGGTCTGTTAAGAAAAATTCACCATTTTTTTTAACCATTAAGCCATTGGCTTTATCTCCCTCAACAAGATAGTTGTAAAAGGTATATTCCCCTTCCCCTATGCATACTGCATCAATCGCTTTATTACGTAGATATTTTTCTGGGACAGAAGTCGGATATGGTCCCCCCACGATTATTTTAATATCTTTATTGAAGGATTTAATATATCTTGCGAGAAAGTGGGTATTAAAATAATTTGACACATTACTGCTTAAACCAATAACATCTGGATTAGAGTCGATGATTTCGTGAATCTTTTTTCTCCATTTGCCAATGATAGTAAAATCATAATAAGAGGCATCTATTCCCTTATGCTTTAGGAACGAAGTAATATATAAACCTCCAAGAGGAGGATAATAAAAATAAGGATCAACATTATTATTCGCGTAAATAATGGAAATTTTTCCTTTCATTTTTCTTCATCAACTCCTCATTGTTTTCATCAAATATTGTAATACTTGTGGTATCGTCTTAATCTGGCTCATACGGGCTATTCGTGAGAAGAAAAATTTCAAACCCCTTGCGCGTATTGAATTTCCAATACGTCTGAGTGGATTATCAAAGAAAGGAATCTCCTTATGAGCCTTGGTTAAGTAATACTTCAACTCGTCAGATGTTAAGTTTGGATATTTGATGGTGGGAGCGAGCCAGTCGAACTCACGCCAATCCATAGTGAGCAAAAGGTCTTCCTTTAGGACATACTCCATCAACTCCGTTCCTGGAAAGACTGTTAATAGGGTAAAAGATAACATGTCGATATCCAGAGTTTTCGCGATCTCGATTGTGGTTTCGAGATCTTTCTTGGTATCCTCGAGATCCGCACCTAGAATGACATTACCTTGAATTAAATAACCAAGATCATGAAGGATCTTGATCGCAGATTTGATTTCCTTAAACTTGATTCGTTTATTGAGTTTTTTCAATGCGCGATCCGAAAAACTTTCAAATCCCAAGAATAGGTAGAGAAATCCCGCATCTGCCATTTTTTTGAAGACATCAGGATGGTTAACGATCGAGTCGACGCGGACTTGGGTTTTGAAGAACGTCCTGATGCCATTTTTAATGATTGCATCGCATAACGCTATTACATATTTTCGATCGACTACGAAATTATCATCAACGATGAAAACAAGGCTAGCCTTGTTTGCTATTCCACGTAATTCTCTAATGACCTCAGGGATTGGACGTCTCCGGTACCTATGCCTATAAAAATTATGGATGCAGCAAAAGGTGCAAGAATATGGACAGCCTCGACTGATTTCAATGCATTCTACGGGAAATCCAAAGAAATGGTAAGATGCTTTTGCGCTTGCGGAACGAAAATGGCGAGCAGGTGGTCGAATATGTTTCAAATCGAGCAATTTGCGGTCGGGATTATGGATCTGCTTTCCATTATGGTTGTATGACAACCCAAGGACCCCGACTGGGCTATTTTTTAGAACCAGCTCCCTAAATGTGCTTTCTCCTTCACCGCGTACTACTATATCAACCGAGGGGGAATCGAGCATTTCATCAAGCACGAGTGTCGGGTGCCACCCGCCAACAACGGTCCGGGCTCCGTATTCCTTCGCGATGCCGGCGATTTTACAAGCAACATAAGCCTGAGGACTAAAATTACAACTAATTCCGACATAATCTGGGCGAAATCGTTTGATAGTTTTCTCGACAACTTTCAGATTCACCGATTTTAAACGATTATCGATTATGCGAACTTCAGCCAAATCTTCTATATGTGCTGCTATGTATTCTAAGCCCAAAGGGGGAAAAATATGGCCGTAAAACCAAAAATTGGTATTATGAGGAGAATTTCCATAATTTGGCATGATGAGAAGTACGCGCATATTCCATCCCACAAATCCTATTTTTTCTTTAATAATAATTATAAGTGTTATCAATGATATAATGTCCCATTTTATACCACGGGTTTTTAAGGAATATTTATCAAAAGAGCAAAAAATACGCGCCTCACGCCGCATTATTATTACGGAAAATGAACGTTATGTTTCTAAGGAGATTTTGTTAGTAACATAGTCTTTAAAAAGTTCTAGTAACTTCGTATCTCTCGAGAGATGTGTCGCTTTTATTTGACCCGCTTGAACTCCATTAAGAATTGTTTCCTTTTCTAAAGAATGAAAAGTTCCATTTTTTAAAACCCATAATTCGGGAGCCACAAGCGTCCCTTTATCAAAGCGGTTATACTGATAACCAACACTCAATTCTTCCAAAGCCCGATCAAGAGTGCCTAAATATAGAGGTAAGGAATCGGGTTCCTTTTTGGAAACGAACTCAATTAAGAATATATAACGTGGCTTTGGTTTATGCATCCCAATAACACAGAAATCCAAGGTGTTACACTGGTTTTGTTCATTTGCACTTTTAAAAGCTGAAAAAATTTGGTAAGGAGTTATTTTCTCCCCGGTTAGATCTAATATATTCTTCCGGAATGAAAATACAATAGCAGGAGGATCCTCTGAGACTACTTTTATAACATCACCGATCTCGTAGGCATATAGTCCGTTATGGGACGTAATGATCAAGGAATATTCTTCCCCTTTTTTGATTTGATCAATTAATAAACGCTCTGATGTATCTTTTAACGGAAGAAATTCAAAAAAGACGGAATCGTAGAGGGGGGTGAGATGTGGAAGTTTGCTCATTTGAATTGCCAGCATTCCTTCAGTTGCAGCATACATTTCTCGATAGGTAAAGTTTCGGCTTAGTAGGGTGTTTAAACGTGATTCATAAAATTTTGGAGATACCCCCGAAAGAATTGCAAATTGGAGATTCGGAAACAACTCATCCAGTGTTTGCACGTTGGAATATTTTGCAATATTTTCCAAAAAACTGACAACCACAGAAGTTGATCCGATTACCATCGTTGTTTTCTTTGAAGGTAACTCATTAATGATGATCCGGAATTTTTTATCCGGATTTTTAACATGTAATAAATGGAGAGGGGTATAATACTTGTAATTTAAGATATAACGCCAATATTGAATGCCAAACGGAACCATTAATAACCCGGTAATGTACCCAACAGGAATTCCAGAAATATATCGAAGAAGGGGCGGCGCGGGTAGATATAACCATTTTCCCCCGAATATTTTGGAATTTTCTCTAATATCTTCAGAGATATAGTAACACGCAGTTCTTAACACACCAATAGTATAGTTTCTAATTGTATTATTTGGAACAGGAAAGAGTTTGGCTGGTCCCGTGGTTCCTGTTGTTTGAGCAAAAAATAAGAGATGGCTATTAAATAAGGCATCACGCTTTCCTGCAAAGTATGCATCAATATATGGCTTGAAATATTCGTACGAATGTGGCTGACAATAAGCCTGGAACTGCCTAATACTTCGAATTTCGTTAAATTTGTGCCTCTTTCCGAAAAGAGTGGATTTATGCCGCTTGAGGATTTCTCCTAGTAGTTGTTGCTGGGATTTCAACGGGTTTTTTAAGGAACGGTTACTATAGGATCTAAAAACACGAGCCCCACCGCCTCCTATAAGTTCAAAGAATCCCAAAAATAATCCCCTTCATTTCGTTTTGACTCGTTAATGTTATAATTCCCTTCATTCTATAAAACTCTTCTTAAAAACCCAACTAGATTGTTAGAGTATAAGATCTATTTGATACGAATCCCTAGATTTTCGTCAAATCCCATGAAAAAATGTGAGAATTTCACTCCATTTCCGATTGGACTACCTCTTGGATTTTACTGTAATAAGTGTTCGCAAGGCTATCCTGAATGGAATCGAAGTCAATGTCTTTCCCCATAAAGATGAAGTAGTAATCTCGCTGTAAAATGACCATCTTTTCCACGAAGAGTTTAAATACATTGTTAATATCAAAGGTCAATATTTCCAATTGATTTCCTAATTTTTCGACGATGGAAATAATCCCCTCTTTGAGGAGGTTGAAGAATCGTTGGGTTTTTTCGTCACGATATGATTGGATTAAGTACATTGAATGCTTTTCTAGGAGGTTTACCGCATTAATTATCTTGTGTTCGGATAGAAACTTTCTTAAAATGAGTTCTAATTCTGTTTGCTTTGGTAAAAACTTCGAAATGCCCCAACTAAAAGCCTCGATAACTGAAGGGAGGTTGTAAATGGAGGTTTCAAACATTTTACGATCAAATATCTCCAACATTTTGTCAATTTTGCTGGTGAGCTCCTCGACCTGCTTTGAATAATCAACAATTAAGTCGGGATCCATTTTATTGAAGCACACCACGATGGATGGAAGATTTTCGGGATCGACCATGGCATAAATTTCAGAGATTTCCTGTAGGTATTGAAGGGCATCATCGTACACATCTATATCCTGAATGTCGATGATATAGTAGAAAAGTTCAGTTTCCGAAAAAATTACGGCTTCTTTTTTCTTGTATTCTTCCCGATAGATTTCCTGCCCACCTAAATCCCAATTCACAATTTTAAATCCCAAAATATCTAGTTCCGTTCGTTCAATTCCCTTGGTAGGCTTAATTTCAGAAAGTTCACTAAATTGCCGCTTCAATGTCAAGGTGAAGGAAGTCTTTCCTGCGTTTGCCAACCCAGCAAATATAATTTTATATTGCTCCATCTCTCGCATCTCACTTTTTTGAAAATCTTGTAGTGTAATATTTTGGAATTCGAGTAATAAAAATTGATTGAATCTCTCAAAATAAATTTTTGCAAATATTTTCTAGTGTGTCATTGAAATCTTGTATTATATTGTAATAATAGTTTTAATGGTAACTTATCCTCAATGAAAGTAGCGATTTTTCTCTGAAAAGTTATCATTATTAGAAGTTTTTTGTGATTTCAAATAGCTCCTGGGGGGATTTTTCATTAATTTTTAGGGCAATTGCTTCAAGATCACCATTTTTGGTTTTGATTTTAGTCTTTAATTTAATCGTGATTTGTTTTTCCCCCATAATGAAGGTGGCTTCGGGTGATTCTTGATCAAGGACTTCGATATTGCCCTTCCCCAAGGTACACCCAGAAGAAAATTGAATTCCATCCACGATACATGAGATAGGTGGTTTCTTTCCTGTCTTAACTATTGCTTTTTTATGAGATTGCCCAGTACCTGCACCACTCTCTGTACCAAGAAGTTCATTAGAAAGATCCCCCATCTTCATGCCAATTATTAAATAAGGTCCAAGATGCCCGTGAAATTCCGCTAATCTTTTAATTCTTTCGCCGCTTTTCATTTCAAGTCCCATCATCTTAACTCAAAATTCTTTTTGACTAATGGATCGGCCGCCTCGAATTGTGAAATGTTCCCTGTTTCTTTGACTAATCCATCGTGAAACTGTTCTTCAAAATCAGAAACGAATTGCTTTAACCTTTTAGATAGTAATTCGGTGATTACTCCCTTCAAGATCAAAGCACATCTAATGTATTCCCCATCTTGGAAATTAATATTGAAACCTCTATACACCAATTTTTCCATGCTGGTTTTTTCTTTTGAAAGTTCTGATCCAAAGCTTTGGATCGCGGATAAAAATCCACCTAGTAGGTCAGGATCAATCGAGGTTTCAACGAATTTCACTTGATAAATCGGAATTCCTGAAATTTTCTTGGTTATGATTAATAAAGTCAAAATCTCGTAGGCATAATTAATTTCTTCAATGTTTAATCGTTCAGATATCCCATTTAACTCTGATTCAAGCTTCCGGAACGTTTCATCATCAAATTTTCCCACGCTCTCAATGTAAAGTTTTCTATTTGAGGTCGCAAGACCGAACAATCGTTTGATCCAGGTAAGCAACATGAATTTCAATTCAAGCGCAAATCCTCCTGATATCGTTTCACTTTTTCTAGATTCCTCATTTACCATGCTAATGGTGTTCTGAATCGCCTCAATTAAATCGAGTTCGGGGAAACTGCCCTTCAAACGTGAATTAATCTTCGCTAAGTACGATAAAACCGTGCTTGCCTTAGGATCTTGATCGCAAGATTCGTATAACATAAGGCAGATGTTGCAGGTTTCAATCGAATCTAAAATGATCTTCCCAATCTTTTCACTTCTTAGTTTCTCTGTCAAGGAAAAGGTTGTTAAAGTCTTATTCACCAAATTCATTAGCCCTGAGACATTTTTTGAAAAATCTGCGTAACCCGTTTGGGATTTCATCGTCGTGTTTAACTCTTCGATGTTCTCTCTTAGTTGTGATAAGAGTTGATTCATCAGTTCTGCCCCTCCCTCCATTTCCTCAGCTGGCACGAACTCTTTAACTTCAATGGGCTTCTCCTCGAGAAGGTTTTGGAGGTTATTGATTAGCTTTGGGAGTTCTTCAAATTCTTTAGCATAGGACTCTCGATATTCCTCCTTGTCGATATGGGTCAGGAGGGTAGAATAAATTCCAAACGCATCAATGAAATATTTGAGAGCTTGATTCTTCTCTCCATGCTCTTGGTGGAGCAATCCAAGATTTATACAAGTTAATGCCTCTCCAGGTCTATCTCCTAATTTCCGAAATAAGTCCCAACTTTCTTTATAGTATTCCAATGCCTTTTCCCACTTGCCAGTGGTATAATACGCAACTCCAAGATCGATAAGGCATTTTGAAATGGCTGCTTGATCATTTAAACTTTTAAACCAAGTCAAGCTCTTTTCATAATTTACAATTGCTTCCTCCCACTTCCCTAATTTCCTTAATGTTATTCCAATATTCGTAAGGCACTTTGATATGTTCGATTTATCATCTAATTTCTCAAAGATCTCACGACTCTTTTCATAGAAATCCAACGCTTTATCCCACTTTTTTAGAATTTCAAAGGCATTTCCGATGTTTAACAAGCACGTAGCAATGCCCTTCTCATTTTCTAGAGTTCTAAAAATGGAAAGACTTTCCTGATAATGCTCAATTGCCTCCTTTGTCCTACCTAATACTTCAAACGCAATTCCGATATTCATGATATCGGTGGCACTCCCTACCTGATCCCCTAATTCCTTATCTATTTCTAAACTTTGCTTGTAAGCTTGAATGGCCTCTTCCCATTGCCCCATATTCCGGTAGGCAATTCCTAAATTTGCTAAGGAATTCGAGATACCTTCGAGATCAGTCAATTCTTTAAATAATTCGAAACTCTTCTGGTAATATCTTATTGCTTCATTCCAGCTCCCCTCAGAGAAGAGAGATAATCCCATGTTCAGAAGCATTCGAGCCCTTGGTTGATCATCTTCATCATGCAATTCCAGAGCTTGTTCATAATAGTCACGAGCGCTGCTCCAATCTTCTTGAGCAAAGAATGCATCCCCGATGTTCATCAGGCATTCTGCAATGCTCTCTGAATCTCCAATTTCCCTCTCAATAGTTAGGCCCTGATGGTAATATTGAATGGCTTTTTTCCACTCTCCCTTCGCGCCATACGCTGTACCGATATTCATGAGAGATTTCGATACCGCTTGATCATTCTTTTCTTGCCTTCCTAGCTCCAGTGCCTTCTGCCAACATTCTAACGCTTGATCGTGCCGCCCTTCCTGAAAATGCGCATTCCCATCATTAAACCATTTCATATATGCCAATTTTACCACATTATATTATGCTGCCAATATATACGTAGTAATTTTTCTATCCTAATTAATTGAAATCGCATAAAATCTTAAATAATTAATTATTTTTACAATAACTCATGTTGAACCATCGCTTAATAACAACTCTAGATATACCTAAGCAATTTGTTGATGAGGCAGTTCAATTTTTGCAGAAACACGCAAAAAAAAACAAGAAGGTGTTCTGCGCCCTTTCCGGAGGCATCGATAGCTCTACTACTTATCTCCTGCTTAATAAGGCACAAATTGACGTATATCCCGTATTCATTGATCACGGGCTCATGCGGATCATTCGAGGGATGGAGGAACGTGACCATATCAAAGAGATCTTCCCAGATGTAAACATCCTGGACATTCGGGACCAATTCCTCCCCGTAATTCTTGGGGAAGGTGATGCTGAAGGGAAGAGAAAGCTTTTTAAAAAGGCCTACTCTGACACCATTAGCAAAGTCATCAAAGAAGAGAATTGCGACTTGCTGGCTGATGGAACAATCCTTCCAGATATTGAAGAAAGTTTTGGAGTGAAGATTACCGACTTGAAAGAGACAATGACAATTGAAGAAGAACTCGCACTGAAAAAACAATATTCCAAAGGTTTTGTAAAGAGCCAGCATAATGTGGGGATTGAATATGATGTTGAAGCGACCATACAGCCAGTCGCCAGTCTTACCAAACCTGAGGTTCGCAAGGTGTTAGAATTCCTTGGAATGCCTGAATCATTGGTATATCGGAAAGCCTTTCCGGGTCCAGCCCTCTCCGCCAGGATTGTCGGTCCGGTTACTCGTGAAAATCTCGCATTTGAAAAGAAGATCCATGACCTCGTAGAATCTCTTGTTGATGATTATTACACGACGAAACACGGAAAACCAATGATAATTAACGACGCTGGGGACCAGGAACCGTTCCAAGTCTTTGCAGCCACCATTGAAGACGTGCTTAACACGAAAGTGACTGGTCTCTTGGATGGAAAAAGAACCTATGAAGTGCCCCTAATAGTAAACGCTCAATGGGACTTTGAAAAGCTGACTAATCTGGCAAAAGAGATCAAGAATTACGCTCGCGTATTTTATCAGCTCAGTCATAGATTAGAGGGAAAGTATGATGTCGTCATCCGCTCTATTAACAGTAGTGACGCGCGTACTGCCACGGTCACGAATTTACCCATTGCATTACTAAATGAACTCCGGGATAAATTGCTCCAATTCCCAGAAACGAAAAATGTCTATTATGACGTCACCTCGAAACCCCCTGCTACTATTGAATACGTTTAACGTCAATTATATAACAGTGATTTCGTGGTCCCTCCTCAAAAAAGAATTACGCGCCACTCAGAACTCGCAAGAAACCTTGCGCGTGGCGCTACTAAGATTAAAAACCAAGTGAAAATTGCCCTTCAAAGTAAAACACGAAACACCCTTCTTCAGAACTTATTCATTAGATTTTCCATTCTCATTCCCGATTTAGATATTGAGGCCTTCGCCGATCTTTTCGCTCAACTAATCTCCCATACTCTGTTTTGTGTAAAAGCGGTTCAACAAAGAGGTTTTTCCATAAAAAATTTAATGAAATTGAACCCGGTTATGAGAATTCTATTCGAGGAATTCCTTCAATCGGAGGAGGCAGACAAGTTCGGTATTCCTGAGCTAAATAACTTAATACTGGCACATGATAATGAACCTATTTTTAAAGAGTTTCAGCAGCACGAGAGTGGGGCGGATCCAATCGTCTATTTCTATGAACTCTTTCTGAAGGAATATGACCATGACCAAAAAATCCTGCGAGGCGTTTTCTATACTCCCACCCCCATCGTATCTTTTATTACGCGATCCGTAGATCACCTGCTCCGTGCCGAATTTAATTGTGCTGATGGATTACTACCTAGTTTTACACCATCTCATACTAATATTCCAGAAATTCAGATTCTTGACCCTTCTACTGGCACCGGAACCTTCCTGTTGCAAGTTATTGATGAAGTTAAACGAAATTTTGATAAGAAATATCAGGCTTTAGCGCCTATGGACCGAAAAAGAAAATGGAATGAACTGGTCGGAGATTATCTCCTTCCCCGCCTTTTTGGGTTTGAACTGCTAATGCCACCCTACATCGTGGCCCATTTGAAACTCCTCCTGAAGCTTGCAGAAACTGGATATGACTTCAAACCAAACGAGCAACTCCAACTCTACCTTACAAATACACTTGAAGGAATTTCAAACACGGGATTGTATCAGCTGAAAATGAATGATGCAATTACTATCACCATCGGAAATCCTCCATATCAAGTTAATTCGAAAAATACGACCCCGTACATCGAAAACCTCATGCAAATTTATAAGGTTGACGTGAAAGATGAGAAGTATATCAAGCCCCTTTCAGATGATTATATTAAATTCATCAGACTTGCGCATCATCTCATCGATGCCACGGGATCCGGGATCCTTGGGATGGTCACCAACCATGGATTTCTCTCTGGTCTGATTCATCGGGGTATGCGCAAACAATTGCTTCAATCTTTCGATAAACTCTACATTCTCGATTTACACGGAAATAGCAATATCGGAGAAACCTGCCCTGATGGTTCTGAAGACGAGAACGTTTTTGACATTCAACAAGGCGTCGTAATCATATTATTCGTGAAATTGCCCTCTAAACTTCCTGAACCTGAAGTGTACCACCTTGATCTGTGGGGTACAAGAGATAATAAATATGAAATCCTGTCAAATAATAATGTTTCCACTATTTCTTGGAGACCACTTCACCCAATTCCTCCAAATTACTTTTTCTTTCCCTATGAGACTGCCTTGGTAGAGGAATATCAGTCCTATCTTTCGCTTAAAGATATCTTCAAGTTGCAACGCATCGGTATTTTAACCAACCGCGACTGGCTGGTCGTGGATTTCTCTCGTAAAGAATTGGAACACAAGATGGAACAGTTTTTTAAATTATTAGATAAACCTGAACTTCAAAACACTTTTCCTCAATTGATCGATACGTGGTGGGACTACCGCAAATTAAGCGAAATGAAGGTTCAAACTGCAATACATAGCATTACCAAATGCCTTTTCCGTCCTTTTGATGTTCGCTATATAACATATCACCCGCTATTACTGAATCGTGCCCGAACTGAGGTGATGGATCATATAAATGGAAAGGACAATCTGGTATTAATCGCATCCCGCCATCACCGAAAAAAATCTTTTAATTCCTGTTTTATAAGCGAATATGTCGTTGAACAAAAGGCGGGTGAAAGCACCCGCGGCTCCTACGTCTTTCCGCTATATTTTTATTCTAATAAAATAAAGTATTCCAACTTTACTTCTTCAATAAAAGAGAGAATTGAGAAATTACTCCCAGAATTTGATGATATCGCAATTTTTTCTTATATTTATTCAATTTTACACTCAAACGGCTACCGGACGCGATATGAAGCGTTTTTAAAGCTTGATTTTCCCCGAATTCCATTTACAACTAATCACTTCCTATTTACAAAATTGGTAGATTTCGGACGCGAATTAATATCGCTCCACCTTCTAAAACAGAAATCTCCACCCAATGTCAGTTTTGAGGGTTTGGGGGATAATATCATTAAAATCGGGTACCCTCAATTCAAGGATAGCTCCATATATATCAATGCATCACAACAATTTAAAGGAGTTCCTAAAAAAACTTGGTCATTTATTATCGGTGGCTATCCTGTGTGCCAAAAATGGCTTAAAGATCGCAAAGGGCGATCCTTAAAGGAGTATGAGATTCTACACTATAGAAAAATAATCGGTGCAATAACCAGAACAATTCAGATCATGAATGAGATCGATAATACCATTGAGAACTATGGTGGTTGGCCTTTTTAAAAAAAAAAATAATAGAGAATTTAAGGTAATTTCTTCAGAAGTTCTGCCGCCTCTTTACTTGGAATGGCTGCTAGTGTTTCTGTTTTGACTGCACCTATGGAGCCAATTGTAAATAGTGCCTGCATTATTGCTTCTATGCTTGGACCTTCGGTGATTGCAACGAAATCATATTGTCCCATTGTATAATAGAGCTCTTTGATCTCTCCTCCTACTGACTTGGCTACTTGATTGGCTTGCTCCAGCCGGGTCGGCGATTCCTTGATATTTTTGATTCCTTCCAGTGTAAACTTGCCAAGAACTATAAAAGTGGGCATTTTTATATCTCCTCAAAATTCCTGTGCTAAATATTATGAGCGATTGATTTTAAAAGAATTTTGAATTTCTTTCAGAATCGAAATTATACTTTGTGAGGTTTATTTTAAGTTGCTCATTTACATTTTTGCCCCTTTAATTCTATACGAACAATTTTTAATAGAAAAAAGAAAATATACTTTCGAAGAGGCAATGGATATGGAAATGAATACCGTTTATTACGAGGATTGCGTTGAAGGCATGCAGAATCGGCTCGACAAAAATTCGATCGACCTCATCATCGCCGATCCCCCGTTTGGTATTGACTTCCATAAGATGGGAAATCAATATAACCGCAAGGCCGATTTTGTGGTGAAAGGTTACACTGAAATCTCCGCTGAAAATTATTATGATTTCACGTTTGGTTGGTTAAAACAAGCGCAGCGCGTGCTAAAGGAAACTGGGAGCTGCTACATCATCTCTGGTTGGACCAATTTAAAGGACGTCTTGAATGCCATTGACGCGGTCAATCTCTCCGTAATAAATCACATCATCTGGAAATATCAATTCGGCGTCTTTACGAAGCGGAAATACGTGACCAGTCATTACCACATCCTTTTTACCGTGAAGCACCCTAAAAAGTACTATTTCAATAAAATTGATCACTACCCGGAAGATGTTTGGGTCATTAAACGCCCATATCGCCCCGGCAAGGAAAAAAATTCAACGAAACTCCCGGAAGCCCTCGTTGAAAAGCTCATTTTATACTCCAGTCAAGAGGGAGATTTGGTGCTCGACCCTTTCCTTGGCAACGCCACAACCGCGGTCTGCTGCATCAAGACAAACCGTAATTACTTCGGATTTGAACTCAACCCGGCTTGCCAAAATGTTATCGACCAGGAAATTCAAGATGCCAAACTGGTCGTAAAAACACAAAAATCCAAAGAACTTGATGTCAAGGCCCAGAAATCACTATCCCAATTTCTAGAGTCATAGGAATTTTGAAATAATAAAAAAAAGAAGAAGGGATTTTAGCAGACTACACTGCTAATTTGATGTCAGATTTGGTGATTGTCTTGCGCTTGGCATGTTTTGCCAGGGCAAGGGCTTTCTTGGTGATTTCGATGGCAGTGTCGCTGAGCCATTCCTGTAAGGACAGGACGGCACTAAGAGCGACGATGGTCGCATTGCCTTCGTTCTTCATCAATCTTCGCAAAGCCGTTTTGGTTATGACTTGATTGCCTTTTGCCAATTTTCTCCCTCAATTTAGGATTTTTTTTCAGTAGTATTAGGGTAGAATTATCTTCTAACCTATGATTATAAAATACGAGAAGAGGGATATAAAAAGGTGATGGTTTTTTGTCCAAATGGGTGGAGATCCTTTTCGATCTAGCCATGATTTAGGGTAGTGATCCACTCCACCCATGATTTTTGAAGTGACCTACTGATCTCATGTCATGCTAGTACATGATTTTTCAAATTTTTTCATATACTCCTCGCATTTTTCGATTCCAGAGATTCGAAATCGCAAGGAGTTTTTGGCCTTTACAGGTCTATAATAAGACGAATGATTATTTTAATTAAAAAAAAAAGGGGTGATTTTTAGCAGCTTACACTGCTAATTTGATGTCAGCTTTGGTGATTGTCTTGCGCTTGGCATGTTTCGCCAGGGCGAGTGCTTTCTTGGTAATTTCGATGGCAGTGTCGTTTAGCCATTCCTGCAGGGACAGGACGGCAGTTAAAGCGACGATGGTCGCATTGCCTTCCTTCTTCATCAATCTTCGCAAAGCCGTTTTGGTAATGACTTGTTTAGTTTTTGCCAATTTTCTCCCTCAATTTAGGATTTTTTTAAAGTAATTTTAGGATAGAACAATATTCTAACCCATGATTATAAATTACGAGAAGAGGGGTATAAAAAGGTGATGGTTTTTTGTCCAAATGGGTGGAGATCCTTTTCGATCTAACCATGATTTAGGGTAGTGATCCACTCCACTCATTATTTTTGGAATGCATCATTGATCTCATGGGATATTACTACATGATTTTTCAAATTTTTTCATGGTTTTCTCACATTTTTCGATTCCAGAGATTCGAAATAGTAAAGAGTTTTTGGCTTTTACAGGTCTATAATAAGACGAATGCTTATTCTAATTTTAAAAAAAAGGGGTGATTTTTAGCAGCTTACACTGCTAATTTGATGTCAGCTTTGGTGATTGTCTTACGCTTGGCATGCTTCGCCAGGGCGAGTGCTTTCTTGGTAATTTCGATGGCAGTGTCGTTTAAATATTCTTGAAGTGACAACACTGCATTTAAAGCAACGATGGTCGCATTGCCTTCGGCCTTCATCAATCTTCGTAAAGCCGTTTTCGTAATGACCATTTTCACTTTTGCCATATTTCTCCCTCAATATACGATGGGTAGATTTTTTTTAATAACCTACTGGTACTATTAACGAAAAGATCAGTATATAAAGGCGATGGTTTTTTGTCCAATGATTATGGTCCATATTGAGTTTAATTATGAAATTTACAATGTCATCCACGCTCATTCGATCTATACCAGTGAGATTCCGATTTCTTGCATGATCTTATTGCATTCAAGATTTCTATCTTTTTCAAGATCAAAAAATTTATCTTTTGTACGGAATTTGCCGACTCGAAGTTTTCATGCTAGATAATGAAATATAATAGATAAAGCCGAAGAAACAAATATCCTAACCTCTAAATGAGGAGTGCCAGATAATTCAGAACCTATTTTAATTAAATTATGACTCAATACCTCTAGAAACTACCAAGCTCTCAGGAATTCCGCGCTGTAGATTTAATTTCAGTTTCATCAAAAAAGAATTCTTATGGGTCAATCTATGTTTTATAGTCTGCGATTTATTCATCATTAAAAAATGTCACTCGAGCCGAAATGATCGTCAAACTCGAAAATGAAAAATAATATTAAGCACTTCTTTTAACATGAAATCCAATGACCGAACGGCTTTTTTCTGACATCATTACCGATTTTGACCTGCCCCCTGCCCATCTTCAGTCCTTACAAGGGGCGACAGGACGCCAAGCGTTTTTCAACGTTTTTCAATTGCGCCCTCATACCCCCTTCGGCGAATTACTCAGTTCCATGCTTCGAATGCTGGAAGCCCATTTGCATTCGGTCCCTTCAATTGAGCAATCTTACACCTACTGGCGAGATGAAATACAGCATGGAGTGGTCCCCCCTAAAGCCGCCATTCCAGACTATTGGCTTCCTTTTCTCGAATATTTAACGGGACCTGTTCAGGAGAAAACGCTGAAATTCATATTTGCTCTCGAATCAGCGTTAGTTCTCCTTTCTAAATTAATATTGCTTAAAGTATGTGATGATCTCCACTTCCCAGATGTTAGCCTAAAGTCAGAGTTACTCTCAAATTCCACTTATTTTAAGGAATATTTTCCTCCATTCACCTATCCTTTGGTGGTCCTCGAGTCATACGATTTGATAGATGAAAAATTGATAATTACCCCCCCTGAAGAGGCGACTTACTCGTGGTGGCAAGGGCTCTTCCAAGACTTGCTGGAACTCTATCATTCCAAGCGACGTGATTTGGTTCTCCAAAAGGTCGATATCACGCTTGTTCACTTTGGACTGTGCCTTATGACCGTGCTCATCGCCCTTTACCGCTTTAAGTTTGAAAATATTGAAGATTTGCTGGGGGACCTTTACCAGGGCTTCTTTCCTGTCGAAACTCGGAAGGCTCTGGGCGAATTTTATACTGCCAAAGAGGTGGTTAGACGAATCTTGGATGATGTGGGATATACCACCCATGTTACAGAAAAATGCCTCTTGGATCCTGCCTGCGGGAGTGGAACATTTCTAATCGAGGCTCTAAAACGATATCTGCAAGCCATTCAGCCTCTTGGGGAGGCGCAGGGGTGGCATCTCGCATTATCCACCCTCTTCAATGAACCTAAGATAGTTGGATTCGACATCAACCCCTTTGCCTGCCTCATAAGCCAAATCCGATTTTTGATCGAACTCATTCCTTTTTATAAAATGGCGCGCGAACTCGATCCCCAATTTTTGATTCACCACCTTCCAATTCTCCTCACCGATTCTTTAGTACTTGACGACCCAGCCAGCCAGCAACAGCTCAAACAGAGTGGACAGTATGATTTCGTCGTGGGCAATCCGCCCTACGTGCGCGTTATAAAAATTCCTCATGAGAAGCGCGATTACTTTCTGGGCAAATCGATCCCAGAGCCCATCTATGAATCCGCGACTGGCCGTTTAAATCTCTACATTCTCTTTCTGGAACGTGCCATCTCGCGCCGTTTCGGATTCTTGAAAGAAAATGGGGTGCTTGGATTCATCCTCCCCACCTCTTTCCTGGTCTATAGCGGCTACGGATTCCGCATCCGGACCATTCTCCTGCGCGATAGCGAAATCGTGAAAATGATCAACTTAAACCTCTGCTCCAAATCTATCTTTTCGCAGGACGTGAGCACGCAGATTTTAATCCTAAAGCGGACCAATACCCCTCGTGTTGATTACGAGTTCCTCTCGACGATCATCAAACGCGATGATTGCACCCTCCTTAACACGTTATCCGATGAAGTAATTGACAATGGTAGGATCCTAACTGATTACATTCCAATCAATCCCTCCCTGAATGATGAAAATAAAATTATTTCTCCGCTATTTTTCCAGAAAAATCTTGCAATCCTTGATAAAATGATGTCTGATGCAGTTCCTCTGCAAAAAGTTGCTCAAATAAGCCAATGCATCCGGATTGGAAATACTCAAACTCGCAATCTAGTATTAAAAAGCCAGGCGGATTATTTAACGCTCTCCCCAGAAGAGCAACTGGCGTGGCGGCGCACGATCGATGCGCGAGATACGGCTCCTTTCGTCATACGCTGGAATGGGTCATACCTGAAATACGTACCCCGGACCGAACAAGAAACCTTGTATTTACCTCGGTCTGAAAATGGCCGACGCGAAAAAAAAGCTCTCTTTGAGCAGCCCAAACTCCTTTTCAAAAACACGGCCAAGCACTTGACCGTTTCCCTCGATTTCGGCGACGAACGCCTCCCCCACCACGAACGATATTACTACCCCTTAAACACCCTCTATTGCATCGTACCAATTTCCGCACGGATTTCGATAGATTCTGGTTCGCTGCTCAAATATCTCCTGGGATTTTTAAATTCCCCCATTGCCGAATTCTGGTACCGCGTCAAACACTGGGGTTTGGCCATTCCCGGCGGTGGCATCAAGTACCGCGAAGTATTAAAAAACATCCCCATCAAACTCCCCACACCCATCACCTATTCACTTTTTGATGAAATCGTAACGCTTGTAGATCGCATCATTACTCTAACTCAAATTGACCCAATACTGGATGCTGATCAATCAGGTAAATCCAAGATCCTTCAACGAGAACTTAATAATCTCCTCTTCCGTTACCATTCTCTGAACGCTGATAAGGAATACATCCAACAATTGTTGAACACCTTCTGTCCAAAAATTCCTTCACTATAATTTCGTGAAACAGGGCATTAACGAATTATTTTGATATAAAACGTGATATAACCTATATTTCTTGACATATAAAGTCTGCACGAGTTTTCATCCAAGACAATCCTCGAGAAGATTCCTGTATTTGAGAGGAGACGGCATCCATATTAAAATTAGAAGATGGTTTCAGAGATATGAGGCATTAGACCGAGGGAATGCAAGGTGATCCAGATGAGGGTAAATAGGACTGGAACGAGGATCAAGAGGAGGCCGGGGTAGGAATTTTTTAGGAACGTTTTGTGTTTAAGCGCTGGTCGGAATGGGAGTTTTGTTAGGGTGGTTTTTTTAGGAAAGTAGAGGTTGTATTTTTCAATGTGGGTAAGGGTAGGGCTTTGAGCTTTGGGGGTAACTGAGAGAATGGGTTTAGGAAAAAGATATTCGGTAGCGAGAAAAAGGAAAATTCCAACAATTACGAGGAAGTACAACACCGTATAGGGATTCTGAGTGAAAAAGTAATCCGCAAATGTGATATATTGTGCGAGTAGCCAGACTAACTGCATTATTGGGAAGAAAAGAAGGAGATATTCAAAAAAGTTCGGCGTTCTGGGTTTATAAGCGCGTTGGATTTCATCAATATTTGCAAAAAAATCTACAGAGTCGCCAAAAATGCGATTAGAACGTTTTACAAACAAGTTAGACTGATCTTTGATTAGTTGAATATTTTGGTTTGAATACCAAGAATTCTGTAGAGTTCGAGCGGTGAAATAGAAGGCTGCAATCGCCAAGAAATATTCAATTCTGAAGGTAAATCCTCCTAAAAAAAAGTTGGGGATGAATTGAGGAAGGAAAATTATTAAAAACAGCCCGATATTAAAAATTAA
This sequence comes from Candidatus Helarchaeota archaeon, assembly GCA_013375455.1. The sequence goes on along the minus strand of JABXJT010000006.1, from coordinate 54,660 downwards.
AGTAACGAGAGGAAGGTGGTTAAACTCATTAGCGGTTATTTGCTTCTTTAAAACCTCGGGATAATGTTCAGGAACACCAATCGCTCCTTTCTCGTGTTTCTCTCCAAGGGTTTTGTCCGTGCTTAATGCTTCGAATGGTCTAATATAAGGTAAATCTGCGGGCGTTTCCGAGATTTGTTGAATGTTGAGGTTAGTATAATTAAATTTGATGTAGTACTCAGAGGTGTCGATGCGACATAATCTTCTTGGGAAAAGGGTAAAGAGCAAAAGAACTCCGATAATGAAAAATATGTTGAGCAATAACATGGTTTTAACTGAATATTCCACGCCGAAGAAGGTTGTGGTGATATCGAAACTAGGGGCAAGAAAATTCATGTAATCAAGCAGCAGGAAAACTAAGAAAATCATAATTGCAACCGGAACCCAAATGACAAATCGTTGATGACGTCTTCCTAATCGTATTTGTTGAAGTTTATCTTTGAATACAAATTCTTTTTTCTTATAGAGGCATAGGCCATCGTCAGATAGGAGAAATTCTTTTTTTCTCGCAGTAAAAATCGAAAACAAGACAATAATCAGTCCAATAAGCGCAGGAATGATCCCTACAAAAACGTAAAAAGTGATATTACCCCCTAATCCAAAGGTGGGTTTGCCCGAAATATTAAAAGTGATTTGATTTAGTTCTGGATCATAAAGAAAGGGGATATTGATAAGAGCTAAAAGGATGAATAAGAGGCCAGAGATAAACGCGATTTTATTAAGGCGTTTAAATTCAATCTTGTAGGAGATGTTTTTGTTAGGCCATTTGCTCTCAAATTTCTTTTCTTTACTTTCCATCAATTCTTTTTACCTTTTTATTTATTAAAATAATTCAAGATACTTTGCCATCCAATACACTGAGAGATATTCAGGACCCATGGGTACTTGAAAGGTACCAGGGTTGTTAGTTGTTCTTTCTGTGGTGGCTACCGTGAAACTTCTGCGTTGCCACATAATATCTTCCGCTTTTCTCATATCAACGGGTAAAGAGTTATTCAAAATGCCTTCGTCTTTAATTTCTCGCCCGAATAATGACAACACGTCCACAATTAAATTACCAAGCTCCGTCGTCGGCTCCCAATAGTCGTATTGAGGATAGGGCACAATATAACCACTCAAATTGATTTCCTGTTGATGTTGGTTTGGAAAAGTTCCTGGAGTTGTCGCCCAATAATAATCCCGATTAGGATATCGTCGTACTGCATATCTCATAAGAGAATCTTTAATGTCTCGAACGGTGAAGTTTTTAATATAATCCTTATCAGTCGGGTTGTTCAAGTATTTCGACTGGCTCCAAATTTCTAAATCGTAGTCGTGAAGCGTTATGGTAGGCGGATCGTATAGGTTTTCCTGAATCTCAGTGTGACATAGCAACCATACCACATCAAAATTAGCGTTCCTATGAAATTTCGTGAAATCATGTATAATATTGAGCCAATTTCTAAGATAAAGTTCTCTCAATTCGGGATCAGTTTCTAACCAAATGAGCGTAGGAGCATTGTTGTACATGAAATTACACCCATAATAGCCATCATAAATTTTAGGAGTTAAATCAACACCTAATTTCATTGATCTGCCGATCGTATTAACAAGCCCGCGGTCATACACGTAATGAAGATATACGGGGCCCCATTTATCTGGATTCACCATTTTACCCATTTGAAGAAATGTAAGAATGTTTGTACCATCTATATATGGACGAAATCCAACAAAATCGCCTGATTCATGCTGAGTACCATCTGTATCTATGAGCCTCCAATTGCAATTATACCAATATTGGACTGTTTTATCGATGATCCGCCCGACCGTTGCCCGAAGTGCTGAGTCATTCACTAACGCATACACCATGGATAGTCCAAACATGATCCCAATGGACACGTCTCGAGATAGATGTCTGGATAAACTCCAGTTGAACCCTCTATATTCAACGACATCATGATCTTCTGTTTCCCAATGCCCTGGAAACATTTGACGGGCTAAGGACGTGTCGGGAACGGCATATCTGACAAAGGCGGATTGTGATGAAACATTACTGAGCAGGTCATAGCCTTTTACAAGTTTCCAAATGCGATTTAACGCGGCGGTCATATTTCCTGTTTCATTGTTCCTCTTAGCCCAAGCATACCGAAATGCTTCACCCGCTGTATAAACGCCTTCGTATAAAGCCGTATGCCCTCTATCACCAGAATAGGTCATATTATTCCTATCATTAAATGGGGAACTTTCGTTTGAAGGATCGAAAGTGGCTAAAAGTTCTGAATTATTGTAAAATCTTGCACTCGTATAGGACCATCGAACACCCACAGGGGGATAATAGTCCCAGCCCTCTCCCGTCATATTGAAGGGAATATGGTATAACCCTATTAGCTTTTCAATTTGTTGTGCGCGCAAGTCCAGAAGCGTGTAATTAATATAAGCTTCGTCAATGAGGGAGGATTCTACATCAAATCCATTAAAAAAGAGATCAAACTCGTTTTTCGCGCTTTTTAGGGTAGTATCAAGCCAAACGTAAAAACCCACGCCAGTGATAATCCCCATGAGAATGCACGCCTTAAAAGCTCTCTCCCATGAAAATTTCTTACCCTTTCTCTGATACAAGGTTTTTACCTGCTTTTTTTAAAACAATTAGATTTTATCTTAAATTTTATACAAAATGAATTTAAATCCACTGTTTCGTAGATGAAAGGAAGGGAACCTTCAAATCAGTTATAAAAACTATAAGTTTCTATGCCAATTCTTCATCTTCCCACAAGCGAGAAGACCCGCCCTAAGGTTATCAGGCGGTACGCCCGTCGCCGGGTTCAAGCCATCCAGCGCGGTGGTGAAGAGCACCAAGAGTTCGCTCTTGAGGATGGTCACTGGGTCTGGAGACCTGAAGGGAGTTACCACGCAATACTCAAAGAGCGCCTGAATTCTTACTCCATTCCAAGGAGGGACTGCTTGGGTTCAAATGGGGCTTTATTACGTCCCCAACTTGTGCAAGCAACCACTAAGAATGGGGGGATCAAGTTCCTGAAATTCAATTGTTCTTTGAGTAAGATACTCACACCATGAGAACTGGTGTGGTCAGATAGAAGAAGGGCGCCCTTCTATTTAAACCCTTCGGAATGATTTGCGCATTTCCTTCATTTGCGCATTTACTTTGGGAGATTTTTATAACTTTTTATAAGTTTTTATAAGATTTTCACTGTCAGTTCGAATGATATTATTTTTAAATTGCTGTATAATAAGGCTTTTGTGAATTCAGAAATTATAACTTAAAACCGTGATTTATTTATATCATTAATGATATAATTCATAAACAAAAATAAATGGGAGGAAAATTATGCCACCACCTATTGTAAAAACAATTAAAGACTTAATTTTTTGGCAATATACAAAAATTATTTCAACATCGGCTGGGTTTGGTCCGAAAAATTATAGGTTTCGGATGGATAGGTTCATCAAATTACGGGATGGAGACATCCATTGGTCATCTTCAATAAGAGAATACATAAAAGAACACGAAAAATCGAATGAATGCATATATTGCGGATCCCACAAGAAATTAGAACGCGAACACATTTTACCAAGAAGCCGGGGTGGGCCTGACACGGTAGAAAACTCTATTTGGGTATGTAAGCAATGCAACCTCAATAAAGGAGATAAACGACTGTATGAGTGGAGAGGGCTGGAGCACCGCAATGAGATACCGCGCATAGCTGAAGGAAAATATTTAAAGCTACTCTATGAACTGCACGCTAAATTAGGTACTTTGCCTGTAAGAAAAAAGGAGTTACCATCTGCATTATGCCCAAACTGTGACATGGGACCTCGTTGTGAAACAGAAAAACATCAAGGTAAATTAACTGTTTATTGTCTTGAAGGGATGTTTGATAAAGAGTAATTTTAACCTATAGCCACGCTTTCCAGCAATCTTTAGTTGCCAGGTTGAGCCGCAAAATGTCGTAAAATCACGGTTTTACGACGTCTGTAATTTAAAATTTTTCGAAGCCTATCTTTATAGAGAAATTTTCGATTTCCATCATTCCTTTAATTCATTTTAAAAGAAAGCAAAACGGGGAAGTTGGTTAGTAACAAATCCTAGAATATAATTTATATAGTTTGATAATAACCCTTAAAATAGATTATAATGGTTAAGTTTCTGCTTTTAGAATTTGAAATTTCTTGTTAAAAGATTTTGAAATATCTAAATCATTGAATTTAATTTTTATAATAATAAAAGCAATGGTGAATAAGATGGGTGTTAGACGTGACGACCGCGGAAGAGAATTGCACAAAGTGACTTGCGCAGATTGTGGTCAAGAAACCGAAGTGCCGTTCAAGCCGGATGGATCGCGACCTGTTTATTGTAGGGATTGTTATAGAAAACGAAGACCCAGGCGCTATTAAAAATTTAAATTAGTGGAAATTGGTTTTTTTTCACCGATAACCACATTTCACCCCCTATTTTTTTAAATTGGTTGATAAAATTTGATTAACCTACGTTTAACGCCATAATTTTTTACCTTGATTGAAAGCCACATCCTTTAGGGAGTGGGTGGATTAATAATACATTATCTCTTAGTTTTGATGCTCATAATACTTTCAGGTATCTCTCAAAGTTATATAGGAGAATGGATAAAAGTATGATCATCATTTGCGAAAATGATACTACCGTGGGAACCACGGAAAGTCACGCCTCTGGAGATCGTGTAAGCCCTGCGCTCGCAGGCAGTGGTCAAGGAAGGAGGAATCCACCTGCCTTTAGGCAGTGGTAGTTCACGACCCAGGAATTTTCGACGGTGTTTATAAGTCCAGATCTGAATAAAATATTACATAACTCAATAAATTCGCTCAATAAGCAATTTTCGATTGCATAAGAAAAAAAAAGGGGGGATTAGGTAGGAAGTGCTAGGGTTTGAGTTTAATAACCCTTGATTGCAAGAGCGATGTCGCCTTTAGTGATTTTCTTTCGTTTAGCATGGCGTGCAAGAACTAATGCACGCTTTGTTAAATCGATAGATTTTTCTTGAAGCCACTCAATTAGGTAACCGACAGCCTCTCGAGCTACGATTTTTGCACCTTGAAGCGCCATTAATGCCCGGAGAGGACTCCAAGCGAAATAACGTCTCTTTGCCATGTTTTCTCCCTCGTTCAATTTTTTTTTTTAGTATATTTTTTTTTCAAAATTCTTAATAATCGAGTTGTGGTCCTCAACTATTCGTTGAGTGATCATAATGTAAAAGGCATTAATCATTATTTAAAGTTTTAGTTATTTTGTCGTTAAATTTTTCACAATGACTATTGGTCTTTTTAATTTGATGAACGGTCGGTTTTAGAAAAGTGCTCTTCCCAAATATCAATGATCTAATGATCAATTGATCGGTCAAAAATAGAGGTAATGAAGTCATTCGTATAAAAAAAACCAGATTTAATTATCGCGCGCGTAAAATAATATTAGTTATAAAATTCCCTTTGGAATCGTGTGCCTCAAAAATTTTTAATTAATTGAGTAAAATGCAAATTTTTAGGATAATTTCGGAGAAATTAATGGAGCGCACGTCATACTTTTTTTTAACCTCCAAAAATTGAATTCCACAATCAATAGACATTTAAAATCCCTGAATTCATAAACGTAGATTTTCCGACACAATGCTATTATTGGTTTGAATAAGGGGTTTTTTGCGTGATTGAATTTAATTCAGACATTTGTCAATTTATTTTCAAAATAATTTTTTAAAACAATCTGATTCATTGTTGCTTTTCGGGAACTTGAAAGACGAGGCAGTAATGATGATGAACATTTGAAACGTATGTTGTTGGATACCCCCAGATGCCCATAAATTTTTGATCTTGGCACCAGACGAATTCTTGCCGGAGGAGGAAGATATCACTTAATTTTTTGGCGAGATCCCAAGTGAGGGGGCGCATAATGCCATCACGAGGGCGCACATTTTGAAGAATTATCATGACATAGCCCCCAGGAATCATAAATTCAAGAAAACTAGCAAAGATACTGTGTATTTCCTCCAAATATTTTTCATACTGGGTAATATTACCTAGATCACGCGCGTTGTCGCTATAAGTCTGATCGAACCCTTCTTCAATGCGTTGTTTTAGCGCTGATTTCACGCCCCCCCGCGAATCTGCTAATATGTTCCAATAGGGGGGCGAGGTAAGAATGAACTTAACTCGTTCATACTGATTTTCTTTCCAAATTTTTAGACTTTCCCGACAATCTGCATTAAAGACCTGATACGTTGTGTCTTTCCCTTCTTTCTGGGCCAAGTAAGAATCCACTTTTGGTTGCCTAACAGTGGCGCGGCGTTGAGCATATTCCGCGTATTTAGGATTGAGCTCCGTGCCCCAACAATTGCGATTTAATCCCATACAAGCGACGAGGGTGCTCCCAATTCCCATAAAAGGATCAAAGACCCAATCATTTTCCTTGGTAAAAAATTCAATGAAGTGTTTCGCGAGATCGGGAGGATAACTGGCGGGATGATCTTTAATTTCAGAGGGAATATCCGATGGTTTCCCATCAACAACTAGCCAACTTTTTGTATGACGGAGCCATTCTTTTCCCCTTAAATCATTCAAGATATTCTTCTCATTGTAATCACCCTTAATTTCAATATCATATTCTAAATCTCGAATAATTTTTCCTAATTGCCGGAAAATCTTTGCACAATTAATAAAGTCCCCAGATGTATATAATTCGCGTGCTTTCTTAAGTAAATTCCGAACTATAGGGGTCAATGTGCTTATACTTTTGGATGAATCTTTCTTATAGTTTGGATCTTTGTTGATTTTTTCCAAAACTGCCGGATCTAATTGCCAGCTCAATCTCTTTTTTTTAACATCCTTTAGTTTGAATTCAGGCATTCAAATCATCCCATATTGAGGAAAAGCTACTTATATAAACAATTTTTTACGCAATGTAAATTGATCTTGGTTCGGTTGCACAATCACGTCCTTTGCAAACAACTCAACTTGTTCCAATAGGGCTCTATTGGAATTAATGGGTGTTTGCCAATATGTGAATATTTACTATTTAGACAATTTTAAATTAAGAGTTAGTTTTTAAATATAATCAGAACTATTTTTTAAAACCAAATTGAAAGGTGGACTGAATGGGGCAAGAAAGTAAGACAAAAGAAGAGCAGGTTTATGAAGAATTAAGAAAAACGATGAATGAGGCACCGTTTCGGGCTCCGAAGTCGCCATCAGTGATGAAAGTCCTCAAGCTTTTCTTTCCTACAGTAGAGATGGCAGAGATAGGGAAGTATTTGGAATGTCCTTGGATTGGAGGAAAATTTAAGACGGCAAAAATGATAGCAAAAGAATCTGGGAAAGATTTAGAGAAAGTTAAAGCGATTTTGGACCAATTATTCATTAGGGGTGGCATTTTGAGGCTAAAAATTCCTGGTGGCAAAAAAAGGTCAGACGTGAAAATATACTTCCACGTGGGCACTTGGGGCATGAGTGATATTTTAGGCACTATAGGCAAAGACGATACCACGGATCCCGCCGGCTTAACTTATAGGGAGGTGATAAACAAATATTATGAGGAAGGATATTTGATGGAATGGGGTCCTTCAAAATATCCAGCTTTCAGGACTCTGATGGTGGATGAACCCATTGATGTCGAGGCAAAGGTATTACCCTACGAACTAGCAAGCAGTATAATAAAGGCGAATAAAACCGTGGCCATCGGCTACTGCAACTGTAGGGTAAGACATAGGAACTGCGACCACAAGATTGATTGCTGCATCCTCCTTAGTTTTTTTGCAGATATGTGTGTTCAGTTATCTAAAGAAACGCCGGGGGCGCGGTCTATCAATTACGTTTCCCAAGAGAAAGCCCTAGAGGTTCTCGAGGAGTGTTTCAAAGAAGGGCTCGTGGCCTCAACCTTGAATAACGCTTCTCCCACAGAGGCCTTCTTCATCTGCATGTGTTGTCCTTGCTGCTGTCACGTCCTGGGTGGCTATACCAAGAATATCACGGGGTGGGGGAATTTCTATCAGACTATGAAGTCAAATTTTCAACCAAGACGGGATGAAGCAAAATGTCGGAAGTGCAACACCTGCGTGAAGATGTGTCCCGTGAATGCGATGTGGCGTCACTGGCCACACAAGTCGGATCTCTCAGACGATTTCATATACCACGATGAAAATCGATGCCTCGGTTGCGGGATCTGTGCTTTCAATTGCCCCCACGATGCACTGACTATGGTGAAGGTGCGGGATTTTACGCCCGAACCTAACCTGCCCACTCAGTTCAAGAGGGTGCACAAGGAAGGCATGCACTGAGAGCATTACTGTTCCGCTGAATCGACAGTATTCGGAATTTTTATATTATAAGGCATTCGAATAGGAGGTACTTTTCCTGTTTCAAGCATTTTTATATTTAACTAAATAAAAAGTAAGAAATACGGCAAAGAGAATGCCCAGTGGAATGATGATATACCAGGTGACCGAAAAGCCACGCCAGGGAACTACAGCATGCGTGAAAAATCCCAAAAAATAGGCGACATAGACGGTGGCATAAGTACCCGTACGCTGATATAGGAGGCAGAGGAAAAATCCAAAGAGCGCATATCCAAATGCGAACCAAAGAGTGTGCCAAGGATAGACAAACCCAAAAATGAGGGCGCTGATGAGGAATGCCTCATATTGATTTAGTTTGGTACCTAACAAACGCCCTCCATAAACACAGAAAAGTGTCAGACAACCTAATATGGCAAGCTGTAGTGTAGTGTTAAGGGCCTCATCTATGGTTTCCACTTGGCAGCAATGCCAGAGGGAACTTACAAATCCATAGCCAATTCCTAGTCCGCCCCCGATAAGTAGCCCTAGCCCCAAATTCCTCTTAGACAGTCCGATATCTTCTGGCTCAAGATGAAAAATTTTCCAGGCTAGTAAAGGATAGAGCCCGATACCACAGACGTAACCAATAGTGAGCCAAAGGAAAAATGGGTTATTTGAGATTCCAGTGGTAAAGCCAAATATAAGGGTTACTCCAATGAAAATAAATGAGAGAGCCAGCCATGTCCCAAGTTCTAATTTACTTACATCTGAGTCCCGCTTGGGAGCTGACTTAGATTTTACAACGAGTAAAATTAGGGCAATAGCGATAATATAGAAGCCAATAGCTGCCACAATTCGGAGGTTTTCTGCCCAACCTTTCCTCCAAAAGTCTTCTTCAATACCAATGATGAGCACCGACATTGACTCCAGAACTTCTGCGGGTATAAAAAAACATCCAGCAATTAGTATTAAGGATAGCATCCCAATTATTGCAATAAGCAAACGTTTAGCATTGGTTTGAATCGCTTTATCATTCTCATTATTCATATGAGCTATCTCCAGGAGCGGGGGGGGAATTATTTTCGCTTCATTTTTAACAAGACTTTTTGTTTCTGAACGAAAACTTTATTGAACCAAGTAAATATGAATTCAAAATGAGCGTATCCTTTAAGTTGAAAGAGGTGAGGGACGAAATATTGGACGTATAAGGCGGGTTTCCAGAAATTTACGCTTTTGAAATTAATAGAATGCTTTTTAATTAGCTTAAGAGTTTCTTCTGAGGGCCAACTGGAGGCGGGATGTAAGAGATAGGAGAAGTTTTTTCCTTTAGTATTAATCAGCGCGTATTTCACCAGCCGAAAGGGGTAACCGAGAATCTTGGATGCAACCTTGTCCCCGCGGATCATATCTTTAGAGATTATCATGCGATTAAATCGGATGGGGATACAAAAATGGGGACCCATACCAGCGCCAAAAGCAAACGTGGCCAATATATTGATATCTGGAGACATTATTCGAGCGGCAGCGGCGACTGCTCTTTCAAGCCGGTCATATTTTCTGTGATAGATTGATTTTCTTGGTTCAGCTATCGCCCCATACATATTTTTCTGATTACAGGTTATCCCACATTCCCAGTGGTGTTTGGGTGGGGCAAAGCTAATAATTTTAACTCTGGGATGTAGTAAAATCTCCGGCAATTTTAGGGGAATATCCAAGTCAAAGCAAGTCATTTGAACCGTCGAACATTTTGAGAGATTATAGAACTTGATGTTTTGTCGTTTTATCAAGTCCCAATATCCCCTAATTTTATAAAATGTTTCGGTCATTTCACGACTACGAATGTCTGCCTCGCAGATAAAAGGTGTAGCGCCCATTTTTTTAACTTTTTCGATAATTGCCTCACAAATTTTAGGATCGGAATAAGTCCAAGGGACGTAATGAATTCCGCCACCTAAATTAACTTTAATTGCTACTATATCTCCCTTTTTTATGACGGATTCGGCATTGATTTTATCGAAAGCATCTGAAACTGATTTTTCTAAATTTTTTGTAAGCTTGTGGACTAGTACTCTTTTATCCTCTTTTAAAATTCTATGTTCTTTCTCTTGACCATATAGCTTACCATTCTTTTCAGTTATGACATATCTTTCAGTATTATATTTTATCATTTTTAACCAAAAATTGTTATGCTTTATTGAAAATTAAAACCTATCTTTATGAGACAATACGATGTGAAAATGGCTCCTTTCAATTTTGGTACATGTTTTTTATCTGATGATTATTTTGTTAAATAAATTTTATGAAGGAAACATTATGATTTATAACTTTAACAAGGGGGTTCCTGACTTGACGCGGGTAAATGCACCTTGTTTGAGCGCGAGTTGCCCATTGACGAAAACGTACTCAACACCTTCGGAATAGAGGCGAGGATTTTCGTAGGTTGCCCGATCGGCGATTCTCTTTGGATCAAAAATGGTGATATCGCCCCAATAGTCTTCTTTTATCAACCCCCGGCCCTTCAGCCCTAATTTTTGGGCGGGAAAGGAGGTCATCTTGCGTATGGCCTCTGGTAGAGTCAGAACGTGTAGTTCGCGAACGTATTTCCCGAGCACTTGGGTGAAGGTGCCATTGCAATAGGGGTTGGGAAAGAGGTCACTGTCTTCGGGAATAATTCTGCCATCCGAGGCGAACATAGAAAGTGGGTGGGTGATGGTGATGAGGTTTTCTTCCTCAGTCATGGAAAGATAAGTCCCACTTGCCTGCCCATTTTGGTCGATTAAAACGGAGATGATAGCTTCTTTGGGATCGATGTGTTTCTCCACTCCAATTTGGTAGGCCGTTTTTCCGTTATACTCCTCATTTCCTGGCGCACTTATATAGACCTTTTTCCAATCTTCTAGAGTCTTGATTTTAAGAAAGCTGCTGCCAATTTGGTCCATTTCACCGTAGATGCGTGCTTGTAGTTCAGGATCGGACCTTGATTGTTTCAAAGTGGCAATGGCTTTATTAAGATCTAACTTCTCTTTGGAGAGATAAAGCCAAGGCGGAACCATAGCGAAGAGGAACGTATGGTTAGAGGCGTGAGGAAAAACATCGAACGTAATTTCAAGCCCTTTCTCGCGTGCTTGTTCAACACGTCGATAGGCACGTTTGATATCGCCAAACCAAAATCCAAAAGGTTTAAAATGTGAAATTTGTGTTGATACACCCGAGCCCTCAGTTATTTTTATTGCCTCTTTAGTAGCGCGAACTAATCCACTAGCAAAACCTCGAAAATGCGTGGTATAAATTCCATCAAATTCCTTAACAACCTTACATAATTCAATAATCTCATTGGGTTTAGCGAAAGAACCAGGCGGGTAATCGAGACCCGTGGACATTCCAAAAGCTCCCCGTTCCAATTCATCCGCTAATGAAGCTTTCATAATTTCTAATTCTTCAGGGGTGGGCACCTTTCTAGATAGCCCCATTGCTTCGATTCGCAACATGGAATGTCCAACTAATGGAATCGCGTTAACTGTAATACCCTGGCGTTCTAAATCCGTGAAAAATTCGGTTACATTATGGTACTGGAGATTATAATCCTTGACTCCCAGAATTGTTGCCAACATTTCAGCGAGGGTAGAGGATTGAAGAATTTCTGGATCCATGGGAGTTAGTGAAAACCCACAATTTCCGATGACATGGGTGGTGACCCCTTGCGTTAAAACGTTTTCAGCTCCAGCCAGTATTGTAAGATCTGAGTGTGTATGAATATCGATAAACCCCGGGGCAACTATTAGACCCGAGGCATCAATGACTTCATCGAAGTTAGTTTCTTCAATTTTTGGAGCAATTTCCTTTATTTTCTTGTCTACTAAGCTGATATCCGCCTTAAACCAAGGATTCCCGGATCCATCTACGATTTTCCCGTTTTTAATGAGAAATTTGTTCATTTTCATTTGAGAGCTCCCTTGAAAATTCAATTAATTAGTCATAATCCTAAAGATTCTTTAAAATTATGATTTATAATAAAAATTAAACACAAGGATCTTGATTGGAAATGAATGAACGGGTCCAACAATTTTTAGAAGAAGTATTTTCGACGAATGAATTGAATCGCCTGCCAGCGAGTCATGGAGGTGGGAGGATTTTTTCGGCACCGTTAATTGGAGTGTCTCGGGGGGATGATCCAATTTTTCAAAAATTTAAGGAGGTTATTGCCCCGCGGCATCTAACGCCAGCTGAGATGTGGGTTGCGAGCGGATTACCAGAGGATGCGGATTTAGCATCCGATCTTCGGATTCTATCCATTGTTTGTCCGTATACCGAACGAATTCGAGAAGAAAGCATAGGTGCGACGGAAGTGCCCGCTGAAATTTACTGTATAGGGCGGAACCATGCTAACCCATTCAAGATTGATGTTTTGAGAAAAACGATTGAATATTTTCAAGAGCAAGGGTTTCGAGCCACGGCTGGAATGTTGAGTGACGCATTTAGCATCTATCCGGGGTTTTACTCAACCTGGTCAGAGCGCCATATCGCGTTTGCTGCGGGGTTAGGCACGTTTAGTCTTCACGAAGGGCTCATTACGGAGGCGGGTTGTAATGTCAGACTGTGTTCAGTCATTACCGATTCACCGCTTGAAGTAAGTCCTAGAAGGAGCGATGATCCGCGTGCCAATTGTCTGTATTATGCAAAAGGCACGTGTAAAAAATGCGTAGAGCGATGCCCTATAGGCGCCATTACAGAAAAAGGTCATGATAAAGTCAAATGCCGGAAACTTGGAAGCAAAATTGAAAGAATAATGAATAAACGCCTTGGTCCGATCCTTAAACCTCATTATCGCCGCATCGATGGGCAATACTTCAAACAAAGACCGCCTGTTGGCTGCGCTTTTTGCCAGTTCGGCGTCCCATGCATGGATAAAAATCCGATGGCTAGCAATACAATTGAGTCAATTACATCGAAATGATAAAGGAGGGGTTAGTTAAGATAAACAGGTAAGGGGCCAGCGTGCACATTAGAGCGGTGATGTAGAGCGCATTCACGATGGTACCGGCGATGTTGTTGCCGGTTTTTTGATAAAGAACCACGGAGACGAAAGCAGTGAGGAGGGAGACTGGGGTAATGATGTATAAAAAGATTATGATGAAGTAGTTCCCCATAATTATACAGGCAACGGTGGTCAAGGTAGCAATGTAAATCATTATCACGCCGAAAACGACGATGGCAGTTTTGAGGAGTCCGTGTCCATTTTCCAACATGGGTTGGAGTATTAGCTGGGATAAGGCTGTAAGCACGAGGATGGTGAATACGTTAAGGGCAAAATAGATGGGCAACCATGGTAGTTTGGATAAGCCCGGAGCCATGCCGATATAATTCAGGCCGAACGAGAGATAGAGGATTATATATAGAACTGTTGCCAGAATTGCCCCCAGACCGATGTGTCGTAGTAATTGCTCTCGAGAGCCTTTGAACGGTTCTTTTAAGATTGCCTTTAAGGATACCTTCGCTTGTTTTCCCGTGCGCCAAAGCAGAATGAGGATGCCAAACGCTTGACTGAATAAGATGGTGACCATTAACCCTGCGATGGTTAATGGCAGAAAAATCAGGACCGGGCTGACGATGAGAGCCCCCGGAACTCCGAAAAGGAAGGAGTAGAGAATTGACTTTTTTATAAGTCCATTTACCGTTTCATCAGGCAGTTCAATTCTATGGATATCTTCCTTCTTGGGGTTTACGATGAAATTAGAAAGCGGCGTACTAATCATGAAGAAGAAACCAAGCCCCCCAAATACCTGGAGAATTAAAATCAGCCCTCGTAGATTTGCATAGAAATTTTCATCGACGGCCCGAACATCGGGAAACGTGTTGCTAATCCAATCGCGCGCTTCACGAATGAAATCTTCGTCCCACGCTAATAAGAGATGATCGCTATTGTCATCCAGGTAAATCATGGAAGCATTTCCATCTGGAAAAGTGCCATATAACTTATTGACATCAATATCGGCTGCGGGCATGTTTAATCGTAATCCCATTCCCTCTTTAAGCTCGTCGAGGGAAATACCCTCATCAAACCGCGCTTGAATCATGAGCACGTTTAACCTACGACTGGAATTCGCTGGTACTACATATCCGGGGAGATAATCAGCGTGTGGTAATCCCGTCCCGATGCCAATGAAGCACTTGAAATCCGTGTCATTTTTAACAATTTGAACGCCAGGATACCCGCCCATGGAATATCCGATATAACTGAGGTTGGTGATATCAACGTCAGGACGGGCGCTTAAATATTGTTTTATCACTTTCACGTCATTGATTAATAAACTTAAATTTAGCTCCCCACCACTCTGGCCATGGGCTCTAAAATCAAAATTAACGACAATAAATCCGGCGTTGGCCAACTCAATTGCATATCCTTTCAGGAATTCTTTGGTTGCCATACCGCCGTGCCCAATGATAACCGGTTTCATATCCGTGCCGCCGGTTTTTGGTTCAAAGACATTAAAAACGATTGTTACCCCATCTTCGGTTTCCGTAGTCAGACCATACGTGATTTTCACGCTCGATGGTGTCGTAAAAATTAAAATTGTCCCTATAACAAACATCGAGAGAAAAATCCCTATCAAAATCATGCTTCTATTCTTCTGATTCATAACTAACTATTCCCCATTATTCTCAATAATAGATAATTTCGTGATAAACTTGCTTTAAACACTTCAAGATAATTTGGAACTTAAATAATTTTTTATGTGATTAAGGTGGTTACTTGTTGTTGAAAATGGATCAAAAAATAAAAGATTTCAATGTCGTGGGAAAAACAGAAAGGGTGAGTGATTTCAGGCGAAACCCACTACTAATGTTCGCCAGAAAAGAAAAAAATTTAACGGTTGTCACGCTTGGAACTGGTATTCCGGTACCTGACATCATTCGTGCTGGCCCATCAAATGCAATTATCTATAAAAAAAATTGCATTATTGTTGATTGTGGTAGATGGGTTACAAGGCAAATTCTCATGGCTAAAATCACATTTAAGCAAATAAAGGGCGTAATTTTCACTCATTTACATCAAGACCATATTAATGCATGGCCCTGCCTTTGGATGGATTCGATTTTTTGTGGACGAACGACTCCTTGGCAAATTTGGGGACCCATTGGAACCGCCAAATGCATCGATGCTATTAAAGAATTTAATGATCGAGATATTCAAGATCGAATTGCAGTCGAAATACCACTAGGGGGAATAGAAACAAAGGTAACTGAACTTAAAGATGTTTATTCTTGGGAACTGGGGGGCATAAAAATAACAGGTGTTCCTGTAATTCATGGGAGAAGTCCAGATAGTTTTGGGTTTCGATTTGATACTCCTGAAAAATCAATAATGATTTCAGGCGATACAAAAAAAAGTGAAAATCTCATAAAATTGGGAAAGAAGGCCCCAGTTGATGTATTAGTGCATGAAATTTGTTTGGGAGAACTTATTTATTTTGCTATTAAAGCTAAAATATTTAAAGCAACCGAACAAACTGCTAAATTCATTACCTATTATCATACTTCAATATATGAGATTATTGAAATAGCAAATGAAATTCAACCAAAAAAACTAGTTTTAACTCATATAATGCCATCTATCGCTTCACCAGATTACATCGTCAAGACCATTAAAGAAAGCTATGATGGAAAAGTAGTTTGTGCTAACGATTTAGATTCTTTTTAATAGAATAGATTATATCATAAGATTGGATATTATGAAAGCGGTAGTAACAGGTGGGACTGGCCATGTCGGCAGTTCGCTTGTCGAAGTCCTCTTGGAGAGAGGCTACGAAGTGCATTGTCTCGTTCGAGAAACTTCTGATTTAACCTTCCTTCAGAGCCTAAATTCAGAGAAACTCTTTTTCGCAAGGGGTGATTTAACATCTCCGGAATCAATCTTGGACTGCCTCAAAGGCGCTCAACCAGATTACGTATTTCATACAGCGGCAGCTGTTGGGCGGTGGGCACCTTGGAAATACTTCTATGACCTCAACGTGGTAGGCACGCGGCACGTGGTAGAGGCGATAGAAAAGACATCATCTGTTAAAAAGCTAGTGCATGTGAGCACGTATGCTGTGTATGGATACGAGAGTTTGTTAGATGTGAAAGAAGACCACCCATATGGAAAACTTCATCATTCGTATTCAAGATCAAAGATGATGGCCGAAGAGTATCTCTGGGAAAAATATGAGGGAGGAAAAGGGCTCCCAATAGCAATAATCAGACCGCCGTCGGTGTTTGGCCCTCAGGATCGTAAAAATTTGACCGAAATTTTAGGCCTCATAAAACATAGAAGAACGATGCTCCCTGGGAAAGGCAACCAACAGAATTCATGGGCCTACACGTATGACATCGCGGATCTTCTCATAAAGATGGCAGAGGATGACCGGGCAACTGGGGAGGCCTTTAATGTCAAAACAGGCGATATTACCTCAAAAGAACTCCTTGAAAAACTCTTGGATCTGCTGAATATAACAGATGTGAAAATCCGAAATATTCCCATTTGGCTTGCACGCGTTGGAGGATGGCTCGGGTCTGCTTATGGGATGCTTTTTCGGAAAAAGGAAGGACCTTTACTCCATCGGCAGATTATAAGGATGGTAATACATCATCACACGTGTAATATTGAAAAAGCAAAGCACCTCCTTGGCTGGGTTCCTAAAATTTCGTTAGAAAGCGCCCTAAAAAAGACAATCGATTGGTTCATCGAATCGGGGACATATGATGGTCTGTAATTTCATATCATAAAGCGGATCTCATCTATTTTATAGGTATTCTATACTATATCTGGAAGGAAGTTAGGGATTTTCTTTCGGATGATCTGGAGAAGATCTAATTTCTGCTGGTCAGAAAGATCGAGCAAATTTACGTTATCCCCATCCCAGACTGCAAGCGCAAATTTAATTTTCTCATCTGCCGTCCAATTGCTAGTTTCTAATCGAAATAATCCCTGAATGGTCGTTAATTCCTGGGAGAGACAATTAAGGCAATGATCTTTCATCCTGCCAACATTGAATTCCGATACTTTATGTGCCTCTGTGCAGAGGCGATTTCCCTCATATAAACAATTCAATTTTATAATCACCTATACTAGTTATTAAATCCATGTTTCATTAATTTTTATATTTGAATCCGTTTATACTGATTGAGGTAAAGATAATGCCTAAGAAAAAACACGACCATGGGACATCAAAAATCGGGGTTACAAGGAGGTACGGGAAATATATTAAACTCGGTATGAGACTATCTAAAATTCCATTAATAGGGGGGATTTTTGAAAGATTTTTTGATATAAAAAACTCAAATGGAAGTTTAATTCCAATTAATAAATCCTTGGGAACTCCTGAGAATGTAATACTCCCGCTTGCCATTACTGAACATTTCATTAATAAAGCAAGTCATATTTTTCTAATGAATTCTTGTGGCTGTCGAAAAGGTAAGGATTGTAAAGATTATGATCATTCAATAGGATGCACTTGGTTAGGGGAAGCTGTTTTAAAAATAGATGTACCTCCGGAAGTTGGGCATTTCGCCACCAAAGAGGAAGCCTTGGAGCGAGAACGTCTAGCTTATGAAAAAGGGTTGGTTCCCTCCATAGGCCGACTCAGAGCCGATTCTTGGCTAATGGGCACGTTACCTGATACGGGGCATTTTATGAGCTTGTGTCATTGCTGTCCATGCTGTTGTGTCTTGGGTATGTTGAAATATGGCAGAGCCTCATTGGGACGGCTTATTCAGAGAATGGAAGGAATAACAGTTGAAGTAAATAGAGACATCTGTGTCGGCTGCGGACAATGCGCTGAAGTTTGTATCTTTGATGCAATGAAAATATCCAATGGAAAAGCAAAGATCGATCAAGATAAATGCAAAGGTTGCGGACGCTGCGAAAGAAAATGTCCGAATGAAGCAATTACCATTACATTAGGTGACCCTAGCTGTATTGATGAGACAATTGCCCGTATTAGCGCTCATGTTGACGTCAGTTGATTAGATAAACACGGCATCCAAGAGATCTTCTATAATATTATTATTACTTATCTTTTCTTAGTTTTCTTCGATTTACCTTTTGCCTCTTCTTCCTCTTCTTCTCGTATCTTTTGGAAGAAATTCGTTAACTGCTGGATGCGTTGGGGTGAAAATTTGGTTGCTTCTGCCGCCTTCTCAGGGGCAGGCACTTCTGCTTCTTTTTCTTGTTCTTGGAAGTATTTTAAAAAATGTTCCGGTTTTTTTATGAAATAATCATCAAATTCCTGTTCAGTGATTTGAAAATTATTCAGTAATTTATTGTACGCCTCCTGGCTAAATGACTGATAGAGATATTTTAAAATAGATTCAAGATTAATGTTTTCAATAGAGCCGGCTACATTCTGTAAGGCATTTTTTCTAATGCTCTCGTTGGTCGAAGTTTCCCATTCCGATATGATTGCTTCCATGGTCTGCCTGGAATTCCTGAAAGTCTCCGAAAAAAAATTTATAATTTGATCACTTATTTTAGAGAGAATTTCTTCTTCATTATCGAAGATTATCTTAAAAATATGTTTATTGAAGCGCTCAAAGGTGCTTAGAATCCCTGTACTAAGTAGAGACCCAATTGGATTTCTATTAATCATTTGCATCGTTTCATTAAGATCCTCAATTTGAAGTGGATTGCACTCTTGTTCTAAAGTTAAGTTATTCGCTTCTCCAATTTTATAAAAATCAATGAAAAAATCCGTGAGCCGCTCTCTATCGAATCTCCCTTCCGCGTCCTTTAATTTTATCGCAGCGAATAAAACAATTAATTCATATCCACACGTATATTTTATGGATTCTAAAAACTCAATGAGACTTTGATAATCGCTTACAGCCATTTTATCCTCATCTCGTCTTATAATGTGAATGGATCTTATATATATCATAGGAAGGAGTTCAATTAAATATCTATTTGGTAACGATGGAGATTGTATAAGATTGACCGCAATGAAAGCGACTTGGGCAAGATTTGAAAAATTCTTGAAAGAGCAAGGGAAAACAATGGTGGGATTAGGATTTAGACCTGGAATGAGTGAAGATGAAGTTTCAAAAGTCGAGATCCATATAGGAGTTAACTTTCCGGAAGACTATCGAAATTTTCTTTTAATTACTAACGGCCAAAAAGATAAAACATTGGATTGGTTACCGGACCACATGATTTTGTTCGGGGTAGAGGAAATCGAGAAAGCATGGGATTATGAGTTATCCATCATGCCCAAGGTGGGCGAGTATATTTTCAACACATATCAATTCTATGATAAGATCCGGGCGGTAATCTTCCATCGTGACCGCATCCCGATTGCTGAATTTGAAGAAGGTTCGTGTGCCATCTATCTGGATTACATTCCTGGACCAAAGGGGACGAACGGACAGCTCATTTACAACGTGACGGAGAGTGACTTTATCGTGCTGGCTAATACTTTCAATGAATTAATTACAAACTATGTGGCATTTTTAGAAAGTGGGGATCTGGTATTCACGGAGATGCCTAAGGGGCAAGAATCCAAGTTTGCCATCACGACGGCTTCAGGGAAATCTATTAATGGAAAGGTCTGGTTAGAATTATTAGCTAAAAAGTAAGATCCCGCTTCAATAACTAATCATATAAATAGATAAAATCAATCCAGTACATGCCCAAGCATGTATCCAATCGAATTTACCCGCTGAAATTAACAAGATTGCAAGAAAAACGAGAGTGCCGATGAACTTCCTTAATATATATCTTACTCCATACCGATTCAGCTTTACTTAACTTTTCATCGAGTTTTGCACCATAATTCAACCTTAAATTTTAAATGAGTATAATTTTTAATAATATCTTAATGATGAAGATAAAATAATAATGAAAACGCTTTAATTGCATCAAATTAATTTATAGATTGTCAAATGATGTTTGCGGGTTGTAAGTATGGAGCGGATATACGAGATTATTAACACTGTTGAAGAAGATTTGAAAAAAGAGGTTAAGATAGAGGCAATAGGGAAGTTGGAGGGTCAGCTACAATCCTTCAACACCTTAGTCACTCAAATCGCTGACAAAATGAGAGAAGCAGCAAGCAGAATGCAAGTAAAAGATACGAGCGATTTTGATGTATTTTTTAAAACCATTAGCGGTGAGCTGAACCAAATTAATGTAAATTTCGCGGATTTCATAAATCTTACCAAAAAAATGGAAACGCAAGAGGTGCTCAAACAATTTTTAGTCCAGAAGCTAGATCAGATTTTTAAAAACATGGCCACCGCCGCTGCACAATATTTTAATCTTTCCACCCTAGAAATTTATGACGAATTTACTGCTAAATTAAAGACAGAAATGGAGACAAGCTTGTTTAAACGAATAGAACAAGAGCTATTTAGTATTCAGGATGGGCTTGGAAAATTCAAAAAGACCTATGAGATGGCGGGTCAGCAATTTGCCGTCGTTCAACAATCCATCGGGAACCTTCAAAACAAATTTCAGGAGCAATTAAGCTCAATTCGATCAGAGAGTGAAATTATTGGAGAAATTTTTCCTAAGGTAGATGAATTATTTAAGACTTTATCGCAAGAGTATGGAGCGATGCAAAAGGAGATTGGAAGCACGCTCGAAACTATGCGCCAAGCCCCATTACAACTACTGGAAAAGCTTCGAGTTGCACTTCGGTCTCATGAAGCCTCAACAATAACCCAACAAACCCAATTAAAAGGAGAACGAGCGACTTTACAGACTGATTTAGAAGTGGCCTCAAAGCAAGTAGAATCTCTCAGTCTAGAAACGAAGTTGTCGGAGGATGAAATCCGAAGAATGAGAGAAGAACACCGCAAAATGAAAAAAGAATTAGAACAGGTCTCAGTACAACTAGAAAAGGTGACTGATGAATTTACGACCTTGTCAAGTGCTAAACAACGGAGAATTGAAAGAACTGAAGTATTAGCTCTCCTAATGACGCTATTAGTGGAAGTATTTGGAGCTCAACCACACTCTAAATTACTGTTCTTATTACATGGGCAAAAAGCTGACATTAGCAGAGATGAATTAAGACAAGCCTCAGGCATTTCCGGTGCAATGGTACGTAAAGCGCTTGCCGATTTGGACGGCGCTAAACTCGTGCAATATGATGTCGAATCGGGAATGGTAACACTGCTCAAGCGGATATATGAGTAACAGGGTTTCATTTCAGCTACAAAATCGGGATTCTAAAGAATTATAAACATTCATACTTTTTCTTTTATAACTGATTTTAATTGGTACTGCAGTTAGTGGGTCGATATGGACTTCGATTTCCTTGAGCCGGTTAGGGAAAAGGGGTTTAAGGAATTAGGGGTAGCTGTGGACGCAGGTAAAGTTTCGATTTTCAAGCTCGTAACGACACCACGTAAATTGGAGGCTTTAATTCAAGGAGAGCTTCAATTGCGAACGGAGATTCACTTGACATTCGGGAGTGATCTTCTCACTTATGGGTTGGATAAATTTCTTCTTATTATGAAAGAATTGATGGGGCGGGGTGATGGCCCTGTAATTTCAACGCTCAAGTATGATGTCATCCGCCTGAAACCAAGTTTCACGCAGGAGGAGATGCACAAGCTGGAAAAACTTTATTATCAAAAGGTCAATGCGCCCGTAGGTAAGTTCATTAATGCGTTGGTACCGCGCGTGAAGAAAGTGAGGGCGTTCATTAAGGATGCGGATCGTGTCATGGATCAGGAAGTGCGAGAGGTGGCAGCGAAGGAGATCGTGGAGCGCATCCGGAAGACATCGGCAGATTTTGGGTTCGACTTAGACCGCATCACGAAGCGGACGGGGACCTTACTAGGTCATATGGCAGAGATAATCGGCGAGCAAGATCTTCCAAAAATGGATGTTCAAGAATACCAGGCAGTCATCCGCAAGAAAACGGCTCAACAGGACGTGCAAACGAAACCCCAGCTGATCATCATTCAACAAGGCCCTAGCTTGCGAATTTTGGGGGGAAGTAAATTAGATGCTCATTTTAATGATATTAGTCCGGAATTATTATATGATACTCTGCGAAGATACTTGCTAACCAAAATTCCGAGAAAGGATAAAAAGCATAAAAAAATCTAATTCGTTTTCTGAATTTATGTGAATTCACCCTCCGATTAAGGTTTCCATTCCTAGCGCGCATTAGAATGAAGACATACTTTTTAGACATTGGTTGTAGATAAATTGGAATACGTTCTTAAATGTTCTGACTGGTGAAGATTGACATCAGATCTCTAATTTTTATTCTTGAAGTAAGTGTGATTTCCAAGAGAGTGGAGGATACGCCGGCGCACGGATTGTTTATAAGGCAAGGGTAAGATGGAATCAATATGATCAGTGAAGCGGTAGTAATAATAGAACTTGGAGAGATCAACCGCAGGTCGCTTGAGCGTCAGACGCTTTTTCATCACCTCAATGTTACGAGGGTCAAGTTCAATTGTTATGGAATTCCGCCCGAGCTGTTCAGCAACGACACCGGTAACCCCGGTCCCCGCAAAAGGATCCAATATGAGATCGTGTGGAAGACTTGAAGCGAGAATGATGCGAGTCAATAATCTCACGGGCATTTGTTCTTTAGGAAAACGACCCGCTTCAGTTGAGGCGGGTTTTTTCGAAGGAGTGGGGGTGGCGTCATTATTCGCGTGGTTATCAATGTTGAGTTCGGGGATGTCGTTCCACACGTCAGTCACCGTGAAACCGTCATCTTGTCGCTGTTTATGGTAGGAGGCAATGGGCGAATCAATTCTCAGTCGATGGAACACGCGAGGCTCAGGGCCTTTCGAGGCGAAGGCAATGAGCTGAGCTTGCTCAAAAAATCGAGATTGATGAGGGATCACGGAAGTAAGTTGCTTCCAAGTGATTAGATTTTGCAGGGTCCACCCGGTGGTGCGGAGCGCTTGTAAAACAAACTCCGCATAGCGTGCTCGGTGCATAAAATAGAGGGCGCCCCCGGGAGCCGTGAGCGTCAGAATTTTTTGGCAAATCCGTTGCATCCATTGCCAATATCTCCCGGGAGTCATCTGTTTATTAGAATTTACGCCCTCTTTAGGCTGAGTTACGGGGGGGTGGAGAAAAGTAAGGTGAATTTCTTTCAAGGAGGACTCATTTACTAACTTACTTAATTCCGTTTCACACACGCCGTGGATGATGCGATAGACCATTAAAAATCCCGATAAATAAGTTCCTTACTTTGATTTATAAACTCCACGAGCACGTGCACCAATTGACAAAATGCGCAAAATAAGATCAAGAACCTAAATTACACTTAGGTAACAATCAGGTGAAATTTTACTTAGCGAGAAATTGAAATAAACTGGTTTGCCCTTTTACCTCATAAAGCGAGGTGCGCCAACCGAATCCATCTTTATAAAATAAAATAGTACTCAACTTCTTTTCTTTTGCAAGTTGGATCGAAAGGTCCGTGTAAGTTTCATTCAATTCGAGCCCAATACCAATCCGATCATTTTCAACGGCTACAATGGGGGTCATGCCACTGCCTGAGAAAGGGTCCAACACAACATCGTTAGGATCTGTAAAGCAGAGTATGGAAATTTCAGGAAGGATTGGAGGGAACGGCGCCGAGTGACCGTATTTATTAATACCCCCTTTCCCGATTTTGATGACGGGAGAAAATTTTTGGATGTTTGAATCGAGGATGTTGGCACTCCGATCGCTATTTAACCGGAGTTTACCGGTTTTTTTGAAGATGAAGATGTGTTCGTAGCAATTAGTAGGACGTTGGTAGTAAGGGGTGAAGTTCCCATCGTTTTTATGCCGGTTACTTTGTGGTTCGCCCTTGTACCAAATGATATTATCAAGCAGCGTAAATCCAGCTTTCTCAAATAGTAAAATAATATAGGCTCCGAGAGGGATGCGCTTCTCACCCATTTTGGATTGGACCACAATTTTCTCGTTATCGAAAATATCACCGATATTATAGAAAAAAACGCCTCCCTCGCACAAGACGCGATGAGTGGCCACGATTACATTGTACATTTCATTCAAGTAGTTAAACAAGTTCTGCCATTGCGAATATTCCCTGGCATTATAATAGGGTGGGGAAGTAACCATATTATGGACGGAGTTATCAGGTAACTGCTGCAAGAGGGGAAGACAATCAGAATGGATTATTTTAACAGTTTCATCATTTGCATATAAAGTCGCGATATCCTTATCGAACTTCACTAATTTTTTCGCCCGCTTGTAAAGGAACTGGTCAAAGAACGGGTTGGTTTCCATGAAATCGTGAAACAAATTGGTAGAGATGGATTTATAATCCAGGAAATCCTCAAAATTACGTGTTTGAATCAAGCGTTTTTGAGTTTCGCCAATGGAGGTGATTAAACCAGGGTTTTCAGCATTAATCACCATTAATTTATCGTTAGTATAAGAAAAGAATTTAAGAATCATTCTATACAAGGCTTGGAGGTCCCATTTTTCCACGTAATCCTTTCGCCAAAGGGCCACGAGGTCATTAGGGATTTGTATTTCCTCCGTAAAATCATAGAGCGAATCCTGCATAAGAATGGTCCGCTTCGAGTAGCGTTTTCCTCGATTTGTTTTGCTACGCGCTGAGCAAAATGGGTTTTTACATTCCCA
Source organism: Candidatus Helarchaeota archaeon (assembly GCA_013375455.1). The sequence continues at coordinate 29,721 of JABXJT010000006.1, read as the reverse complement.
ACTTTTAACCCCTATCTCAGGATAGGAATTTCCTGAAATTTTCAAGGATCCACAGACGGGGCAGGGAATTTTCCGTTTGTCAATGTCGTGCCTTAAAAAAACTAGAAGCAAATCGTTTGTATTGGAAATGAAATTTATTTCTTTTGAATTAGGGTAAGCTTCATCCGTTTTTAAAACAAAGCAATCAATAAAAACGAATCCAGCGGGGCTTGTCCGAAAATATTCAACTATTTTACGGACCTTTTCATTTTGGAATCCCTTCATAGCTTCTAACTCGGAATATTCAAGGCTATTTTTATAATATTTCCCTAGAAGTTTCTTTTTCTCGACCGACAGCTTGATATCAAATCGATATTCCAACACATCAGCACAAATCTCTTCGGGTTTATAGAAAGTTTTGTTATATTCTACCTGCAAAAATTTTTCTGCAAATATCGTTAGATAGGCGTATAATTCCCATTTGATGTTTATATCATTATGCAGGATGTTGCGAATCCGAATGAGAAGGGTTTTATGATTTTGAATCGAATCATAGGATTTTTTAATGACTTCAAATAAATAACCATAAAATTTCTCCTTAGAATTAAAGGATTCAAGCAAATCTTGATCAATATTTAAATAGATCACGGCATTTTTATTCTCATAATCTTCATTTCTTTCCAAAATTTGAATATATTTTTCGTTAAACTGGCGAATCGTTTCAGACCGTCTCCTTTCCGTTATATCTGAGCAGAACTCCCCCAATTCTCTATAATCCGCTTCATCCAACTCTTTTTTCAGGTATTTTTCATTCTGCTCGAACAAATTTACCAGAGAGAGTTGATTATTCTCATTCATTGTAGTTAATTTGGAATATAGAAAGATGAGATAATCTTGGATCCGCGAAGAATATTCTTCTTTGATAGCTGTATTCATATTCTTAACGAATTTTTCAATAAATTTAGATAAATTAGGTTCATCTTTTTTGATAATTTTATTTACTCTGTCCTTTAATTCTTCTTTTCTTTGCAGAGTTCCATTGATTAATTGCAAGAATAAGTCAAAAGCGCCCTCCTCTCCATAGTCAATGTATTTCTTCAGTTGGAGTTTCTGAATTCGCCCTATGAATATTCCAAATTCCTCTTGCAAGAGGTTGGCTATTTTCTTTACGATCTCATTCGCATATCCATACGAATCTCCAATTATTCTAGGTATTATATTTGTAGGAAAGCTACTGTAATCGTCGGTCTCATCTTCTATCAAGATATCTTGAAGATAAGAGAGGGGATCTATTATAATGTTATTTGATTGTAGAAATTCCTGAATCAGTGAAAGGCTTTTTCTAATATCGGACACCGCTCTACTCTATTGAAAACAAAGTATTTAAATATTTAATGCCATTTATAAAGCAGGCTGAATTTACTTTATAATTTGATTCTCAATGAGTTTCTTTTTCGATTTCATCTATTCTTGGTCTATTAAATCGTCTATTAGGTTTTAAGTCGGTATATCAAATCTATAATTATAGTCCTTCTAACTTTATTAACAACCACAAAAGATAAAGGTAGGATTGTATATAGATAGACAAGATGATTTATTATCCACTGGAAATTTGATCACTTCCAATGGAAAAATGACTTAGTTTGGTAAAATTATATAAGAATCGATTGATATATGAATGCAAATCCAAATTTCCGACAAAATAAAGGGTAAAGAGTAAAAATTATTTTATAAAAAAAAGAATAATTGTGGGTTTGTTATTGGAAAAGCAAGATGCTGTAATTGATCTATTTTCGGGATGTGGTGGCTTTAGCCAAGGGTTTCAAAAGGCAGGGTTTAATGTAATTGCAGCAAGCGAAATATGGGTTGATGCAATCAGAACATATAGGGAAAATCATCCCTCTACAAAAATTATTGAAGGGGATATCAGCGAGGATTGTAAAAAGAGACAATTGTATGAATATCTAAATGGCATAGAAATTGATGTAATAATTGGCGGACCACCCTGCCAGGGATACTCATTAGCCGGGAACAGAGATCCTGAGGACCCTAGAGGGCGGCTTTATTTAGACTTTGTAGAAATAATAAATGAAATCAGGCCAAAGATATTTGTTATGGAAAATGTCAAAGGCTTAATGTCAATGAAACACGTAAAACCTGATATCTCTCTAACCGAATTATCAAAATTTAAAGAAAATTGTAGGAAAAATAAAAGATTTAAAGATTTAAAAAGATTTAAAGCACAAAGGAAATTAAATCTAGAGGAAATGAAAGAATACAACGATTTAAAACACGAAAAATCACAAATTCATAAGCAAATGAATAAAAATTTAATACCATTGCTTCAACAAATCATAGATAGAATTAAAAAAATTGGTTATCAAGTCGAACCTAAAGTCCTAAACGCCGCAAATTATGGAGTCCCACAAACCAGGGAACGCATCTTTTTGATCGGAACGCGGATTAAAGAATTAACCATTACATTCCCTTCAGAAAGCCATATGAAAGATCCCTCAACTACATCAAATGGAGGAGATCAGAAGGAAACTTGGGTCCCTGTAAAAGCGATCTTAAAAAAATATGAACAAATGGAGGAGAATGAAGAACTTTCACATATTTTTACGAACCATTCTCAAAAATTCAAAGAAAAAGTTAGACGAACACCTCCTGGCAAGAATGTTTATCCCCAATATTCAGATGCATTTTGGAAATTAGATCCCAATCGCCCAGCAAGGACCGTGAAAGAGAATCATGGTGGAGTGCATATGCATTATTCGAAAGATAGAGCTTGTACACCTCGGGAGCTGGCTGCATTACAAACATTTGATGATAAATTTATATTCAAGGGATCAAAAAGTTCAATTTTGAAACAAATTGGCAATGCTGTTCCCCCCTTACTAGCCAAAAAAATTGCGGATCATATTATTTTTTTGTTTAAAGAATATGGCTTTTAAGATTATTTATAAGAGGAACTTTTAAATCAAAAAAATAGATGGAATTCGGACTTTACAGTCCGTTTTAGTCTTTCATAGTATTTTTTTCGGATATCAGCTTCGATTTTTCCTGGAAAATCTTGGATTATGTCTAACATAGTTTCAATATAAGTTTTAGTGTTCGGAAGCTTTTGATCTTTAATTAAATCCAAAATTTCATTGAGTATTTCTCTCAATTCCGTCGAAAACTCTGGATTCTTATAACAGATATTAAAAACCTCCTCAATAACACTCCATTTTATTTCTTCTGATAACTCATTGACCTTCACTTCCTCTTTCGGTTCTCGTTTTTTGTTTTTAGTTTCATTGATTTCTTCGGGTAATTTTAAACTTACCTTAGATGAATTAGTTTCGATTTTCTGGTTTTCTTGAATAACTTTAGACTTAACTTCTTTAAGATTAATTTCTGGCTCTGATACCTTTTCAGCCTCTATTACGGCACCTCCATTTATACAAAATTTCGCGTACCATTCTTTACCAGAATCAGTAATTTTTAAAGATGGCTTAGGATCCTTCTTAAAAATTGCTAGCCCAATGTGAGGTAGGAATTTTTGGATAAAGCGACGTTTTGCAGTCTGTACTCGTTTAGTTTCCATCTCTTTGTCTTTTTGAAGAATGTTCAAAATTTCATCAATTTGATAATATCCATCATTGTCTGTGTTGTAATAAAGCATTTCAACGATTTTTACTAAGGTATCGTTTAAATTTTCTCGAAAAATTGCTTTTTTCCCATCAAGATCTCCTATAATGAATTCTTTTCCAGGAAATGTTATTGTTACAATGTTCTTCCTTGGCACGTTTTCCTTCTTTTTAATTAGATGGTTTTCTAAAAGAAATTTTATCATCATTGATTTCCCTGTTGCGTCGTTATAATTTATCGTTTCAAAAATCTCTTTTATTGATTTGCCCTTACTACCTGCTTTATTTAAATAATCCAAGATTTTATCAATAAGTTCAAACTTTATCGCGTAGGGTATGTCTAATCCTTTCATTTTTACATACCTTCATTTTTAGTTACTACATTTGGATGTAAATACATTAATTAATTTATCAGTAAAATCATATAAAAAACTTCCTATCCGAAATTAATTAATGCTTGAATATAAGTAAGTATGATGTTTATTACTTAAAAACATACGTATAATAATTAAAACTCGAATCTCTTTTTTTATCAAAATTGATAAAATCATTTCAATTTTTTCGTGAAAAAATCACATATATCATTCAAGGGACATGCGTCACATTTAGGCTTTTTAGGAGTGCAAATTAAAGCACCAAGATCTAAGAGCGCAAAATTAAATTCTTTGACGTGTTCGGATGGAACAAGTTCCTCCACTTTTTTCCACAAATTTTTATCGCGAGTTGGAGCGCCTTTTACTTGAAAGGTAAAAACTCGCTCAATGATTCGTGCAATGTTTGCATCTACAAGCGGAACATTTTGATTAAATGCGAAACATAAAACTGCATTGGCAATGTAATTACCAACACCTGGTAATTTAGTCAATTCTTTTTGAGTCTTCGGAATGACTCCGTTTTTTTCTAAAATGGATTCAGATAGCCGTTTTAAATCCCTGGCGCGCCTTCGAAATAATCCGAGCGGTTGAAATTCGTCTTCGAGCACTTGTTGAGGTGCGTCCACGATTGTCTCGGGTGTTGGAAACTTGTTAATGAAATTCATAAAGATTTTCTCAACTTGGTTAGCGCCAGTTTTTTGAAGCATCAATTCTGCAACCAAGAATTGGAAAGGCGTGAGTTCCTGAGTTCTCCAACTAAAAGTTCGCTTGTTTTTTTTATACCATTTAATTAAAATTTCTGAAATTTTTTCGCCGTTCATCATCCATCATTTAATGACGAATTCAAATAAAAAGCTTATTTTGCATGAATTACGTCGTAGGGTCGGTATCAGCGAAGAAGAGCTCTTCGACTAGTTGATTGATGGTGTTTTCTATTGAGATGGTATCAGCCCCACGTTGAGCGGCCTCGTGCGCCTTCATAGACTGGGCTGCTAGTTGCTTGTGGAGTTCATCATCCGGATTGAATTTTAGAATGCGAATATTCTCAAGAATGTTGACAGTGGCAAAGCCCTTGCTCCCTCTCATTGAAAACATACTGATAAGGTCCGTAAAAATTGCAGAATTGAGAATGGCGCAGAGATAATGGGCCTCATCCAAGCTTTCCACGTTTACAAAAACGACTGTTTCTTGGGGAATGGGTGATTTGCGCCCCAAGAGCGGATTTTCATATTCATTAATGACAGCAGCTTCAACCTTGCTTCCCATCCGTAACCAGCAAACTTTAAATGGTTTCTTCATCTCTTCAGTTCCAAAGAGAATGTAAAATGGGTATTTAGCGGACTTTTTCTCGAAACTCTTTCGGGTCAAAAGCTCTTGCTTAAAGTTGAGGCTGAAATACCGGTAGGCTTCCGGAAATTGAGTTTGGAATGACGATTCGTTGGCTATTTCTGCATCATATTTTAGCGTAAAAATGATGAAGGCACCGGGAGTATAGTGCCAGCGTTGGAGATCACCGGAACGAATTAAAGGAAAGATGAGATCGGGTTCGATGGGTATTGTTTCTTTGGCGATGATTTTCTTTTTAGCCCCTTTGAGAATTTGTTGAAAGCGGATGAGTCCATTTGATGCAGGCTCTAGATGTTGAATCCAATAAACACAGTTGAGCCCCTCCGTATTCGCTCCTTCTCGGGCTTCATATTCGCTAGGTTGGAAAATTTTCTCACGCAGCGTTTCAATTTGCATTTTTGAATCTGCAATGAGCGGTCGCGAAAGGGCATCATCTTTTTTAAGGGGAGCCGCCACCCTTTCACTTAATTGAAACGTCTTTTTGATATTATCCCAGCCTTCATAAGAAGAAACTTGACCTTTTTTTTTCCATTCGATATATGGAATCGGATAAATAGTCATTTCATTCCGAACTAATTGTAAAATGGCAGTTCTGTTGGTTATTTCCTCAAAAGGTTGGAAGCTCGTTAAATCATGAACTTTTTTCAAGCTTAGTTTGATAGAATCTTCATCTTTTCCTTGTTTAATGATTTCAAATCGTCTAAATCCGCGTCCTGGAATACCTCGTAGAATAGCTTGAGTAACAAGGAATTCAAGTTTTCCATGTTCTTTCAAGTAGTAATCCATACAAACATAAACAAAAACCGCAGAAATATCATATTTTCCATGACCAAGTTTCCCCTTCCACCCTTTTGAGGGGAACAAACCATAATCACTCCAGAGATTCATGTAAGTCTCCTTCGACTTCTCGGGTAAATACTCCCAATTGATCCATGGAGGATTGCCAATAATAAAATCAAAATATCCCTGAAATTTGGTTATCGGTTCATTGAATAACGTATTCTTAACATCAATACAATCAGCTAGAAAAACCGGGATAGTAAAAGGCAACTTGAATTGTAGTAAGTCAGCTGTTGCCCATAAAAAATTTGTTCGAGCTGCAAGTATCGCTATCGGGTTTAAATCAAACCCTATAATACTTCGCTGAAAGGCAAGAACATTTGGTTTTATCTTTTTAATCTGATGCCACTCTCGTACCTTCTTTATGATTTCAAGAAGAAAAGTTCCTGAACCGCAGGCGGGATCTAGAACTCTCTTCTCCAGATCACCAGTGTAACCGATATCCTCGACTATGAATTCGGCCAACCAAGTGGGGGTAAAAACCTCACCGAGTTCTCGCCTTAATGCAGGAATTAGCAATTTGTGGTAGAGATTTTTGAAGAGATCCTCGATATGTCCTTTTTGTGATTGTAAATTAAATGAATAATTAGCCAGCGATTTCACACAGGATCTTAGCCAGGTTTCTAAGCGGTCATCCCAAAAATGAAGATACCAAGAAAAACTCATTACATCATCCATAAAATTCTCGATTCCTAATTCACGGAATATATCGCCTGCTTCAAGTAGAATAAAATAAGCTTTAAAATCCTCGGAAGATAAATGCGATATATTTCTCAAAGGCTTTCCATTGAGCCGACTCTTCAGATTTAAAACGATCTCAGATGCAACGAGCTTAATAATAGTAGCAAGATATGTATGAATCGCAAATACAATCTCCATATATTCAAACGAAAAGCTTAAAGAATACAATTTAGCGATTTTCTCGAGTGCATCCTTTCTAAAATTTGTATTTGCATTGATTCGCTCCTTTAAATAACCCCATCCACTAAAAATTGGCATTAATACACTAGATCTAGCTTTCTTGATTTTGAGAAGCAGTAAATCTATACCCTCTCTTGCATATTGAGAGGCAGGACCAAAACTGATTTCTAAATTCTTCCCGGTAAGGTCCCTCGACCGTAGACTGATTCTATCAAGCCTTCTGTTATCTTTTTTCGTTATCCATTTATCTAACAAATGATACTTAAATTATTAATCAGTTAAGGAATTATCGATAATGTCAGAAGGGAAATCACATGCCTGAGAAGTTGGAATGGTGGCAGAAGACTGTCGTGTATCAAATATATCCACGTTCCTTTAAGGACTCAACTGGGAATGGGATCGGTGATCTACGAGGTGTAGTTGAGAAGCTGGATTATTTAGCGGAGTTAGGGATCGAGACGATCTGGTTTAGTCCCTTTTATCCTTCACCACAGGAAGATCACGGGTATGACATCACGAACTTCGTGGACGTGGAGCCTGAGTATGGAACACTTGCGGATTTCGATGAAATGCTCGCGGGTGCGCATGAGCGCGGCCTCAAAATCGTGTTGGATGTAGTCTTGAATCATACTTCTGATAAACATCCGTGGTTCCTTGAATCCCGGTCCAGCCGAGATAATCCAAAGCGTGATTGGTTTATTTGGCGAGATGGACGCAGTAAAAAGGGTAAGAAACCTCCAACCAACTGGAAGGCCATGGTAGGTGGTTGTCCTTGGGTATATGATGAAAAAACAAATCAGTGGTATTATCATCATTACCTGCCTTTTCAACCGGATTTGAACATGCGAAATCCAGAAGTTAAAAAGGCAATGTTCGATGTATGCCGTTTTTGGTTGGATAGAGGGGTGGATGGCTTTCGATTAGATATTTTTCAATCTACCTTTGTGGATGCAGAATTTCGCAATAATCCTCGGGTTTGGACCCTTTTACCAGGGGAGACCCACAATCGCGCATTTTTCCAAGATCATGTTTATGACTTGCATCGACCTGAGACTTTTGAATTCGCTATAGATCTACGAAAATTGATGGATGAATATTCCCCACCACGATTTTTAGTCGGTGAAGTTCAAGGAACTATGGAGCAACTACGCCAATATTATGGACCTAGTAATAATGGACTAAATTCCGTATTCCTTTTTCCCTTTTCTACAATTAGAATGAATCCTAAAAAAATTTATTCCCTCGTTTCTAAGTTTGAGGAACTACTCCCTCCTCCTTACACGCCAACATACGTGTATAGCAACCATGATCGAATCCGGATGATCTCTTGTTTTTCAGATAAACCCGAAAAAGCAAAACTGATGGTAACACTGCAGCTGACCTTACGCGGTGTCCCATATATCTATTACGGGGAGGAAATTGGTATGCCACAAGAAAAATTTTCCTTACGGAAGAGTGAGGACCCAGTAGCGCGCAAATGGTGGTGGATGCCGATAACTCAAGTAAAACGTTTCGGGTTCTCTCTAACACGTGATGGGTGTCGCACGCCCATGCAGTGGTCGGCGGAGCCCAATGCAGGATTTTCTCCTAATCCTAATGTAAAGACGTGGTTAAAAATTTCTAAAACATACACCAAGATCAACGTGGAGGCACAAGAAGCGGATCCCAATTCGCTTCTGAACTTTTACCGACGCCTACTTAAGGTACGACGTGCTCAGATTGCTTTACAAGAAGGCGAATTACAATTAGAACCACCAGGCAAAAAGTCACTAGTCTATTATCGCATCCATCCGGAGCAAAAGCTCGCGATCCTTCTCAATTTCTCGAAAAACTTATTAACGCTTCCAGTACCACTAACAAATCCAATTTTAATTTTCTCAACCCATTTAGAAAGCCAAGCATTGAAAGAAATTGAAACCACGAATGCCATTACGCTTCAATCATATGAGGGCTTAATAATTCAATAATCAAATCATTAATTCACTTAAAGTTTTTAAAATAATTACAGCAAAACAATGGCTGGGTATTATTCGTGACTGAACGCTTGAAAAACATCATCATTTGCGACGATAATTTAGAAGCGATGAAACATGTTCCAGATAACTACGTAGATTTATGCTATATAGATCCGCCTTTTTTTACGAATGCTAATTACGAAATAATATGGGGCGATGATTACGAGACAAGAAGTTTTAGGGATAGATGGGAAGGTGGAATAAATCATTACATAGATTGGATGCGACCTCGGATTGAAGCGATCCACCGCGTACTGAAAGAAACGGGAACTTTTTTTCTTCATTGCGATCCCCACGCTGATGATTACTTAAGAACTCTTTGTGATGGTATATTCGGTCATAATAGGCTAATTTCAAAGATTATATGGAAAAGATATGCAAGTGGGAGTTTTTCCGAGAAGGGGTTTACTACCATTACTGACACTATCTTATTCTATTCCAAGTCTGATGAATACAAATTTCATCCACAATATGGCGAAGTCAACGTATCTGCATTCAAGCACATGGAGAAGGAAACTGGAAGGAGATTTAAGACAGCACCACTGATAAAGAGCGGAAAAACTAACCATATCTTGAATTTTGGGGGAAAGGTAATGACCCTTTCAGATAACCAGCGTTTTGTTTGGTCTCAAGAACGGTTAGACAAGGAGCTCGAGAAAAATCCGCATTGCATATATTGGACAAAAACTGGCAATCCCCGATTTAAGATGTACCTTGACGAAGCTCCGGGAGTTTTTATTGATAATTTATGGTTAGATATCCATGGAATCACATCAACAAGTAGCGAAAGATTAGGGTACCCAACACAAAAGCCGGAGGCTCTTTTGGAAAGGATAGTTAATTGCGCTTCCAATGAAGGGGATCTGATACTTGATGTTTTTGCTGGTGGTGGAACTACTATAGCTGTCACGAAGAGATTGAAGCGTGAATTCATTGCTATCGAAATAAGCCCGACTGCATGTCGATTGATGGCAAATCGCATTGCCTATCCAATATCTAGGATCTTCAACTTCCCGATAAAGCAAGATGATCTTGACAATCTCGATCCATTTGAATTCCAGAATTGGGTTTGCTGGAAAATGAATGCGAGGAGTCAGGTAAAGACCGGAGATAGGGGAATTGATGGCATTTGTAATCATACAAATGTTCCCATCCAAGTAAAACAGTCAGAACGAATAGGTCGACCGGTCGTGGATAACTTTGAAACTGCAATTAGAAGGAAGAAAAAAAATAAAGGAGCAATCGTAGGTTTCAGTTTCACGAGAGGCGCTTATGAAGAGGTTGCAAGGGTGGCAAGGGAAGGGAAATTAGATATAAAGCTATACACCATAGAAGACTTGAATAACGGGAAACCTTTTGAGGATGGTATATCCACCAAAGGTCCGCTCGATTTATATTAACATATCATTATTCTAATGATTATATTGGTTTTATCCTCAAAAAAATATAGAAATCGATTAGGCAATCAATTAACTATATACCAAACCCCAAGCAAAAAGATTATATAACGACTTTCCATGTTTGTACAAAACTGTACATAAAATTAACTCAGTCAAAGAATTGGTGTGTAATCTTGGTCTTAAAGGAACGAGGCTATAGGCAAGTTTCGCTGCCGATCCCATTGATTGAACGCATTGAGAAGTACATCAATAATCATAAGGATGAGGGATTCACTTCGATTCCAGAATTTATCAGGCAAGCAATCCGAGAAAAAATTGAACGTGCCACTAAGAAGGATACATAGGGTGGGGACTTCCTCCCTTTTTTATTACGATGAGTTGGGTTTATTAAAGACTAATTTGTCCTTGTTACAAAATTAGGGGAAGTGTTTTAAATTCATATTTTTATTTATGAGCACATAAGTGGAGGAGGACTAGCTGGAACAACAGGAGAATCATCTCTGTTCCCAGAGGGCTTCGCGATGCTTAATGCAGTAGTAGAAGATTTTAGAGGAGTGGGTGAAGAGATCATAACCACCTTAGATTCGCGATTAAAGGCATTCCAAGGTCATATTCAAGCTCATAAAACCGTAGAAATCTCTGATGGCACTTTTGATGCGAAGTTCGACTCAATCCTTGCCGATTCGGACGCTGCTTTGTTGATTGCCCCGGAGTCTGAGAATGTTTTATACGAATTAGCGAAACGCGTAGAAAAGGCCGGGAGATTATTATTAGGGCCGTCATCTGAAGCCATCAAGATTGCGACTGACAAAGCAGAAACTCACAAGAAAGCCATAGATGCTCATGTACTCGTGCCAAGTGCAATTCGAGTTGCCTTGTCAGAAAAAATTGAGCTGATTGATAAAATATGCCGCCAAATTGGCTACCCCGTGGTCTTCAAACCAATTGATGGAGTAGGGGGTGGTGGAATCTGCATTGTCGCTACTCAACGAGATATTGAAGCTGGCATACAAACGGTTAAAAAGGAGACGCAACTAGAAACGTTCCAAGTCCAAAAATTCATCAGTGGCTTAGACGTGAGCGTCTCAGCAATTATTAGCCAAAAAGAAGTTCACCCAATAAGCCTCAATGCCCAATTAGTGAAACTAACCCCACCAGGAGGGCAATCTGAATATAGAGGTGGTTATTTACCCATTTCACATGCCCTTATGGAGGAAACCTTCGAAAATTCTAAGAAAGTTCTTCAACATATAGAAGGATTCCGGGGTTACACTGGCCTGGATTTTGTGTTTTCCTACGCCCCATTTCTCATCGAGATTAATCCCCGGATAACAACTTCGTATCTAGGATTGCGCGAAATTATATCCGTTAATCCCGCACGATTAATTCTGAATGCCGTTCAAGGGAAATCCCTGAAAAAATTCAAATTGGAGGGAGCTACAGTGTTTTCAAAGGTTACATTTAAAGGCGAACTAAAAACGTTGGAAGTACCTCATGAATATCGGGCTAAAATAACGATTAGCACGCCACCTTTCCCCTTTAAGGGAGAAACCATTACGTTCATTGTGGCACGGGGCAAGTCAATAAAGATGGCCCAAGAAACTCTCAACAATTTTATTAGCTGTGTGAAAAAACAGAGGGAACAAGTTAATATTTAAACTCATGAATCTTGACAATTTTGACGGTTTCTTCTTTATAAAGTTGCGCCCACTCTGTTATCCTATGTCTTAGAATTGCACAACCTATGCAGGGATATCCATATTTGGCAGTTACCCTTTTATCAGATTCCTCGAGCGAGGTCAAAGCTAATTCCTTGAATTCCATAAATTTAAATTGCTGCTTTTCTTGAAAAAAATCTTTTACGACGCTACTCGGATAATAGAGCATTTCCGATTTTCCATTGCTTATCTCAATGGCAACTCTTGTAAGGGGCATGTTTGGTCATCAGGCAGATTCTCTTGGGATTCTTGAAATAAATAATGATTTGCCTTGATATAAAGTTATATCAATAACTTTAATAGTTATCCTTGGTCTATTTAATATAAGAATACCAGAAGTGAAATCCCAAGTAAAACGAGATGCATTAAAAACAGTTTATTACAATTGTAGCGCGAAAATGAGGGTTTCACTCATTCCAATGGTGCGCACGCGAATGGCTAAAAAACTTTCTAAAAAAGAAATGGAAAAAATACGAAAAGAGCGAGAAGAACTCTTTGCGCAAGCTGAAGTTTTCCTTGCAGAAGAAGATTATGATATTCTACCCGATCTTTTTTTCCAAATTGCTGAAATATCTCGAAAGCTTGGGGAAGATGCTATCGCTGAAGATTTTATCAAACGGTCTGAAGACATACGCGCTTTAATTTTAAGCACTGATGCACCTCTCGAACCTGATATAATTGATGTTGGTCCTTCCTACGCTCCAACAGGACCTGAACCTCCCAGCTTTCCACCTGCTACTCCTCCCAAAGCTCCTCCAGCAGCCCTCCCGTCAGTTCCCCCAGTGGCTCCGCCGTTATATCCCCCCACATCCCCTTCAGCAGCTCCTCCGGCAGCCTCAACCGCCCCAACAAGCGCAGATCCCATAACATCAAAATTACAGCAATTACGCAACCTCGTTCAAGGCTTATCAATTCCAAAAAGTACTGCACCAGCTCCTGCACTCCCCTCAGCAGCACCTCCGGCAGTTAATCCGGCAGCTCCCCCTGCATCACCTCCGGCAGCTCTGCCTACAACACCTCCTGCATTTTCCCCTGCCCCCTATCAATCTCCTCCACCACAGAGTCCCTCACAAGATATTGATTCATTGATCGCTCAACGACGCACTTCACAAGGTTCAACTCTCCAATCCGGTATAGTTCCCACCGTCGTGAGAGATGAGGAAGATGTCATACGAGAAATCCTGAACGAGAAAGTCCCTTACATGCCAGATAGAGATAAAGAGAAGGCGATTGAAAAAATCTTAACCTACCCCCCTGGGGTCCAGCGAGATGCTTGGTTAAAAGTTTTTCTCATAAAAAATAAGAGATATACTAAAAAAATACTTTAACCATCCAGTTCATTGTATTTGAAACTCTTTTAATTGTTCTATTTCTCCCTTCATATTCATTTTTATATATGTAATTCACAAATTCTTGTCATAATCAAATTTTTATATTTTTTCTGATAGAATGCATTTAAGCAGAAAAACCGAACGAAAAAAAATGAGGTTTGATATGAAATGCCAGCAACTGTTTATTTTACGGATGCGAGATCCTTACATAATAATGAATCATTAGTCGCCAAAATGATTGCATTGTATGATAAGGCGAATTTTGACCAGCTCTTTGAGCCTGGGGATTATGTTGCGATAAAATTACATATGGGTGAATTCAATAATACCGGGTATATTCGTCCTGTCTATGTACGTGCTATGGTAGATCGAATAAAACTAGCCGGGGGTATTCCGTTTGTCACGGATACTTGCACTTTACCATATCATCCTTGGGCTGCCCGCACCAATCCGATTGATCATCTTAAAACTATTGCACGAAATGGATTTACAATGGCTAGTGTAGGAGCGCCCATAGTAATTGCGGATGGATTTGGAAGTGATGATATCCGGGTTGATTTGCCAGAGGGTCTAATGTTGAAGGAACAGTATATAGCCACAGGCTTTGGAGAAGCAGACGCGGTAATAGTGCTCTCTCACTTTAAAGGCCACCCAATGGGAACATTCGGAGGGGCAATAAAGAATATTGGCGTCGGATGTGCATCACAGCGGGGAAAATTAAATTTACACCTTGGCCGGCACCCAATCTATGGACTGCATTTGTTTGCTTTTAATCCCTCCTTTTGCAAAGGCAAATCATGTTCTAATGCTGAACGCTGTGAGGCTATATGTCCGGCAGGAGCTTTAATAGTTACAGAAGAAGCCATCGAATTTAACCGGGAGCTGTGTATCGGATGTACATCACATACTTTTGCTACCTTAGACTGCGGTGTTTTCACGTCAGTTGAGCAATTGGAATATCTAGAAGCTACTTCAGTGGCTATTGCAGATTCTGCAAAGGCATTCGTAAAACTTGTTGGAAAAGAACACATCGGATACATGAATTTTGCATTAGATATCAGTCCATGGTGCGATTGTATCTCATGGTCCGATACTCCCATTGTTCCTAACATTGGATTATTTGCTTCCGATGATCCCGTAGCGTTAGATCGCTGTTGTCTTGACAAAGTGACGGAGAGTCCCGGGTTGCTTAATACGCAAGCAGAAGCTAAGGACGTACTGGACGCAGGTTTGCCTAAAATGAGTGCTGTGGGGAGTTTTTTGGGTATTTCTGAAAATATTCAAGTTAATACAGGCGTAGATATCGGGCTCGGTGAACTAGACTATAAAATCATGTTTGTATCGTCATTACCGAGCAAAAAAATGAAAGAATCCGGATTATTTATCGATTCTGGTTACGCTGGAACTCATATGAGGAAGCTTTTTTCAAGAAAATCACTACTTCCAGATCCCAAAGCAGATGATGGCGGATTTAAACGGGTAGAAAAACCTGATTTAGGAAAACTACGAGCCAGGAGGGAGTAAAATGGCAAAACAAGGGTACATGGAACAAATCGCACGAATTAATCTTTCAGATGGATCTGTTAAAATAGAAACACCTGATGAAGACTTTGCAATGGCCTATGTTGGTGGGAGTGGATTTGGTGCTCGTTATCTTTACGATGAGGTACCTGCTGAAACTGATCCCCTATCGGAAAAGAACATCATTTATTTCTTCACTGGACCGTTTGTTGGCACCCCCGCCCCCAGCGCCGGGCGGTTCATGGTCATCTCCAAGAGTCCTTTGACGGGCATGTACGGCGAAGCAAATTGTGGGGGTACTTGGGGGCCAATGATCAAGGCTGCAGGCTTCGACGGGGTTATCTGTGAAGGCAAAGCTGAGAAACCAACGTACATTTGGATCAATAACGGGGAAATTGAACTCAAATCTGCCACGGCGTACTGGGGCAAGGATGCTCTCGAAACTGAGGACTTAATAAAGAAAGAATTGAATGAAAAAAGGGCGGCTTTCGCAGGAATTGGGCAATCTGGCGAAAAATTAGTGAAAATGGCTGCCATTATCAATGATTATGGGCGCGCTGCTGGTCGATGTGGGCTAGGGGCTGTAATGGGTTCCAAAAACTTAAAGGCAATTGTCTGTAAAGGAAACCAAAAAGTTCCCGTTGACGATCCCGACAGTATTCCTAATATAACTCGAAGCATCTTGAAAAAACTGGATGCAAATCCACTGTTCCATTCTCTACAGAATTATGGAACTCCCTGGTTCATGAATACTTTTTGGATATTAGGGGATGTTCCCATTAAAAATTGGCACTGGAGTGCTCATGAATGGGGTGGAAATGAACATACTGATAAAATAGCTGGAGGAACCATTCGAAAGACCATCATCAAGAAGCGTTATGCGTGCAAGGGCTGTCCTATTGCCTGTGGATGCCATGTTGAAGTCAAAGAAGGACCTTGGGCAGGATTAACAGGACATCAACCAGAATACGAAACGCTTGCATTCTTTGGGTCAAGTTGCTTAAATGATGACCTGGGGTCAATCTGTAAATGCAACGACATCTGCAATCGATACGGATTGGATACAATCTCGACAGGCTCTACAGTTGCGTTTGCTCTCGATCTTTATGAGCATGGAATTTTAACAAAGGAAGATATCGGATTCGAACTGAAATGGGGTGACGCCGAGGCGATCGTGAAATTAACCGAGATGATCGCGAAACAAGAAGGGATTGGGGCGATCTTATCGGAAGGTACTCGAGCTGCCGCCGAAAAAATTGGCAAAGGTGCGATTGATTACGCAGTGCAGACCCGAGGACTAGAACTTCCAGCCCACGATCCCCGTGCTTTTGTATCATTCGGGGTACAATACGCAACAACGGCACGAGGTGGGGATCACTGCTCAGGCTTTACTGCCATTGCTGATATGGGAATTATTTTTCCCGTAATAGGCATCCCCTATAAGACTGGACGGTTTGACGCTCAAGACAAAGGTCGCATAACGGGTGTCCTTCAAGATGTTTTTACCCTGTTTAATTCTTTAACAATCTGTTATTTCGCAGCCTTAGGGTATGGGGCTCGAGACTTGCAATTGATGGCTAAAGCAGTAACCGGCAAGGAAATGACCTTGGAACAAGGAGTTTATGAAATTGGTGCGAGAGCTAATGCACTGAAACGGCTATATAATTATAAATGCGGCATTCGACCTAAGGATGAAATACTTCCAAAAATAATCATGACCCCCGTAAAAAGTGGTAGCACCGAAGGCGTTGTACCTGACCTTGAAACAATGAAAAAAGAGTATTACGACTACAATAAACTAACTGAACAAGGTATTCCTACTAAAGAACGTTTGATTGACCTAAAGCTTGAAAAAGAAGCAAAAGAATTCTATTAAATTAATTCCTTTTTTCCTTTTTTTTATAAAAATGCCAATCGAGGATCCCACAACTGATTGGGAGCAACCAAATCAACAAAAACAAGTACCTAACCCAATATTCAATTGGTAAAAGTGTCAAGTAAAAGGTAACATACCCATCCGTCCCAATGGGAATAAAGGAACCAATGAAACCGATGGTTCCCGTGACGACGAGTATGACCCGTCCTTTAGGAGGGAGCCTTTTGCTTTTTAATGGGCGATACCGAAAATAAGCGAAGGCTACCACGAACTCGAGTAGAGAGATCGATAAAAAAATTATAAAATATGGAAGATACCAGGCTATAAAAAAGAGTATCATAAACATTAAGGAGATTGGTATCCACGCAACTCCAATACAAAACGTTGTAACCATGGTAAAATCGTGCAAGTATTGGATTAACCCTATATCATCTGTCGATTTCATTCCAAATCCTCCATCTACTTATTTTCAATGTTCAAAAAAAAGGGGAGCAATTTAAAATTTACGAGTACATCCAACTATTTTTGAATAAACATTCTAGCCAAATCATTTTTCTTTTTTCGATAAGATTGTATTACAACTTTTGCATAGGAGTTTTACATTTTTTTGTCTCAATCCAAGAAACTTCAAGTAATGGATGCCATTTTCCATCCAAAAAATGTTGCAATCATTGGCGCCTCTAAATCAATAATGAAATGGGGCACCATCATAATGGCAAACCTCGTTTCGGGTGGATTTAAAGGGAAAATTTATCCCATAAACTTGACGCAGCGCCATATTTTAGGAATTCCTGCATATAAATCACTTGATCTCCTTCCAGAACCTGCTGACATGGTTTTTATCTGTCTTCCTGCAAAAACTACACCTAAATTTGTAGAAATTTGTGGTGAGGCAAAAGCTAGGACCGTCGTGCTAATTGCAGGGGGATTTAGCGAGATTGGTCCAGATGGAGTTATATTAGAATCCAAAATAAAGAAAATTGCGAGTAAATATTCTAATCTAAATATCATTGGTCCTAATACAATGGGTGTGTGTAATCCTTCCATTAATATGTACGCGCTCATGCCTCCTGTCGCCCCTAAAAAAGGAACCATCGCTTTTATATCACAATCCGGCAATTTAGGCACCCAAATGATGGCCTTCGGAGAGACACAACATATTGGATTTTCTAAATTTGTGAGTTCGGGTAATGAGCTCGCGTTGCGCACGGAGGATTTCATTGAATATTTTGGACAAGATCCGGAAACTAAAGTGATTCTTTGTTATATTGAAGCTATTAGAGACACAAAGAAGTTTATTCAAGTTGCGAAGGAAGTTTCTCTGAAAAAACCAATCATTATTTATAAGTCAGGCAAGTATAAAGAAGGGGCTCGTGCAGCGCAATCACACACGGGTGCATTAGCTGGTTCATATGAGCTATACCAGGCCATCTTTAAGCAGTGTGGAATCATTGAAGCAATAAATACGATTGAAATGATTGATTACGCCAAGGCTTTCAGTCGGCTTCCACCCTTGCAGGGTGATAGAATTGGGATTCTAAGTTGGGGTGGTGGTTGGGCGGTCATAACCGCTGATAAAGTTATTGATGCAGGATTAAAGGTCCCTCCGCTTCCAAAAGAAACAATTCAGAAATTAGACGCAATTTTGCCTCCATTTTGGAGTCGAAATAACCCGATTGACTTAGTCGGATCTCTCAATCGTCGTAGCCATGTTAAGAGCCTTGAATACCTGTATGAGTCTGGAATGGATGGTATTATCGCGTTGGGCGTTGTCACGGGTGGTGCGTTCAACGTCGAAAAATACAGGATATTTGTTAAAAAATATATCGAAGAAATGCAAATATTCAAAGATGAATTCGACAAGTCTGATATACGTTTCTTAAAAAAAATTAAAAACCTCATGAATCGCTATCAAAAACCGATTATTATCGTGACTCTTGTAGAAAATGAACTGGTCACCGGTGATGACTTTGTTATTTATTCCATGCCTGAGCAGGCTACTCAAGCCCTGAAAAAACTTTATGACTATTATCAGTATCGTTCAAATCTTAAAAGTAATGAATGAGTTATGGAATAACATTGGAGTAAATTTGGTATGTTCTTCTCGCACGTGGCACCTCGATATTTTCCAGCCATTTCGGGGAGCGAGTTTTACATTCAACAAGTCTCAGAAATTCTTCATAAAAGAAATTATAGTATTAGCGTGTTCTGCTCAAATGCGCTCGATTTTCACGCTTTTGGAAGCCCTAAAGGGAAATTTGTCAAGGAGAAGTTCTCTAAAATAAATGAAGTCCCTGTTTTTAGGCATCCAATCAAATTTCTTCCTGGAATTAACCTATTCATTAATAATTCTTATTTTTATTTTAAGAAAGTTTTGAAAAAACTAAATCTCTGGCATTTCCTTCCCTATGGTTTTTATAATTTATTAACCAATGGGCCCTTTGTTCCTGAACTCCTTTTGCAGCTGGTTCGACAAAAAGCGGACATCATTCATTCAGTTTGTATGCCACATGCGACGAACTTGTTCGCCCTGATTGCGGGAAAAATAAAAAAGATTCCCACCATTTGCACGCCTTTTTATCATTTTGTTAATCCACGCTATCACGATCCGACTTATATCAATTTTCTAAACAGATTTAACATGATTCTTACGTGTTCTGATAAGGAATCATCATACCTAATTAAAAATGGGCTTCAAAGAGATAAGATTAAGCGCATTCATATGGGAATTGATCCTAAAAGATTTGTCAAAGGCAAGGCCGGACAGTTTCGTGACCATTTTGACCTGGTAGATGACCAAAAACTCATTCTGTTTTGTGGATACAAAAATTTTGAAAAAGGCGCCATTTCCCTTCTTCTCTCCATCAAACATGTCGTGAAGAAATTCCCCAACTGTACCTTTATTTTCATTGGTCCCAGCACGACCGCATTCAACAGGGTCAAAAGAAATTTAGGTCCTTTACGTAAAAATATCATTAATTTAGGGGTCGTGCCCTATTATGCAAAAATAAAACTGAATGCATTCGCGGCTCACGACGTGTATGTAATGCCATCAAGAAGTGAAGCTTATGGAATTGCCTTTCTCGAGGCGTGGGTTTACAAAAAGCCGGTCATAGGTGCTAATGTTGGTGCTACACCCGAAATCATACAGCACGAGAAAGAGGGGTTACTCGTGCCATTCCATTCACCTTCGAATTTAGCAAGAGCAATTACTCATCTCCTAGAAAATGAAAAGGAAGCTGAGCGATTAGGAGAAAACGGGTATCAAAAAGTTCAAAATCTCACGTGGGATAGGGTTGCAACAAGGGTTGAAAGAATTTACCAGGAGCTGATTCAGAATTAGGACCGAACCCCAAAGAACACCAAAAACCAAATATTCTTATTTGAACAATAAACAGCTGGCAATCGTCAAAGGGCACCTTGTAATTGATGGGACACCTGCGCGTGATCTAATTCAGGAACATAGAACGCCCCTTTATGTTTATCTAGAGCAGAGAATACGGGAGAATTGCCAAACAATTTTAAATTTAACGAGAAAATATTTTAAATCAGAAGTTTTTTATTCTTATAAAGCAAATTTTCTACCCCCGATCTGTAAGATTATCGGACAAGAAGGATTAGGGGCTGAAGTGGCTACCGAGTTTGAATATAGTCTTGCTTTAACGAATAAAATCAACCCAAAGTCAATCATTTTAAGTGCTCCATATAAATCTCGTGCGTTTCTTGAGAGAATCCTTGCTGATGAAATCGGGCTGGTTCTTATTTGTCAACCAGAGGAACTGATTGAACTCACCGAATTCATTAGAGTTGATCAAATACAGAACATAGGGATCCGTTTGCGCAGTCCCAGGCCGAACAAGCAGATTGGTATTTCAATTAATGAAAAAATTATTTCTGATCTAATCAATATCCTTGAGAGAAATGAAAACCTTATTCTTTCCACTTTACAATTGCACTCAGGCACTCAATTGGATGCACAGAACTTTAAAGATGGAATACATTCTCTGCTAGATGTAACCAATCAATTCGAACAACAAGGGATCACGATTTCTCAGCTAGATTTTGGAGGGGGATTTCCTGAGGCGGGCAATTTACCTGAACCTGAATTAGATGAACTCTTAATTCTGCTGTTTGAAACATTAAATGACCGCGGATGGCAGAATACCACTTGCATCTTTGAACCAGGTCGCTACATAGTCGGGGATGCTGGTTTACTCCTCTCACAGATCATAAGTGTTTTCGAGGTAGATAATACACCTTGGATCATGCTTAACACTGGAACTCACCATTGTCCAAAATTTTCTAATAGTAAATTTCGCTTCGAAATAATAGACCGGATGTCCGATCCCCACAACACCCCCACATCCATTGCAGGGTGCCTCCCCACGGATATGGATGTTTTCTCCAAACGCTATCCTTTTCTTCAATCTATGAGAAAGGGCGATTATCTCGCAATTTTCAATGCGGGGGCTTATACTTTCACGTGGTCGACACGGTTCAGTTATCCATACCCTCCAATGATTCTCATCAACAAGGATGAAATCACATCCATAGAAACTCCTCTGATCAGACCATAATAATCAAAGGTTATAAAGAACCAAATTAACAAACTTAGTTTGAATAGCATCATTTTCCTCGCAACATAAATGGGGAATTAATAAAATGAAAGGGATTAGCATCTCATTCTTCAGTCAAATTTTACCTTTTAATGGATTTATTAAAAAAAGTAGTTATGATGAATGCCATAATCCGGTCTCATCAATAAAAATAAAAAAGTAGTTAATAAAATCTCTTAATTTTTCGGCCAAAAAGATATTCCCTTTCCATTTTCCCTCCAAGACTGGAGGGTCATTAGTAGGATCTCCTTCCATGATAAGCATTTGTTCTTCAGGGCCCCATTCAAACCAAATATTTTCGTTAATCTCTTCTAGCTTTTCAAATTCTCCCGTATAGGTTCCGATTTTTTGCTCATCTTCTGAGAGGTAAATAACGATTTTTTTATCTGAACCCGTAACTTCAATGAAATAAGCAAAACTCCCATGTTCTTCTAGGGAAACTTCAATTTCTTCATAAAATTCCAATATTTCATCAATTTCAGATTTCTTAGCTTGGAGTATTGCATAAAATAAAGCTTTAAAGAAAAGTTCTACATCTTTAATTCCATCTAATCTTCTCGATTTATGCTTTTCAACAAATTCCTTAATAGAACCTATCAAATCGTCCTTACTAAACCATATAATTTCCATTCAATTCATCCTCTTCAGTTTAATTACAAGTAGTTGTCTAATCTTTTGTTTTTAAACCATTTAAAATCTTCCTATTACATCCACTCCTTTCTTTCTCAATTGGATTAACATGGATTTAGCTCTTGAATCCAACTGATTATTAGAAACCCATAATTTCTCAAGTAAGGAAAGCCGCGCTATTGTCTCCGGCAAGGTCTTGAGGTTATTATTCTTTATACTTAACATTGTGAGTGACGTTAGGTTCCCGATTGACTCTGGGAGACTTTTGATATTATTGAATTCTAAACTTAGGAAACTAAGTGATTTCAAGTTACCTATCGACTTCGGGAGAGTTGAGAGCTTGTTTTTATGTAAATTTAAACCAGTAAGAGAGGAGAGGTTTCCTATTGACTCTGGGAGACTCTCTAACTGATTTTCCCTCAAATCAAGTTTTTTGAGCGAGGAGAGGTTTCCAATGGATTCCGGGAGAGTTGAGAGTGTGTTTTCATATAAATGTACCACTTCAAGAGAGGAGAGGTTTCCAAAGGACTCTGGGAGAGTTGAGAGCTTGTTTAATTTAAGATCAAAAATTTGGAGAGATTTTAAATTACCTATCGACTCCGGGAGAGTCGATACGCCACAATAATATAAACTTAATCCTGTAATCCTATTATTCTCAACTGAGAAGCCCACTGTAGTATATTCTACTTTATTAACTAACCTATATTGTTTCCCTACCAAAATTTCGAGCTCTTGAAGAACCTCCGCCTCAAACTGCGGGATGTGAGCTCCTCTAAAGTTTACGATTTTTTTCTGATCTTTTTCCATTTCTTTTTTCGCCTATCATCAGTCATTTTTTGTACTTTTATAGTGAATATCTTAAGTATAAAAATAACGATATAGAATATAGTTTCAAACCGTTATGAAAATAGGGTTTGAAGGATGATCTTAAATGAAAAAAGAAAAAGAATTCAAGTTTAAAATTCTAATTTTAGGAACTTCTGATAGATTGAGGGCTGAATTCCTATCCCTGATTTCTCAGAAGTCATGGCGAATTGATGGGGTGAGTGGGCATTTTCATTCAACAGATGGAGTCACTTTAGATATTTGGTTTCCTCGTGAAAACGCCTCTTCTAAGGTTTTAGCAAGCTTTAGCTATGAAGGTGCAAATGGCGTGGTTATGGTAATGGGACGAAGATATCAGAGAGCCTTACGCCGTATGAAAAGAACCATCCGGGAAAGAGTTGGTAAAGTCCCTTACGTTGCATTTGTTCTACGGAAAAATATGAGCGAGGGAGAAAAAGCAACAAAATCCTTATATGCTGTAAGGCTTCTGTCAGACAGAATGAAAGAAGTTTCACTCATGACAGAAGTAAAGGAAGCCCCTAGAAAAAGAGTGGCTACACCAACTTCAATTGCCGGAAAACCAAAATATACGGTTGACCAATTCGGATTTATTGTCCCAGATTCCTCAAAAGGCGTTCCTCTTTTTTCCGAAGAGACTCAAAAGAAAGCTAAGGCAAAGAAGTAAAGATTAAACTTCTCCTTTTTCGATCTCAGTCATATAGATTTCTTCAACGACCCGTTGCTTGGTTTCTGGAATGAAAAAAGTCATTATTACTAGTGCAATAAGGCAACTTGTTCCAATGATTAAAAAGGTGATTCCATAGCTTCCCAACATCTCACGAAGGAAACGTAATATAAAGATACCAAGAACGTTTGCAATGGCTGCAAAGGCGAACACCCACCCACTTCCAACGGCTCGAATATCGGTTTGAAAAAATTCAACAGCGAGAATATCAGCAATTAAGCGAAAAATCGCAAAGGAAACATTAAGAATAAACAAGCTAATAAATATTAAAGTCACGTTCCACGTATTTAGAAAAATGAGACTACCTATAAAATAAATAGATGCTGTAAGATAAACCGATTTTTTTCGTCCAATTTTGTCTGCCAAATAACCTGAAAAATAATAACCAATAATAGACCCTATATAAATAAAAATCATCCAAGTTCCAATAATCTCGGCAGTTAAATTCAATGCCGATCGCTCTAATTCAAGAAATCTTGTGAAAAAGAACTTTATAGTTAAGTAAATCCATGTTGTAAAAAATAATAACAATCCACTAAGAAACAATATTTTGATGTATTTTCTACTAAAGACCACAAATAATGACTGCTTAGGCTGATTATTAATCCTAGACTGAGTAAATCGCCTAGTTTCCTTAAGTTTAAACCAAAATACACTAATTAAAATCAAACCAGATATAAAAACTACATTGTATAGGAGGCGCCACATATCCTCTGATAGTTCCGTATAAGTGAACAGATAAGCAGCTAATAAAGAGGATGTCATTCCAATTCCTGTAATTACTCCAAAAGCTTTTCCCCTGTGTCTTGCTGGAACTTCCTCAGACATAATTACTGCTGATAAATTTATTCCAAAAAAGCCCGCGCTAAATCGCAGAAGAACAAATGGTAACGCATCTTCAGCAAGATTTGAACCAATAACCAAAGAAAAAGATATCAAAGTAAATATTAAAAGACATGGCTTTCGTCCATAACGATCCGCAAGAAATCGAGGAATGACAGTAAATAAGCCCGCAGCGCCCGTAATAGCAAATATAGTAAGCATAGCGCTATCATCCCAGTCAAAAGAGGACATTATCTTTGGTATGATGAGCCCAGTATAAACAACACCAAAAAGTCCAAAAAATGTGACTATTGCTAAATATATCGTCAGGAATGTATGATATCCCGTCCAATCCTTTGCTTCTAACTCAATCTCTGGACCGGATTCCATAAGACCAACACTTAACTCTTTTATATCATCGATTAAGTAATTTCTTCAAACCGATTGTTGATTATTCCGATTTCTATAATAATAATAAATTTCTTATAAGACATTATCGTTTAAAATTGATAATCATATCCTTAGGGAGACCCAAAAAATGCGCATTCCAACGAATTTAAAGAAAATTTTTAAAATGTATCCCATTTTAAAGCATACAACCTACTTAACTCCTCTTTTCACGGATGAAAGAGATGCGGAAACGGAAAAAGAGAGAGAACGAATTGTAAAATTTCAGAGGCAAATGACTAGAAACATCTATCGAAATGCCAGTATGAGTAAAAAACACGAAGGCGAAGATACGAAGAGATACCGTAAAACTCGCACGGCAACCACCAAGGAGCGCAAATGGTTCAGACTTAGTCAATCAATCTTTCGCCAGATTCGAATTTTAACCCGCCTTCGAATATTACAATTTGGGATTCCAAGTGTTAAAGCCGCCCTCCTTGATTATCTTGGTGCCAATGTGGGTAAGGATGTAATCATAACTGTCGGAAACACGCTCGATCCATATTTCCCAGAGAAGATTACGATTGGCGATAATTCGATTCTTGGAATGGGTAGTAGCATACTATGTCATGAAATTCTTGATGGAGAACTCCGGGTAGGCGACGTGAAGATAGGAAGCAACACTTTAATTTGTGCTGGATGTTTTATCTGCCCAGGCGTCACGGTTGGGGATAATTGCATAGTAGCTCCAGGCGTTCTTGCGGCAGATGTGGAGGATAATTCATTTGCCATTGGGGAACCCGAAAATCTTCGCCATAAACTCTCGAGAAAAATAAAGCTCCATGCAGCTCAAATGAAACGACGGGTCCACAAAACGGGGCTAACTCTCTACGATTGGCGTGAAATAAAAAATCCCTTTGACGCTCTCATTACCAATCTCATTCTCCAATTTCAACGGAGACCCATTAACCAACGCCTTCGACAGGCGCTCCTGCGTTTAGTTGGGGTCAAGATAGGCAAGAATGTCTTCATTGACGATGATGTCGTGTTTGATGGTTGGTATCCTGAACTTATTAGCATTGATGATGGAGCTCATATCAGGAGCCATACTGCCTTGGCGACACATGAGGGGATGGTGGGTGCTTTCCGCAAGGGTGAAATTAAAATCGGGAAGAATGTGTTAGTCGGTGCAGGTGGTGGAGTCCTGCCGGGGGTCAACCTGGGCGAAAATTCTGAAGTCCTTCCATTTGCCTTTGTCGCTTCTGACATCAAGCCAGGAACTCGTGTCGAGGGCATCCCCGCAAGAGAGGTTGGCAAAACCTTTGATTTTGAATCCTTTACTGAAGAAACATTCAGTCTTGCGCGAGAAGGCTGGGACGAAATTGTAAAAATTAAAAAGGGACCTAAAGAGGAAAAAACTACTGAGGACTAGGCTATAAAGTTCCCGTTTGCCCCCGAAATTCCCTCATCAATCGATGCCTTTCGTAGTGTGCTTTCACAATAGGATCTTCCTTAATCGCTTTTAGCGTATTTTCAATTAAAGATAATAATTTTTCTTTATCCTCTGGCAAATTTCCATCAAGCTGTTTCGGCCCATTATCCCACACAGGATAATTGAGTAAATGATCTGAAACGTAATTCGAGGTTACCTCTAGGCGTTTTATCAGTTCGTATTCCTCTTGCAGCGTTTCCTCCGGGGTCAAGAGTGTGATTTCTCCTTTCTCTATCAAGTCCCAGATCGGAGTCCCTGGAATCGGTTGGAAGGTCCTAATTCGTATAAAATCTGGATTTACTTGCTTAATGACGTTAGCAGTGCCCTCGGCATGCTGTTTTGAGTATTGTCGCCCACCTAACCCGGGCATGACGTAGAAACACAGGGAAATTCCTGATTCTACGACTTTTTTTCCGCCTTCTATCATATCTGCTGACGTGGCGCCTTTATTAATTAGTTGCAGTAACTCATCGTCACCCGTTTCCAACCCTATATGCAGCCGGCTTAGCCCATGCTTGTGTAGCTCTTTCAGTTCTTCTACGGTCTTACCCTTGGCGATCGTTTTTGCCCTTGCATAGGATGTGACTCGTTTCATTTTCGGAAAGTTGGCGTAAATTGCATCTAGGATTTTGATTAAATCCTCTGTCTTTAGAACTAAGGAATTACTATCCCCTATAAATAATGTGGTTCGATTTCCAGCGTACATACTTGCAGTCACTATATCATCTATGATTTCTTGGAGAGGTCTTCTTTCAAACCGCATATGCTTGTACATCGAACAAAAACCACACCGATTATGAGTACAGCCTCGGGTGGCGCGTATAAGGACTGAAAAAGCCTCGCTCGGTGGCCTATAAGGGGGTAAGTCGATAGGCATCATAATTAAAATTAGGGATTTGGTGAAAAAAAAGTTATTGGCAAACCAAAATTTTGGATTTCTTTCTATTATCTAACTTAAATTCTCTATGACACTTAATTTATTTTTGATAAAAAGGTACTGCGATAATAAATTCTTTATTACTATGGCCAGTAATCCCACATTTTGGACACTGAAGTAGTGAATTTGATTTAACTTTTACTTGTTTCCACTCCTTTCCACAAGCCTTGCATTTTATCAGAACATCTTTCGGTCCAAAAATTACGATCGCACTCCACAATTGATAATTATCCCTTTATGTTTCACTTTCTTAGATCGATTCATAGCATCATACAAATACTAAAACTTGAACTACCACTGCCTAAAGGCAAGTGGATTCCTCCTTCCTTGACCACTGCCTACGAGAGCAGGGCTTACACGATCTCCAGAGGCGTGACTTCCCGTGGTTCCCACGGTAGTATCATTTTCGCAAATGATGATCATACTTGTATTCATTCTCCTATATAAAATTGAGAGATACCTGAAAGTATTAATAAGCATCAAAACGGTGGTATACTGGATTCTTAATCCATCCACTCCCTAAAAGGAAGTGGCTTTCAGTTTAGGTAAATACAAATTTCAGTAAAGGATTTATTTGAACATCTCAAATGGAGAGACCAGGTAATGGCTTCTAACAATAAGAATTGGCAAAATTTGGCGGAATCTTTTGTTTCCGTACTTGAATTAAAGGGACAACCTATTGCAGTAACTTACACTGATAAAGAGATCGAACCGACTATTAAAAAGGGACTGGATGTATGTGCAACCCTTAAAAAAGCGCGTGATGGAGAAATCATCCGTTTGAATAAGGTTAAATGCACGTGTCCTGGCGGTAGATGGCATTTAGGATTAGCAGGAAAAATGGAGGGATTAGAGAAAATCTTAGTTAAGGGGGAGAAACTCTGGGCAACAGTTGCGATTGCTAGACAAAGCATAGGCAGGACGCATCAAATCGCCCCACCCCCTCTAGGATTAGCTAAATACATTATTTTCAGCCCCTTGAATAAAGCAGAATTGCGCCCTGACGTGGTGGCAATTTTATGCAATCCCTGGCAAGCTAGCCGTCTGATCTTTCTTGCAGATTATCATGGATATCCCGTTAATCCCCAAGTTACAGGATCCTTATGCTGGAGTGCTATCACTTATCCATTAGTGACTGGAAATCTCAACGTAACGATGGGCGATCCCACGGCACGGCGGCATCATGAGTATGATCCGAATGAATTAATAGTGAGTATTCCCTATCGGATGGTTCCACCCATTATTGAAGCAATGGAATATAGCACTGCCGGAAAAGGGAAACCTGCCCCTTGGTTTGAACGAGCTGCTCAACAAAAGGAGTGAATCTCGGTAAATTTACCTTTTAATGAAACCTTGTGAGTCATATCAATTTTCTCATCATTTTAAAGCAGTTCTACATTTGCGCATATTTACCAGCACCGTGTGACATTTCACGTCATTTTCACCCGGTTCGATGCGCATTCTCAAATTTGTGCGCATTCAAGCAACTTGAGGGGGGTTTATATATGCGCATTATCAAAAATTGATACCAGACTAATGAGGTTTAATGATGAATCAGATAGAGTTGCTCTCCGAAAGCAAGGTTTTAACTTTAGCCTTGGTAATCATGGGTATTGTTATGGGTTTATCCGTCCTTAGCTCGGGCAGTGCAGATCCCTGGAACCCATGGCCGTGGCCATGAGTTAAAAAGAGGGGGCTCAGTCCTACTGATTCCCCCCTTCTTTCAAATTTCTTTTTTTTTCTAATTTTCTTTTTCCCCTTGCCGACGAAATTAATAAGTGGCACGTAATTTTCGTCGGAAAAGAGCAAATCTTTAAAAAACGAAGCGATCTATAAAAATTTATGGTTAAATCGCGAACTTTTGAGCAACCTCGTTATAATGGTACCTGTTATACAATTGAATTTTCAGAACGCCCCAAATGTACCCATTGTGAAAAGCCTATGAAAGTAGTTTCCCACTCAAAGCCGGTAATGCGGATAGGTCTGGGGGAAAACTACGAAATATCAATAACTTATTATCGCTGTGGGCATCCTTTTTGCCCAGGAGCTCGGGACCCACTAACTCGGCCGCCGAATCCGTATTGTGCAGATCACGATGAGTATGATTACGAGGTAAAGGCAAAGGTCTGCGAACTGAGGTGGTCCCGCCGGCTCACTTATGAAGAAATCGAAGAGGAAATGGACCGCCTTTATGGCATCAAGATCAACCATTCCGCTATTGAAATCGTTCTGAAGATGTATGAACTTGGCTGTGCCGAGAAGTATCGTCCTGAATATATAGAAAAGATTCATTCTCGTGGTGGAGTGCTCCTT
>JABXJT010000067.1 GCA_013375455.1 Candidatus Helarchaeota archaeon | reverse complement strand
TTTTTTCAATTAGAATCTGAATAAGACTCCTCTGATCGAATTGGGATAATAACTGACATTCTTTTTCCTCATTATCGTCATTTATTGTAAAATTTTCTCCAATTTGGCACATTTTTTTGAAAGGAAAATCTGGAATTGGTTTTCGAAGAGACTCCTTCAGGTCTGATATTAAAATTTCAGTATTATAATAATATGACAATTTACCAGAATAGTGCTTAGGACGATTTCCATCATTTATTGGCTCAAGCTTACGGTCTAATATAAATCTGAATATCCATATAGGAACTAAAATTAGAAGAATTCTAATAAGATTAGAAATATCTGATATTTTGAACCCAATAATCTTTCCCAAAACTATTAATAGAACACAGAAAATTATTGTTATTAAATACTTGATTATATACTTGAAACCTATTAAATCGCAACCAAAATATTTGGTTAGTAAAATTTTTAGTGCCTCTTTATCTCCTTGAACAGTAATTTTTTCTGACATCAATTAAAAACCTCCTTTATTTAATTATCAAACCTCTTTTATATAGTTTACTATTAATAAAAATAGAGAAGCATTTATAAGGATTAATAAGTAATGATTATTATAAACAGATTATTGTAGAAAAAAGAGGAGTTGCTCAGTTCTAATTTCTATATAAACAGTCGGATATAACCAATTCAAAGAAATCTTAATTTTGAAAATTTTTCTAGTCTATTCAAATTTCTCTATTATTACTTCATTGCCATCTTTAACATTTCTAAGTATTTTGGGATTTTCTAACACTTTCCCAAGGATATTCACAGCCGAAGCCGCGACTGGTTTTTCATTTCTACTTGCGGGCGTTGGTCCAAAGAAGATAGCGAGAGCTTTTCCTACATCCCAGTAGCCAATCTCGCCGATTTCCACGTTAGCTCTTGCATCTGGTTCCAGTGGCATGTCCAATGGAATGTCAAAATAGATTTCCTCACCCCAGGTATTTACGCTACTTTTAACAGGTAGAATTTCCCAGAACTTATTAGCGGTGGGTGTATCAAAAAGTTCGCCTTCTAATTCAACGCTTGCCGATTTAATAATTACTTTAATTTTTCTTGCCATGCGATCACCTCGTTTAAATACGGCATTCAGAATGCTTTTTTAGTATGTAATTAAACTCATTTTGTAACTTATTAAAATCTAGTTGGTAGGTCTTATGGGAAAGATTGACAAGCAGAGGATGATGCAAGACATTGGCAAGTTGTACTATGGTAAAAATGAAGAAACTTTCTCTCTGGAGAAGTTTTTAAAATCGATTCAGGAGGCCCCTGTAATTCAAACGCGCTTAATTAAGAGGGATGCTGATGAATGAAGCTGCCATGAATTCGTTAGAGCGCGTCGAAACAGCTTTAGCAATTAAAGAACCAGATCGCGTTCCAGTTGCGCCAATGATCGCTTGCCATGCCGCCCATGTAGCGAAAATCCCTATAAAAGAGTTTTTATTCAATTTTCCAGTCGCTCAGAAAGCAGCGCGGGACGTATTCGAATTATATAAAGGATTGGATATGATTACCTTCATTCCTGGGGTTGGACTGATGTATAACTCACCGTTTATAACCCAACATTCTCGCCTTTTTTTCGATTGGGAATTTCTTCCAAACAGCCCGCCCCAATTGCGCGAGCATCCTCTAATGGGACCGGAAGGCTATGATCAGATTCTCAACGAAGGCGTGGTTCCATGGTTGAAACGCCCTCAGGATTTCGATTTTAATGAAGTATTCACGACTACCTCAAAGATGAAAAAAGAAATCAAATATTGGATTCGGGAACGCCAAGTACATACTTTCATCTCTGCTACCACGGTGACCCCCTTTGATCTTCTTTCACAATTTCGAGGTTTACGAAACTTTTTCATAGATTTACGAAAAATTCCAGATAAAGTTGCTGAAGTCGCGGATTTTCTAGCACCGGGATTGGCTGCAATTGCCGAATTCATGTACAGCGAGGTAAAAGGGCATAAACGTGTTTTTCTCGGAGGCGTGCGTGGCTCAGCCACATTCATCTCACCGAAGATGTCTACAGAGTTTTATTTCCCAAGCCTGAAAACAATGGTCGATTATCTCGTTCAAGATGGATTTCAAATAAACCTTCATTTCGATACTGACTGGACACCAATGCTGGAGCTCTTCAATGAATTCTTACCTCATAAAAAGGGCCAAATAACGCTCCAACTAGAAAATACGGACATCCAGAAGGCAAAAGAAATCTGTGGGTCCAATTTTTCCATCATGGGAAATGTTAGTTCTACCCTACAACGATTAGGCACGCCACAACAAATCGAAC
Organism: Candidatus Helarchaeota archaeon; assembly: GCA_013375455.1. The sequence continues at coordinate 23,759 of JABXJT010000067.1, read as the reverse complement.
AGGAGTGCAAAAAGTTAATAGAAACAGTTGGGGAAGGGGGAGGTTTCATTTTAAGTAGCGGTTGCGAAGTCGCTTTCGATGCACCTTTTGAAAATATTAAGGCCATAATTGACTCCGCATATAAATATGGAATTTATCGAAAGTAAATAATTGAATAGTTTTTAATTAGTTTTAATTAAAAAAAAAGAAAATAAGGTTTTTTATTAGTGGATTTCTGCTTTTTTTACGGGTCGTAGCTCTTCAGGAAGTAATGATAGCATACCTTTTTCAGTAAGAAGCGAAAACATCGGTACAAGGTTGAATAGGGCATTGCCGGCACCATTTTGTCCATTTCCACCGCCCAACATTATTATCTTGCTATTTTTTTCTAAAGCAGTAGCAATGTTCTCCGAACTTTTTACCATAGCATTGGAGAGAATTTCCAGCGATTTGACCTTCAAACCTTTTTCTCCTGCTTTTTGATATTCTTCAAGCGCTTTGGCTTTCTCACGAATTCCGGTAGCTTCTGCCTGAGCTTTCAATTCGATTGCTTCAGCTTCTGCTTGAGCCCGTACTCTTATAGACTCAGCGTCAGCTTCAGCTTTAAGCAACAACTTTTGTTTTTCAATCTCAGCAGTCTTTGTGATTTGTTCTCGTTTGACCGCCATCCTTTTGGTGACTAATTCTCTTGATTTCTCAGTGACCGTCATTTCGCGTTGGACTTTTGCCTTTTCCTCCTCCATCAAATCCCCTTCACGTTTAACTTGTGACAATTTATGGCGTTCACTCTCCATAATTTCAGCTTCGCTATGGTGAATGCTTTCAGCTATTCTTGCTTCTTTTCTCAGTTCAGCCGATTTCACTCGTTCAAAGTCATTAATTACCGTGCTGCCTTTTGTATCTGAAATGTTTTTAATATCGAAAATAACTGGCTCTAGTCCTAACTTCATCATACTATCGACTATTTCTTTGTAAATAGCACTTTCAACTTCTTCTCGCTCCCTCATAATTGTCAATATTTCCATTTGCATGCAGATTGATCTCGAAGCTGACATAACAGTATCTTCTGTGATGGTTTTGAGATGTCTTTCATCGATCATGCCTAAAGATTCAGCTGCCTTGCTGGGGTCTCTAACTTGAATTTTACAGGAAATTTCAAGCTGGAAAGGTAGATTATGCTTATCATGAAGCCGTATCTGACTGACTTCAATGTCAAGCACTCGTTTCGGGATAACAATCCGGCGGTTGAACGTGGAGAAATAAAAGTACCGTCCCTTTCCATCATAGACTTTCTGCTTATCTTTTGAAACGACGACGTGAAATTCTGAAGGTGGGACCACAACTATTCTAGATAGAAAAACCCAGACGACGATGAGTGCTGCTAGTACTGCGATAACAATTAACACTATTACGATAGTTAAACCAGATACATCCAATAGCATCTTAAACCTCCCTAAATTTATTCATTATAAACTCTCATTTTTTTCCCCACAATAAGGACAGAAATCAATGTTAATTTCAATAGAGGATTTACATCGCTTACATTGAATTAAGTGACCTGAATTCACATGCATTCTGTTAGGTACTGGAATGACGAAGGCAACAGATCCAGAGAAACGCTCAATAATGACTTCTTGATGTTTAGGAATTGCTCGATTTGCTTTAGCTGGGAACTCCACGGGATGTTCGACGTCCAGAGTTTTAATTCGACCAGTCGAATTATAATCCACGTTAATTTCAACAATTGCCTTTTTACCAACGAATCGTGCTGGATCATCAGGTTTAGTAATTATTGATTTGAACCCATAGTAAGCGACGAGGAATATTCCAATACTCACTGACGTCGCAGTTATTAAAATGTAGGTTAATTCAATAGCACTCAAGGTCATTATCGCACCAATGACGCCGAACATGCAGGTAGTCAAGAAGAACGGCACCAATGGCATATCTACAACATCGGACTGCTCAATTAATAAATAAATCATAGCAGCTAATGAAATAGCACTCAAAATCACAAATACAAGCAATTGTGTCATATCAAATACGGATTCCAATCCATTTTTTCCTTTTTGTGGGTAGGAATCACCAAGTCTTTTCAGAAAAAATTGAGATTAAAAATTAATTTTTATGTAATTTAGGTGATTTATGTGAAAGTATTTTTTTATTAAAAGAATTGAGCTGCTGAAGTTCGAGTGGCACCAGATTATCTTTCACAATTGAAAGCGGTTCAATTTGAATCTCTAGGTAATTAATTTCCATGTAGGAGAAACATGGCTATTTTATACCATAATGGCATTCCCTCTGCACCAATCCACCAATTAAAAACAACCGTTAATCCTACAACAAAACCAATATATATGCCCAAGAGGATCGCACCTTTAAACGCGAGCTGCTTTTTCGTTATTTTCGGTTTCAGTATCTGTGGATGTTCAACTCCAACGGAATATAGGGATGTAAATGCAAAATAACCAGTCCAAAGTAAAAGTATCCAGAATGTAACTGTTAAGTAAGTCCCTAAAAGATAAATATTCCATGTTCTAGATATATTAGTGATGCTCATCGCAAGCAAAACAACTGCTGCAGGAGTAAAATATAAATTGTTTCTTATGAGGTATAATCTGCTGAAAATTTTTACCTCGTATACTTCCCGTTTCGGTGAATCCTTTTCTGAATTATTATTTTTACTAAGTTTCATTGTCTGCTGGTGGATGGTTTTATTAATCCGCCTTTTGAACCCGTGGCCTGGTAGCAAGATTAAAAGCATCTGTGAAAGGATCAGGACGCCCCCCAAGAGAATTACGAAGACTAACTCGGTTGGTACGATGCGTTCTGAGATTACACTAATGGCAAATTGTGTCCAAATCAGGTATAACTCTAGTCCAACCACTAAAGGAATCAAAAAGCTCAGCAAGAAAAGTGCCGTCTTCTTTATTCCGGGTAGTTTAACGAAATATTGATTCAGCTTTGTAAAGAAGCGGTTCGGATGAATCAACCAATCAATTAAAAAACTATATTTATTATAACTCTCGTTATTCATCAGAAACCACCTCCTAAGATGGTTGTCCCTAGATTGATTGCACTATTTTCTATGGTATAATTCTGAGAGGGGAGTAATTTTGCGCCAATATAGACCGCATTGACATTTCCGAGCGGTTCTAATCCACATGTAAGAGCGTTTAACGTGTTATTCGCATGAACATTCAACGTGCTCGATGTAAGTGATAATAAAGCTTCATCATCGATCATCAGTTCAGTTAAATATTGTGTAAAAATTTGGGTGATATTGTTGGTGAGATTGAAATGAATGGTTATTTGCCGCCCTTTAAAGTTAATTTTATAGCCATTCAAGTTAAGTTCGACGTTTTTACCGCTTGAGGTCGGTTCAGAAAGCGAAATATGTAGTTCACTTCCATTAGAATGTTGGATGTATAATATATTTCCAGGAGCATTTCCTAATCCTCCGCTAGAGTAATTTTGTCCTCCATATTGAAAGGGTGGTGTAGTTATTGTAATATTAGGATCGTATGGTGCTGGATATAGAACAGTGAACCAATTGGACGGACCGTTAATACTGCCTAAATATCGTAAAGTAACTCCTTCTACGAAATAATTAGACTTATTGGTATACCATCCATAAGGTTGCCCATATGTTGCGGAATTTCCGCCAGAAATGTTTAGCATCTCAGACCACGGACCAAATCCATAGATGCCCATGTTTCCATAACCAAAATTTGTTTTCACGCAGCGGATGTAATTGGTAAATTGAGATTGATTAATTTCTATTGAAGCATTATCGACGAAAATAGGTCGATATTTTGGCATCTGCCATTGTACAGCAATATCATGAGAACCGCTCCCTGCCCAAAAGTCAGAAACGACCCAATAACGCCCGACATCATCTGAACTTGAAGGAATGGTCAAATTGGCATCCTGCGTGAGATTGTTTCGGAAGTTTGCGAAGAGAAATTCGCGTTCTAACTTTGCCCCATAATCATCATGGGCTGCCCTTGCACAAGATCCCAAATATCCAGCTGCCCAAGAGGACGAGCTCGGATCAATTGCTCCTTGAGTTTGATCATCAATCAAGACAACATTATGTCTATAAGATGATAGCGTATATCTACTCATTTCATCCATAGTATAGGAACTTCGTCCTGGATCGACAATTAAGCGCCGATCGAAAGCTGCAATTTGGATGCTCCCGAAATCAAAATGTGCATGATAAAATTCTCCAAAAGGCCCCCCATCGAAAAATGAATATAATGCATCTGAATCATTCCACCTGCTGCGTGAAATATATATTCCAGAATCGGGAAATATTACGTTAAGTCGCGGTGGCGTGTTTCCTGGAATTGGATTTCCATTCGCATCAAAATAATCTAATTCGGGATGGTCGCAGAGCTGAGATGCCGAGCCAAGATGGGATCTGTGATAATTCACTCCGCTATCTCCAAAGGAATTCGAATAATAATCTGGCAGGGTATTATGCAGAATATATACGTACATCCTAGCAAGTTCATTTTGTAGATTAGTTGGCGCCGTGATATGTTCGAATTGTTGTGCAACCTTGATAGCATTAGCTAATCTACCAGTTGCTACGCGATGATAATTAATCGCCTGCTCTTTACTCCCCCCGTCAGGATAGAACGTGTTGTCAACTGCCCTTTCAAATTGATTCCATGCAATATTTTGCCAAGAGTCTATTTCAGTTATTTCTGGAAGATAGGAAGACAGCTCAATCATTGCTCCGCTTTCAATAAACGCCCAGTTAAATTGAACTTTGTGAAAATCTGCGAGGTACCGCCCATGATCAACCAAGAAACGCAGGAAAATGAAGCAAAACTCCGGGGTAAAAGCACTACTGTTTTTAATGGCGTCAACCGCCCCGATTGCACTAGCAATGCGAATGGCTGAATCGATCGTCCGCCAACTATACATCGTGCCAACAGGTTCTTTTTGGATGAAGTCTGTAACAGTATCGACCAAATTTTCGGCATAGTATTCTGCTGTAGATATATTTCCAATTGCAATATTGCCGAGATAACTCCTTGCAAGATCCCTTAACCATCCCCACCGGCTTAATTGCCAAATCCATTCATCGTCGTGGGGATAGGGATTTCTATGCCAATTCGTATCATAAATGACTCGTCCATTCACTGTGATGAGTCCTGACTCGGAACAATTATACATGGCACGAGTCGTTTGAACAACCGTAAATATTCTTCGAATGCTTAAATCTGCACTCTGCATCTCTTGGATTACATTATTGCTTGAAACTTTTGAATATGGTTCAAGTGACCGATTTACAAAATATTTATGTAATAAAATTTTTGCCCCTGTTAAGTTACCCTGCGCGGCAGCATCTTTCATTTCTTGTAAAGCCGGGTCATCTCCCCTTAAAAGGAAAAATAAATCATTTGAGACAGAATTATCTAGTGGTAATAAAGGATAAATTGCCACAAATGAAATTGCGGAGAGCAGTAATACTGTACGCAGTAGATGAGATCGTTTCATATGTCTCATTTCAAGCATTAATTAGTTATTGAAAAACATTAAATTCTTAAAAATTTATTTTCAATTAAAATATTCAATATGAATTTGATATAAATAACAGGGTGCGAAAGAACGCCCTGTACTATCCACATTATCTATATTATTATCATATGAATAGAGACGATATCTTCATCATCAACAAAAAATACAGACCTTGCGATGACTATGGGACTGAATGGAATGATCGAAACATTCGCTGTGCTCTTGAAAATACTTTAAAAATGTGTATGAAATATCTAGAGAAGAAAGATAAGCAATAGTCAATAATTTGAAAATATCAGAGAGTTGATTGAATGGGTCGCCCTATCTGGGTCGTAAGGCTTTTGAAACTACTCTACAAGCAAAAAAAAATCGCTGCCTGGGTTACTAACTTACCGGTAATCGGAGATGTAATTGAAAAATCAATCTTTTCAGGAGATAACTTGTATTGCCTTCCGAAAGATCATATAATCCATGTTAATGAATCGGTAACGCCCCAAGGAGACATCATTTTACCCTCCCGGGTTGCGGAATCTTTTGTTGAACGAGCCAATTTCCATTGGATAATGAATTTTTGCATCTGCCGTTCTTCAAATAAATGTAAGGATTACCCTATAGAGTTGGGATGTCTCTTCCTTGGAGAAGCGGCGATGGGCATAAATCCGAAAATTGGACGAAGAGCTACAAAGGAAGAAGCCTTAGACCACATGAAGAAAAGCCGTGATGCCGGATTAGTCCACTTTATTGGGCGAGTAAAAGGTGATTCATTATGGCTTGGAGTGGGTCCTGACAATAAATTATTAACTATCTGTAATTGTTGCCCTTGCTGCTGTATTTCTGGTATGATACCTTACATGGCCCCTCAAATCGCGAAAAATTATAAGAAACTCCCGGGTGTTGAAGTGAGAGTAACGGACAGCTGCGTGGGGTGTGGCACGTGCGTGGACATCTGTTTTGTAAATGCAATACAAATCATTGAGAAGAAGGCGGTTATCGGGAATGTCTGCCGTGGTTGTGGTCGGTGTGTGGAAAAATGTCCCCAAAAAGCCATTGAGCTCACCCTTACAGATGAGCACTTCTTGGAAAAAACCATCGATAGCATTTCGGATTGCGTAAATGTGACTTGAATTAACTTAAACATATTACATTAATAATTAACTTCCGAGAAATTAAAACCCCTCCATTTGAGGAACTTCAAGATGCCTAAGATTGTAGAGTATGGACTCATATTATAAGGAAATTAACAATTAAGAATAGAACAAAGAAGCTGGAGAGAATTACTCCATCTATCTTACCCATTTTACCTTTTCTAGCAATCAAATAGAAGATTGTTAATACAGCTAGCAATATAAGCGAATTCCAAATTAGACTCCAAGTAAATGTAATGTTGAGTAAGATAACAGCACTGATTCCAAAAGTTATGGTCAAGTTCCACACTAACTTACCAATCATGCCTCCAATTCCTATTTCCACGCTATGTTTCTGGATAGATTTTATTATTAGCGTCAGTTCTTCGACATTGGTCACGAAGGCGATGATTACAAATCCGAAAACCGATTCTAATGCGGTTCCAGATATGCCTGTTAATGTAACAATTTCTATAATTAGTTCTTTCGCGGCCCAAATCATCAGCTGCCCTCCACCGACAATAATAGCAAAGCTGACAATGATAAAAACAATCATTTTACGCTTAGATTTTTCATCTTCTTCCTCCTCTTCTTTAAAATCGAACCCATTTTTATCAACTCCTTCTTTTCGAGAATACTTAATATTTCGAATCAAATAAATCAAATACATTGAGAGAGCTGCAACCCCTGCGATTAAGAGGCCAAAACTGATGAAGAAGCCTAACATTATCACGAAAAGGCTTGCATAAATCATGATGAAATGAAAAGCTGAAATTTTTTTGAATGTAAATCGATAAAATAAGGCAGGTATGGCAAAACACAATGTTAAGGCTATTATGGAATTTCCAATCACGTTCCCTACGGCGATGTATGGTAAATTGTTTGCGGATGCCATGATTGAGGCTACTGATTCCTCGGGATCAATCCCAATGATTAAAGAGCCCATAATAAAGGCAGACAGTCCATAAACGATACATAGATCTTTTAAATTGTCTAAAAAAACATCTGCAGAAAAGTAAATTATTATATATCCACCAATAAAGAGAGCTACCCATAAAAAAATTTGCCACATTTGCTAATCTCTATCAATCTTTTACGAGTTATTTATTCACGAACTAATTCCTCGGATATAAAATTTTTCAGTAACTATGGATTCATTTTATAGGAAGAGTTCTGACATATAAAATGATACTTTAAGTTAAGAAATGAGAAGTGATGGAATTGGGTAAAGTTACTAAAGTGTTACTGCTATTAAAACAAATGGTGTATGAAAGCACTGCGCCCATGGAAATAATACGGTTTTCTAAATACTACAGAAAAAAAGGACTTGATGTGACAGTTGTCCTCTGGGGCTCTATGGGTATTTTACTTGGGAAGAAGGGCAAACAGCACAGGATGCGCTACGAAGAAGAGATAGAAGAATGTGTTGGAATGGGTATCAAATTTATATGCTGCGATATGGGTGCGAAAATCATCGGATTGAAGGAAGATGAACTGATGGATGGCGTAAAATTAGTACCCTCTTTTAAAGTAGCGGATCTATTGTTAGAATACGCTGAGACGCAACAATTAGTTATTTCCCTTTAAAATGTAAGGTTTTAACGATAATAATTAAGAAGGTGTTCCTTAAATTTCTTGTATGTATTCAGTTCTTCTCCTTTTTCTGTTAAAGGTTTTATGTAAAGAAAATAAGTATTACGGTCCTTATTGAACTTCAATTTATCAAAAACCTTCAACTCATGCTGGGGCGAGGTAATTTGGGACACAAAAATTTCTGGTAACTCCGTACGAATATTTCGGAGTATGGCAGCCACGAATTGGACCTTGTCATCTAATTCCAGTGATTCGTGGCAGCCTAAGGAAGTCATAAGAGCGACAGGCGCGCTCTCCAACTGGTCTTCTTCTATTTCAAAAGAAACGATCTCAACCCGGTAAGATAATGTTGCCATTATTTTTCTATTTCGCTCTAACACCAACCAATGAAAGCCCCAGGGATCGCCAAATCGCTCATTCATTTTGGCAAATCCAAGATTAGATTCCTTATATCCATCGTGCGAGTAAAAATTTACGAGAGGTACCCGTGTGGCATAGGAATTTAGAATTTCTCTAACCTCATCAGTCTCCTCGATTTTGGCAGGTCTTATTGTACCATCAAGTTCGTCGATTTCGGGAATGTGCGAAAATATGCCAGCCAATTTTACCAAGATAACATTCATTTTCATGTATTCACGCAGGACTTCAAGACCTCTCTCTTCCATGAGTTTGATTAGATGCTTTGCCTTTCCGAAATTCGTGAAATCGAAATAATCTTTTAACAACTTATCCCCAAATCGCCCTTTTTCTGGAAATGCCATCACAATATCAAGTTTCTTTTCTTTAGCATGATCCATTAACCTAGACACCAACTTTTTCGCAATTCCCTGCCGCTTATATTCAGGATCTACTGCCGTCAATCCTAAATTTACCGTCTCAAGATTTAGCCTGTTTTCAAATACTACCACATCTCTATGGCCAATTGTCGTTCCCACGAGCCGATCTTTATCAAAAGCACCAAAAATAAAGTCTCTGGAGGATTCTTTGGGCAAAATTGATTCGAAATAGAACTTCGCATATTCCTCACTCCATTGCAATGCACCTGCATTACCATATTCCTTGAAATAGGTTTTCCAAAGCACGTCAGCTATCTTTGCATGAGGTATTGGTTCCGTAATCTTTTTTATTTTAATATCCATTGAAATCCCGGCTTTATAGTAATAAATAAATCCTGATATTCTGTTCTTCTTTTATTTCTAATCCATCTTAAATCTATTATGGTCTTGTACAAAATTATAAATAAGAAATAACAAATCAGTTGAAATATCTGAGAACTTTCAAGATAATTGAGGTTTAGAAAATGGAATTTGATGAGATCCAAAGAAAAATAAAAACGCTCATTGAAGGCCCAGTCCAGGCAATTCCTGACGAAACGATGACTAAAATTCGAAAAGAATTGGGACAGAAATGTCCTACATCAAAGAAACTGTTCGAAGAGGCGAAAAAGAACATCCCTGGTGGTTATGAACACCAGCTTGTGATTAATGATCCTTTTGTTGTGACAATGAAACGCGCAGATGGGTCAAAGTTGTGGGATGTCGACTCGAACGAATACGTTGATTGGTTAAGTGGCGCGGGGGCCATCATTCTCGGTCACAATTACCGCCCATTACGTGAGAAGATCTTCGAAGTGTTGCAAGATGTCAATTCAGGCATGTATTACATGAACGAATACGAGCTAAAAGCAGTGAAAATGATAAAAAAATTCGTGCCGAGCATAGAGCTGTTTAAATTCTTTCAATCCGGCACAGAAGCCGATATGGCAGCAATCCGGGTGGCCCGCACCTATACAAAGAAGAAAAAAATTATAAAAATTGGGGGAGGATATCATGGGTGGTCAGATCAAATGGTCTATGATACGCATGTACCCGGTTCCGGTGATCTTGAAGCTCATGGCATTCCCAGGCACTGCTTCAAGGATATGATTTCGGTTTGGCCGAATGACCTAGAGGCATTAGAACAGAAATTTAAAGAATTTGAGAAGAAGAAAGGTATCGCGGGAGTTATCGTGGAACCGATGGGTCCCGAATCTGGAAATATACCTGTCGCCCCGGATTTTAATAAAGGGGTTGAAGAACTGTGTCAGAAATATGGGGCGCTCCTCATATTTGATGAAGTAGTGACCGGGTTTCGAATGGGTATGGGCGGTGCTCAAAAATATTTTGGCGTGAAACCTGATTTAACGACTTTTGGAAAATTGCTTACCCATGGATACCCTTCAACTGGGGGTCTCGGTGGGCGCGCTGATATAATGTCCTATTTTGCGAGTGGAATCGAAGCAGGGCAGGAAAAAGTTATGGCGTCGGGAACGCTTCTTGGAAATCCAATCACTACCGCCGCAACATATTATGGATTGCAATTCATGGAGAAAGAGAAAGCGGCTGAAAAGGCAGCAAAAATGGGCGACAAATTTGTAGTGAAAATGAATGATTTATTTGAAACGCATGGAGTTCCCTATTTTGCTTATAATTTCAAATCTATTGTCCAATATAAAACATATGCCGCCATCAACATGGATATTCGGATCCCCGGAAATGTTGAAAATGCCTTATATCGAAATGATTGCGTTGGAAATATTGCGACGGCGATGCTAGCTCAAGGCGTAGTTACAAAACGTGGTGCCAGTGGCTTTGCTACATTAGCACATACTGACGAAGATCTCGAAAAATTTATTCAAGCATTTGATAATGTTTTAAAAATGATTCCACATTAGTAAGTATATCGAAGTAGTTGTAAGTAGAGCCTCAAGCCTACGAATTCGCCATGATTTAGAAAAGAAACCGCCTTAAGCCGTGACTGGCGATTCTACGAAAATTTTTTGAACAAATTTCTCCGCCTTGGAAAACACGGTGATATCGCCATCAAAGGTTTCTAATTCTGTTTGAAAAGCTTCCTCGAGTTCATTAATTAATTGCTTCATTTTCGTTTTTAGAGTTTCTAAATTCTCCTCAGTGATTAGGGCCGCAGTAACTTCTTTCCCGTGCTCAAGTAAAATTGTCATATCTTCTTGTTCCACAATTTTCACTTTAGTCTCTTTCTTAGTGACTTCTTGAATCATCATAGAAATACCTTCAAGTCCAGCTGAAACCAAGCTGGCAGAGACTGATTCGTCGTCCATCGCTTCAGATTCGAAGGGATGATCATAAATACATACACCGCCAGGAACGAAAAGGTATAAATGATGGATTCGTTTGAACCAATTTTGTTCGGATTCTGCTTCCATATCTGTCTTTTGCATTTCACCAATAGAAAGCGAGGAGCTGATTTCAATGGGGCATGATGGAGCCACGATGCCAATACTGCTTTCTGAAATAGCCGGCTTCTCAATAACGTCTAATGCTGAGGTCAGAATGGCTTTTTCGGTATCAATCATTTCCAAATATTTTGTAATTTCGTGCTTTTTTTGTTCGTACCCCGCCTCTTCAAAGATTTTCAGGGCTGTATCGAGATATTTCTTTGCCATGCTTAAGTATTGACTCTTTTTCGTGAAATCTACTTCCGTATCAACCTGAATGAGTTGCCAAATTCCATCAAAAACCGTGGAGGTCGCCAATGCCCATTGAGCATCTGGAACAAACCCCCCTAATTGATAATTTTTTGCAGATTCCCGTAAATTCATCTTAATTTTTTTGTAGTATTTAATCTTCTCGTCTAAGTCGCTTGTTTTGTCAAAGAGACTCCCAGATTCTAAGGCAGAACAATATAATGAGTTGCCGAGAGACAACTTCTTCATTCGACTCTTGGTAAAAATGCCGCTGGCCTTCTCGAACAAATTCGAAGCCGTTGCGTACAGCGATGGTTTTTGTTCATTTTCGGCCTTAGCCATGTGTTCCCAAGCTTTGCATAGGAAATAAATTGCTGAAAGTTCTTTTTTTTCCCTTTTAATTTTATATACTTCGCACATATTTTCAAACATAAAACCAGCTTTGTTATATAATTCAGCTGATAATATGTGATTTCCTCTAATGCTCTCCACGCGTGCCGTCTCAATGTGTTGTCGGGCCATACAATATTGGTCTCGAATTCTAGCCACTTTGATTAGGTTTGAAATGCGTTCTTCATCCGAAGGGGGCAGCCTTTTTTTCAAGTATTTATTAAAGTTATCGACAGCTTCTTGGAAAAGCGTCTTGGAACTGTCATAAGCTTTTGCGGCCTTTTGATGGTTGCTAGCTTTGCTTAGTTCTTCCGCATTTTCTAATTCACTCCAGGCATTGTAGAACGTTGATTCGAACCGGTACTCTCTTATTTTTTGCAAGATGGCACTGGCTTGGTCATAATTGAGGCGCGCGTTTGCGTGGTCCTCTTGTGCGTGGTATGATTTAGCGATTTCAATTAACTTCCAAGCAGACAAATACTTCTTTGTCTTTTCAATCTTCTTCCCCAAATTAGTAAAAGTAAACACCAGAAGAGCTTGGTCGAAGGAGCTGATTGCATTCTGATAGTTTTCCGCAGCTGAAAGGAAATTGCCTAGCCGGTCTTCAAGCTGAGCTAACTGGACGTAGCCAGATCCAACTAGAAAATAAAATCCTCTTTTTTTACAGAATTCGATAGCTTTCGTGTAGGCAAGATAAGATTTTTTTAATATACCCTCGTCAGTCAATAATTTTCCAAGGTCGTAATAGGTTTTTCCAAGGAGAAATAGACTATCGTATCGATGGAAATCAAACGGCATTGCAAGGGTATGTTCAAGCAGGTTAATTGTCATCTCATAATATTTCCTTTGTTCATTTATTTCTTTTGAGTTTTTAGCCAATATAACTCCGATTAAAGAAAAATAATAAAAATACATAAAAAACGCTTGATTATTAATCGTTCCCTCTTGAGCAATGTCTGTTACTTTTTTGAATAATTCAGTAGCTTTTTGCAAATATTTAGACTGTTCATCCTTGTCTTCGACCAAATCCCCTAATACTGCATTAGCGACACACAATTTAAGGGATTTCATAAAATTATATTGTTTATAGTTTGGGTCAGCAAACATCGGTATTTCTTTTTCTCCAAAATCTATTATTTCCAAGATCCTTTTCGCAAGCTCCATACGTTGAATTTTGATAGACGATTCATCAAGGGCCCCAACCGAAAAGGCAATACAAGATGCGACGATCATGTGTGCTGCCATTGGTTTTGGACAGAAAAGAGTCATAGAATTAATAGCATTAATTAGGATTTGGACGACGTGTTTAAAATCGCTGGAAGAATACCCCAAAATTATCATAGAAATTGAAATAGAAAATTTCAAGATGTAGAACGTTGAGTTTGATGTATTGAATTGGTTCTTGGGAAGAAGCTCCTCTGCTTGTTTATGCCAATTTCTAGCGCTTTTATATAGCTTTTTAATCTCGAATTGAGTTTTTGCATAGTATGCTCCAAGTATCAAATTGAACGATGAATGTATTAGACAGACATAAAATTTCGACTCAAAATACGTATCATAGGAACGCGTGCTGTCGATAATGTTGATTATCTTTTGGTTTCTATTTAAGATATCGGTAAGTTGTTGTTCAATATTGATTATATCATTGGGTACATATGTTCCAATATAGTGGAAGCAGTAGCCCATGCAAGTCAGAAATCTATGGAGGTAATAATCAGACAATTTTGGCTTCTTAGCTAATTGTTCAATCATATCTAATACGAGAGCATCAAATTCAGCGATAATTTTTTTGTAATCGACGTCTTGGTCAAAGCGTGCAGTCAATTCCCCTATGAGTAGGGTCAAAGTTCTGGTTTCCATGATTTCCATTTTGAAAGAATCGTGTAAATTGCCGTTCTGTTGATACATTATCTTGGCGTCTTTGAAATGATTTTTAGCCGATTCCAACAAACTTGTTTCGTTTCCAACGTCAAATCCAAAAATATATGTTAATAAATCAATAAATCCAGATATAGCAAATTTTTTTTCCGCGATTTTTAATTCTTCAAAAATATTGAGCGCCTTTTTATAAAAGGCTATCGCTAATTTGTAATTTTCAGAAACTTCTTCTTTAGTTTTTGCACTATCGCCTGCAAGATGATGATTTCTAGCCAACCTATAAAAAACGTTTCCCTCATCCTGCTTTAAGTTCTTATTTAGAAGAATCTCTTCTGCTTGTTTCAATAAAGCGATGGCAGCATTCCAGTTATTGTCGCCTTCTGCCTTTTCTGCACCTTGCATTAGTTTGCTTATTTGAGCTTGAATGTCTTCTGCCATATCGACCACTTCGTATTCCCAACCTTATGTTATTTTATAATGCTGAAAATATTCTTAAGTATTCTTCTTAGGTTTTGAATAATGTCGGGAGCTGTGTGAATAGATAAAAAAGAATTCATTTTTGATTAATATAATCGTATTTTAATCACGGTTCAAAAATTTCTTGCACAAATTTGCTCACATCAGAAAAAATATTGATGTTACCATCAAATTTTTCTAATTCTGTTTGGAAATTCTCTTCGAATTCGCCAACAAATTGCTTTAATTTCGTTCTGAGAGTTGCTAAATTTTCCTCCGTAATTAACGCGCATGTTACATTCTTGCCTTGCTCAAGTAAAATGGTGATATCTTCTTGTTCGAGGATTCTTAATTTTGTTTCTTTCTTCGTGAGTTCTTGGATCATATGGGAAATGCCCTCAAGGCCACCGGTTACTAAACTGGCGGAGATTGACTTCTCATCAGTTGCTTGAGATTTGAAAGAGTAATCGTAAATACAAAGGCCACCCGGTACGAAGAGGTATAGATGATGGATGCGTTTGAACCAATTTTGCTCGGACGCTGCCTGCATATCACTTTTTGCCATTTCATCGATGCTTAATGAAGAGCTAATTTCTATAGGGCACGATGGAGCCACGATACCAATGCTACTTTCTGAAATAGCCGGCTTTTCAATGACATCTAATGCTGAGGTCAGAATGGCTTTTTCGGCGTCAATCATTTCTAAATATTTTGAAATTTCTCCCTTTTTTTGTTCATACCCCGCCTCTTCAAAGATTTGCAAGGCATTATCAAGATATTTCTTTGCCATGCTTAAGTATTGATTCTTTTTCGAGAAATCCATTTCCGTATCAACCTGAATGAGCTGCCAAATGCCATCAAAAACCGTGGAGGTCGCTAATGCCCATTGTGCGTCTTGAACAAATCCCCCTAATTGATAATTTTTTGCAGATTCCCGTAAAGTCATTTTAATTTTCTTGTAATAATTAAGCTTTTCATCAAAGTCGCTTGTTTTATCAAAGAGACCTCCACTTTCTAGTGCAGAACAATATAGGGAATTGCCCAAGGATAATTTCTTCATGCGACTCTTGGTAAAAATATGGCTTGCTTTTTCAAATAATTTCGAGGCGGTGGCGTAAAGCGATGATTCTTGTTCCATTTCTGCCCTAGCCATGTATTCCCAAGCTTTGCATAAATGGCATATTGCGGAGAGTTCATCCTTTTCTTTTTTAATTTTATATACGTCACAGAGATTTTCAAACATGAAACCAGCTTTATTATACAACTCTGCGGATAACAAGTGATTACCTTTAATGCTTTCTAGTCGTGCAGTCTCGATTTGTTGGCGGGCAGTGCAATACTGATCTCGAATTTTTGCTACTTTAATGAGTTTTGAAATGCGTTCTATGTCTTCAGGCGGCAGCTTTTTTTTCATATATTTATTAAAATTGTCAATGGCCTCTTGAAATAGAGTTCTGGAAGTGTTATAGGCTTTTGCTGCCTCCTGGTGCTTGCTGCCTTTGCTTAACTCTTCAGCTTTTTCTAATTCACTCCAAGCAACGTAGAAAGTGGACTCAAACCGGTAATCCCGGATTTTTTGCAAGATGGTACTAGCTTGTTGATAATTAACACGCGCATTCCCGTGGTCCTCTTGTGCGTGATACGATTTGGCGATTTCTATCAATTTCCAGGCATTTAAATAATTCTTCGTTTTTTCTAATTTCGTCCCTAATTTAGTATAAGTAAACATCAATAATGCCCGATCGAATGAGCTAATTGCTTTTTGATAGTTTTCTGCAGCTGAAAGAAAATTTCCCAACCGATCTTCAAGCTGTGCAAGGTTTACATAGCCAGATCCGACAAGGCTATAAAATCCTTTGTTCTTGCAGAATTCGATAGCATTCATATAGGCGAGATAAGACTTCTTCAATACCTTAGAATCATTCAATAAGATGCCGAGCTCATGATATGCTTTGCCTAACATGAATACAATTTCGTCTCGATGGAAGTTGAATGGCAGTCTAATGGCTTTTTCAATTAAATCAATTGCAATTTCATAATATTTCCTTTTTTCAGCTATCTCTGGGAGGAGTTTTGCCAATATAATTGCAGCACTAGAGATGAAAAAGTAGTAAAAATAGAATGATTGATTACTTATTGGTTTTTGCTTGGAGAATTCCATTATTTGATCAAATAATTTCAATGCTTGTTGCACGTACTTAGTACGCTCATTCTTATCCTCGGCTAGTTCCCCCATTATTGCATAGGCGGTACATAACTCCGTATCTCTAAAAAAATTGTATAACTTGTAGTTTGGATCCGTGAGCATTGGTATTTCGTTTTTACCCCATTCTAAAATGTTTAAGATCCTGTCTGCAGACCTGAGACGGGTTAGTTTTATGTTTGTCTCATCAAGGGCTCCAATCGCAAAACCAAGGGAAGCTGAGAGAATCGTGTGTGCAGCCATTGACTTTGGATGAAAAAGGGATAGGGACTCAATTGCATTGGTTAGAAGTTCCCCTATATGCTTAATGTCGGCGGAAGCATACCCCAATTTGACAAAGGCAATTGAAACGGAAAACTGTAGGACATAGAAAGTTGATAATGAGGTGTTGAATTGCACTTTATCTCGAAATTTTTCAGCTTTTTTATGCCACTTTTTCGCGTTTTGAAATAATATTTTCATCTCAAATTGATCATCTGCGAAGTAAGCTCCTATAATTAAACTGAATGTTCCATAAATCGTGTAGGCATAAAATACAGATTCAGAATACTTCGAATATAATTCCGAATTATCGATAATATCGATGATTTGTTTATGTTTATTGAAAAAATCAAGTAAACGTTCTCGAACGTCTAATATGTCAGTGGATAAATAAGTTCCCATCCAATGGAAGCAATATCCCATGCAACTCAAAAATCTTTGAAGGTAATGATCTGGTATTTGCGGCGTTTTTTTCAATCTATCAATCAGATTTACTACAAGACCATCAAATTCTGCCACCATCTTTTCAAAATCTGCGCTTTCATCATGGCGTACAACACGCTCACCAACTAACTGGCTGAGAGTTTTGATCTCCATGATCTCCATCTTGGTTGAATCAAGAAACTTTTCTTGTTGTTGGTAGAGTATTTTCGCCTGTTTAAAGTGATTTTTAGCCGATTCTAATAAGTTTATTTCTCTTTCTACTCCAAATCCATATAAATAGGTAAAAAAATCAATGAAACCAGATATAACCTTAACGCGTTCTTCTATCTTTAACTCCTCAAAGATTTTTTTGGCTATTTCCCAATTTTCTATTCCCATCTGATAACTTTTTAATACCTTTTCTTTAGATTTTGCACATTCTCCAGCAAGATAATAATTCAACCCCAATTTATAATAAATCTCACCTTTCAGTTCCTTATTTTTTGTATCTAGGACTTTTTTTTCTGCTTCCTTCAAAAACTCGATTGCGGCATTCCAACTATTGGTGTCTTCTTCTTTCTCTGCACGGGAGATTAATTCCCTGATTTGTTCTTGAGGGTCCTGATTCGGTAGGTTACTCATCTGAATTCCCTGCGCTTCTTGTTACATTTTGAATATATGTTCTCAAAAAATTTTCTATATATAATTATTAAAAATTCGCAAGCCATTCAATTTTTAAAGATACAGATCCAATTCTACTTTCATGGAGCATGAATACCGATTTAAAGTAGTGGTTGTTGGAGAGGAAGCTGTAGGAAAAACCAGTTTAATCCTGAGATACGTAGAAAATACTTTCGAGGGGGATTATATCCCAACGCTCGGCGTGAATTTCGTGGTGAAAGATCTCCCCGATATGAGTACGCGTCTAGTCATTTGGGATATTGGTGGCCAGAACATGTGGAAGGCCAAATTAAATTTGTACTTGAAAGGTTCGGATGGTGCAATAATTATTTTCGATGTAACCCGCCCTGTTACTTTTGGCACGCTTGATACGTGGATTTCCAAACTCCAGCAACAATTAGACCCGCAATTTCCTTACGTTGTCGTGGGAAACAAGACTGATTTACAAGATCTGAGGAAAGTCCAGGAAGCACACGCGCATAAATTTCTGAAAAACAAGAGGCATTCCATTTACTTTGAAGCCTCGGCAAAAACTGGGAAGAATGTGGAAGATTTATTCAGGCGAATTGCTGATGAACTGATAAAACTGCAGCAATAGGAAATTTTAAGAACCGTTAGTTATGTTTAAAAACAATTTAATGACTCAATTTTCGGTAAATAATACTTTTCTTCACCATGTGATGGGGTACATAGGATTGCTTTGCCTGGCGTAGCCCGGGATCTCCTAAATCCTGCTCTCTATTGACATATGTTACGTCCTCACAACAAAATTTCGCGAAGTTATTATTAATTGCTTGATAGGCCCCTTCATAATCAGCTAACGCTTTTTCAATATGAATGACCCCGGTATTTGCATTTAATTTCTCACCCAGCGTATAAGCAATACATTTCTCATCAACTATTATTAGTCCTCCTCGGAAATTCAATTCCGTGTAATAATCAAAGGCATCGGTAATTGCCTTCTGCTCTTCCATTAGATCCTCACCATGCCGACATTCATTCATATCACACCATTCAATCTGTAATTGTCTGCATTTTTCCAGCCATTCTTCTGACAATAGATGGAACTCATAATTAGGGTACTTTTCCATGAACCTTTTTAACCAGCGCCTTTTTCGGTATAAATTCCTGCCAGAGAGCGTGACGAGTTTTTCTCGCTCATAGGAATAGTCCCAGTTATTTCGATCCTCTAAAATTTTGACGTTCAAATCGTGAACGCTTCGGGTTGCAATCAATTTGTCGGTTATCGATTCGGGCACGCGATGAATTTCAATCTTTTTTAATGATTTAAAAAGGTCGAGAACTATCTGCACGGGATTTGGACCTACCGGGGGCAAAAAAAAGAGGGTCTCAGGATCTTTCGATATGGAAATTTTATGTTTTTTAAAATAATTTGGAGAAAAAATTAGGAGATGATCTTCCCACTCCAAAAACGAGAAACTATAATAATTTCGCCAAATAAATAGGTTTGTGAAGGTAAATTCCGAGATTTCCGGGGGGTATTTCTTGAAATAATCATTAAAAATTGCCTCATCCGCGATTTCCAAGGTTTTTACGCTAGATAAATCCATCACTAACAAGAACTTAATTCTTTGTTAAAAGGATTATGACTTGAAATATATCGTTTGAACTGTAAGTCAATATCTTATAAAAACTTATAAAAACTTATAAAAACTTATAAAAAGTTATAAAAAGTTATAAAAAGTTATAAAAAGTTATAAAAATCTCCCAAAGAAAATGCGCAAATGAGGGAAATGCGCAAATCGTTCCGAAGGGTTTAAATAGAAGGGCGCCCTTACGATAGCTGACCACATTAGTTCTCTTGATGTGAGTATATTACTTAAAGAGCACTTGAATTTCAGGATCTTGATCCCCCCGTTCTTAGTGGTTAGTTGCACGAGTCGGGGACGTTCGAAAGCCCCGTTTGAACCCGAGCAGTCCCTCCTAGGAATGGAGTAAGAATTCAGGCGCCCTTTGAGTAGCGTGGGGTAACTCCCTTCAGGTCTCCAGACCCAGCGATAAACCATAAGAGGTAGCTCTTGGTAGTTTTCGATAGCGCGCTGGATGGCTTGAACCCGGCGACGGGCGTACCGCCAGATAACCTTACGGCGGGTCTACTCGCGATCGGGTAGATGGAGAATTGGCATAGAAGCTTATAGCTTTTTATAACATTTTATAGGCTTTTATAACTAATTAGAAGGTTGGACAAATTAACTGAATATTAAAAAAGGAGGCGTTTTTTTTAATTTAACACCTAATTTTTAAATATCAATGAATTTTATACTAGAAAGCTTGGAATTTAGGAACTTATTTCGTTCGATTCTGAGAAGTGAGGCTTAAAAAGGAGAAGCTAAAGTGTCTAAGAAGAATCATTTAAAATCCTCTCCAAAAAAGAAAAAGCGAAATACTTATACTCCTTATTATAGCGAAGAATTTCGAGATGTAGTTAAATTTATTCAAAACAAATTAAAAAAGAATGTTTATTTAATTGGGATACGAGCTATGTACGAACGGGGAGTTCCAGCCTATAGATTAACTGAAGATTTTGATATTCACACACCTTTAACTAAAGAAGAGCGTGATGAGATTATAGATTATGTTAGGGATCATTACAAAAAAGCAAAGCATGTTTGGAGAAAATTTGGATTTGGTCTAGATTTTTACCCTATAGGACGACTCCACCATATGGATGTTAATATCATTTCACCTCTGATTTTTGATAGTTCGTGGGAGGAAGAAGAGGTCGAAATCAATGGTGTCAATATATTTCTCCCCCCCTTAGAAGATTTGATTATTTTAAAAGTATTATCTCCAAGAAAGAAAGATCAAAAAGATGTTGGTGTCGCTCTCCGATTAGCTCTGAAAAAGATCAATATTGATTTGTTATTGAGGAAAGCAGAAAAGGTTAGAGTGGAAGCGAAACTTAAACGACTTGCAAAAAAATATCAGGTTGATATATAACTTAATAACTTCATTCAATTTATCTCGAGCCGAGATATTCGTGTAGCGAAATATAATTCCGCTAAGAAAAGGGAGAAGAAAAAGTTGGTAATCTAAATACTTCATTATCTCCCAGGGCGTAACGTAGAGGCAATGACCAAAAAGCACGACTGGATTCAGATACATTTAAACAAAAAGCATTTTGCTACTTGGAATAAAGCGAATAAAAAAAGAGGAAAAGTGTTAGATTACGCCTAAATGGAGCATTGCATTAGCAACTTTAAGAAATCCACCGATGTTTGCACCGATGACGTAGTTTTTAGGATGGCCATATTTCTCAGCAGCTTCATAAGCAGTCTTATGGATGTGTTGCATGATTCCCTTCAAGCGATTATCAACTTCTTCACGAGACCAGGAGAGCCTCATGCTATTTTGAGACATTTCAAGCCCCGAAACGGCTACACCACCCGCATTTGCAGCCTTTCCTGGTGCAAAGGATACACCCGCTTCAATGAATATGTCCACTGCTGAAAATACATTGATGTCGCCGATAAATTTCATAAATTCATTTTTATAAAAATCTTCAACCTCTTTAATCAATTGCTTCAGTTTTGTGCGTAAAGTTATCAGGTTTTCCTCCGAAATTAGAGCGGCACTCATATATTCCCCATTTTCTAATGTATGATTTTGAACATTTCAATTAAATATTCAGAAGGGGAGCATTTTTTTTAGAATTACAATTGAACAAAATTATATTATATAATATTAAAAGCTGATTCCAGACAGTACACGCCAGTCCTTCCCGCTAATTCAATTCCTCGCTGCCGTCCGTGACCTCTGACTTGAATTCCTCAACTCTCTCTTGATTACCGATTAAAATTTGTTTTTTTTATTGAATCTTCAATTGGAAAATAATAAAAAATCAGGGAAAAAAATATCCATAATGCATTTATTTCATTGTCTTTCTATTTTTTATGTTAGAATTTGTTACTTTTTAATATATATTAGTGATTTAAATGTCGTACATTTATAAAGTATGTAGAAGAAATGGTCTATACTATTTATTAGTGTTAATACCTTAGTTTAGAAAAAAATAAAGTTGGATAAGATGATTAATCCGCATGAAGTAGCAGTAAAGCAGTTAGAGATGGCTGCAGAGCAAATAAACTTGGATCCAGATATTTTAGAAGTTTTAAAGCATCATCAACGAATTTTAACGGTTTCTATTCCGGTAAGGATGGATAATGGACGAATTAAAGTTTTTATTGGATTTAGAGCCCAGCATAATAGTTCACGAGGGCCTACTAAAGGAGGAATTCGCTATCATCCTAATGTAACTTTAGATGAAGTTAAAGCATTAAGCATGTGGATGACTTGGAAAACAGCGGTCGTGGCTATCCCTTATGGTGGTGCGAAGGGTGGAATTATTTGTAATCCAAAAGAATTATCACAAGGAGAACTTGAACGACTTTCTCGGCGTTATTTTTTCGAAATTAGCAGTATTATTGGACCAGAACGCGATATTCCGGCACCCGATGTATATACAAATCCACAAATAATGGCATGGATGGCTGATACATATGAAATGATTCGTGGATATAGTATCCCTGGTATTATCACAGGAAAACCTTTAGAAATTGGAGGTTCAGAAGGACGTGTCGAAGCCACGGCTCTTGGATTAAGTCATTGTGTAGAGGTTGCCGCTCAAAAATTGAATTTAGACCTAAAATCTTCAACTGCTGTAATTCAAGGTTATGGAAATGCTGGATCATACGCAGCACATTTCTTGGAGAAGATGGGTTGTAGAATTATTGCACTAAGCGACTCGAAGGGTGGCATTTTAAAAAGAGAGGGATTAGATTCCTCAGCTGTTTATGAACACAAGAAAAAAACGACAAGTGTTATTGGATTTGAAGGGTCTGAAAAAATTACAAATGAACAATTACTTGAATTAGAAAGCGATATTCTCGTTCCCGCTGCATTAGAGAATCAAATAACGAATAAAAATGCTGATAATATTAAGTGTAAATTACTGGCTGAAGCTGCAAATGGCCCAACAACTATTGAAGCTGACGATATTTTGTATAAAAATAATATACTCATAATTCCAGATATCCTTGCCAATGCAGGAGGTGTCACTGTCAGTTATTTTGAGTGGGTACAAAATTTACAACGCTATTACTGGACAGAAGAACGTGTCAAAAAAGAACTTAAACAAATTATGGTTAAAGCCTTTGAAGATTGCTATAAAATTTCCAAAAATAAAAAAGTTCATATGCGGTTAGCAGCTTATATGTTAGCAGTTGAGCGAGTAGCTAATACTCTCAAAATCCGCGGGATCTGGCCTTAACTTATTAGGAAATTACCCCATAACAAAATGACTTGCCTGATATTTATTTTTTTGATATCAATCATCGAGAATTTTTTCAGCCTCTTCTTTATCACATTCCATTATATATCTAATACCACTTATCTCTGCTGATTTCCGTGTTAATGATGAGATGTCATCTCGTGTGATGTATTCTAGTGCAAATTTTCTTGCTCCACACATCAATTGTTTGAGTCCTTGTTCAAGCCTTTTCAAATAGGTATAAAGTCCGATTGCACTAGTGGGAATTGAATCGAACTTATTTCCAAATTTGCGCTGAAGCTCAATAGCGGTTACAAATATTTCACTTTTTGTTCGCCCAAAACGTGCAATATATACGGGTATTTCACCACTATCTATTGTTTTACCTATAGTTTTACCTACCATTACTGCTGCAAGTGGTGCCCTTGCCATGCCGACAATTTTAAAATAAGGTGCTCCCAA
>JABXJT010000066.1 GCA_013375455.1 Candidatus Helarchaeota archaeon | reverse complement strand
CTCTCAGCGGGATTTAAATGTTTCCATGTGGTGATTTTTGTCGGAAAAGATTACTTTTGCGGATTATGTTTTTTTTAAAAAATTAAAAGAAATTTTGAAAGATTTATATTTCAAAATTAAGAAATTTTAACCATATTAATTTAGAGATGAGTGTTGAAATGAGTGTCAAACAAAAATTAGAAAAATCTGCGAAAACGCTGACCCGCTTTTCTGGATTAGTCGGCGGTGGACTCAGATTATTGTTCCCATTTTCAAATGCAAATGTCTATTTTAACATAACAGATGGAAGCCCCCTCACGTTAGAAATCCGCAAAATGGCAGCAACGGTTTCTGAAGGAAAGACCGAACCCACAACTTTGGAATTCATCGGATCCACGGAAAACTTTCTTGAAATTATAAAAGGGAAAATTTCCTTTGCGTCTGCATGGATCAATGGGAAAGTGAAAGTGAAGGGCGTTCGCAACAATCTATTGAATGCATTAACAATTGGGATGGTTCTTGGAGGCGTTTAGGAGGAGATTGAATGGCAACAACTACAGAAAAATTAGCGAAATATGCTCATAAAATGAAATATAGCGATATCCCTGAAAAAACCTTAAAGCTCGGTAAAATGCAGCTTATGAACTTAATTGCGACGATTTTCGCTGGAACCAAAACGCGTCCTGGGCAGATTGCACTTGAAGCGTTTCAAAATGCTGGTGGCAATCCCCCTGCAAGCATTCTAACAACGAACAAGAAGGTGGGACTTGATAAAGCAGTAATCGTAAATGGCGTATTCGCTCAAGCGCTAGATTATGAAGATTATGGGATGCCCATGCACATTGGATGCACGACAGTCCCAGTTAGTTTAGGTTATACTGAAACCTTGGAACTCACAGGGAAAGATCTACTCCTTGGAATGCTTCTTGGAAATGAAATTAGTTGTAGGATAGGATTGAGTCTTTTCCCCTCGCTTACGACAGGTCAAACGTGTGATCCACTCGTTCACCCAACCACGGCTGCAGTGATAGGCGCCAAACTAATGAACCTCGATCTTGAACAAATGACGAATGCAATCGGCATCGCGGCATATCTTCCTCAGTGGCCTATTTTACGAGGATTCTTCGGCCCTCACACGAAAACCCTTACTTCTGCCCTTCCTGCGCAAAATGGGATAATCGCATGCCAACTCGCCGCAAAAGGATTCACGGGGTCTCATGAAATTTTCGATGCACCGGATGGATTCTGCAATTTTATGTCCAATAGTCCATCTACAGAACGTATTACTCATGATCTTGACTATGAACACTGGCTCACCGATACGATCGCCTTTAAATTATATCCTGGCTGCGCGTATCTTGACGCACCACTTGATTGCGTGTTTGATATACTTGAGAAACACCCAGATTTAGATCCTGACGAAGTTGAGAAGGTGAAAGTTAAGCTCCCCGGAATAGGGACAGTCAGCATGGATCTCTCTGACCGCTATGAGGCAACTTTGGAAGGACTCAAGAAATCTGATGCATCTTATGTTATACTTAACTTTAACGTGCCATATAATATTGCTGCTGCGTTGATTGATAAAGAACTAACTCCTAAACAATTCTTGGATGACCGCATTTTTGATCCTAAAATTCACGAATTAGCCAAAAAGGTGAAAGTAGAAACTGATATAGCCATGACAATTAAAATTTTCACGTCATTCATACCAAAAGGGATGAAGTTGACAGATGTCCGCTCTGATATGTTCAATAAACTCCTTTTTGATGCCGTCAAAGGCGACTTCAAATGGGAATTCGGCTCTACTGTCATCATTAAAATGAAAAATGGGCAAAAATACAAAGCTTCTACCACCTTAGCTAAGGCGGCTCCCGGGAAACACGACAAACAATTCATCATCGATAAATTCAAGCAGGAAGCCGCCTACATCGGATATGATTCTGCGAAAACCGAGGAGCTCATTAAGATTTTTGACAATATCGAAGAGCATGATTCAATTCAAGACTTGCTTAAACTCATCACCTAATTTTTTACTATGAAAATCTTAGCAATTGGAGACCCGCATCTCGGAAATCCCGGGAAGATGATCGAAAGGTTCCATTACCCTCCCAATTACATTGAGCAAGTAGCAAGAAATATCACGGCTGAGACTCCCCCAACAGATCTTTTGCTCATTGCGGGTGATCTAGTCTGGAATAAAGATTTTTCGGAAGTACTCGAAGAATTAAAAACACTCCAGGCATTTCAAGCAAAGAATATCTGCTTCATTGAGGGGAATCACGATTGGCCTTGGCTGCCTGAGCATTCTATAATGCACGAGCTCTACAACACCCCTGATTTTTATTTTGTGAGCGGACGCACTTTCATTACTAATAGAGTTGGGGTATGCGGCGCATGTGGTGCAGACCGTGAATCAACTCGGAAGTCCCGAGAATTACACATTCTTCAAAAGGCATTGAATCAGCTTTCCCGGGCTGATATTGATGTGGGGATTTGCTTGATGCATTTTCCTCCTACCTCCCAAATATTTAAAGATCCAGAGCAATCCTTTGCAGAGGACGACTTTTTTTCATTAATTGAGGAATCAGGGGTAATAAACAAAGTTTTATATGGACACATTCATAAAGATCAACTCTTTAAAATCAACTTATATCTCAAAATTGATGGTATAGAGCTATATAATACCTCGATTGATTACCACGATTGGCGACCTGTAAGAATATTGTAATGAGATGTCATGATTTTATGGAGAATGACTTATGTAGTTTATTCAATGATGTTGAGTTGGTGATAAAATGATTACGTTATTTGCATCTTTTCAGATAAAAGAAGGGAAAATGGAAGAAGCCATTGAACTCTTGAAGGAAGTCGTGCCCAAGGTACGGGAATCAGAATCTGGCTGCTTAGCTTACATTCCACACACTGTAAAAGGTTCCAAAAATAAAAATACAATTATATTTTACGAAAAATATCAAGATAAAGCAGCATTAAACGAACATTCAGCAAATTTACCAAAAAATTTTGAAAAAATAATTCCATTGATCGATGGCAAAATGGATCTCAAAACCTGTACGGAAATAATCTAAAATCCGATTCTCCCAAATTTTTCTTGAAAAGCGGTTCAAATGGCTGAAATTATAGATGAAAACGGAAAAATTAATTATAATCTCGCACTTGATAATCTGAAAACCTTTCTCTATGGGCAAAAAGGGAAAATTGACACGCATATTCGTTTTTCTGATTTAGTTTTTTACCGCCGTAATTTCAGATTAGTCTTGCGTTCTTTATCCTTACCACTAGTCGCCAAAGTACTTTCCCTATGGCAGCGATTGGGTTATAGAATTTTACGCCGCTACTTCCAATTAAACGTGATTGGCGTCATTAATAAGCTGAAAGAGCGCGAAAAGCAGGGAGGTGCGTAAAATAAAAGAGGATTTAATGACCTCAATGGAACGCTTTCACACGGCCGTGCGGATGAAAGAACCTGACCGGGTACCCATTGCGCCCCTGATGGATTACTACTATGCTAACTGTGCTGGGATCACGGCCAAAGAATACGTCTTCGGCGATTTTAAAGTGGCAATGAATGCCGTAAAAACCACCTATAAGCGACATGGTGGCGACTTGGATATGGTGCACATTCCCATCGGTCGAGTCTATGCCTATTTTGAACCATTTCCCGCGGCTCATTCTGGCTTTTATAGCCCACTCCAAGTGCCTGACATGATTGGTGGGTCCCTTCAATTTCTCGAAGAGCCAATTTTAGACATTTCAGAATTCGACCTCATTTATGAAGAGGGCTTTTCCCGGCTATGGCGTCCGCTCCCCGTTGAAAAAGTTCGCCGCACCCAAATTGAATTCCTTCAAGTACTCAAGTTCATGGATTATTGGGAGAATAAGATGAAAGTCCCCTTATATACTCTCACGGCGATTATTACGCCCCTGGAAACGCTCTCATACCTATGTGGGATCAATAAGTGGTCTCGATACCTTCACAAGTTCCCTGAAAAGATGAAGGAAATGTGTGACTTCATGATCAAGGGTCTAATTGCTAACGATCTGTTTTTGAAAAAGCTTTCACAAAGTCGCAGCAGGCATTCATACGTTTGTCTCGAACGCGTTTCGGCATCCTTCATCTCCCCCAAAATTTTTGAAGACCTCGTACTCCCCTATTTGAAACAAATTGTCACGGTGAATAATAGACTTGGTTACATTAATCTTTTCCACATGGATACGGATTGGACTCCGTTCTTCGAGTATTTCCTCGAACTTCCCAAGGGGCGGTACATCCTTCACCTCGAAAATTCTGATATTTTCAAAGCGAAGGAAATATTGGGGGATCGCTTCTGTTTAATGGGAAACGTGAATAGCACGCTACAAAAGTTAGGGACCCCGCAAAAAATAATGGATCATTGTAAAAACTTGATCGAGGTTTGTGGTGAAGGTGGGGGGTACATTCTCGGATCCGGATGTGAAATCGCCTCGGATGCTCCCTTTGAGAACATTCAAGCCATTGTTGATGCTGGAAAAAAGTATGGAACCTATCGAAAGTGAGTTTTACTTTTATTCTAGCTAATTTTAAAAAACCTTTGATAATTATCATATGTTATGTCTGAAGTAAAACTCAAAGCTGAAACTGATTACTACGAAATTGTAAGGCAAAAATTAACGCTTGGGCATTACACGTTGCCGAAACATGAGAAGATAACCGAACTAATGAAGATTTTTTGGGATGAAGAAACAATTAAACTACTTTCCTATTTTCCTGATGCTGGTGAAATAATTTCCCCGAACGAGATCGCCGAAAAGTCTGGAATTCCACGTAAAGAGGTTAAGAAACTCCTAAAGCAAGCGGCAGAGAAGCGTACAATCGCCAAAGTTGGCAGGAATTTTTCATTGCACACTCTGCTACCTGGCGTGTTTGAAGCGTATTTCATCGCGCAGAAGGATACTCCTGAAAATCTTAAAGCTGCAGCTAAAATATACCGGTTTTTGTTCGAGGGTCGAGATGAAATCCAGACTTCTAGCGTGTCCAAACCACTATTTAGTCCTCTGCTTCCGTATGAAACCTCAGAAAAATTAATTAAAATTGATGAAGGTGTGGATATCCAATCAGTGGTACTACCATATCAATTGGTCGAAGAATTAATCAATCGAAATGAACACTTTGCTGTCATCCCCTGCCAGTGCCGGTTGATTGCCGAACTAGATGAGGAATCAGAATCTTGTAAACTAGTTCCTGCTGAGGATGGATGTTTTCTTGCAGGAATACGAGCTGAGGCCATTGCGAGATTGGGGATGGGACGGGCACTAACTAAGGAAGAAGCCATCGAATATATAAAAAAGACAGAGAAAGCAGGGCTAGTCCATAACGCTTCCTTTGATACCAATTCCAATAGATTCTTTATTTGTAATTGCTGCCCCTGCCACTGTGGAGTAATCGGGTCAACCAAAAAATTTGGGTCCCTCTCTCAACACAAAAGCAATTTTGCCCCTAAAAGTAACGACGAAATCTGCGTTAGATGCAAAACTTGTCTCAAAAAGTGTCCGATGGAAGTCATTACGTATTCAGAGGCGGATGATAAAATGGAGATCAATTATGATTCTTGCATTGGATGCGGTCTTTGTGCCAGCAATTGCCCGAAGAACGCCATCTTAATGGAAAGGGTACGTGATGAGATCCCTCCAGAAAGAAACGTAATTGCAAAAGGAAAAACATTCGGCGATATGGTATCAGAGATTCTTCTTGGGCAATAAATACGAAGGATATTTGAATTATGTCAGAATTAAAGACAAAACTTGATTATTATGATATTGTCAGACAAAAGCTCACCTTAGGACCATTACGCGCCCCGAAACACGAGAAAATCTTTGAAATGATGAGAGTCTTCTGGGATGAAGAAACCATAAAGGTCCTCTCATATTTCCCAACTGCTGACAAAAGAATTTCTCTGAACGAGTTAGTTGAGAAATCTGGTATGGAGAAAAAGACAATAAAGAAAATTCTAAAGAAGGCAGTTACAAAGAGAACAGTCAGTAAGGTTGGACAAAAGTATGGGCTTGAGCCCTTAGCGCCTGGAATTTTCGAGGCCTATTTTACTGCCCAACAAGATACAAAAGAGAACATCCATAAGGCTGCGGAGATTTTCAGATGGCTCTTCAACCATATGGCCGAACTTGACGCGCAAGGTCTCAATATATTTGATAAGAATTTTCAATTTTTCCGCCCATTGTTACCTATCGAGGCCAAGGAGAAATTAATTAAAATTGATGAATCGGTAGATGCACGATCTCAAGTTCTTCCTTATGAATTAGTGGAAGATTTAATCAATAAGAATGAATATTTTGCTTCCATTCCGTGCCAATGCCGAATGATAGGAGAAATGACTGGCGAGCCCTGCGAGCTCGCGCCGAGCGAAATGGGCTGCTTCATCACGGGGGTAGCTGCTCAAGCAGCAGCAACTTTAGGATGGGGAACGGCACTTAATAAAGAGCAAGCCATCGAGTACCTCAAAAAAACGGAGAAAGCTGGTCTCGTCCACATATCAACTGACTCCAAGGGCGGCGAACATCTCATGTTCATCTGTAATTGTTGCCCCTGCCATTGTGGTGTTTTGATGCCTGTAAAGAAACACGGGTATAAGTCCGTGGTTCCCAGCAATTATAAACCCAAAATTAACTTGGACCTCTGCGTTGAATGCGAAATCTGCGTAAAAAAGTGCCCAATGGACGCAATCTCTCATCCTGAAGAAGGGAAGATGGTGGTCGATCCTACAAAATGCATTGGGTGCGGCCTCTGTGCTTCAAATTGCGCGAAAGTTGCAATAACTTTGGAAAAGGTCGAAAATATTGTTCCTCCAGACGTAAGGAAAATCGGGAATAAGACATTTATGGGCATGATGGCTGATCTACTGGCAAGCTTTTAATCTCATTCTTTTCTGAATGATTAATTACCATTTAATAAGAAATGATATATCCCCAAATATTTTTTGAAAACGGAATTATGAACCGTTCCTATTTAGTTTACAACAAAAACTTTCATTAAATGTATGCTCAATATAACGACTGCTGTCAAAATAACAATATATCTCCTGACCAGGTATAAGCCTTGAAGACGGCTTGGAGGGAAATGAAAGATTTTATTTAGGAGACGGGGATGGAGAATGATTACTACTATAAATCCAATTCCCCACCCGATGATGATCGTGTCGAAAGCATCGAATTGCCAAACTCCAGCTATATTTAAAATAAATACTGTAATTGTAGATGTAAAAAGAATAAGAGGATAAAGTAACTGAGCGAAAGTATATTTTTTACTTCCTTCCAAACTTTTCACTATTCCTCCCTAGCCTTCTGAAGTTATTTTTCAATTTCTTCAGTTTGTTTCTCCCTTAAAGCCTCTATCCTTTTTGAGATCTCAATTATTTGATCATTTCGATTCATTTCTTCGAGAATTGGGATTGTCCTCTGATATTGGTCAATGGCCATTGAAAGATAATTCTTTTCCTCAGCCGTTTTGGCATTTCGTAGAAGTTTTTGAAGTGTTTCAACTAATATTTTATGAGTTTCGGGATGAGTCTGCTCCAAACTTTCAGGAGTTCGAGGAGGTGGCTGCTTCAAACTTTTAGGAGTTCGAGGAGGTGGCTGTTCCAAACTTTCAGGTTTAATTTTAAGAGTTTTTTGTATATCTTCGACTGTTATGGCTTTAAAAAGTTTTTTCTCTATCAAATTATAAACACTGTCCAAAATTTGATTCCTTTCTAATTTTGAGATCATTAGTGCACTTTCTAATAATGTTGTGAAGTAAAAGTATCCCTGTTCTTTACAAAAAGAACGCCCTAATCCGTATAATTTACGTTCTAACGGAGATAATTGATTATATTCTTTTTTTGAAATTTCTGCAATAACATATGGGAAAACTAATTCAGCATCGAAATATTTCCGTACAACTGAATCTATTGGTTTAAATACTTTAACATTACCCCTAAATTTCTTGAATTCAGCAGTATATACTAATTCTACATCTCTTCCAAAATTTAACAATGCCATTTTCATCTCTTCTGAAGGTGAATCATCTAAAATTAATACTAATTGCACTAATTCCCGACTAACGCCGTAAATTTTGAATTTATGATAATTTATTTCCCATTCTTCTGTTTCTAAGGCTCCTTTTTCATCCAATTTCAATAATTCCCCTTGAAATGTTGAAATTGCTGCTAGAAAACCGCTCGCCAAGGCATAATCAAGTTCTTGGCCTTTGAATGAGTAATTATAAATTGAAGCCCCGGTTTGTTTTAGAACAACCATTAAGAAATTTAAATTCGCGGCATCACGAAACTTGTTGGCGGATTTTTGCCATATCGCTCTTAATCGCCTAAGTTTTCTTCGTTTATATCCATATTTATAGGTCATTGTAATTCCAGCTATAAAAGCGATAATAGAAAGCCAAATAGGAGAATATCGCCATACTAAAGTCATAATGGAAATTACAATTATCTCAGATTCTATAGTACTACTATTAACATAACTCACACCTTTATATTCTGCGTATATATAAATTTTACTTACGCCCGATGGCACATTAATGCCAACACTTGCCGTCCCTGTTGCATCAGTCCCCGCTGTTCTTACATCTTCTCTATCTGACCCCTCATACTTGAAGGTAAAAAAGATTAATTTATCAGCTGCAGCGCTCCCATTAATCAATAGAGTGGCATTGAGTTCTAATGTTTCACCTTCCATTATTTCATTGGGTAGCTGGCTTAGTGTCAAAGAACTGTTTAAGATGATAATGGGAACAACTGTGCTAATAGTGGTTCGATTTTGAACAGTTACATTCCCTTGATATTCGACCATTATTTGGATCGAATCCATATCTGGATTTACATCAATGACGGATTCTGCCATTCCAGAGCTATTTGTTAAGTAGACATTAAAGAATTCTTGTGACGTATTCCCGAATTCATAATGAATTGTGAAAGTAAGAGGAGTACTGTAAATTGGCGTTCCATCTACTAGTGTAAGATTTGCAAAGATTCTAATTTGAGTTCCTGCAAGAACATATACTGGCACGCCAATTAGATTCAAATTCACTGATGCCTTTGGAATGATATACAATGATACATTAATTAAGGCAGACTCGTGTTCACTTGAAAAAGCGAATAGTGTGATATTGTAGGTATTTCCTTCTTCAAGCCCGAGCGTAGATAATGTGAGTTCATATAAATATATTCCCATACCTGATATAAGCAAAGTCATATTATCCACAAGGTTCCCAATCCGAATGGTGAAATTTCCATTTAACTCATAAATGGAGGGAATTGACTGATCATTAAAAATATCCTTAAAAACTGCGTAGACAATAAACGTCTCCTCTAAATATTTCGCGTAGGAGGATTCAAATGGCTCAATTACTGTTGGTAATTTCCTTATTGGAACAATGATATTAAGCTCAGCCGCAACATATCCTGCCTCTTGAATGGAAATTCTTAAAGTATGATTGGTGCCTGCGCGAAATCCCGTGACATCAATTGTGATGTTGTAATACCCAAAAAAGGCATTAACCCAAGCAACTGCTGGACCACCTCCAATCCACGATGGCGTTATTATTCCATTACTTAGAGGTGCAAGAGTCAGATCATCAAAATAGTAGATAGTTACCCTCACGGTAGAATTATGGTATGGGGCTGGATTTGCTAGAGCGTATGATTGATTAATGGGATCTAATCCAATACAATTCGGAGCCGTTACGCTCACATTAGATATACCACCCCCAATCGTCACACTGAGATCTGAAACCTCACTGGAGAGATATATAGGCTTTGATAAGTTGATTGAAAAGTAATGTACCCCGCTTCCGACCCCTAATGATAAGATCTCGATTTTGTAGGTACCATTCAAATAATCGTCGATTATTGAGAATGGAGCCGGCCATGTTGTATTGTCAGTACTATTTTTCACTAATAGATCGGCGCCTGCCAGCCCCTCGCCCGTGTAATCATTGGAGAAATTTACATAGGCAAAGATCGATTCTCCAGATTGGATGCCGGTCGTGTGATTTAGATATGTTAACTTGGTAGGTATGTTTTTCACCGTTAAGGTCGTCGTATTTATACCTGCAGCTGTTCCATTGAACCAACTAATTTGTAGTCTTGCCTGCGTGTATGAGGCAGTCGAGGTATTCATGAGTTCCCAAGCAGGACTGAATTTTATGGTTTTATTATTTGTGATTCCCTCTCCTTCGGTATCGTTGTAATTTGCCCCCGAAGGAAAAATCGTTAAATTCGCATCTCCACTTGTCATTATCTCTGTTAAATTTCCAAAAATATCGATTGTGTCCGTGCCGTTAACTTCTGAAACAATAACCCCTGATCGTTTTGCATACACTTTTTCTACATAGTTCGTATCATTGCATTGAATTGTCCATAAAGCATTCTCAGCATTACTAATCGTAATTCTTCTTATTGAACCTACAATAATTGAATTCCATTGAGCATGGATGCTCTCGTTTTTCCGTACATTCATCACTGATTTCCATATAGGAAGATCGAAATCTAATTGTTTATCAAATGAGTCCGTAATGAACGTGGCTCCATAAGTAGCATTCCAATAAATAATCACATCGTTATCGAATCCCTCGAAATATGTATTTACATCTTGATCGGCTGTAAGTTGGTAAGAAACGAACCATTCTGCCATAAAATGAGCTGAAATATTTGCAGAAAATTCAAAAGATACTAAACCACTTATATCAGAATATATGACAGTTGAAATCCACTCCCCATCACTTTCATTCTTATCACTCACCGAGGTTCCATTGATTTCCAAATCGATCTCGGATGGATGCCTTGAAATATTTATTAATCCTACTTTTAGATTGAAATCCCATGATTCTAATACCCAAGTAGGGCTATAAGCGGCTCCATCATCTCCTCCACTATCTAATTCATACCCCCACTCAAAGTATCCCCCGCCTCCAACAGATACTAAGAGGCTAATGAAAAATGCATTGTTATAGGTACCTGAAGGATCTAACTCGACAGCTGATGAAAATGTGAAATTAAGCCATTGGTCGTCTGAATTAGCTCCTAAGTTAAAGTAGGTTTGGTTATACAATAGTTTATCAGGTTCTGGGTCAGTACCAGATGAGGTCGCATTATACACTTTGGTAATTATAGAATTTATCTTATCCTCACGAACATTATGGACATAAATTGAAAAATTTTCCAATAACGCGTGATTGGTCACATTGAATTGCATCGCATATTCATTGTCTTTTATGTCTTCCAAATTCGAAGTAATAGAGTCTTCCATAATGACGATATCTAAATCCTGAATGATATCTGTCACAGTAATATTGGTATATATTATCGTCCATGGATTAGGCGTTGAAATATCTAAAGTCGAGCCTGAATCTAAAGATAATGGAGTTCCGCTTTTATTACAGTTCAAAGAAACATTAGCAGGAAGCCCCATACCAATTATCTTTCCATCAAATGATATGATTGTCGTGTCTGTATGAAAATTCATCCCTTCCTCATCATCAATTTGATCAATTATGTTTGATTTATCATTTTTGATCTCATTCTGTGATATGATTAAACCATACACGAAAATTGGTGATAAAATAAGAAAAAAGAGCAATATATTTTTCGTAATTCTTTGCATTTTCCTCATCTTGAAGTAATTATTAATAAAAGACAATAAATAACTTCATTAAAAATATTCATTTTATTTTTATGAAATATTTGTGAGAGGGCTTTATAACTTTAATTTAAAAATCAATGATAGTAGAGAGGATTAATATTAAGGGGTATAGAAGTAGGGCGAACCTGTATTTACGTCTCTCCATTACAATCATTCCAAAAGGATCGAAACCCTGGATGAAGTGAAATACCTTTTTGCTACCAAATTATAAATGCTATCTATTATATGCCTAACATCCTCCCCGAGCATATCCTGCGCATTTTTCATTAAATTTGAAACGTAGAAATATCCTTGATCGTCGGTCATATGTGCTCCTAAATTGTATAATTTTCTTTCGATATCGGGAAGCTGCTTCAATTGTGCGGCTGAAAGATCTACACTGATGTGTGGTAAGGTAATGCTCCTATCAAAGTACTGCTCAACAAGTGTGCTGATTGGATTAAATACTGCTACATTCCCCTTAAATTTTATGAACTCCTGGTTATAGTTCCGTTCCACGTCCATTATAAATTTAAGTAATTCATTTTTCAGAGATTCTGAGATAGATCCCTCCAAAATCAACACAAACTGAACCAACTCCCGATTAATCCCAAATATTTTAAAGTCTTGGTAAACAATTTCCCATTCCCCGGTTTCAATAAGTCCTTTCTTTTCTTTTATTCCCAATTCTCCTTTAAATGCGGAGATCGCGCTTAAGAACCCGCTCATTAATTGATAATCTAGCTCCTCCGCCTTGAATGAGTAATTATAAATGGACATACCAGATTTCCTAATTAATATCATTAAATAGTCCAAATTAGAGATATCTTGGAAATTAATCATTGATTTTTGCCACTTTGCCTGCAATTTCTGGAGTTTCCGACGCTTATAGCCGTACTTATATGCTATGATTGCTCCTATAACTGCGCCAATAGGTGCAAGAAAATACGGTAAAAGTCGCCAGAACTGTTGCATCTTTGAGACAACGGAAACATCTAAGGTTGAACTATCTCCAATGACGTAAGTTGGTCCAACGTAATCTGCCGTTACTGAAATTGTTCCAACACCGGGCACTCTTAAACTAATGGTAGCGGTTCCAGATGCATCAGTAATTCCGGTTTTCACGACAGCAACACCCCCCCCATCATATGAAATTTCAAAAGTGACGATTTCGCCTTCTGTAGGAGTTCCATTAATTAGTAAAGTTGCGCTAATTTCAATGGTTTCATCTTCTAGAACCTCGGCTGGAAGGGGATTGAGAAATAACGAGCAATTTAAAGTAATGATGGGAATCACCTTCGAAGTAACCGAATTATTTTCAACGGTGACGTTCCCAGAATAATCAACAATCACCGTTAAATTCCTAAATGCAGGATTTGCTGTAACGAGCAGTTCAGCAATTCCAGAACCGTTTGTCAATTGTGTATGAGGGGTTTCTGTGGATCCAGGATCTTCGAGTCGTACTTTAAATGTCACTGGAACGTCGATGAATGGTGGTCCATTTTTGAGCGTGAGGTTAGCATAGACCTTAAAATTGGTACCTGCTAATACATAATCTGGAATGCCAAGTAAGAATAGTTCCACTTCGGCCTTTTGACGAATCTCGAGCGAAATATTTACTGTTGCGAATTCGTGTTCCGATGAAAAAGCGGAAAAAGTGATATTGTAGGTCATCCCTTCCGCAAGTCCCACTGTAGATAATACAAGATCATAATAATATAGCCCTAAAGTGGGGGCTAAAAGGGCCATAGTGTCGAATAAATTACCCACTTGAATCGTGAAATTCCCATTCAAGCTATAAACCGTCGGAATCGATTCATCATTGTAAGAATCCTCAAAAACAGCATATACAGTTATAGTTTCTTCCAGATAGCATGAATAACTTGTTTCTAAAGGAATAATCTCAGTCGGTAACTTCCTAATTGGGACGATGATGTATAACACGGCCGCGTCGTAGCCTGATTCTTGGATGGTCACTTTCAAAGTATGATTCGTATCCGCATGAAATCCCGTGACATCAATCGTGATATTGTAATAACCAAAAAAGGCTGGAACCCAACTGATTGCCGAACCCCCACCAATCCAGCTGGCGGCAATTACACCACTAGTTAAAGGTTCAAGGGTGAAATTACTATAATAGTAGATGGTAACTTTCACGCTAGCGTTGTGATATGGGGCTGGATTTGCTAGGGCATATGATTGATTGATATAATCTAATCCAACACAATTTGGTGCTGTGACACTCACGTTTGATATGCCTCCACCAATACTCACGCTAATCCCTGAATATTCACTCGATAGATAGAGCGGTTTTGACAGATTGACCGAAAGGAAATGCAGACCTCCCGGCACACCAAGGGTTAATACCTCAACTTCGTACGTCCCATTCCCAAAATCTCGTTTTATTTGGAATGGAGCTGGCCAAGTCGTATCATCCGTGCTATTTTTTACTAAAAGTGAGGCTCCTATCAGTGGTTGTCCCGTATAGTTATTTGAATAATTGACATATATGAAAATGGAATCCCCTGAATCAACCAATGGCGTGTGCGATTTATAGGTTAAATTCGTCGGTATGTTATTTACAGCGAGAATATTCGTTCTTATACCAGCTGCCGTCCCGTTAAACCAATATACCTGTAGTCTCGCCTGGGTATATGATCCAGTTGCAGTATCGATCATCCGCCAAGTGGGGCTAAATCGTATGGTCTCGTTATACGTGATCAATTCTCCGTCAGTATCGCTGTAATTTGTACTTGATGGATAAACTGTTAAATTAGCATCCCCATTCGTCAAAAACTCGGTGAAATTCGCAAAAATCTCTATTGTATCCGTGCTATTTATTACCGAGACGGGAATTCCAGCGCGTTTCACGGTCACATTGTCCACGTAATTTGTATCATTACATTGGACGACCCAATCCGCATTTCCTGCGTTCTGAACCGTGATTTTTCTATATTGCCCAATGATACTTTGGCTCCACGAACCGTGAATTGTTTGATTGCTCCATATATTAATAACAGAATTCCATGCCGGGAGGCTGAAATCTAATTGATTATCAAAAGATCCCGAAATAAACGAGGATGTATATGAGGCATTCCAATATATTACATCATTAGTGCTGAAACCTTCGAAATAAGTATTTACACTTTGATTTGCTGACATTCGGTAAGAAATAAGCCATTCCACTAGAAAACTTACTGTTATATTAGCAGTTATGTTATAGGACACAAAACCATCTAGATCTGAATAGGATGATGTTGAAATCCATTCTCCTTCATTTTCATTTTTATCATTCACGATTGTTCCATTGATTCTCAAATCAATATTAGAAGGTGATCTTGATATATTTGTTAATCCCACCTTTAAACTGAAATCCCATATCTGTAGCACCCAATTGGATCCATTATAAAAATAAGCTGCACCGCTATCCAATCCCACACTATCCAATTCATATCCCCATTGAAATTTTCCCCCTGGTCCGACGGTATTAGTAATTGTGATGAAAAATGCGTTTGCGTAAGTGCTTGAGGGATTAAGTTCGATGCTTGATGAAAATGTAAAGTTATGCCATTGAAAATCCAGTGAATCGTTTAAGCTTGCTAACAAATCCTCACTTTTTAATAAAACATGAGGTTCTGGGCGGGATCCTTGTAATGTTGCATTATAAATCGAGACGGTAAAAAATGTAGGCTTGTGAATTTCATAGACATAAATCGAGAAATTTGTTAGAACAGCGCGATTGGTCACGTTAAATTGCATTGCATACTCACTATTTTTTATTTCTTCAAAAGAGGGATAAGCATCTTCCATAATTATCATAATTGAATCCTGTACAATATTTTTAATAGTTAGATTCGTACATTCTATTGTCCATGGGTTTGGAACGGCGATTTCCACACTGCTATTAGCTTCTTTTTCAACTGGACCTCCAGTTTTATTACAATTCAAGGTAATATTACCGGGTATACCAATTCCTGAAATTTTGCCATCGAATGATGTAATTGTTGAAGCTCTATGAAATTCTATATCTCCCCCATCGGCGATTTGTTCATTCATTTTTGAATTATTAGTTGGTGTCTGCCAAAGAATAAGCCAATAACTAAAGATTGAGGAAATAATGAGGAAAACGAGTAAAATTTTCTTCATAATTTTATGAATTTGCAATTTCCTCATCCGTTTCTATATATAAATAATTCATTTAATATTGATAGAGATTTTCAATAAATAATTAGATGTAATTATTGTGATTATATTTTTTTATGAATTATGAGTTAGAAATTAATAACTCGTATAAAAAAAGGGCAATTGCTATGTCTAAGGATACAACAAAACTCCTCATAATGGGGCTTGACAATGCGGGGAAAACCTCGATCATCCTCAGTTTAACAAAAAAAGCGAACCTACTCTCGTTTTGTTCAGTAACACCAACGCAAGGATTAAATATAGTGAACATCGATGAGAACCCGCATATGAAATTCAATATTTGGGATTTTGGGGGTCAGCAAGCATTCCGTGAAGAATATATTCAAAAATTGGCCGAAGGTAAATATCTTCAAGGAGTCGATCGAATGATATTTGTTATTGATGCGCAAGATCCCGAGCGTTATGATTTAGCTTTGAGATATTTAGAGAAAATCCTTAAAATCCTCCAAGATCTTCAACAAAAATTGGATTTCTCGATTTTCATTCATAAATGCGATCCATCATTGGACATGGAGCATAGCTTCCATAATCGAATTAAATATGAATTAATTAACAAGATCAAAAAAACAATACCATCCGGGTTCAAGTATAAAATTTTCAAGACCAGTGTTTATACAGTCTTTAAGAAGAAACTAGTTGAATGATAATCAGCAATTGCAAAATTCTGTTCGTTCTATTATGTCATCCTGAATTTTCCGCCCTAATCTCGTAAAATATGCAGCGTAACCCGATACTCGCACGACTAAATCTTCATAATTTTCTGGGTGGAATTGAGCATCTCTCAAGATATCAGCCCCAATTACATTGAATTGGACGTGATACCCTCCCATGTCAAAATATGATAAGATTAATGTTTCGAAAATTTCTAATCCTTTATCTGTTTGAAGGAAATAGCTGGGAAATTTCATGTTTAACGAATTGCCAAACCCAATCTTGGCATGGTCGATTTTTGCTAATGAGTTCAGGGTCGCTGTGGGACCATTCATTTCGGCACCATTGCTAGGAGAGATGCTGTTTGAAAGGGGTTGACCAGCTTTTCGCCCATCTGGTGTGGCGGGTTCCATTGCGCCCTCATACACATTGAGTCCATAGGAGATTAGGCTGCCTTTATAATGCCCTCCGCGACTCCGCTCATGACTAGAAACCATGGTGCAGAATTTATCAACCAATTCAACTGCAATTGAGTCAACGTAATCATTATCATTTCCAAATTTTGGTCCATTTTTCAATTTTTGTCTTAGAATCTCATTTCGTTTAAAATTATGTTTAATTGCATGGACCACGTCCTTCATTTCAATGCTTTTATCATCATACACAAACTTCTTGATTGCCGCCAATGAATCTACTGCCGTTCCGAGACCTCCAGCGCCAATTGCCCCAAAATTATAGATTGCGCTTCCTATGGTCATATCTTGCGCATTTTCAATGCAGCCATCAATGGTTGAGGAAATCAAAGGATTATGATAATATTCAGCCCAAATATCATCCCTAATATCTGTTGCTTTCGCACACATTGATACCATACATTCCATTTGTTTATTATAAGCATGCAGAAAATCGTCAAATGTCTTGAAGTCTACTGGATCTCCTGTATCAATAGTATCGAAATTACCAAAGAAGCTCGTTTTCCCTCTATTGAAAATTACATCAAGAATAGTTGGGAAGTAAATTTTCGAGCCCCCAGTTGCCCCAAAGGTATCTCCACTGCCATTGGGTTCGACGCACCCCACAAGGCAAAAATCTCTCGCGGCTTCGAGCGAATAGCCATCGTTCATTAAGGTTGGAACTGCAATATCATCATTGAAGAACGCAGGCCCATTTAATTCTCTGTGAAGTTCGGTCGCCTTTCTAATGTATTCTTTCGGCGACTTTTTCGATATCCGGAATGATGCTGAAGTAGCAAGTTTAGTATTTCTAAGCCCCTCAATGAACAAATAGGTCAATTCATTAACGGCATCTTTCCCCTCTCGGGTGATACCGCCCAGCGTGATATTTTCAATATCTGACCCGAGATGATTTAGATTGACCCCCAATATATTCGGCCAAATTACCACATTGTTATTAATTTTAATGATGTATTCTTCAATGAGCCGCAAGGCTTCATCTTCCGTAATCTTACCCGAATCAATGTCACGCTTGTAGTACGGGTAAAGAAACTGATCTACGCGTCCAGGGGTAATTCCACTGCCTGCACCATAACTGATAATGACTGCATTTTGTGTAAACCAATGTGCTTGTAAAGCCTCTTGAAAACTCTCTGGGGGAAGCCAAGGCACCTTTTCACAAATCCTGGCAATTTCGAGAAGTTCCTCTTTTCTCTCAGGATCTTTTTCTTTCGCTGCTTTGGTTTTTGCCAATTCTGAGAAGCGAAGGCTGAAGTCCCGCATCGTTTCGCAAATTATTACTATACTTTTTAAGAAATTGCGTTGATCTTCAGTTTCCACCGTCTCCATTCGTTCCAAAGCCCGATTTTTAATGGCTTTAAACCCTTGCCTGAGCACATTTGCGTGACCGACTACGATATGTGCTTGCGTATCAATACAACGCCCTCTCCCCTTTATATTGTCCGCTGTTCCCCCTTGGATCGCCCCAAACATCCGGACTAGCTTAACCAGTAATCCGATGATTTTCCCAAATTTTCTTAATTTTCCTCTTATGCCCTTAGCAGGTTCTGGGGGCTTGTCCTGCCGCATCACCATGCTTAGAAAATCTCTCACACTAAAGGCACGTAGTTTATGTAAAATTTCTTTAAAACTAAAATTGAGCTTGCTGCTCAATCCTGCTTGGTCAAGGCGCGTTACTTTAATCTCTCTAACCGATTTTCCCTTCCAATAGGGAATGATTTCATCAAATAGAACTTTCTCATGCTCGGGAGTAATTACATACCCAAATCTTTTCAATTCAAGTAAGATATATTCTAAAACATAATTCATATCCCCTCGTTCTGGCGCAATAGGCGGGGCAATAAAGCGCGAGGATCGATTTCCGACTAAAATCTCCTCTGGATAGATCCTAATGGTCATATTTTCGAAAGTTTTTTTAATTGCTTTTGCTGCCCGGATTGAGGGATGTTCCCCCTCTGTCTCACGGTATGAATCGGTGTAAAATTTCGCCCGTTCCATGCACAACCAACGGAGCGATGTTAGTAGCCGGTCCCTGTGGATTTGATTTTTTGGGTGCAATCGAGTATAAGTAGTAACAGCTTTCACGATTATCAAAAAAAAGTATGCCCAACTTCAGCAAAAAAACTTATGGGAAAAAATCACATATTCTCTAATAAATTCCGAAAAAGAAATTGAAAGGGCGAACAGAAAAATTGTCAAAAATTGAGAGTGTTTATAAGGAAATTGAAAATGTCATAGGTGCAGATTTCATATCCGATAAAGATTTCATGAAGGCAGCGTATTCACGGAATGTCGATCCAGCTTTTCCAGATAGATGGGCGGACATAATTGTTCGACCACGGAGTCCTGAGGAATTATCCGATATTGTGAAAATAGCCAATAATTATAAGATTCACATGGTTCCAAGAGGCGGGGGTGCTGACCTTGTTGGGGGTGCTGCTACAGAGGGCGGTATTCTTATAGATCTTACCAGAATGAATCAAATTTTGGAAATTAACGAGGATAACTATTATTGTGTTATTGAATGTGGCATAACCTGGGCTATTTTGCTTTCAAAATTACTGAAAAAAGAGCTAACTACAGGAATTGTAGGGCCTGGAAGCGGCTATTCTGCCACTATTGGCGGTGGGCTCTCAAATAATACCGCAGGTTTTGGTTCCACAAAATATGGGCTAATTTCAGAAAATTGTCTTGGTGTGGAAGTGGTCCTTCCTAATCCTGAGGGGTCAATTATAAGGACGGGCGCAGCCGCCAACAAATATGCGGAACCGTTTTGCAGATATGGTGTAGCTCCGGATTTTACTGGGCTATTTCTGGGAGATGTTGGAACGATGGGCATTAAAACAAAAGCTTTCTTGAAGTTATATCCTGATCCCCCTTTCAAGATCAGAAAAAATTATATCTTAAATAAAAATGATTACGATATTGTCTTCAAGTTAATGAATCAGCTCCAGAGAGAAGTGCGGGATGGGCTGCAGGATTTATATATAACCCCAAAATTGATACTCGACTTATTATCGAATTTTGTTGAAAAACGAAATAAACCGCCCAAAAGACCGAGGTTAAAAGGTCCTGTTTTTATGTTCATCTTAGAAGCATTCGATGAGCGAATTCTGGACGTTTATATAGAGAAAGTAGATGCAATAATGAAGGAAAATGCAAGACAATTTGAATGGACGGAATTTGACACGAGCCTAGAAGAAACAAAAGACTGGAAAATGACTTTGAAGTTCGTCTATAATTATTTTAATAAATTTGTCGCATTCGTTCCTGGCAGAATTTCTTGTACGACATGTCACAAGGTGCCCATTTCATCAATGGCAGAAAAGAAACAACTA
Source organism: Candidatus Helarchaeota archaeon (assembly GCA_013375455.1). The sequence goes on along the minus strand of JABXJT010000066.1, from coordinate 6,244 downwards.
AGCACCAAATTCGATATTGAAAATCAAGTCGATTTTCCTCCCCGTAGCATGGCTGCGTTCGCTACATCCATCCATCTCTTACCAAATGGTCATTGCGTATTTGCGGGGGGCTTCAACGCTGAAAATATAGAGGAACAAAGGGAAACCGCAATGAAGCTATGGCATAAAAAGGTGCGGGCTCAAGTTCGATATGGTGGCGCCCATTACTGGTTAGGGGAAGCGATTTCTCAGTCCATCGTTGAGGCTGGAGCGTTTACGCCAGATTTCATTCAATTCTTTAAAGATGTTAAAAGGACCGTAGATCCAAACTTCCTATTGAGTCCAAATAAATTTCACATGTATGCTTACAACGATGATATTTCAAAACATATCGTGAGGGATTAGTTATGAGTTTCAAAAGGGATTTAGAAGAAATTAAGACAAAAAAGGAAGAATTAAAGAATTCCGTGTTTAAGGGAGCAGAGATGATGACAGTTTTGTGGGAAACTAAGCCTGAAATCATAGAACGGATCCTCCCCCCACCGCTCAAACCCGCAGAAAGACCCATTTGCATTGCATTTATCGCCAATTACCCAAGCACTAATCAAGGGCAGCCCTATCATGAAAGTGATCTGTTCCTCCGAGTGAAATTCAATGATGAATACGGGAATTATCATTTAGCAATGCACGTAACGGATGATCGAGCGATGATAGGTGGCCGGGAAATTTGTGGATTTCCTAAAAAAATGGCACATATTAAACTTGAACGAAAGGATACTGACGTGAAAGCATGGTCTGAACGGCTTGGAACACGAAATATTGAGATTAATGCGAAACTAACAGGAAAATTCAACTCGAGTGAAACTCCGGATCTATTGAAACAATTCAAAATCCTACCAACCCGGAAAAGAGGCGCAGTCAGTTATAATTTTAAATACTTCCCTTCACCTGATAAAACAGGGTTTGATTACCCGCCGCGCCTGGTAAGACAAGAAACACTCATACGACCACAATCGATGGAAATGGGCGAAGTAGAAATCACTTTAAATTCCTCAGTCCATGACCCCTGGGGAGAGCTCGAGATAGTCAACGTTCTCGGTGCATTGTATCTAAAAACTAATAATACTATGCTGCCTGGTGAAGTCGTCGCCGAAGTGGATCCGAAGGAATTTTTACCATATTCATTTATAAAATTGGATTGGTATTAGAGGTTCCACTTTCTCATTTTCTTTTAATTTTCGTTTTCATATAATTCTTAAATAGTTTAATGATCTACTATTTCTAATCACATTTAGAACATAAGGGATTGAAATGACAGAAGCTAAACTTGAGACTAAGCTGGATTATTACGAGATCGTGAGAAAAAAACTTTCAATGGGCCCGTTAGCGGCTCCTAAACATGAAAAAACCTTTGAGCTCATGAAAGTCTATTGGGATGAAGAGACTATTAAAGTCCTCGCCCACTTTCCAAAGGTGGGAGAGCGCATTTCGCTACAGGAATTGGTGGAAAAGTCTGGTCTTCCCAAGAGCCACATCAGAAAGATTCTGAAAAAGGCTATAAAGAAGAGAACCGTAAGTGTAGTTGATAAAAAATACGGCCTTGAGCCTCTCCTTCCAGGTATTGTTGAAGCATATTTCATTGTAAGAGCTGACACTGAGGAAAATCAAAAGAAAGCTGCAGAAGTCTATCGATGGATAATTAAGAATATGGGAGAACTGGATAAACAGGGTATGTATTATTTTGATAAGAACTTTGAGATGTTTCGCCCCGTATTACCAATCGAGGCGAAAGAGAAGCTTATTAAAATTGATGAAACAGTTTCTACAGAAAGCCAAGTTCTACCCTATGAATTAGTCGAGGATATGATAAATAAGAATGAATACTTCGCTTCTATCCCCTGTCAGTGCAGATACATCGGAAAACTGGCTGGCGAACCATGTGAAGTTGCGCATGATGAGTTGGGCTGTTTCGCGGCTGGTCCTGCGACTCAATTACTAGCCGCTATGGGATGGGGAAAGGCCTTAACAAAAGAAGAAGCCATAGAATACCTTAAAAAGACTGAAAAAGCGGGTCTTATTCATTGTGCCTCTAACTCCTACGGCGGCGAACATTTATTCTACATTTGTAATTGTTGTTCTTGCCATTGCGGTCTTATCAAGCCCGTAAAAGAGCACAAATTTAAAACTGTAGTTCCTAGTAATTATACTCCCCAAATTGACCCAGAACTTTGTGTTTTATGTAAAACATGCGCCAAGAATTGCCAAATGGGAGCCATTAGCTTCCAAGAAGCAGACGAAAAAATGGTAATCAACTCTGATGTGTGTATCGGGTGCGGGGTCTGTTCGACAAATTGCAAGAAGAACGCCATGCGTATGGTAAAAACTAGAAATAAAATCCCCCCCAAGGTAAATAAATTAGGAGATAAAATGTTCTTGGAAATGGTTGGAGCACTACTTAATTCCTAATTTCCTTTTTTTTTAATTCATTTTTTTCAATGGTGTTCTGTTCGGGCAATCACTTCGTTCTGTATCTCTATCCCCAATTCGGTGAAGTATGCGGAGTAGCCCCCAACCTTCACAATCAAACCCCCATAGTCTTGGGGATTCTCTTGGGCATCACGTAACATCTCCGCCGAGACGACTGTTGGTTGAATTTGTTGCCCTCCTAACTCAAAGTAGCCTCGCATGAGCGCTACCCATTTCTCCCTATTTTCTTTTTTTAGCCCAACTGCTGTAGGATGAAATTTAACATTCACCGCGCACCCTAGAACATTCCGAAAATCAATGGCGGCAACCGACCTCAATACGGCGGTTACCCCATTTTCCTCGACATTATAAGGGTTACAACTTGCGGCGTAGGGAGTCGCAGAAAATCGCCCATCTGGAGATGCAATGGACATGCGCCCATCAATTGTATGGGTTGTCATGCTAATCATATAGGGAACGAAGACGCCTCCCCGATAACTTTCATAATTATATGTTTCTTTAAAAAGTTGGTCCGTGATATTACGTGCAAGGGCGTCTACCTCTTCATAGCCATTGCCCCACTTTCCCTTTATTTTCATAATCTTCCGATGAAGGTCCTTATGACCATTATAATTTTTATCAATTGCCTTCAATAACTCAGTAAAAGTGGTTTCCTTTTCATCATAGATGAGTTTCTTAATGACGTAGAGTGAATCAGTAAGGTTAGCGATGCTGTTGATAAAGGAGATCCCGGAAAGGTCATATTTGGCACCGCCTCGCGTGACATCTTTCTTATTCTCTAAACATCCATCAATGAACGCGGAAATGTAAGGCGCTGGTAAGTTTTCAGCATAAAGTTGGTCGCGGAGATTTGATACGTTAACTATCATCTCTAATTGGTTCTTAGCTTGTGCAATCAAGGCATCTAAAAATTCATCGAACGACGTATAAGTGTCCGGATTACCTAATTTAAGTCCTAGATTTTTAATGGTTCCCATCATTGTTTCGGAATCACCGTTGCGCATGGTCATATCCAACAATCGACAAAGCAACAGTGAATTAGCACTCATTCCACCAGTTTTTCCGGGGCACAGCATCTCAACACACCCCATTATCGCATAGTTCCGGGCATCCTCCTCAGCGAACCCCCGTTTCCTCATTGCCTCAACATTGATGTCATCGTTAAACAGTGAGAGGTTGGAACTTCCTTCATACAACATCTCCGCGGCCTTCAGAAGAACTGAATCGGGGGTGCCTTCATGTACTCTGAGGGAGATATTGGTAACTGCACGTGAATTATTAGCAGCTTCAAGGAACAGCTCAGTTAATTCATTGGTGGCGTCAGTGCCATCCGGTTTCAATCCCCCTAAGGTAATAGGTGTGGATCCTAAATATCTATGGTAAAAATTGGCCAGCATATTTGACTCTGGTCGAATATTCTGAGACATGACTTTCAGTAATAATTCTTCGAGCAATTCTGGGGCCTCATCTGGTGTAATTCGCCCTTCTTCAAGATCCTTCTTATAGTACGGGTAAAAAATCTGATCCATGCGCCCGAAAGAATGGAAATTGACTGGATGGGCAAGTTCCACTGCCGTTTTGATGGTCCATGCTGATTGTACTGCTTGATAAAAGGTCTCGGGAGGCTTCAAGGGTACTTTTTTACAATTATCGCGCATCTGTTTCAGAATTTCTTTACGTGCATCATCAGTTTCTGACTCATATTCTTCCTCCACTTTCTTGGCTAGCCGTCTCGCAAAAATTATCACGCCCTCCAGCGCAATATTAATAGAACGTAGAAAATTCAACTCGTCTGGAGTCAAAGATTTATTTTCGAGTCGTTCTTCAACCTCCCCTTTTAAGCTAAGAAGCCCCCTATTTATTGCAGTCTCATAATCTAAGATAACGTGGCCTTGAGGAAAGGCAATATTAGAGCTCATCGAAATCATTACAATTTGTTTCGAGTTGTTGGCAGGGAGCGCGGCCCTAAAATCCAACATATTTCCCGAAATATATCCCGATTTTGATATATTTTTCTCAATTATATCAACAATAGATTTCCCTTTCCATTGAGGTAAAAGCTTCTTAAGTAATACTTTTTTTTCGGCTTTAGCTATCGTATATGGGTTAATTTTCCGCTTATCCATCGGTGTAATGCCCATATTCATTGGCTGTGATTCCTTCTTGTTTCGCAAATGCCGAAGAGCCGTAAACAATTGGCGTTTTCTAATGAGAAACCAGACTGTTCCCAGATATTTTTTGATACGGAACCAGAGGAGTGAGCGCTTTTTCAATTCGTTCCGAAATACGTTATTGAACAGACCCCGCTCAATGTCGATAGGAATGCCTAAGAAATTTTCACACCAGTACCCCGCGATCCGATCATCAGGATCGACGTAATGGGTCATATTTTCATAGACATGCTTCATTGAAAGGGCCACTCGTATATTTCGAGGTAAAGCGCTATTTTCTGTCTCAAGCCACTTCTCTGTATAGTATTTTGCTCGCTCGATAGATATAATTGGCATATCCGTTTGATACCGCTCTCTTAACCGCTCAATTCTTTCACTTAATTCTTTCAACGTAGAAATCCCCAAAAAGATTACAACTTGAATTATTCATGGATTCTTTTTATATTAAATAATAGCATTAAAAACACTAACCAATAAATTCTATCTCACCACGAAGGCGAATGTCGCGAGAGGAACTGCCAATGAGAATTTTGAAAATACCTTTTTCTGCAGTCCAGCAATGATTGATTTCATCAAAAAAAGATAGATCCTGGGTTGTTATCTCGAAGGTTACTGATTTTTTCTCGCCGGGATTGAGTTTTATTTTTAGAAATCCTTTTAACTCCTGTAATGGACGTTCTACACTTGATTCCACATCTTGGATGTAGAGTTGGATGACTTCTGCGCCGGGATAGATCCCAGTATTTTTAATATCACAAGTTACTAATAACTTCTCATCCTTCGATATTGTTTTTTTGTTAGTTTGGAGATTTTCATAAATGAAAGTGGTGTAGGACAACCCATACCCAAAGGGAAAGAGTGGTTCAATATGGTTCGTGTCAAAGTAGCGATAACCAACGAAAATTCCTTCCTCATAAAAGGCCTTTTTGGGACCCGGGTAGGTTTGAGGAGATTTATGGGCGGGTGAATCCTCTAGTTTTTTTGGGAAGGTAATAGGGAGTTTTCCAGAGGGATTGACCTCCCCGAACAGGATGTCGGCTATCACGTGCCCCCCATCACATCCAGGATACCAAGCCTCGAGAACAACTGGTACTTTCTCGATCCAGCTACTCATAGCAATTGGACTTCCATTAATAAGCACTACAATAGTATTGGGGTTTTCTTCTATCGTTTGGTTTATTAGATCAACCTGATCTTGGGGAAGATCTAGAGTGATTCTATCCGTGCCCTCTGCATCATTGCGCGGATCATGGTTCAACCCTGCAAAAATAATGGCGATATCCGCGTCACCCACAGAAGTTGTCAAGTCGATTTTTCCATGGATTTTGTCTTTCAGACCCTCCAACGGAGTAGTTTCATAGGAAGCATTTATGGCGGAACTGCCCCCGCCTCTGGCATGTTTCTTCTCGGCATTTGGCCCAAGGACGGCGATTTTTTTAAGGGTCTCAATGTTAAGAGGAAGTAAATTGTCCGTATTCTTTAAAAGTACTAAACCTTCTGCGGCGATTTCCGAAGCAACTTTCTGATGCTCGGAGGTATTCCGGCTTCCAGGGGGGATCGTACTTTCATCATCGAAAAGACCTACCAGAAACATCACGCGTAATATT
>JABXJT010000182.1 GCA_013375455.1 Candidatus Helarchaeota archaeon | reverse complement strand
ACTTATCGATTGCGTTTTTATAGTCGTTTTGTTCATAATATGCCATTCCTAGATAGTAATATCCAAAAGCACTCTTCGGTTCAAGTTCAATTGCCTTGTCAAAACATTCAATAGCTTTTGGATAATCCCCTTTCTTCTTTGCATTTAAGCCATCCCACACCCATTTGAATGCACTATTTTCTAAATCGTTTTTAGACATACTCAATGCACCTTTTTAAGTGAAACTAGGAGATTGATTTTATAAATTTATTCAAAAGCAAAATAGATAAAATTGGTTTTTAGGACTTTTTGAACGGTAAATTTTTTTATAATAATTTCTTAATGGCTTCGCTCAAGCCATCCAGCGAAAGATGAAACATTGGAAAGACTTTTCCAATATAATAAATGGTGCTATTTACATACCAATAGCGGGGCTGTACTGGATTAATCCAAACGGATTTTTCAAAATGATTCTTTAATCGCTTGAGCCAGACGATACCAGGTGTTGGATTATAGTTGTAGTAATCAATCGAACCTCCTGCAGCAAACAATTCGGAATGTGCCATGGATGCATCCCCCACAATGATTAATTTATAATCCTTATCATAGGTCCGTATTATTTCAGTAGTTTCAGTACCTTCCCGAAATGCCATATTCTTATAAAGCCGATCATATATGCAATTATGGAAGTAGAGATATTTGAAATCCTTAAAAGTTTTCAGTTGATTGGCAGCGGAAAACATCCGATTGACCATCAAGTAGTAGGGGTCCATGCTTCCTCCAGAATCCATCAATAGGAGGACTTTGGCACGATTTTTTCGTGGAGGCTGCATGACTATTTCCAACTCACCTGCGTTCTTACAGGTTTTATCGATGGTCTCTTCGAGATCTAGTTCTTCTTCCAACCCAGTCCGCCTTAAATTCTTCAACTTCTTCAAGGCTAATTGGATCTGGCGAATATCCAGTGTCAAATCTGAGCGATAGTTGCGAAAATGTCGCCGCATCGCGACTTGAATTCCAGAGTGGGAGCGCGTCTGTGCACCTAAACTAATTCCAGTGGGATGGTGACCTCCCACCCCAAAAGGAGAGGTACCTCCACTTCCGATCCAGTGGTCACCCCCATCATGCCGTTCTGTTTGTTCTCGTATCCGTTCTTCGAAAAGGCGCCTCAACTCCTCCAATGATAGCCGTTCTAACGCCGCCAACTGTTCAGGAGAAAGCAAACGTGCGAGTTCGTAAGGGGATTCTAACCATTTGTTCAGAGCTTCACCGGGTTCAAGAGGAATCTTGAAATCCTTAAAGATCTCGAGAAGCGTCTTCCTGAAGGCTTCGAATTGAGGACCTTGCAAGAGTCGCAATCGCTCTTCTGGGGTGAGCATTTGGAAGAAATCAAATGGCTTTTGGATCCATTGCTCAATTGCCTCCTTCAGATCAAGGGGGATTTTCATACCTCGAAATGTTTCGAGGAAAGCCTCATCAAAGTTATCAAAATAGTTTTCCTTTTTAACAAGGAGGGCCCGAGCGATGAAATAAAATTTCTGGGAATTACCATCCATCAAATTACGTTGTAGGGCATCAATAAACACGAGCCATTCTGTCAGGGTAACAGGGACGTTTCTTTTTTTTAAATTATAGAAAAATTTAGTGAAAACCACGACAGCATCCTCAAACAAGAAATTTTAATAGAAAGTTCTCTCACCACTATAGTCTTTTTCTTTCGTTAACATCTCATAATCTTGCTCTTTCTTTATTAGGGTTCCCAGAAAGGGGAATGCATCAACCAATTCCTTCTCACTTATGCCGGCTTTCATTAACACGCCAATCCAATCGATCAACTCGCTAGTGGAGGGTCTTTTCCGCAGATAATCTACTTTCCTTAGTTTATAAAACTTCTCAAGGCATTGCCATATTAACTCTTTTCGTACTTTGGGATGGTGCACGTAGACAATCCGTTCCATCAACTCGGGGTCCGGGAATTCAATATAATGAAAAATACACCTCCGAAGAAACGCGTCTGGCA
>JABXJT010000065.1 GCA_013375455.1 Candidatus Helarchaeota archaeon | reverse complement strand
TTGTTCAAGGACTTCCGTACCCTGTAATTCAACAATGGTATAGGCCGAACAACGCCCAAAGTGTTGTGCTACACTATCTCCTTCTGTAGCGATTCCAATTTTCATATTTCAAACCTCCTTTCATATAATTAAGTGATTATTGATTCAGATTTATTATTATCTTCTAATTCATCGAAGGGAATGCGAATTTCACGTTTTTCAAAGATTGCAATAATAAGTTTTCTTCGACCGGATTGAAGCAAGCGCCAAATGGACCCGCGCGAGATACCCATGAGAGCGCCAGCCTCGTCTTGAGTTAGATTTTCACCATCTACTAATCGCATTGCTTCGAGTTCATCTAAATAAACATAAATTGGCTCATTAACGAGTATGCTTTCTTCTGATGATGAGGGGGAAGAAAACCTTTTTGATTCAATCGGAATAAATCCTTCAGCTTTAGGAATTTTTGAGATGTTTCGATAAAAACAGGGACGTCCTCGTCCGCGTTTTCTCCCACCTTTACACCATCTATAACCTCGGGGCAAATTTCACACATCGCTCAATTCTTTTGTAATTCTAAGGATTGTATTAAACTTTCATATACCATTTTAATGGCTTTTGAAGCTGAAGATTCAGGTGCATACTCCACAATAGGTGTATTATGGATTAATGCCTCTGGAATTTTATCATCAATTGGAATTTTGCCAAGAATTCTGATATCATTTTCTTTAGCAAAGGTTTCTATTTCGGGAATTAATGGCGGATAGAGGTCATGTTTGTTTATGACTAAACCGATTTCTTTCGTGAAATTCCAAGCTAAAGAAAGGACGCGTTTCAGATCATGAATTGCAGCGGGCATTGGTTCTGTTATGGTCACGATGAAGTCAGAGTCTGACAGACTTGCAATGACAGGGCAACCAATCCCTGGAGGGCCATCACTTAGGATGATGTCAATTTTATTTTTTTCCGCAAGCTTCAAGGATTTCATTTTAGCCTCTGCTACGATTTTACCGCTATTTCCGCGTCCAATTTCTAACTCACCTGAAACAATTGGAAATCCGTGATTCGAGTCAGAGATAATTAAATTACCAGTTTTAACGGGAATCAATCGGACACATTCTTCCGGACAAACAATCGTGCAGACCCCACATCCTTCGCATTCAAATTCATTGATAATCGGCTTGCTTTCGTTTTCATTCCATTCAATAGCATCGAATTTACAATTTTCCAGACACTTTTGGCAACCTATACACTGTTCTTCATCAATTACTGCGATGTTGGCTGAGAAAATGTCACTTCTGTCTTTCTCCTCATTTTTAAGGGCTAATGCTAAATTAGGTGCATCCACATCGCAATCAGTAAGCACTATAGAAAATCGATCGCGTGTAAATAACAATGCAAGAGCTGCAGTAAGAGTAGTTTTTCCTACCCCACCTTTCCCACTTACAACGGTCAGTTTTTTCACGTGATCACCTTTACTAGCTTTTTATAGATACCATTGAATTGTTGATTGATTTTGGCTTCGGGAAATTTCTCCATAACTGGAACGCCTTCAGCGTAACTCAATTGAACCTCCCGACTCATTGGAATTTCACCAAGAATATGTGCATTGTACTCTTTCTCTATCTCGTCAAATGGCTGCTTTTGCTTCGTTAAGTTTGAGCGATTAATAAGTATGTTGGATGTAGGTTTTGAGGAAAGAAAAGTAATCAATTCAAGGATCCGTTTTAAATCATGAATTCCAAAGGGAGTCGGTTCTGTTACTGAAATGACAATATCTGCGCCATCCAAGGCGTGAATAATATCACAATGGGCACCTGGTGCAGTATCAATTAAGAGGATGTCGTATTGCTTGTTCTTGAGCTGCTCTTCAGCGTAATCTTTCACTGCACGGACAACCTCTGCTGATTTAGGCTCTCCAATTTCAAGTTGTCCGACGATTAAATCAATACCGTATTCAGTCCCTACAAGGATTTTTCCAATCACTTTTAAATCAGGTTCAACTGCATTTTGCTTACAGACGATCCTGCAGGCTTCACAGCCAGTACACATTTCTGGAAAGAGAAGGGGTTGTTTCTCTGGAATATTTAAAAGTGCGTGTGGTTGACAAACCGACTGACAATCACCACATCCATTACAATTCTCATTAAATCTAGGGAGGAAGGATTCAACTTTTTTGACTTCTTTAAGATCTGCACTCAGCAAGATTGCCGCATTTGGCGCATCAACATCACAATCCAGAAACATAACCTTATGTCCCTGCTTGCTAAATAAATATGCTAGGTTAATAGCAACTGTGGTCTTCCCCGTTCCTCCTTTTCCTCCAGTTATTGCGATAGTTGGAAGGTGATTCTTCAGACGTTTCATGAAATCAAACCAAATTAAATGCTTAATGAAATATTACTAACGCCCTCTACCGCCGCCACGTCCCCTGCCACCGCCGCGCCCCATGCCGCCGCCCATCCCACCACGCCCCATACCAAAGTGAGAGGGAACATTTGCTCCCGTTGCCTGCTGTAATTGCCCTTTCAGGTATGCGTTGATTGCGGATTCTACAGTTCCAGAAGCACCAAAATAGGTCGTAATGCCTAGCGCCTGAAGCGCAGAACTTGCATTAGGACCAAGATTGCCCGTTAAAACGACTTTTGCTCCAGAATTTCCAACAGATTGTGCTGCTTGAATTCCAGCGCCTCCACCTGCCATCATTGCAGGATTTTCAATTACTTTGGTATCGCTTATTTTTCCACCTTGCAATGATACGATGGTAAAGGCACGACACCGGCCAAACCTAGGATCAACCGGGGCATTTAATCCATCCAACGATTGAGAAGTAACGGCTATAACTTCATTTTCAGGCATATTTTTTCATCTCAATTTTAATTATTTATTTTTCTTCAAAATCTTCATTTGAGTCTTTAAATCTCTAATTTTATCTTTTAAGAAATCTATTTGTTCTTTTTTAGTCACGAGAGGTGAATTCATGAGTTCATTCCCGCATTCCGTACAAAAATATGCATCATCTCTGACTTGAGCCCCACATTGGTTACAAATTCGATAAAGTTCGATTTGGGATGAAATCACTCTTTCCGGCGAATTTTGAAATGCATTGCTCTTTTTAATTCCTGGATTCATTTGAGAAGTTCGTATCAATTGATTGGCATGAATAACATTTCCATTTGGATCTTTATAATATGCATTTGGTCCGTACCCACATTTACATCGTCCAACATAAGTATAATTATGATTTTTTTGAAGCATTCTGGGTATTTTCATTGATTGATTTCTGTTAAATTCATTTTGTAGTGTATTATTTAGATTAGAATATGTTTTTTGTTGTCTTCTGGACCACCTACGGCCTCTATTATGTCTCATAAATCATACCTCAACATCCTTTATCTAGAATTAATTTGTGCATAAGCTAATTAATCTGAATATGTATTTAAATTTTGTGCATTTTTTATATAGTTTAGTTACAGAATGTAGCTTATCATTTAAGAAAATTAATAATTTCTCATAAATAAATAATCAAAAATACAATTTTGTAATTGTTAACTTTTTTCGGAGAATTAATGCCATTTATTAAGACTAAAATTAAAATATTGAAGCTATTTTTGGAAGTTCAAACACATAATTTCTTAACTTCTTTTTATTGCTTCAATGGGTTGCGCATGAAATACAAGGGTCGAAACTTCTAAGAATTATTTGTGCTTGCCTTTTTACTTGCTCGAGATCTTGGGTTTCTCCAAATAATTTCTGACTTTGTCTTGTAAGGATGTTGTTGATAGTCGGGATATTAATTTCAGTTGCGACAAGAAGTTTTATATTGTCTATTAATCGTTCATCATTTACGTGATAATGGTGAATTAAGGTACCGCGGGGTGCTTCGACGACACCCACACCCTCCCTGTTCTTGATTGAAGTTAGGGGGGCAATTTTAATTGGTTTAAACAGTTTGGTATTTTCAAGGATTGCTAATCCTTCATAAATTTCCGTCAATATTTCAATCAAACGAAGATAATGTGAGTATAAAAGATTCCCTTGCCATGCTTTACTGAAATAATCAAGATATGGTTCTACTTCTGCAATTCCATAATCTTTAATTATGTGATAGCGAGAAATTGGGCCCACAAATAGCTTCGAGTCTCCAGCAACAGTATAGATTCCTGGTAACGCTCCTTGTACATCCTCCCTCCAATCGAAGTGCTGGGAGTAATCAACGCCAGGAAAATTTGCCAAAACTGCATTATTTTGTTTTAATTGTAGTAATCCACTGTATCGGTCATATTTTCCTTTATCATAATTCGCCAAAAAAGTAGGATTTCCCAATGAAAATTCAGCTGGAGGTTCATCTTGAGAAAAAAGCTCTTGATATCTTTCAATAACCCATTTTATGTTGGTTAATGCTTGTTGAAGATGTTTTCGGGCTGTGCCTAGATTTTTTTTCGGGGGAGCGTGTGAAATACCTCCGATGACGGGGGTAATTGGATGGGCGGATCTTCCTCCAAAAATCGTAACAAGTTCTTTTCCAATTTTGATTAGGTCAAACATTTTTGAGGTTATTTGACGATCATATTGAAGTAGTTCACTTAACGGTAGGGGATTTGATTGCCCTTTTAGTATCACAAACAGATCGGGAAAGGCCTGAAAAAAGAAATGCATTGAATGTGAATTTATTAGTTCTCCAGTCATCAACAGGCGGCGTAATTGAATAGACTGGCTGGAGGGCTCAAGTTCAAACATACTTTCTATGGCTCTACAACTTGTAATAGCATGGGAGGCATAACATAAGCCGCAGACCCGCGATACAATCCGGGGAACATCAATTAGCTTTTTATTCAAAAGGATGTTCTCAAATCCCCTGAACGCTTGGATTTCAAAATATACCCCTGAAATTTCATTTTTCTGAAAGGAAATTCTTAGGGAGCCGTGCCCTTCTACTCGGGTGCACATTGTAACTGTTTTAGACATTTCTATTTTTCCCTCCTTCTCATTTTTTCTCCTTCCAAATTTTAGGTTTTGCGAACCGGAAAAAAATTCCATCATACTTCCGTAAATTTCTAGAAAGCTTAAGCACGCTTAAGAAATTAATTATATTAGAGGTGTAATCCTGTGTAATAGGTCCCATGCACCCCTCGCAAGGCAAATTATGTTCAATGCACTTATGTTCGCAGCCTTCCCTCACTACAGGTCCTAAACATAAAATATTATCTTTCAAAAAACAACGTGTTCTCGTTTCCGTTGTAATTTCAGGTTGTAAGTTATTAATTGGATCTTCATATTCTAATTCTGCTTCTCCTCGGAGAGGACAGTCTGCACATAAGTTTATTTCAGGGAGAATAATTTCTTTATTTTCCAACAAGTTAATGAGAGAATTTCCCAATAATTTTGGTGGCGGTGGGCAACCCGGTATGAAACCCTCAATTTCTATATATTCAGAGATTGGGGCTGCTTTTTTTTCAGTTGAAAGACTAAGTATTCCCCCAAATGCAGCGCATGTCCCCAATGCAATGACTCTTTTAGAATTCTTTCGAATTTCTTTAAGAACTTCAATTTGCCCCTCCTCTGAAACGCAGCCTTCTATTAGTGCCACGTCTGCTTCTTGAATTTCAGTTTCATCCATTAAGAAGGGCGAATAAACAATGTCTACTCGTTCAAAAAATTCTGAAAGAATGTCTAAAGCCAAAACTGTTCCAATACACCCACTACAGGCAGTCAATGAAGTGATTAGAAACTTAGGATTCATTTTTAATTTCCTCCACCAAGTCATAATAAAATTTATTTACTATTTCTGCAAATTTAATGCCCTGATCAGCACTTAACGACTCCTGCTTTAGACGATTCTTGGCGAAGGGGCCTAATGCATCTTTTACCAACTTGATTTTACGTCTCACCTTTTCAACCCCATCAATAAATCGACAGGAATCTCTTCTACACCCAATAACCATAACGCCATCAAACCCCACTTCAAAAGCATGGAGGATAAATCTTGTATCCACCCTGCCTGTACAAGGAACTTCAATAACGAAAGTGTTAGGACTATAGGGTATTTTTTTCAATCCTGCTTGATCAGCTGCGCCATAACCACAAGAGTGACAACAAAATGTAACAATCTTTGGTTTTGCCCTGAATTTAGAGAGAACTTCAATCGTCTTTAATATTTTTTCAGTGGTATCAATGTTCATTTCTATAGCCTTCGTGGGACATACACTTACGCACGTCCCACATCCTTTACATTTAAATTTATCCACAATGACTTTATCAGATTCGAGAATAAGCGCATTATATGGACAAGATATGATACATAAGCCGCATAATCCACACTTTTCGCTCGCGATTTCAATTCCGCTAGGTTCTGACAATAAATAATCGTGCGAAAGTAGGGAAATGACTTTAATCGCCACGTCATTTATCCCTGCAATCGTCGAACTATAATTCGTTGGCCCCATAACGGTACCGCCCCCGAATATACCTGAGGCCAGAGTCTCCTCACTCATGAATCCGTAATCATCTAAGGTGAAATCTAAGACTTTACGAAGCTCCTTTAAATCTTTGTTTGGAACCATATTTACATTCAAAATTATTAGGTCACTTGGAAATTTTTTAGAATCAGCAATCACTACATTCCCCTCACCCTCTATCTCAACAATTTCGATTTTTTTCACGTAATGGATTTGCTTATTCATAGGATTTAGCAAACGCTTAAATCTGTCCTTAACCTTGAATAGATCATAAAATATATCCACTTTACAAAATGGCAGCTTCTCATGAATGAAATCCAAATATTTTAAGGCGACAAGGTCATTGAATTCAACAGCGGAATCTGTGGAACCCACACTTTGTATGATAGAAATCGAGATTGGTGGTTCATTATTTGAGAATTTTAAAATTTGACCCTCAGTTGGTCCGTCCGACGATACCATCCGTTCAAATTCTGGTGATGTAATGATATCCTTTTGCGGGTTATATTTATAGCGTTTTAATTCACCTTTAACATCATAATACAAGTCGGCCCCGATCGCAACTACTTTTGCGCCTACTTTGATCCGAAGCTTTATTGGTTTCTCATCCAGATTAATAGCCTTATTTACGCATGCCCCTTCGCAGATTCGGCATCTACGACACTTTATAATATCCTCTTCATCAATTAAAGTTGTATAGGGGTACGCTTGCGTAAAGGGAATGTAAATCAATTTGCGATTAATTAAACCAAATTCATATTTATCGGTTTTTTCAACTTGACATAGATATGTACATTGTTTGCATCCCGTACATTTATGTTCATCTACAAAACGTGGTTTTTTGATTAATTCTAGCGTGAAATTCCCAACCTCTCCAGATACTTTTTCAATTTCGGTGTTTGTTAATATCTCTATATTTTCTTCTTTCACAAGCTCTCCAATTAATTCCGAGAGAAAGCAGATCGAGCAATCTCCCATCCCATAAATCCGGCTCCAACGCGCTACCTTTCCCCCTAATGTCGGCGATTTTTCAATCAAATAAACTTTAATTCCTGCACTTGCTAAATTTAAGGCGAGTGTCATTCCGGCGATCCCGCCACCTAGAATTGCACAACTCTTCTCCACTTCAACCCTTTTAACTTGCACGTTCTTTTGTAGCTTAACTCGTTCAACTCCTGCCTCAATCAGTATTTGAGCCTTTTCTAAAGCCGCCTTGGGATTTGGATGGTGAACCCAGACGCATTGTTCTCGAACATTGGCAATTTCAATATTGGGATTGTCAATCACTCCTTCAAAAATTCGCTGGAATACGTGTTTATGTGATTTTGGAGAACACGCAGCAATAACAATTTTATTTAAATAATTATCCTTACACCAATCAGTGATTTCCTTCAAATTCTTTACTTGACATAAATTATCCAAGATTTTAACTGATACAACGCTTTGGATTTTCTTCACATAGTTTTCAAGCGCGTTTATATTTATCGTGTTATAAATTTCGGAATAGCAATCACAAATTATTATTCCAACACGATTCAATTCACTTTTAAGAACCTCTAATCTTTCAACATCTTCTCCCGCGAGAAGTCTTTTATTAACTTCCAAAATTTGCACGATTCGCTTTCCATCTTCCGTTAAAAAATAGGATTTTTTATCTTTGGTTATATATTTCCCGAGTTTTTTCAGGTGAAAATTCAATTGGCCCGTAGTTTCTAGCCCAAGCTTTTCCATTAAATCTGAATAGGATATGTATCCTTCTTTATCTAATATTTCCAGCAATTTTTGCCTGAGAGGATGTGCCAAAACCGCATAAATTTCCATAAAATTTCGCTCCTTAAATTCCAAAATTTGGGGTCGAGTATACTATATTTTTTTTCCTATATGAATTTTGACAAATAAAATTCACTTTTTCTTTTTTTTTCAAAGAAAATTTTTGACAAAAAAATTGTCTTTTTCTTGAAATTGCGCTTTTCAAATTCTTAATATGCAATTATGGGATATAATTGATTAGAAGAATAAGGACGAAAAAAAAAGAAAGATGGTGAAGAAAAAATGGCGACACAAGATGAAAGTGTGAGTCAAAGTTCAGATTTAGAATTAATAAATATTAAGATAAAGAAAAAATATCTTGAATTATTTAAAGAAATTTGTGAAGAGAATGAATTAAATGCCGAGGAAGAATTAAATTCTCGATTAGAACAAACATTAGTTGATTCTTTTCATCATTACTCAAGTAAATGCATGCATAAAGACCGAGCTTTACGGTTCTTAAAAGGTGGTAAGAGCTGTAAAAGAACCCCTGGTTTTAACTTAGATCAAATTGAGAAATTATTATCAAAAATGGATTCCATTGAGGACCAGATTGAGTGGTTGAAAAATTATCTCAAACAATTACAGCAAACCAAACAGACCATGTATTCAGGTCCAGGGTTGCCAACGGTAATGACAAAAGAGGAACAATATACTTCCCTGACTCCTTACATGCAGGCTTATCCTCAAGCAATTGATGAAATCCGGAAAAAAATTCGCGAACTCGAAGCCCATCAGATTGTCGAGGCCACCGTTGTCCATAAAATGTAACTTTTTTTTACATTACTATTTTTAATTCTCAAATTTTCTTCCGCTTTATTCTTCTTCTAGAATCCTTCGAGAATAATAGGAATCCGGGATCTCATTGAAAACCTCGCATCTTCTATGTAACTTGAGCTCTTTCAATTCGTACCCCTGTATTTTTTCATCTTACCAAATCTTTGCGTTACACTTAACCTTTCTATTTCTCCCTAATAAATTTTAATTCTCCTCATTCGGATCAGGCCGTAAATATTTGGTCTCAAATCCGTGTCCCAGGGAAATGATGTTATCCCGAGTTACTTTCTCCACTTGACTTTCATGGGTAATATCAAAGAGAATGCCACCAAGGGCCTCCTTAAACGTGAGCCCTAAATCCCGATAGTGAATTCTTGGTCCCTTGGGGAATTCGAATCCATATCGTTCCCATTGCCCAGTTTCTTTATTATAGATGGGTCTCTTGCACTGCAGTGTTTGGCTAGGAAGTGGTATGCCCTTTTCTAGTTGGTAAGAGAGGAATCTCATGTAGTAATCAAATGCTTCGTAGTCAGTTTTCTTGAGTTCCTCAATGACATCTCCCATCGTATAATTCAAATAGAGCAAGTTTTCCATCGTCGCCCTCGAAATCCGATCGATCCATGTTGGACGATCTAATTCGAACATTATATTCAATATCGGTGGGAGCGGTTCGTAATTAAACATACAGTTTTCGAGGCCATAGTTTGTTGCATTCACACCATCCCAAACGCCGCCTATTGCATTCCAATTGCTTAACTCTAAT
This sequence comes from Candidatus Helarchaeota archaeon, assembly GCA_013375455.1. Next base: position 16,790 of record JABXJT010000065.1, on the reverse strand, counting down.
GATACGTTGGAGGCGCCTACCATAAAGTAGACACTTACATAATAAGCAGAGTTTTTCCATTGAGGCGTCTTCTCATTCCGGATATCCGTCAATATTTCCCGAATCCGCCTTCCTACCTCAATATTGTCCTTGATTTTCTTCCCCACATCGCCTAATCTGATTCCCAATTTCATATGTCTTCTATTAAAGAGTTCCGGTTCTTCCGACTTAATTAGAAACCAGTAATCAGTCGGTCTTGACTCCTCCATATGAAGATTGTAGATGAACACCATGTCTCTATCCTTATCGGATAGACTGACGAAAGAAATATCCACAGAAGGACCGTAGATCATTTTCGTGCTCAAATTCGCCATGTCCATCCGAATGGGCAAGATCGGGGGATATCCCCAACGCACAACAGTTTCCTTCATGCGCGTTATTTTCTTTCTTTCCTGCGCATCGAAATCAAAAGTTTTAATCGATTCATCCAGCTGATCTCGAAGGCCCGTTGCCATCGTATCCTGAAGATTTTCCAACCTATTCAGATATATTTTCCAATCATCCATCAAGCGTATTGAGGTAAAAAGATTTTCTGCCAAGGGAATAAATCTCTTCGCATAATAGGAATCTGGAATTTCCCTCAATACTTCACCTCTTGGGCGTAATTTAAGTTCACTCATTTCATACCCCTGCATTTTCTTCACCATCCCAAAGTTTTTCTACTTCTATTTCAGTTTTAGTGCTAATCCTTTTAAAATTGTTTACGCAGAAGATCAAGAGGAACAGGAAATATTGAAGGATTAAGCTTTTTTAGTACTCAAATTTTCTTCCGCTTTATTCGCCGACGAGAGGCGGGGTCCGTTTCTGCGATCTCTTTCAGGACTGCACCAAAAGCCTCAGAGGGTTTTACTAAGCGTTTCTTGAAGATCCCAGTACGTCCTTTTTCATTTCGCCGTTCTAGCACTCTAATTCGTTCGAGGATCGTGTCAATGCTGATGTTCAGAATTTTTGCGATAAGGTTCGCATTATCAGTTGTCACGCGATACTCCTCATGCCCCTTTTCCGTAGGTTCTATGAAAAGCAGTTGTTTATCCACCCCAGGAACACGTATATTAATATCTTGAGCCAAATCATCAAAACCGAGCGCACCTCCAAAATGGTAGAATTCGTGTTCGCGAGGATAAAAGGGGATTAATGGAAAAGTTATGGTTAATTCGGGCGATGTTGAAAATACAATCACCCCTTTAATGGCAGAGAGGGGAGTTGCTTGGACGAGCCACCGTTCAGCAGGTTCATAGTTAATCGCATTCATCGCCACGTTTATTTGAAATTCGCTGACTTGGTAGGGAATTATGACATCGATATCACTCGTTTTTGAAATGTCGCCCCGTGCAATCGAACCGTGCAAGAGAGGGGATAACGTCCGTAATGCTTCCAATACGGGTCGTGCCACGGCTCGCAAGCGTTGGAAATGTTCCCAATGGTCGGATTCATATTCACGTTCATTCTCAAGATATTCCGGGGCGATTTTTTCCCTTACCACGCTTTCACCAATCTAAATCTGCTGGCACAAGATCTGCCCCACATTTGTCACACGCGCTTTTTCCAGGTTCTATGACGTGCCCACATTCTTTACATACCGAATATTTATCCGGATGCAGTTCAACCCATTCTTGATAGGAAATGCCTTTTTCATAGAGTTCTTTAGCGATAAGAAAATATAGAGTGACGATTTTTTTGGTTTCGGATAATCCGTGGACTGGACATTTTATCTGAAATGTAGTCCAGCCTTTTATAGCCTCAATATTTTCGGGAGTTCCAGTTTTTTCACATTGGGTGCATTGTAACATCGATTTTCCGAATTGATCCATCCACAGTTCCTTAACTTGATTATTGAATTTTGCCGTGAAGGCGCCATGCTTCGGACACTTTGCTTTAATGACCGTATCTCCTCGATTGGGGAGAACAGGTGGTCCAAACATATGGAATTCCCTTGCATAATGGCGTGCGAAATAGATTGAAAGCGGATGATGACATTTCCGGCATTTTAATCCCCAGCCAAACAAGAGCTTCCCTCGTTTTTTAAACAAGAATCGATTCCATTAAGGTAGTATGGAGTTTATAGCACCGTGCCACATCTCCCGCAAAAGCGACTGCCCGGTTTTACCACGTGCCCACAGTGTTGGCAAACGGTGTAGGTGCTTGGAGGTTGACTTTCAGCATATTTCTGATAAGTGATGCCCTGCTCTTGAAGTTGGGTCACCAAAATATAGAGAGACGATATGACTTTCTTGGTTCCAGTCAAACCATGTATGGGACAGTCAATTTGAAAGATATACCACTGGCCCTTCTCTCTTATATTGGTAATGGCGCCAAGTTTTTCGCATTTCATGCATCGAAATAAGGACTGTATAAGTGAATCCATCCAAGCTTCTTTGTTAAAGGCATTCAACCGATCCTTGAAAGGTCCGTGCATTGGACATCGACACTTGACGACAACCGTATCGCGATCCTTAAGGCCCGGTGCTATCCCGTATCGTTTTCTGAAGTCTCTCGCGTAATCCACCGACACAGGACCGGAACACCTTGGACACGTTAATGACATGGCTATCAAGTTTTATTAGGACAGGCTCTGTTTTTTAAGCTTTTGATTTGCATTCAGAGGACAATCGATGATAGAGCACTTTCTGCATCCGAACTTCTGATGAAGGACTAAGGTAATCACTACTATGACCGTGTAAATGATTATCAAGATTACATCAGAAATGAAGACAACTACTCGGATAAAATCAATAATGTATTTAATGTATGGGATGAGTATTGCGAGGACCATAAATAATATATCAAAAACGAACAGCTTGAAATATCCATCTTCACAAAAATTCTTCTTTTCCGAACGTTCATACAACCAACCACCAATAATACCCATACACCACGAGGGACACGGCTTTCCAAGATAATCGCAGTGCCTGCACGTGACATACCGTCCAACAATTATATATAATCCCCATAAAATAGCCCAAGCTAATACACATCGCCAACATTTTATTACAAGAATGAATGTTCCGAACGTCATTAAAATTATCATGGAAATTAAATTAACTACAATATCTAATCTTGTCCAAGACGACTCTTCAGTCATTGTACATCACCATTTAACGCACTTTTTATTTTTTCATTATTCGATACTTCAATTGCAATGAATCTCTCTTTTTAGAATTCCGATCTTCAAAAAATTTCAGATGGTCGAAATTTTTTGATCAATTAAGAATCTTTTACAATCGTTCCACCCGCGCGTTTTACTGCTCGTTTCTGAAAGGCAGCTTGAAATCCGGGTTTGTAATTCATATATGTAGGAATGGGATAACGCAGACCTGCAGCGTGGGTGGCTTCGAGTCCTTCAATCAGAACATCCAACTTTTCCGATGGGCAGGAAAACATAATTTCTGAATCTTGGGCTCCACCCCAAACGCGATCGCCATTCCCTAGTAGAACTACTTGAGGCTTTTTTGTTAAAAAAGTCTTGCCAATTCCCTCATTGCAGGATCCAATTCTCCCTGCTGATGTGAATTCAAGAACACCACCCTCAACGTAGAGATAAGCCTGGATGAATCGCATTGCTTGGGCGGGGAGGCAGTAAGTTAGCACTATGTCGGGCACAATTTTAGTTCGAGTTAAAGGTGAGATTACAATGCCCAAAAATTCATGGTTGAGAAAATAAAAATGTTTTTCTATCTTTTTAGAGGTTTCAAGGTCCTTTGCATACAACCCTAGATTGAATTTATGCCCGAATTCCATAGTTTCGTTTGTTTGTGGGTCCCATCCGAAGACCGCTCTGGCTAATCTGCAATTGCAATCTTCATCCGTCACGGCAATAGTCCACCCATAAGAGCGAGCCATTTTGAAATTCTGGCAGAGAAAATTTTGCGTTTTTAAATCGACACTGGGTCTTTTAGCTTTCGCGGGAATTTCGGTTTCATCCTTAATTAACTTAACAGCCAGCGGAAAGGTTGCAGGGCGAATGTATTTCTCGATTTTTTTACCAATCTCGTGGTATTTTTCCAATTTAATACTCATTTACACGACGCTCCTCGCTTTGAGTCGAATCTCATATTCTTCTTCAATTTTATTAATAAATTCAAGGATGGATTCCTCTTTTAAGTTCTCTTCCTCCGTTAGATTTGCCAATAAGGCGCGAATGTGGATGATTCCGGATAATTCTTTATCGCAGGTTCTACCAAATTTAGGCGCACGGCATTCGTGACAAACTTGTATGGCAAATTCTTGTAGATTTGGAATTGAAATTAATTGATCTTTAATGAAATTTGCACCCACTAGTGATGAACCACAGGGAGAACTTCTAATGGCTTTAATTTGTTGGATTCTTCCATCTTCAAAGTCAATTTTATATAGGGGGCGACCAAAATACCGTGCAAATTCATCAATTTCTGGGATGTTAGTATTGGGCTCCAAGGAACACATCGTAGGAAACGCAAGGGTCCTAGGATTAATTTCCTGAACTTGTCGTAAAAACCCTGGACCAAAACTAATGCCTAAAAGGGTAGGTTTTTCAAGTTCAGCAAGAGCGAAGGCCTGATCGGGGTGCCTTAAATAAGATATGTAAAGGTCGCAATCAACAATATTCAATTCATAATCATCCAGAATTACATTAGTAGGAACTTCTTCAACTTGGATCCATTCGCAGGGAAAAATTTTATTAATATTTTCAAAAGCTCGTTCCCCATACTTTCCATCTGTTACTATTCCTACCTTCATTTCTCATAATCCCTATCTAACAACATAGATTTTCATCTTGTTGTGAATTTTCACCTATTGTGTCCTCAATTAATTTATCTATGGAGCGTGTCGAATTTTTCTTTACCTTCAACGCAACCTCTATGGCTGCATTTATTTCCTCTTCCGTGGCACCAAACTCCTTTGCCAAGCGGACGTGGTGCTTTAAACAAGAAGTGCAATTCGATCCAATCGAAGCGCCGATTGCAATCAGTTCCTTGATTTTGCCTTTCACTTCTACTCACCAAGAGAAAGCTTTCCTCGGGCATATAAAAGCGTAAAGCTTGAATTCAAAAAATTTTGAATTCGGAAAGATGGTTTTTAAATGAAGTAACATTATTTATCATGTATGGATGTTCGTAGATGCTGTCCCGAGGATCCTGAAGCGAAAGCTGAGTGGGAGGAAGATCTGGCGAATCAATTAGCTTCTCTCCCAAGTGAAACAAAAATTGATGAATTATCTGAAATTTTACACGCGTTATCTCATCCAATTCGGCTAAAAATTGCATTCTTGCTTCTCAATCAAGACCAATGCGTCTGCGAACTCGTTCAAATCACCAAAAAAGCCCCTAACTTGGTGTCCCATCACCTAATGGTTATGCGAAAGAGTGGCTTGGTATCAAGCTATATGCAATCGGGGGAAAAATATTATAAATTACAAGAAAATATAATTCCACTACTAAAAGACATTGAAAATCTAAATTCAAAATAGATTTATGGAGGTAATTATGTGGGTAAGGGAAAAGTTCGTTTGCAAGCCGAAGAATTAGGGTATACTAATTTCCGGCTGACAACCCTATATGCCAGACCAAGACAGATCAAGATGAGACAACGCTTCTTAATGAGATATATCCCGGATATTGTTCCTGCAATCCGTGACTACATTATCTGGAATGATCCTTCCACAATTGAAGTGATGGATGGAACAAAAAATTTAAAATTTTATTATGTGGCCGAAAAAATCAAGTTATACGTGGAGATTTTCGATAAAACTGCTTTTTGGACAGTCATGAATCCTGCTAAGCACGCAACCCAAATCAATATGTATTGTAATAATGAAGAAATAGTCCGGGGAATAGCAAATGCAGTAAATCAAGTATTTGAAGACGGGATTCTTGCTCATATGGACTGGAAATGGATCGAGAAAAAGTGGAAAGTCAAAAGAGAGGATTGCATTTCCGTTTGGAAAAGGTTGTTATAAAATATAAAATAAACTATGATGATTCTAAAAGAAATCTAAATTCACAGATTTTATCGCCATCTGGGATACGCTTCACTGGAATTATTTTTCCCTTTACGCCTATAGCTTCAAGCCAACCCCTATGCCTATAATTACAAGCACAAAAATACTCCGATTCCGTTTTCGACTTCTGTACCATTTGCCAAATGAAGCATTTTTTAACAATTCCTAATCCTTCCTTATCAGAGAGAACCACAAACTTGAATTTCATAATATTAGGGAATAAAACGTCCATGAACGTGTTCATGATTTTGAAAATTTCAGGAATGGAGTTGACGGTTCCTTTTTGTATGTTTAATCCATTGAGAACGTGCCGAGCTTCGATTTTTCCTGCTGAAAAAACAACTTGTTGATTTAACTCATTTCCTTCTTTCACACCATACCGCTTTTTTGTCTTTAAGAACCATTGAGCATCGTGTTGGGCCCAACTCATCTGCAAAATGAATTTTTGTGTTTCTAATGACAGCTTATATTTGTCCTTTACGATATTAGGTGGATTTCCTGCGGATTTTTCTACAAGCTCAATTCCCATTTCTAACACCTGACTCTATTAACCATTTATCAAGAAAAAGTTTGAAGTACATGATATTTTTATCACGGTCTGTCACATAATTATATCCAGATTTTCTTAAGATGGAGAGGACCTTCAAATTACCCGTGATGTAATGTCCAATAATCGTGTCGATACCTCTAATTTCAGCTATTTGAACCAACCATTCCAACATTTGTGTTCCGAGGTATTTTCCTTGCCACTCATCAGTGACGGTAATCGCACACTCAGCCATAGTTTCTGTTTCATTTTGAAGATATAACTCGCTAATGGCCAATAATGGCTTCTGATCGTGCATTAAATTTTCTGCAACAATAATTAGTTCATCCCTACATATCGCATTTAGAAGTCTTCTTATCTCAGTTTTTTTTATTTTTGGGCTCGTGGTGAAATAACGTAAATGCAATGTGTTTTGACTAAATGTATCGAATAACGCAGCAATTTTATTAAAATCGCAAGGTATCAAAGGGCGTAATAATACTTGGCTCCCATCTTTTAGCTCAATTAGCTTCTCATATTCTCTATGATAGCAAAATGAATTAAAATCACGATTATATATTTTTTTAGATTTGGTGATTACCAAATAATTCATCGACCGTGATTAATCTTACTAATTATTAAAGTTATTCCTTTTTGTTCTATCTATCTATTACACGTCCTTGTTAAAATCATTTTTCGATCAAAAACAACTTTTTTTAAGTTGTAAATACATCATTATATTATGAGGAATCGAAATCATCTTTTGCAAGAATTAAAGGATTTTTTCAAAACGCTCAAGCTCTCAAATTATGGGATAAGAGTTTATCTAACGTTATTACAATCGAACACGTTAACTGCGAAAGAATTGAGCAAAAAAGCAAGGGTTCCCACTGGTAGAATCTATGATGTTCTAGAAGAAATAAGAGATAAAGGCATGATTGAAATTCAGGAATCCCGGCCTAAATTATACAAAGCGATATCGCCCAATTTGGCCTTTCACGGTTTAATTTCACATATTCAAAGTGAGAATCAGAAAAAAATTTCCAGCCTTCTTGACCAAGCAAAGGTTTTAGAATCAGAATTAGAACAATCAAATCTATGGTTCGCACGAGAATCCCCAGGATTATTTTGGTCTACAGCTTTTGGGACACTTCCTGTCATGTCTCTTTTCACAAAGAGAATTAATGAACTTACAGAAGAATATCTAATGACTGCCTTCATAACTGAAGATACTGTCCGGGTTCTTCCTTTAGGCAAGCCGCTTTTTAGAAGCATTTTAAATGCCATAAATCGAGGGGTTAAAGTAAAGATTTTATGGAGTTTTGAATTTGACCGACGACCTGTAGCGGATGAGCAGAAAGAAAGAAATTTGCAGCTCTATTATGGAGTTTTAAAAAAATTGCAAGATTTGTTTGGAATTTCTTCTAAACTTGAAGGGCTCAAAGTAAAATATATTAATAGGCGATTTCCTACCTATTATGATATATTGGATAAAAATAGAGTCCTAATAAAACTTCAAAATCCACTAAAACCTACCCAAATATTCGCCTGTTTAAACGTGCTCGATCCAATTTTAGCGAAGGAACTCCGTGATAAATATCTCGCCCTCTGGTTGCATGATGCTATAGAGGTTCCTTTATTAAGTTAAGAAAAAAAGAGAAATGTTAAGCATTTTTTTAGTTGGATGAATCGCTGGTTAGCTACTTTCTTCTTCACCGACAGGTTCTTGAGTTGTTTGAATGTTAGCAACTTTTGTTTTCTCACCAAAATAGAACCACAGTGGTTTCTCATTTCTTAAAATATCCACGACATCGGCGAATTGGCTCATCTTCCAGTATGTTTTATAATTACTGCCACTCATCTTGTTTTGGGATGGTAACTCCGCACCCACGTAAAAAAATAGAAATGCCTTTGCATCCGTGTCCTTTAAAAAAAGATGGATGGTTGCTTGTCGTCCCTTAAATTTCGATTTGTCTTGTGAAATTAAAAAGACTCTATAGGTCTCAATTTCCAGGGAAACCATTCTTCTAGCACCTTAGAAATTTCTTGGTCATCGTTGTCATTATTTCTTCATTTTTATCTTTTTTACTGTTTTGCCCTTTTTCTTTTTAACAATTAGTTTAGGACAAAGATGAGTCAAGGGGCACGTGGGACATTGGGGATTGATGGCTTTACACACCTTTCGCCCAAAAAAAATTAATGAAACGTGAATGGTAAAGATTTTGTCTTCAGGGATTAATGCCTCGATAGCCTCACGGATCTCATCGTACTTGGCTTTTTGGGGGACAAGTCCAATTCGCTTGGAAATGCGGGTAATGTGCGTATCCACGGGTAAGATGGGGCGTTGCGCTACGAAATTAAGGACTACATCCGCCGTTTTATTCCCAATCCCGGGAAGGTCCATTAACTTTTTGCGAGCTTCCTCAAGTGGAGCCTCATAAATGAATGAAAAATCCGAATTCCAATCTGAAATAATTATCTGAGAGATTTCCTTGATTCGCTTGCTTTTTTGATTATGTAGCCCAGCAATTCGGATGGCATCTTGAATCTCACTTTGATCTACCTTTACCAAACCCTCAGGTGTCACCTCAAATTTAGAGGCTAAATTCTCAAATGCAGCGAACGAATTTTTATCCGTGGTATTTTGTGATAGAATCGTGCGTATTAACGATTCGAAGGGAGACAAGCGCTTCCAGTTCTTTACGTGCTGGGCGATATCCATTTCCCGCTCAATAATTTCCAGCATTTTTGAGTAGTTTTTCGCCACATTTAATGGTTAGAAAATCAATAGAAAAATTTTATTTCAAAGGTTGTAAATTCTACCTATAAAGATAAGTGAATAGAATCGTTATGCCCGAAATAAGAATTGCGCAGCTGAGTTGTGGAAGCGAATGGAGCGGCATTCAGCATGAATTAGTCAAAGCCGCGGAAATTGTGGGTGCAAAATTGGTCTACCCCGAGGTAGATTTAGAATTCATTCAAAAAACCTCGGGAGAATTCGGATTAAAGGTCGATAGTGCCAATTTAAAGTTAATGATTGCCCGAGCGGTCGCAATTGCGCAAAAAATTTCCGATGCTGATGCTGCTTTCATCATCTCCTGTTTTCGGTGTGCTGAAGGTGCATTGGTTCGTCATGAGATCAGGCGCTACATTCAACAGTACTCCGATCTCCCCGTAATAATGTATGCCTTCACGGAGCATCCAAAAACGAGTGAATTAGTAATCCGATTGGAAGCCCTGGCCACTGTTGTCAAGCGAAAGGCGCTCCTAGCAAGACAGAAGCAGGAAGGGATTACTTTAGGTATTGATTCTGGGAGTTCAACCACGAAAGCCGTGGTCATGCAAGATAATGAAATCATTGGGATAGGATGGCATCCGACTCACGCAATTGCTGAGACTGCAAAAAAAGTCACTGAAGAGGCATTAGGGGACGTTAAAATGAAGATAAGCCAAATGGAGGCTACTGGCGTCACGGGGTACGGCCGATTCATTATCGGTAAGGAATTTAAGACGGATCTCGTGCAGGAGGAACTTACCGTGAATTCGAAAGGGGCAGTATTTCTGGCGGATCGGCAGAAAGGGGAGGCTACTGTCATTGATATTGGTGGTCTTGATAACAAGGTCATTACGCTATTGAATGGAATCCCTGATGCGTTTACAGTTGGAGGGATTTGTGCTGGGAGTTCGGGCCGTTTTTTGGAGTTGGCTGCCGCGAGATTGGGGTTACCTATATTGGAATTTGGGGAACTTGCAACGAAAGGAACCCCAGAAAAAGCCATTCTTGATAGTTACTGTAGCATATTCGGAATTCAGGATATGGTTTCTAAACTTGCGGAGGGTTTTGATAAGGCGGATGTAGCAGCAGCAGCTTGCCGTAGCGTTGCAGAACAAGTTTTCACACAGCAATTACAAGAAATAGACCTAAGAGATCCGGTCATCGAAGTTGGTGGAACTTCTCTTTTAAAAGGGCTTGTCCAACAAATGAAAGACGTGTTAGGTCGCGATATTACAGTTCCGAAACATTCACCCTTTGCTGGAGCTGTAGGAGCCGCGCTTCTTTGTTCCGGTATGATTATAAAGTGAGATGAGAATGGCAGAAAAGGTGTTTGTCGAGAACCTGGACCGTGCGGATCCTTACAATTTTGGGGTTATTTCTTATAAGATTATTGCAGACCATGTCTTCACAGATTTGGGAATTGCGGGAGCCTTACAGTCAATTCGTATATTAATTGATATCGAAAAACCTTTCTTTTATATCACAGGGATTTTGAGTTTGATTGACGCACCAATGCGTGTTTCTGATATCGCCTCAGTATCCATAGAGGACGAGGGGATTCACGTCGTTATAGAAGATGAAAATTATGCCCCTGACCTATTAAAACTTCTTTGGTCTGAATTCGGGCGCGAGAATATCACGCAACTCGATCGTTGGAACCTCATCATTCCCGAGGGGTATGTTACTCCCGAAGAATTAGAGCTAATGGTCGCGGTCAACCCAAAAGATCGGATAATGAATAAAATCCTCGATGCGTTAAATCGCATCATCCCCGAAGGCTTTCGGGTGAGGAAGAGCGATATTGAAAAAGGACGCATAACTGTAATTGCATCTGAAAACCCGATAGAGCCAAAATGGATTGAAGAAGCTAGGAACGCCTTAGAAACTCCACCAATACAGATACCAGAAGAACATCTTAAAAAGCTCAGGCAAGAACCAAAGAAAATAGATAAACGAGTCACGCCATGGAAAACGCATGAATTCCAGGAGAGTCTCAAGTGATGAGTGCGGAGTCGTTCATCTTCGAAGGGGGTGCCCATAAAAACGAACTCCTCGTGGAATTGATTGAGGATTTAGGTGGATGGATCGTTCAGAAAAAAATCCTCGCTTCGGAAAGCACGATAACTTTTACTATCCCACAAACTGCTGATGTGCCCTTAGTTCGGCACATGGTATTGCAATTGCGAGGGGGGTTACGCCCTCAACCCTTGTTAGGAATCGAAATTGGGGTTATAGCTCCGACGATAGCGCGACATCACTTACCTCATGTTTTATGCGACATCTCAGAATTCATGCGTCGGATGGGCGCGAAGACGAATATGATCGGATTGGGAAGGGGAGTTGGACAACGGACCGCCCAAATCTCGACCCTTGAAAAAAATATCATCGAAGAGCACGATGCAGCCATCTTTGTTTTTGGAAATTTTGTTCGTTGTCTTAAAGAACATAAGTGGAAACTCTACAGGGACCTCACGATTCCTGTCGTTGTCACGGGTGGCCCAGAAATGGAATCCGTTCCCCATGCAGAATACTATATATCTAAAATTGGCCGCCTTCCCTATCGCTTTAGACGACTAGAAGAATTAGATAAACTCAGAGAAATTGGCAATGCCGTTGGAGATGCAATTCAAAAACGGCGAAAACTCCTTGAACGTGATCCGCCCCTTTTACCATCTTTCGCGGTCAAAGAAGAAATCATACGTCAAGTGCCTGCAATCAAAAATGTTTATTCTCCAACCCCGATCGTACCAAAACTTCAAGGGCTGCGTGTTAAATTACCTTACGCGCAATTTCACGAAGAGATGGCATCTATCCAAATTGGGGACTACCGCCTGGATGAAATAGCGGAAGTAACGCAATCAAATTTTAGAGATTATATTCTAATTAAATTTCTCGCTCAATCACAAATAAAAAAGAGAAACGATTAAGGTATTTTAACAAATTTATCCTTAGGTGCGTTACACTTGGGGCATCTCCAGAATTCTGAGAGTTGTTCAAAAGGAGTACCTTGCTTCTCTTCGTCATAGACATAACCACAAATTCTGCAGCGCCATCTTGCCATTTTCTACACTCCTTCAAATCAGTTAAATTTACAATCGAAAATGGAAATTTAAGAATTAAGGCAATTATTCCCACATTAAATCTGGCTTAAAGGTTGTTAAAAAGGATTTTAGAATTGTAACTACCTTTTCAATATCGCTTATGAAGACATTTTCTCCAATTTGATGAATCGGATGGATTGCGGGTTCTATAGCTAAAGAAGGAATTGGAATAGTTCTATTTTCATTAAAGAATTTTCCATAACGCACGTAATCATTCATGGCGTTTTCAACTTTTAATTCAGGATGAATTTTCAGAAAATAGTTTTGTAAATACGCGGTCTTGCTTATTAATTTCCTTGATGGAGTAAGGTAATTGAGTTCCCAATGATTACAATAAAGCGCAATCCCCTCATTTTCTCCAAAAGATGGCGTGGTATCTATTGTTATAATCAAGGATGGCAGCGGGAGCTCTTGAGTTACGTAGTTAGCAATTTTTTTAGCGCCTAACCCAAAATCCTCTTCCATTTCAGAGAAGAAAATATCGAGAGGAGGAAAATCATTTTCCATGCTTTGTAACATAAGGCTTAGACATATTCCAAGCCCGACAGAATCATCAAGCTGCCCTTCTAGATGAGTTGGATGCCTCTTGATTGGTAAAAGTGGTTGGATAGATGTTCCAAAATGATCAATTTTGTCCAAATGTGCAGTTAGAGCAACAGGCCTAACATTTCGTTTCCCTGGTACCTGAATTATAATGTTTTTGTCAGGTACTTTAATAAGCTTGGCATTTTCTACCTTTCCAGCGATTTCCTCTATAAACGGATGTATTCGATCTTCATAGGAACTAAATGATGGGATTTTCGCGCATTCTATTATCAAATCAATGGTATTCAGGAGAACTACTCCCCCATTTCATCCTGTTCAAACATGATGAAGCGAAGTGCCATTCTCGTTTTGTGCCGTTTTTTCGCCCGTTTAAAAACCGTATTGAGTAAATCTTGACGTCCTTCTCGTAAAACGAGTGCAATCTTATCCTTGAGGGATTGACTTTTGGATTTGAGGACCCGTTCCAAGACTTTTTTCAACTCATCAGGAGAGATATCGACATCAATGACCTGTTGGTCTATAATTAAATAGTCGTTCTCTTCGAATTCGGAAATAATGAGCGATTCTACCATTTCAATTAAAAAGTCGTCATTCAGAACATTCACACCAAAAAAAGGGGGTTTAAGCAGTCATTGCTTTTTCCTGTTCTCGCATTGTTTGGATTACATCCGCTGGTTTTCCCACGATGACGATTTTTCCAGCTCGCATCAACGCTGCTCGGTCGCAGACGTCTAGAATAAAATCTATGTCGTGAGAAACGATGAGATACGTTTGTTCTAGGTCTTCTCGTGATTTGTGGATGGATCGAACAATTTCCATGCGCGTGAGTGGATCCGCCGTGCCAGTTGGCTCATCCAAGAGGACAATTTTTGGTTCTCTGATTAGGACACGTGCAATCGCAACCCGGTGGCGTTCGCCTTCGCTGATGTCATCAGGGAACTTGTAAAGGATGCTATCAATTTCCTCGCTCGTAAAATTCACGGCATAAAGCACGTCATATGCTTTTTTTGTTTTCATTTCTTCTGGAACCCGTGCGCGAATGGCCCCTGTTAAATTCTCGAGGACCGTGCGATGTGGGTAGAGACAGTATTCCTGGTGAAGGATGGACATGTACCGCGTTGCCCGACCACGTTCACCTGGTCCGGGGATGCTCATATCAATCCAATCGTCCCCAATACGAATATATATCTTCCCTTTAGTAATGGGGCGTAACCCAATGAGCATGTGAGATAATGAAGTTTTTCCCGAGCCTGAGACTCCAACCAATCCAAAAATCTCCCCTTCATTAATAATGAAAGATACGCCGTTTACCGCCTTAATGATTCCACGGTCAAACGTATAATACCATTTGACGCATTCCTCTAATTTAATTAAAGGATGGTCGATTATCTTGCTTTCATAATGAACTTCTTCAATTTGATCCATGAACGTTTTGGCAACGTCATTCGGGTCACCTCGGGCTGTAATTACCCCCCGCTCGAGCAGAATGGCTTCATCGGAGAGTTCAGCAACCGCATGAGGCCAATGTGAGGTCACGATGAGCGAGAGATTTCCTGTTTTCACGGTTTTCTTCATTATATTATGGACAGCTTCCGCGGTTATCGGATCGAGGGTCCCTGTCGGCTCATCAGCAAGAAATAATAGTGGATTCTTGGCTAAACTCATAGCAAACACCGCTCGTTGCTTTTCCCCTCCCGAGAGGTCGCGAGCAAGATGCAGCGCGCGATGGGTAAGCTTGACTTGCGATAAGATTCGCAGTGCTCGACCCTGTTTCTTTTTCTCAGCTACACCTGCTTTCGCCAGAATGTTCTGAATGTTTACCACTACTGGATACTCTCCAAACAATGCAAACGTTCGTTGGAGCATGATTGAAACCCGGTGGTAAATCGAATGATAGATCTCTGACCCCTTCGCTTCTTCCTCCCATAAATCTACAATTTTCAGAGTCATAGGACCCCGACATTTTGGGCAGGGATCACTAGCTTTACTTGGATATTCAATCCAGTTACATGATCCACAATGCGCAACGCGATAAAACACTTTCCCATGCGTTGGATCAAACCCTTTCGTGCCGCGCAACGCGTGCATCAACACGGATTTGCCTGATCCGGATTTTCCCAGAATTCCAAAACTATGACCCTCTCGTAAGATAAAGGAAATATCTCGGATTGCATAGGTTCCTCGTCTGAACTCCTTGCTGATATTCTCAACCTTCACAAAATAATTTTCCTCTGATGCCATTTCGCTCCACTCTTTTTATAACGTCTTCAGGTTAATTTTCTAGGATATCTTTAAAAAATATATCGGTTTTATAATCTATATTGGGTTATTTTTCGATGTCTTCTCAATACGGGGATTTTTTTGAGTCATACCTACGCTGATATTCCAGATACATTCGTTACTAAAGCATTTTGGCCTTTAGGGCGCCATCTCTGGCGGATGTTTAAAGAGATGGGCTGGGAGGTTTTTGATAAAGTCCTAGATTGGGGTCAGAATACTCTATATCCAACAATGAAGCTTCATCTGGATGAGACCATTCTAACCGCGAAAGAAACGATGGAAGGAACCATTAAGAATCCTGAAAAGGTCCTTACGTATCCCTTGTTTCCGCCTCTGGGCTGTATTCGGGCTGATCTCCAACAAGGATCAATGAAATTACTCTATGGGGAATCCTGTGATATTTCATATTTCGTTCTTAATGATGAACT
Source organism: Candidatus Helarchaeota archaeon (assembly GCA_013375455.1). The sequence continues at coordinate 1,117 of JABXJT010000065.1, read as the reverse complement.
GGAAGAAATCCTTTTTATTTTAAATGGGCATGTAGAGGACGGAATTCCCGTTGATTGGTGGATAATTGATTCTGAGGATGAGCTGCTCGAACGCCGCCACCAAAAACTGGGTTATAAACTGAAAGAAATTCCTAAAAAATTTCATTTGAATATGAATAAATCTGGTCATCGAGTAATGGATATACTTAAAGACGTTCGGAACGAACGAACTCCGCAATGGGCCAGCGCCTCTTTCGTGGTATGTCAGGTCTGGCTGAGCGCTGGAGTGAGTGTGGCCTTCGAGGCTAGCTCTTGGGAAGCGTTCTCTGCCATCTATGATGGAATCAGCGCAAAACAGATTTATGGGCTCCCCGATGCGTGGATGGGATATACTCCATGGCCTCCGTTAATCGCCACCATCATTTTAATGGGCCGCTTAGGCTGGCAATTGAGAGTTAATGGGCTTTTCACAGGACATAAATTATATTTAATTGGGGTAGACAAAGAAATAGGTCAAGGCCTAAAGGACAACTTTCCTGAATTCTATCACTCTGCCTATGTATCATTTACGACTACAACAGGAATTCCCAAGCCATTACAAACCATGACCGCAGTTCCCCCGAACTTAAAAGACAAAGCAACTTATAAAAATGAGGCCTTCGATTGGAAATATTCCGAAGGCTGGATACGATTAGAAGATTTGGGATTAGACATAGAGGAGATGCTTGAAGGTATGTTCTTGGATGTGACCCATGAGACACCCCTAGAAGAAAAAATAGATTCCCAAAAAATTATTTCACGAGGAATCGGACGAAAGACAAGATTTGAATGAAATCGAAGAAATTTTTATCTGAATTTTAGGAAAATACTTAATTGAAATCATTATCCTATTACGATAACTATTAATGAGAGAGTGAAACCTTTGGAAGGTTATGAATTGAAGGAGCTAAAGTTGAGAAAGAGGGGAGAGGTGTTGCGAGAAATTCCCGATACCTTTTACGCTAAGAAATTTATCCCCTTGGCGGAAAATACCTTTACGGCAATGCGTTTAATGGATGATTGGAAGGCGTATGAACTTAGTTTTGAGGATGTAGAGGACCAAGCAGCAAAAAGTATTTCAGTTCGGCTGGATGAATCA
>JABXJT010000064.1 GCA_013375455.1 Candidatus Helarchaeota archaeon | reverse complement strand
GAACGACCGTTATCCTTATTAATCTATCGAGATTTGTTGTTGAAAATTAATAAATTAGAGAAAGAATGAAAGCAAGCTGAAAAACAAATAGAGAAGGCGTCTACTATGAAGTTCTCCGTCCAGATACTCATAATTCTAGTATGAACGACCGTTATCCTTATTAATCTATCGAGATTTGTTGTTGAAAATTAATAAATTAGAGAAAGAATGAAAGCAAGCAGAATGAGAGGAGTATGAATGTAATGTTGTGAGCCCTTCGAGGGTCAATTTTTTCTTTTAAATTTAATTCTAATAAAATAATTGTGGCTATTCCTAAAATTATTACTAAAATAGAAGCCAGAATGGGTTTTTGTAGAAGAAATTCAAGAATTGTTATACCTAATATGACTGAAAAAGTCGCGAAACCCATAAGGATATAGGTAGCTTTTTTAATCCCAAATAATATCGGAAGGGTTTTCATACCTTCGGCTTTATCACCTTCAATATCTTTGAAGTCTTTAATGGGTCCCAGCAAGGATATCCCGATTGTGACCCAGAGGGCCATATATAGATTTTCAGCAGAATAGGAACTAACACTCCCTCCAATTAAAATTGCCATACCACAGATAAATCCAATAACACCAGTGGCGAAAATGGTCTTTTTTATTCGTACCAACGGAACCGAATAAAGAAATAGAATTACAATTATGCTAGAGATATAAATTAAGGTAAAAATATCCACCAAAATAGCTATGATCAAACTGATTATGATATGGGAAATAGCTAAGAGTTTTAATTGTGTAGAGGTTAATGCGCCTCGGACAACAGGGCGATTCGGGTAATTGATTCTATCAATTTCCATGTCATAATAATCATTAACTATTACCCCAAAATTCCATGCTAGAGAAAGTGAAATCATAGAAAGAATGAGTGGCATTAAAGATATCGAGAGATTGAGCCCACCCAGTAATGCCGATAGAACAAGCATTAAATTTAGAACAAAAAACGGTCCAACTCTGATAAATTCGCGATACGTCTTTAACCACTCAATAATTCTACTCAACCTTACCACCTAAAAAGATTAATTTAAGCCCTAATTTCTTGATATTAATATTTAAAGACACTTTCTATTAAAGTATAATCATAAGAATTTTGATAGACAAGTTAGAATTCAGTTCAAAGAAATAGAAGATAAACTATAATAGAAAATTTTAACAATTGCAATGGAATTTGCCATGAGTTGGAAAAAGGTTCGTAATTTTTTTACGCAGATCATTCAAACGACTACTGATGGGCTTGGACTTTATGTTTTAAATAGAAATAGAGATGAAGTCCTGAATAAAAAATTCCGTTTATGGTTTATTTTTGTCTATGGTGCAATTGTTGGCTCAGTAAGAGTGCTTCTTCAGGTTGCATTTCAAATAGTCGTTGGATTTTTTCAATTAACCCGTGAAATTTTTATGAATATGATTATCTTTCCCTTTTTTATAACTGTCTTTGCTTCAGTTCTTCTGACACTTTCTGCACGCGGACTCGGTGGAAAGGGAAATTTTAGACCTCTTGTTAATTACATATTTTACGCAAATACATTTCATCTAGTCATCCCATTTTTTGATCTTTTTTTTAATAAAATCCTAGGCCTTCCTTTCGTCTTTGATTTTGGAATTTGGGGAGAGTGGAACCCTTTAAATCCATGGCATTCTCTCTTTTATGATAAGCTCGTGGGGTTATCTGCGGGAATAATTTTTATGTATGTTTTATTAATAATTCGCACGCCAAGCATGGTTCGCTGGAATTTTAAAATCAATTTAAAAAGATCGATATTAGCAACCAGTTCATTACTGTTAATGTTCTGGATAATTTTTATTGCTTGGCCCTTCTGGTTTTTCTGGTTATCACCTTTCTTAGGGCTTCCTACGGGAGCAGATGGTTATAGTTTAATTTTTCTAGTATGCACTTTAATTGCATTCCCCTATTTTTGGAAATATTTTAAACAAGAAGAAAATTTAGCGTTGAATTCCATAGAACTTCAGGGAGGATAAAAATAACTGGATTTGAGAAATAGAGAAGGAATAGCCGCGATTGGTATCCCAATCCAAAAAGAAAATAACGTTGGCCATTCAATTGCGAGCTCGGAAGGTAATGATTCAAATACAAAGATATAGTTTGGAATTGAGCCCATTAATAGAATTAAATAAAGTGATATAAATATAAAAAATTTCTGATAATAAAATTTAGAAATAGATTGAAAATATTTAATAAAAATTAAAGAGAGGAATAAAAAGAGAGAGAGGAAAAAGGTGGAAATAAAAGAAACTACCAAGGAAAAGGAAATAGTAGTTGTTAGTAACCAAAATCCGGCTATAAAAGTTTCCCACTTATTTAAAATTAACTTATTGGTTGATTGATTTGAATTATTATAGTAATAGAAAACTAGAATCACAAAATTCCAAGCAGCTATACTTGAAATGATGAGAGAGATTAATTGTGGAATGGGAAGAATAAATCCACTTATCATATAACCAGATAGAATAAGTAAAGAAAAGAGGATGTTCAAAATAATTTGTGGTTTCGTTAAAAATTTGAAATAATTTCTTTTTTGATAAAGGAAATAACTTAGACCAAATCCTAAAATCAAAAGAATAAACCACATATTTTCCATGCACCATAAGATTATATGAGCAGGATCTTGCATGATTCCATATCTAGCAAAACCATAAAAATAACTCATTAAAACATAATATACGAAATCTATTCCGTAGAGAATTAAAGGAAATGATAAGCCTATCATTAGAATGGAGATAAGGACTGCTTTTAGAGAATGATAGAAATAATAAATAATAAAAATAGATATGAGAGAAATTAAAACTCCTTCAAAAATTTGGCCAACTGTTATACCAGCTCTTGTCGCGAATGGTAATAAAAAATTAAATGGAACACCAAAAATTCCTAGAAAGAGGTTAATTAATGGATATAATGCAAAGATTATAAGTACGTGGAGATAAACTTTTGAAAGAGGATAGAGCTGATTTTTAATTCCGGTAATTTTAGAAGATATATAATCTATTAAAAAGGGACTAAACGATATTACAAAAATTGTGAATACAAATATCTGCCAAGTAAGACCTATAGTATTTACAATATGCCATGGTAACGATTTAATTGCAACGAGAAAATTAAAAATTGAGTGAATGATGGTAATTAAAAAAATATTTACTAGAAATAATTTGATAGAGAATGGTTTTTCTCTTATTTTTTTGATTGTAGATTTAGGTTTAATAAAAAGTAAGAGGCTATCTTCAAAGTAACCACCTATCCCTTTTAAATAATACAAAAACTTTTCTTTTATAGGCATTATAAAGACCGAAAGTCCTCTGTGTTAGAAAGATTCACAAAGTTAGAAGTCATCTTAAAACTCCAAATATTATGTAGAAGATTGGAAGTAATAATAAATTTAACAAGGCTATTTTCGTCAATTTCACATATTTTCGTATATTCTCATCTGCTTTAAATTTAATAAGTAGAGTAAAAGAGGAACCGATTGCGAAAATGGCAAACGGGAGATAAACAAAAAATAAATTTTCATATGCTGTGAAAATTGAAAAACCTATTACGCCCAAAAAGATAACTAGACCTGACAAAATTTTGGCATTTTTGATTCCCAAGACTATTGGAACAGAATTTACACCCCCTTTTCGATCTCCTTCAATATCTGGAAACTCTTTCAAAGAACCGATACCACAAACGAATACAATTACAATAAGTGATAAGAGGAGATTTTGAACGTTAAACATATCGAAAATTACTGCTACTAAAATTACTTCCAAGCCATATCCAACGCCAATCATTAATGGAGAAAAGATATGCCTCTTTTTCCACCTTATTGGTTCTAATGAGTAAGATATAGTAACAAAAAAACCAATTGCCAGAACGATAAAACTCGCGAGATTAAAAAAGAAACATAGGATTACTGCGATAACTGAATAAAAAACTATTGTTATTTTTGCGGTAGATATCGAAATAATTCCAGATGGTAGAGGTCTATTTGGAATGTTAATTCTATCAATTTCAAGATCAGTAATCGCATTGAAAACTACACCAATTCCATCAAGTAATGCTGCGAGTAAAGAAGCTAACAAAATAATTCCTAAATTTGAAAGAAAACTCGTAAAACTCAACATTATTGCGGCTGTAATGGTGTTAATAAAATGTAATGTTATAAACCAAATTCGGGTAAGAGCAAGAAATCCTTGAATTTTTTTCTTAATCATGAATCTTCCCAGAATCATAGAATCATATTAAAAAATGGTATGAATAAGGATTTTTAGTTTTTCCATAAAATTTAATTTCTTTTGTTCAACAATTGCTTTTTCAAGGTATTCTGGATGATTTGAGATAAATTTCACGAAATTATCCATTCGTCTATTTGAAGTGAGTAAGCGAGATAGGGCATTTTCACTACTAAACCGATTTTTAAGCGTAATAGAAAGTTCATCATAGTAAAATTTCAATACATCCTGATTTTCAGTTTCAAAATAAGGAATTAGAAATTTTCCTAATATTTTACTTGAAATAATTCCAGGGGTTATTCCGCTACCAACAAATGGTGTTACCAGATTAGCACTCTCGCCAGTTAGAGCCCAATTGGGACCAATTATTTCATTAAATTTCGGGAAATTTTTCTGATAAACCACAAACCAGATTCTTCTCTGTAAAATTTGATAATCCCCGCCCAACAAACTAGAAATTCTAGGATCTTTCAACCCATTTTCCAAAAAATCAGTAATTTTCTTATTTTTCGGTTGGTTTTTTAATAAATAACCCATCCCTACATAAAGAGAATCAGTATGAGGAATTAAATAAAAGTAACCAAAGGGTGCTAAAGAATAATCTAGGAAAACACGAATCTTTTCATTAAAAAATTCTTCTATAACATTCTTTGGAACTTTTATAATATTTTGACAAGTTATTACTGAATTATCTCGACGGCGAAATCTAATATTCCGGATTTTTGCGATCTTTTTTGCTACGGGGCAGGTAAATCCGCCACAGCCCACAATAAAAGGCGCAATATAATCGCCTTTCTGTGTTAGAACTTTAATCTGACCGTTCATAAATTCAATATTTTTAACCTTTAAATTTGAGATGAGAGTTACACCTGAGTTTTGAGATAACTCAACAAGCCAATTATCCAAATCTCTACGATTAACTGTTACAGCATTGATATTCCGCTTGTTTTTAAAGGGAAAATTTCCTCGATATCCACTTTTTGAAATCCACTCTGCCATCTTTATTTGTCGCTCAATTATTTCTGAGGGAATTCCACCTAAAGCTTCAATGCCGCTGGGATTCAAGACTCCAGCGCAAACTTTTTCATTTTTTTCTGTATAAGGCAATTCCTTTTTTTCAAGAAGTAGAACTTTAATCCCTGCTTCTGCCAGAATTCTAGAGAGAGTACTCCCGCTGGGACCCGCCCCAATAACAATTATATCGAATCTCATTGTTCTCAATTTATAAAAATAAGATTATTAATTATTTTTGTTCCGTGAAAATGGTTTGGAATAATATTCCTTTTATAAATCATAAGTATTAAGTTCTGTTTCAATCTTTTATTGTAATGAATTATGCATCCTAAGAAGAAGAAAGTTCTTGTTATTACTTTAATTGTTGTTTCTATCATATCCTGGATAGTTATAATAAACGAGTTAGAATATAATTATTTAATAAATGAATCAAATTATCCAAAATTAATTGTCAATCACTTAAAAAGGGAATTGTGGGATTCAGATAATTCAGGGTTCTATAAATTTCATTTCGATAACGGGACTATCTCAGATGAAGGGCTTAATAAATATACTTCTTTCAATATTTGGACAGTCAGGGCGCTTTTACATTATGAGATCGCCCACGAGGATGACTCAACGTTCGACACACATGGAATGGATGCACTGAATTTTATCTTCAATTACTTACAAAATAAAACAAATAAGGGGTTCTATCATTGGGTTTATCAAAATGGAAGCATTCCCGCTATGGGACATGTGATGTTTAATAACTCCGTGCTTCAAATAGCAACATATCAAGCTTGGGTATTACTGACAATTACTGATTTTTATAGATATACCCTAAATGAGACTTATATAGATGTTTGGGGTAATCAAACTGCAAATTTTTTAATTACTAAGCTATGGGATTCCACATACGGCGGATTTTACTCTGAATATTTACCATTTCATGAGGAAATTACCGATCGTTACAAGTACACGTGGTACCAAGCGTGGCCTGCTCTCGCTCTCATGGATTACTATGAAATCACGGGAAACGAGACCTATATGACTTATGCTAATACTACCCTTAATTTTATGATAACAAATCTTTGGGACAGTAATTTAAAAGGGTTCGTTTTCAGTGCTCTGGAAAATGGAACGATTAATGCAACCACGGAATTTACATTGACGGATCAAGCTGCAGCAGTTCTGGCTTTATCCAAAGCCACGAATATTACTGGAAATCTGACTTATTGGAATGATTATTTGGTTCCTCTAGTTAATTTTACGAAAAATTATCTGTGGGATGATGAATGTGGGCAATTTTATTCAGCTTGTGACATAAATGGAACGAATCCCGATGCAACCAACCGACCTTCAGACCTAAGCATTTGGTTATTCGCGCTCTCTGAAGTGATTGACTCTCTCAATGATACATCCTTGGAAGATTTATTAACCTCTTCAACAGCTCATTTGAACTCCATCGGCTGGGATGGGGTTAAAAAAGCATTCAACCGAAAATTCTTCAATAATGGGACGGTAATTAATTTAGAAAAGTGGACGATTGAACAGGCGATTCCTCTTTTTTTTTATAGCCAATATTTCCAAGAAATCCCTACTTCTTACATATTAATTTACGTGTATGTACCTATTTTTGCAGGAACAATCTTCGCGCTTGCTTATATTTATCTTAAATTTGGGAAGAAGAAGGATTTGACACGGAAAAAATTGAAGTAACCACGCCTTTCTTGGATTAGCTTCAGGTTTTATTGAAAAGATAATTCCAAAAGACATTTATATGCTCGCTAGAGGGGAAATAACTCAGGTATGGGTTGATTCCATATCAATCCAATTAAAAATTTCCTAAATTTCAAAAAGTGATTGAAATGACGAATAAATTACATCAAATCCAACGAACTTCTCGAACATCACTCATTCTCATTCTTCTTGCGATTAGTATTTTAACCGGAACAGTTGGTCTCTTGCTAGTTACTCCTGTCCAACAAGCTCCTAGCAAGATCCTGATTCCACCTGCAAGTCAATCTAGTGAAACGACTTTCCAAGCAGCCGATTTACCGAGCACTTATCCCGCATATACGGGATCTGGCACGCCTCGAACGGCGGTTGAAAAACTCCAGCGGTCCATCACGACAGGAGGATATGCAACCAATGGATTCCCCGTCACGTTCGATCTCCCGGGATCATCAGGATATTGGACTGGCACGCGCCTAGAGCTCAATGTGAATGACATTTTCGAGACAAAAGATTGGATCACCAACAGTGATTTTAGTCAAGACTTTTGGGTGCCCTCCCCTCCATGGAATACTAACCCTGACCCAGCGCATACAGGGCCGGCCATTACAATAGGCAGAGATACCGACTACGTAGTCGATGTTGGAACTTATGGGGATGCGGCGAGTTTCAACTTCGCTTCCAATTCACTTCCGGCTAGCAGCCCACCTCAATACACCTCAGGAGTTGCGGATAACGAGGGAGATGTCGGAACTCCCACTGGCCCCACTTTCGAGTGGTCTGGCTCCACGAACATGGGAGGCGGAACTGCTAATTCAGTAACAAATGACCGCCGCACGGGTTACCCATGGGGGGCGGGAGATAGCGGCGGGACCGGCAATCGGAATGGGGCTTGGCGGTTCTATATTTCTGATGCTGAAACAGCCAGCAGTGATTCCTATACCGTGACCTTCACATCTCGGTATACTTTTGACTTCCCCAATGGTCTTCCCGTGTCATCCGCCTCCTTCAAGTTCTCCTACCGCTATTATTCCTTTGATTTCGACCAAGGACCATTATGGGATGGACATTACGACAGTGACCGGGATAGGTTCGTCTTCTCCTATAATGTATTTACCCAAACTGGTAACCTAGGGTGGCAAACAGAAGAAGACTGGCAAGCGGTTGGGGGAGGTGATCCCGGGGATTCAGGATGGATTGAGATAGCACCAGTCGATCTACGAGCCGCAGGCCTCTTTGGAGATCAGATCGGAGGAAGTTTTTACGTGGAGTTTAGACTAGTGGTCTACATGGATGTAGATGATGGGCAGACGTGGTGGGAATATCAGAGCCATGACACTTGGTGCAATGAGTTTTGGCGGTGGGAAGATCGAAACAATGAGGACAGCGATTATTTATATTTTTTCGTAGATGGATTAGAAATGACGGTGATGATCCCCGAACTCTATGGAAACGATGTTAATCCCGATATCACCCAGAGCTTCACCTTCAATAACCGAAATGCAACCACTTCCAGCTCTTTGGCATTAGATTATTTCATTAAGCCTTCCTTCCTCCCCGGATCTGCCGCAGATGGCAGTCTCTATCTAGACGTCGTTGTCAATGGAGTCCTAAATCGATATAGCATAAGAGATGACTTGACACCCAATGGCCAATGGCACACGTTGGTACATGGAGGGGTCGAAAATGACTTTGGCTCAGATCCAGGACCAGCCACAATTACGGTCGAGATTAGCGTAGTATTCGGAGCCGCGAACTGGTATGCACAAGATCCTGGGCAATCGATCTGGATTGACAATGTAATTCTCTTTATTCAAAATTACGCTCCTGCTGATGTTGCTCAATTAGTGTGTAAAGACGAGGAACATTCAAACAATACCATTTCGTGGGATTACATAACAGAACATAACTGTGGATTTACTTTTGATAGCACTTGGCAGAGTTCCACCGACTCCAGCACGTTTTGGTTGGATACAACCTCAGATGCCGTAATTGAATTAAGTAGCGTCACCGCAACCTTTTATGCCAGCTATAAATACCACACCATCACGCCCACGTTCAGCGTTCCCACGGAACCCGATGGGCTCGATGACACCGTGACGTGGACAATCACTCATGATGTCGTAGCGATCGCGTCGGGGTGGCAATATAACCTTATGATCCCGTACATTCCCGATTGGAATGCTGCTGACTGGGATGTCGTGAGCGTGGAGGATTCGATCGGTCAACCTGTCACGTATTCAGAACCGGCTTGGAGTGGCATGAAGAACATCAGCATTTACGAGAACGATGAAGATAACACGGGCATCTGGACGATTACCTGCACCTCTCCCAACAAGGTCACGGATTTTGACGTCCAAGATCAGACTGGAAGTACTTCCTATGACTATTATGTCGGTGGGGCTAGCGCTTCCCGTATTAACTTTTCAACGGCGGCTGATAGTGGGGGTGCGGGCTCGTTAATATGGGTGAATTATACAGATCATCAGGGCAATCCCGTTTCTGGATCATATCCAGATGAAACAATCGTGCCAAATTCGGTTGTTATAAAACCCTATTGGAATATAGCTAATGATGCGACGACAAATGATCATTACGTGGCAATGGTGAAGTGGATCGACACGGATTCACGCAATGATGAAGTGGGTTTTGCAGCTCGTTACGTTCGTATAAAACGAAATATTTCAATCAGTACTCTAGCATTTCGCCAAGACCACACTTTATCGAGTTCCAATATAGTGCTCGCTGGAGAAATATTACGTATTAGCGTGAACATCACCGATCCTTTAGTTTCTCCATGTTTGCCTTTGGATGATGCAACTTTAGTGATTGATCATCCTCATATCAGTAATCAAACCATCGTGCAGAAGACTTTAACTATGCAAAAGAGTGGTAACATGTATTACTATGACCTTCACACCGATGGAGATTTTCCTGATGGCTGGCTAAATAGTGAAGCCTGGATGGGCGGAGTTGGAAATCGGACATTTACCATTAATTTATTTGGAAATAGCACTTACATGAACGGAGATTTCGAGAATTATCAGCTTCAGGGATGGTTTCAAATCGTGGTCGATTTGCAATATAGTTCTATCCCTCTCTTCTCATCTTGGGAGCAAGGCAGGACCTATGAGTTAAGCATAGAATTGGAGGACCATACTCCTGCGCATATTGGAGCAACGGAATCAAAAGAGGTCAATAATCGCTCCGTTGGGGTCGCTAGTGAAATTACGGATCTTGATGGTGATGGATATGCGGACACGTGGAATGGAAGCATTCAAATGCGCTGGAGTGTCATTCAAGATAACCTATCTGCGTGGTGTGATGGCTTAGCGAACATCAATAGTCCCTTATGTATATGGAATGGAACATTAGAGCAGAATCCATTGGAAAACAATATCTATAGATCAAGAATCAAAATTCCGTACGATGCACATGAAACTGTTGGAGCCGAGAAATATTACATCAATATAACTACTAATATCTCAGATAATGCGTGGGGCTGGGGATTTGAGTATTTATACATGACCCTCCAGAATGATGGCGGTCCCGATCCCGCGGATGATTATGATGATCACAAAGCATGCATCACGTTAGGGGTCATTGAAGCCCAAGGCTATCCGACTGTACTAATCCGAAACCCGGATAATTCTCCAGGGACGCCCTCAGAATACTTCTGGCATAATGAGAGTGCAAATATTACACGCCTCTATATGCGATATACCAATCAAACAAACGGCGTTGGATTCAATTCGACTTATCTCAATGCAATAATGAGCACGGGTGGATATTATTATGTAGAATCCTGGGTTAGTCCAAATCCGAACTTACCTCCAGAAATTTTTGGAGAGAATGCAGCTGGTAAGAGGTTGAACTGGTCCTTAGTAACTAGCAGTACTGATTTACCCAATGGTCAACCTGACCCGCATCGAGAAAATTTGAGCGATCCTTCGACATGGGGCTGGTTTTACTACGATTTTAACTGGACAGTGGTTAATCTCGGAACGGGATCATTTTCAACCGATTATGATGACACTGACCCATCCTTAGGTGGATCTCCTATCGATATTTATATTGAGACCAGAATTTATAATCTGACAAATGCCTACAAGATCAATGATATTACACATTATATCAAAGTGATGCCTAACAAAGTGAATCTATCAATTGCTCTTGAAGATCCCTTAGTTCTGGGAAGAAAAACCTTCTTAGATGACAATTATTATTCACCGAGTCAAATTCCTGACTATAAAAACTATTATTATGGTGATATACTTAATTTTACGATTGATGCGACCGATCAAGTGAATTCTAAACTACTGAGCGGAATAAATTTCCGATTTTATGTCCATCAAGAGGATGGCACGCTGATGACTTCGGGTAACTTTACTGAGATCGGCGGCATTCCCGGGAGATATTCAGCCACTCTCAATACCAGTGATCCAATACGTAATTTAGCTTCGGACAACTACGACGTGTTCTTCAGAGGAGTAAAAGGGAACTATTCAGTGTACCCGCTCACTCACCAAAGCATGGACCTGAATCTCCGGAAGATACACATGATAGGGTTAAATATCTCTGGGGTTTTCCAAGCTGGTTCGATAACCGATTACAATGACATCGATGACATTATGGCATTCCATGATTTGCGGCAGTTCATTGATACAGATCCTAAACGCACTTGTCCTGAGGAAATCATCTATCTGAATGTCTCATTAATTGACGTCACGGAACGGATGAAGGGATATAAACTCAGCAATGTTATTCGAGATGCAAATATCAGTTTAATTCTCCGGGAAGAAATCGTTCAAAATGTCAGGTATCAAACTTGGGTGAATACACCAGATGCTAACGGGTATTATCATTTTATGTTGAATTTAAGCCTATTGCAGTCCAGTTTTCATTGGACAGAGTTCGGGAAAGAGTTCGAACTTGAGATCATTCCCCAAAGACCAAATTTTCAATCCCTAGAACTCGTTCATTACACCTATCTCGAACAAGAACTAACAATTGATAAACGTCCAATTGCAATCATCCCAGAGACTACCACCCTCACCTATAGCCAGAGTAATTGGAGGTTCCATCCTATTAGGGTGTATGCTAGGGACTTGATCACGGGAGAAAATGTTTCCGGGTGTGAAATCTCATTCAATATTCTTCCATTAGAAGAGGATAAATTTGAAGGTACTTTTGATGAAGTTGCACCGGGAATATACGAAGTCAAATTTGAAGTCTGGGAGCCATCAAAACCATTCCAGTGGGTTGCAGGTGGGCATTATACTCTTTCGGGAAGCATAAAATTTGTCCCTGGAGTTAATACAGTTTATGAATATGGAACCTACTACGATGGTTGGGCCATTGCAAGCATAGAAAAATCCGATGAAGTTATTGATTTATACGTTGAATCAGAAGGATTCCTTGGGCCCTTAACCGTTTATTTCTGGATAATTCTAGGCTGTGTGGGTGCCGTGGTATTAGCTTATTCATCCTACAAGAGCTACAAGTTCCTGACAACTCCTTATGTAATTCGGAAAATTGAAGAATCGATCGACAAGATCTCTAAAGATAAGAAGATTGCCGCGGGCGTGATGAAATCGCGAGACCATCTGATCTTCCTTGAAGCTACGGACCTCCTTCGAATTGTCGGGATTGTACTGAAACCACCACCCCTTAAGAAACTCCCTCCACCCATCGCAAAAATTGCACCAAAAGTTGCTCCCGAAGTACTCGAGAAAATTCCCGAAGTCCCAATAGACATTATTTCGGCAGAACTTGATAAAGTCGGGGTTCGCCCAGAGGAGAAACCCATTCTATTGCAACAGATAAAGGAACTTGGACCAGTTGATAGACAAGAATTTGTCGAAAGCCTCATCGGAGAAGAACGATTTAAAGAGCTAACTGAAGAATTAGAGGCAAAAGAAGCTTCTAAACCGAAAGACAAATAATTAAATTCATTTCCTTCCCTTTTTTTAAAAAAAGATACTATTATCTAGTCATTTTTTATGTCAATGATGTTGAAAAGGTGACGTTTCAGGATATCCTGACACTTCAAAAAATATCGACACGATCGATCAGCCAAATATCCACATGAGAGTGTGGAAAATGGTTTAATCCTTGAAAAACAAGAAAAATCACGCGAATTAACTCATCTCTCATTTTAAAATCACTTCTTTTCGATGAAAATGGGAGAGTACCTTGCAAGGAGTGTAAGAATATTGTCAAAAGAACCTTCAATGGATTTAAAATATACCACATTGAATTCAATTGACTTTAAAATTCAAATTAACTATCAACCACGGAGGAAGAACCAATGGCAGTAGGAAAGATACGAGCAGCCATTATAATTGTATTATTTACCACGTCTGCTTTTATTCCCATTTTAATGGAAACTGCCATTGTTCCAATGATGAACTTACTGAATTTTATTAGTAATTTTGTGGAGGTCAAGTACGATGCTCTGGGGGAACCGGAAGAATTAGAATTCAAATGGGATGCGTTGCTTTCCAGCATTCAGGACATAAAATGTCTCCATGGGGAGAGCACTGAAAATCACACGGTGTTTGAAATCACGATGAACGTGAGCAATACGGACCCCTTCCAGTTTGACCTGCTCATCCCAGGATTGGACATTACAATTTTCTGGAAAGCCGGGATGCCCTACAGTTTAGAAAAGGAAACGGTTCTCGGCTGGAAATATGACAATTTTAGCGATCCTAATCCACATAAAGAGCCTGACTATGGTACGAATAGACGCTGGACGCGGGTTATTGGGATTGAGTCGGACCCATTGAGAGTGTCTACCACGGACGAACCCAAAGATTGGAAAATAAAATTCTATCTCTATAATGATCAAACCTATGAAGGGCAATCAAGTGCTCTTGGGCAAATGATTGGGACCATTTTAAGGACCGGGAGCACTAAAGATCCTTATACAAATGACACTCTCATGCATCTTTCAGGTTCAGTGTCACTTGATATCCTAGGATTTAATTTTCCATTGAGTATGGGACTGGGGATTGATTTATCTGGATTCCTCAATTTTACAGACCTACTTGGTGGCTTGGGAGGTGATGGTGGCGGTGGAAACGGCGGTCCTAGCCTGTTCGATCTGCTCTTTGAAGTGCCATTGAGTATTTATGACATCCAAAACTACAATGATTCAAATCCAGGTCCATTTGGTGGTCCTTTTGTCCGAGACTATTCTGGGATTGATAACCAAACAGGGCTAAAAATTTGGACGGAAGAGCTCTTTCAGCATGGCGCCTTGTCCGCGTATGTAATGATGGACTTCATGGATGACCTGGGAGTCCATGGTTTGAACATTACGCTCATGCAAAGCAGTCATAACCCAGATGCTGCAGATGCAAATCTGACTTGGAATCCTTATGGTGCTGATATTAACAGAGAATTCATTAAGAATCAGATTTTTCTCTACCTCCCGGACATGCCATCGCTCCGCAATCCAGATTGGGCCGATAGGATCTTTGGCCTATTAGGATTTGCGAGTGATCAAGAGATTTTTGACTATCATCCCGATTCGCCAGAGTTAAAGGAGGGCGATCTTGGAGATGGGAGAATACTCGCCGGTGGAACGCTTCGTCTCACGGGAGATCTAAGACCAAATTCCAATTTCACGGTTGGTGATGGGTTGGGTGCTCTACTCACGCAAGCTGTAGATGGTATATTACCCATTGGAGTTTTCGGGTCCATCGATCTGAAGCTGAACGACATGCCACTCTCGATTTGCCTTGACGTTCCATTAGAAGTGAATATTTCTAGTCTTATGAGTGGGCTGACGGGGGGTGGTGATGGCGGCGGTGAAGAAGAAGGTGGCGATGTTTTCAGCATGTTAATGGATTATATAGGGTTCAATCAGCTCTTTATAAATGGGCTTGCGTTTGATACTTTCAATTCCATCCTACAACTGAATTTCAGCGCTGATATGGACACGTTCATGCCGTTCGGTATTTACATGCCTTCTAATGTCAGTTATGATGTCCAAGGAGATCCGATCCCCTATTTGGGTATAGGCGGCGGGCCACTTCAAATCTTTGACGATAAATACCCGGAAGATTGGGACAACATGTCGGCTACTGAGCAAAGGGATTGGCACCATCAGCATCTCGTGGTCAATTTTACTACCTTCGATGGCAAGACTTTTAAGCAGAGCATGGCAGACTTGATGGCAACAATCGGGAGCACCGATAAGGGAGATGGCATTGCGTATCTGTTCAGAGAAACTCGGGATGATGATGTGCCCCATGACGGACACGGATATATTCCAGATTTTGTTGATAAATATACAGAGCTTCCTAATCCTGAAGACGATTATTCGAATTTTAAATTCACCGAAGATCAGTTTAAAATCGACTTCACAGAAAATGCTCCCGATTTTGGACTTGGGATGGTATCATTAGCTGAGAACCTCGGGATTGATCCGCTTTTCATCGAGTATCTCAATAATTCCATCCCGCATAATAATTCGAAAACGGTCTTCCAAGACCTCCTAAGCGTACGCCAGCTATTAAATATCATGAATCAACCAGGTCCAAGTAATGATCTGTATGACTATCTACTTGACGCAAATGTAACTAATACTTTCCAAGTTGGCGCACAGGTTGATTATTCAGTTTGGAATGGCACGCATTGGGTGAATTATACTGACCCCTTTTCATTTAATGGTACAGGATGGGAGAATACCAGCCAGCTCATAGATGTTACAGCTTCCTATTTTGAAACGGCGCAGGTCATTGATGCGAACACCCTACAAGTTTCCAGAGATGGCGTAAAAGATGTTTTACTTATTATTAATGGAACCCAGAACGCAACAGATGGAAGGTGGATTAATCCTTTTTCCTGGTGGGATGTATTTCACACTGACAAAAGTTTCAATGATTATGGACGAATCTTCGTTAATACTAGCCAATGGGGAGACTCATTCCTTCAATCAGATCCCATTCAAGTCTTATATACCACGAATAAGTTGCATTTATTGGATTTATCGAATATTTTTGGTGCTATACTGAACATGACCTTTGGAACTGGAGAGGAGGGTGCTGGTGGAGAAGGCGGTGGTACTTCTGATCTGCTCGCAGATATCTTTGCATATCTCCCAGGCGCCCTCTATGAAATGGGGATCGATTTCGATCGAATCATGCCAGAACTTATCCGATATCTTAAGATTAACATCAGTCAACCAGAGCCAGTCGGGTTTGGCATCAAGCCATTTGAGTTGATGGATGTCGCCTATCATGCGTTGTTTAGTGGAGATGGCGGCGACGACAGTGTTGAAGCCGCGGATGACTTGCTTAGCGGATCCTCCAGAGATTTAATTGACAACATTATTAAAGAAGTAGTTGCGAAATTTATAGAACAGGCAGATCCATTCCAATTAGCGCATGCTGCAATCAATGATCTGACACCGATAATGGATTATTTGAATCGAAGCCGGATCTTTTCGCGAGAAGTACTTATTCCGCTAATTGTTGGCATGTTTCCCTCCGGAACCGAATTATCAACATTATCGGGAGAATCCGTCTCATTAGAAGAGATAGTCGACATCATAATGCCCCTCATCACGGAAATGATTGTTGGAGGGGACTTAGCGCATTTTGATCACGAAGCACTAAATCCGTTTGCGTGGTTATCAGCTCCAGAATGCGTTGAATACCACTATGACATGGACTATCAAGATTTGAAAGACCGAGGGTATTCCTTATATCAGATTGGGATGGGAAATTGGACGCCTGACTACCCAAAATATGACAATCTCCGGTTGATGTCCAACTTGTCTCTAGGTTTACTCTTATCTGGGTTCGGCGCGGATGATTTATGGGCACTCATCAACCAACTGGGACTCATTGATTTAGGTGGCGGCGATGGTGATGGATCCTCAGATCCATTTGCCGGTTTGAAAGGCCTACTCTCGCTATTAGGTATTTTCGTCCCTTCAACTGAATGGGATTCGCTCTTAAGGGAGCTGGGTATCTGGAGCTGTTGGGAAGGTGATTTTCAGCAATTTGATCTTGACATCGGTTTAAATATAGGACTTTTTGGCTGGTCGACAACAATTCCCTTTTATTTTAACCTTAGGGACTTAATGGAAGGAATGGTTAATATGGAACAGCTTTTAGCAACGGGGCGAGTTTTAGGAGGGGAATTTGTTCAATTATGTCTATACGAGAATCAGAGTTATGGTAATCCTTATGCTTACTTTTTAGGCTATGACACGTCTTACAATACCGGACCATACCGTGATATGATTGGCATTGCCCCCAATGGACCCTGTGATAATTGGGGTTGGGCCCCAAGAAACTGGGATCCCGGTGGTTATTTATATGGTAATCCATCCGCAAATTATAGTCCTCCAGGTGGTGCAAAATACGAAAAAAGCTTCATAGCGGAAGTGATTAGCACAGTACCTGCTGAATTAGATCTAAATGTTATCGACTTAGATCCGATCGGCATCCCTTTTTCATTTAACGTCCTTGATCTATGGGGGATACTCACAGTAACAGCGGACCTTTTTATTACTCTTACATTTTCTCCAGAAATTTTCATGCGTATTCGTTTGGAAGGAAATCCCTCTCAATTAATGCATCTGTTTGAAGAACAAGGGATTCCAATATTTGGATTAGGTGCGCATTTTGTTGGGGGTGATTTAGCTGGGCTCGTGACCGATTTGGTTGATTCATTGACCAATCCAGCTGGGGCTGGTGGTGGGGGCGCGAATGAAACCTTCGAATTTCCAGAGCTCGACTTGGTCATCTTGCTGCAGTCTTTCCTTAACTCTGAAATTGATATCATGCATTACTGGAAATATCTCGTTGATCCGGAGTTTATGAAAGCGGAAGATTGGTGGTTAGACCCAGGTTACGTGGATATCAATGCGACATCTCCAACCTTGATCTGGGACAATGACCCGAACATTCCCGGTGACGGCGATGGGATCCCGGATGAATATCCATGGTATCGATTCGAAATTCCGATTTACAATCAAATTAATCCAGATTTGGGACCTGCGACTACCGCAGGGAGAAATCCAGCACTGTTGGACCATTTAACCCCAATTGGGCCTCCGGGTAGTGGGCTGTTTGATGAATCAGAAGAGGGTGATGACATCCCCGATGGAATTCAGCACTACTGGTACGATACCCCCTATGCATACGTCAACACGACTGTAGATATCACGGATCCATGGCTCTACGTGAATCCTTACGCTTGGAATGACTACCCCCCCGCTACCTTTTGGCAATACACGGTCCCTGGGATTGGTCTTTATACGTACGGCGATGATGCGGATGAAAAACTTCCTTTACTACGAACAGATCCTGATGGGGGGGCTGGAACTGGAATAAGCTGGTCAGCATGGGATGCAACGGGCATTCCGTCGTTGTACTTTGTTCCTTCCGGAACCAGTCCGGGCGTTGTTGGGAGCGCCACTTACTATCCGTTACCACAACCACCAGGAACAGGGGCAGACCGTTATCCAAACATTTGGAACGCTTTTAACATCACGCTGAACCAGACTGACTACCGATTTGGCTATTGGACACAGAAGTACGATCCAATCTTGGATAAAACGTATCGGTACTTGGAAACCAAGCCGTTTTACGACTTGTTAAGCTATGCCTTTTATCCGCAACTCATGGATCTCTTGGATTGGACCGCCCCACTGATTACCGACTTGATACTCGACCTAATTGCACCGAGCGGCTCAGACGGCGGTGGTGGCGGAGTGTATCAAGGAGATTTTGGCATAGACTACTATCATGATATTCGCCATTCCGATGTTTATTCGAAATTTGGAATGGGTGCCAGCCAACCACTGTGTCCCATTGGAATGCTTCAATGGCTTTGGGATGGCGCCGGAATGCGTTGGAATGGAACTCATTCAGTTCCGTATATCGAACCCTATACTGTTCCAGACTTACAAGGAGCATTGGATTGGTTAGCAGACCATGGCTTCACCCTCGACTTCATTATCAAGAACCTGAATAAGATCTTTGATATGTTATCAACGGAAGATGGAGGGGGCGGCGGCTTAACCGAGGGGGCTGTAGACCTAGCAGGTGATCTAGCAAGTATATTATCCGTAGAAACCATCACCAACTTAATCAACTCCATAGAAGACTATATGCGAATAGTTGTGGCGCAAAACGAGACGACCGGATTGCCAGACCGGAGAAAAGCGACTGAAATGGCACTCCAAATGCTGAAAGATATGACAAAAATTCTGGATATTTATCCAATAAAAGCAATTCGAGGCGCTTTGAATTATTTAATGCCGCGGTTGTTTGAATCTAGAGATGGAGGTACCGGCGACGGCGGCTCTTCACTCGATGTAAATCAATTAGATCTAGGTACTTTCTTAGAACAAAGTGGGATCTTGGACCTCATTTTCGTTGACAAGAGTAAATTAAGCAATCTCAATTTCAATCTATCAATCCATCAATCGACCATTGATTTTTATCTTTTTGGGCAATTGATCGAAGATGTCCCCTTAGACTTTGAGTTCCAATTCGACCTTGCAAGCCTCTTTGGAGATAGTGACAGCGATGGTGGAGGTAGTGGAGAACCATCTGGGACCGATATGCTGAATAATTTACCCATTGCCTTCCCGGGAGGATTTCCATACATGGAACTTTCCACATTCAATGGTCCGTTTGATATTACATTCCAATTATACAACATATCTCCGAGCGGTGGAAGAACTCCCGTAAACAACACAGAAGTAACGATTGGTGAAGTGTGGTATAATGAAACTACTGGCGTCTATTATTTTAATCGAACTCAATCATCCTATGAATTCGGGAATGGGATATGGGGTTGGACGGACCTAGAAATCAACGGAACCGAAAGAACTTACATTCGGCCCAATTCGTTATTAAGATCCAATGCGTCAGGAATGGTTGATTATTCAAGTGTTATTGAGGAGGATGCCTTCGGTTGGGTTGAATCATACATTTACATCCACGTCGAAGAACCTAGTGAATATACAGATCCTTTCTATTGGTGGAATGTCACGGGGCATCCTCGCCAGCGAACTTTGGCTGGCAATACGCCTCCCTACAAAGCGAGATGGATAGAGGATGGAAGCGACATTAGGGTACAGACCAAAGAAAAGCCACTTCCACCAGATGTCATCAATATAGATAATGACAGTTACTGGGAAATTTTCGCGCGAGTTGAAATAGATGGTTATAAAATGCCGATTCATGATGTGGTGTATGTCAGAGAAGGAAGCGTTAATAATGTTAATGCTTCCTCACTAGCGGGTTCCACTTCAGTTCAAATAAATTCAAGTTTCACGACAGCCACGACAAAATGGAACGTTTTCGCCCTTAGAGATCAGACGAAGTATATAACGCAGGAGGAGCTTACTCCAACTGGGAAAACAGTATCTTACCCAACTATTTCACAAGTAATTTCAGGCGTCCATCTCCGCGCCGAGAATTGGACTGATGATTCAATCTATAAACTCAGGCTTGATTACGTCAACTTAAGTGGAGCACTATTGAACTTATTCAATTGGGAACTCCCAATTAAAGCTACTAATAGCAGCTCATACACCTATGATGGTGGAGCTGCACCTACTGGTTTTTCTTATTCGATTCCTGCTGGGGCGAAATCTTTGTTCATAGATTTCTCACCACCCTCAGCTGCAGGCCTCAATGATAGGTACGCTCAAGTTGACATCGAAGCAACTGATTTTTATAATAAAACAATCAGATCAGTGCAAATTGATCTCACCGTGACAAGAACGCCAGATGTAAGTGGCACTGAATACCCAACGTTATTATATGAGGATCTTGGTTACACGAGACCGATCGTTGATAGAACCTACTTCTTCACTGAAGATATCAGTACATCAGAATTTCAAATTGCAGGTTCGCCAGGGAATTTGAATACTAAAGATGCTACTACTGCTTGGTTCAATTATACCCTTCCAATTCCTAATAGTGGATTCCTTAATGGGATCGACTGGTACATCATGGCGGATGAAACTGCGTCAGGATCGAGTAATACTTCTCAAGTTGCTGAGGTTATCATCGAATATTATAACGAATCAGACAGTTCGTGGTGGCGGCTTTGGCGTCGAACCCCGAATAGCAAGAGTTACGAGCCAGAGGATGAAGGCGGAGCATATCTTGGTTCTGGTTACCTCCATAACTGGGGTGATTTATCTAGTAACATCAATCATCCACACCAGGGAGGTGTAATCATATCAAATCATGATCTTTATCTCACAGCACGTGGTCATGACCATTCCCACAGCCTTGTATTCGAAAATGTCACGCAAATCAAGTTTATGGTGCGAATTACCGAAAATCCAGCAGTTACAGACGATGGAATCGGGTATATCAATGGAACTCCAAGCTATCTGACGAATGGATGGGTCAAATTCAAGTTTTATCCATTCGTGAATCAGTGGGGTAGTGACATCATCGAGCTTCCAGAAGGATTCGTGGATGATTTTGACATATCGGTCGAGATGTATGATCCCTTGGGTAAAATAGATGCCGACCTCTTAGCGGATGGAACGGCTGATCCCACGCTTTCCGTATCATATGTTGAGATGGGGCCAATGACTAGTGATATAACCTACGATTATGCAACAGGAGGCGGAACTCGCTTCTTTGCATCTAAGGTACTAGTATATCTGGAGTCATGGGATAGTCTGGTGAGAGCCGGTGGGGATCATGGAGATATTTTGTTCCAAGATAACAGAACAATTGGTACGGATCGACTAGTAGAGTTAACTGGTACTCCAAGCCTAAATGTTACCTTAGATATTATAGACTTGGAAGCACGAGTATTTATAAACGTGACAATCGATGCCGATCAAACGCTACGAAAATATTATCTCAGGTTTAATATTACTCCAGGATTGGGCTACGAGGGAGTCGGATATACAAATAATTATCGGTTCAGTATTGGTTCAAGTAGCATTAGTGGCCCGAATTCTGATGCTTTAAGGAAGATAGGTGCATATCCAGCAAAGAAAGTCCTAATACGAAATGCGCTTTTGCTACCAATCAGCCTTCAAGTGGGCATTACTGACTTAGAAGTCTTCCCAGACCAATACACGTTATTATACATACTGACATTCGAAGTTTCACCACAATTCCTGCTAAATGATACTGCCATAGAACGGTTCCTATTTGCAGCAGTGTGGGAAAAAGCAAATGGGACATATGAAATATTTGATGAAAAGAATGTAGTGGAGGCACCAGCGGCAATTAGTATAAAATACGCATGATTTAAAAATTCCTTTTCCACTTTTTTTTTAACAAACCAGTAAGCGATAATTGGATGTTTAAAGTAATGAAAGCAAGAAAGCTTCTTGCAATAGGGATTATAACTCTTTTATTTATGGAGTTCACGTTTCTAACCTTCATGTTTTTATTTCCTTCTATGAATGAACACTCAAAATCGAAAGAGTTTTTGGGGGATCCTAGTATTGAATTACAAATAAGGAGTAACTCAGAAAATGTATTTGAAATGTACTCTACTTTCAACCCTAATTTTGCACCTTTACGGATCGTGACGCTGATAGGGCAGAACGACCCAAATTATGACGCAAATTTTGCGTATCTAGCGGCAATTCCCATCGCGTTGTATAATGAAAATCGAATCCTAAAAGTTTCACCAATTTTATACGATGATCTAGGGCTGGCTGCAGAAAATTTTCTAACAGATTGGAAAAATTACTGTAGAAAATTTGATTCATGGAATGGAATAAAGAACATTGTATATATTGGGAATGTTTCTTCGCAAGCTAAAAATCAAGCCGAAGATTTGCTCAACCCAGAAATGATGCGCAATCCAGCAATTCAGCCTAAACAGGGAGTTCAAATATTAGGATCCAATATATATGATTTGGCGGCGCAGATTGCCACGTATTTCTGGTATAGAAATGATACAGCAGTCATTGCGCCCATTGCGGTAACTTTCCCATCACCGCACAGCACGGTTCTAAACTATTCTGATTCTATTATCGGAATTCAGTGGATCAATAAGACAGGGGAAATAAACCAAACGAATTTGGTAGATTTTTGGTCAAAAAATGATCTCTCGATAAATTCTGGTGCTGTTCTCATTCAAATAAATAATGTAAATGATTTGGCAATGGAATTATTCGGAAATTTTACACAGCCAGTTCCTTGGATGTATGACACGAATGTACTTTCGAAAAATAATTGGGTCTTTTTTCCTAATGTTTCCTATCCAGCAGATATCTCGGAATGGGGGGTTAAAATTTTTAATAGATCCCAGGTTTCGAGCCCCATTTCCTATAACATTGCGTTTAATAATCTCACTTATCGGAGGTATCAATTTGAAATTACCAACTCAGAAAGCCTTTGTCAAATTTCTCTAAATTGGAGTAATCCGGGTGACGACCTTAAATTCTGGGTACTGGATCCTATGGGGCAATTAGTTGGGGCGTCAACGAGAAGATTATATGAAAGCGGGGAGACCAATAAATCCTCCACTATAGTGTACCCAGCAATGGGGAATTGGACCATAATCGTAACCCGAACACTAGGCAACACCCCCGTGAACTATGATTTAATCATTAATGTAACGGAATTTTCAACGTATCGGCGCCAATGCATTGAATCAGCGGCTAACGGAGCGACCATTGCATCTTTACTAAATAAACCATTACTCTACGTGACAAACACAACTGTTCCGAATGAGACTAAAGCGGCACTTTCCACCTTGAATGTAACGAAAGTAATTCGTGTTGATCCATTTAACTTGATGATAGAAAACGTATCGCGAGACCTCAAGAATCTAACCACATATTTAAACGAAATTACAAACCTGACTTCGAGGACGTTGCTTTATGATTTCATTTACAATATATCACAGGAATCAGATATTGTGCTCTCTTCTGTAAATAATGGTTATTTTGCGCCTGCAAGTCTCTTAGCGGCATTCCACGGAGCTCCGCTTCTATTTACATTAAATGATAGTCATAATATCCATGCAGGGGCGCTAGAGAACTATGCAATAGAAAGTTGGGTCGGCTTCCAAAATCCAGGGAATTCAGCATTATTAAATCAAAGCATCCCCAGATTTGAGGATATGAAAGGGTTGGCCGACGTGTATTATACGTGGATGAATACGATGAATCTCGATAAACCGGGAAATGAAACTGTTCTTGTCGTTTCGCCATTATGGGAATTGAATCCTTTCTTTGATAGGGCAATTTATGGAAGATCACTGGTCGGACGCTTTTCAGCACTGAATGCAGAAGATTTAACAGCTTTCATCTGTCGAAATGTATTGTATCCTGCAATTAGTTACTCAAATCTATCACATTCATATGAATTACAAGATAAAATCACCTCTAGTGGAGGAAATTCAACGATTACACCAACTATACCTCTCTTTTCAGGGGTTACGGGTAACTATACGAATTGTCAATCCAATGATGGATCATATCATTCCTACTATAATGGCTCAAGTGGCCTGATTGTCATGCCATATTACGTGAATTTAAGCGACTCCCAGATTTTATTTAATAATATTTCCCAAGTGGAAATAACAATTGACGGAAAGATTGGGTATTCTAATGCTTCGATTCAGGTAGCAGGCTGGGGGATTTGGAATTGGACTTCTGGAGTGTATGAGTTGATAGACACTCAAGTACTAAATGCGACAATAGATCAAACCGATACAGTTTTGATTAATTCACAAAACAAGACTGATCTCATATCCCCAATTAATTCTCGAATCGAAATTTTTGTGTTAGTTAATACAACTGGATCTCTTGTTAATGCGAGCATTGATTTCATTCAGTTCAATATAACCTATTATCAAATTATTAATTTGCCCCTCATGCTTTCATCAAGCATTACTTATTGGCATGATTTCAATTATCAAGGAACATCATACAATTATTCATCGCTCATTCCATTGAATTTCACTCAAGCTAGTTACCTAGTTGAAAATGCGACTGGTTATCAGGAAATCTACTCAGGATTGGTTAATAATTGTAAATTTTGGTACTATTCGGGGAATAATACGCTTAATGAGAGTGGGAGTCAAGTAGATTGGAATATGCTTTTCACGGAGAATAATTTTTGGCGAGCTTATGGAGATTATAATGATAATCAGGGATCAGATCCTAATAATCCTGATGCTGATGGTGATAATTACGTCACGGCTAATGATACTCTTGCAAAATGGCAGACAAGAGCTGAAATTTATTCGGGTTTATCATATTTGCCCTCTACATTTATCTTGTTACAAGAAAGCTATGGGGCATTCACTTTAATTCCTGAATATCTAATTACCCACGGAGCCGCGACTGTCATTGCAGATCTAAAAGAGAATAGTCTGGGTTATTCCGAGCATTTCTCATATCTTACCATTAATGAACTTTTGAAAAACAAACCTTTGGGAGAGGCAATGTTTTATGCATTCAATCAAACGAGTCACCTCTATTCACAAGATTGGGAAGGAAATGTTATTGGAACGGATCCATTCTCCAATTATACAGAGGAAACGCAGGCATTCATTATATACGGGGATCCAGAGCTATTACTCATAAATAAAACTTTTGCTTTAGTACAACCCACGAGTTATCGTCCATTGATCCATGAATTTGCGCCCTTTACATATCGGTCTACTTCTGCACCTGTTTGGGCAAACATTACTGACCTAGATTCCGATTTGGAAAATGAAGTTTCTGTTGAATATAGTGTTCTAGATACGGTTGATCTGAGATTTAGAAAAGATTACAAAGCAAAATTCGAGGGAATTGATGTATTATTTGGAAATTTGAGCGAATTTTTAAATATTTCAGAAGATTTTCGTGAACCATTAGGTAATAAAATGATTAGATGGCAAATTTTTGATGGAATCAACCTAATTCAATTAGATGTTCCCATTCTGTTACGTTCTAATCCACCTTTAGTTTCTCCAGCATTCACAGTGATAAAATTGAATGATACTGGTATTTATAATGATTTAAGTCATGTGGATCATGATACGCTTGGAAGGGTAAACGAATCGATATCTGTTGAAATTATAATAATTGATTCAGATCACCTAGTTAATACCTCAGATTCGGTAGAATATAATATTACACTCTATTTGAGAAACGTTGATAATAATTCTTCTCTAAGTTTTTCGATGAATTTTATACCAGATATTATAGGGAATGATAGTTTAACCACATGGAATTATACGTATCAGTTCGATGCGTTTGATTCACCAGGAGAGTATTGGATTTATATTAGAGGTATAGATTTTTTTGGGGAAGGAAATGAACCTTTTATCAATTATTTTCACGTAATCAATTGGCCACCAGAGCCTATCGGAACTAATTTTATAACAACTAATGGGACAGGATTAGAACAGCGCGTATATCGAAAGAATGAAACATTGGAATTTTACGGAGCGGTCTTAGATGTGGATGGAAACCAAACCCACGTTCAAAACGTTACTATGTGTTTTTACAAAAGTCCTAACCAATGGATTAATGTGACCATGTCCGATGCTGATCTGAATAATAATTGGACTGGTACTTATCTATTTACGCCATTAAATGAAAGTGGAGCCTGGGATCTCTTTTTAAAGGTGACGGATAAAGATAATGTCACGGTATTGTTTGATCCGAATGTTAATGTGACGGTAATGAATCATCCACCAGACCAACCCTTCAATGTGACAATGCGAGATTTCAATTTGACTGATATTACATCCATCTTGAGAAATGATACTGTTCGATTTCAT
>JABXJT010000063.1 GCA_013375455.1 Candidatus Helarchaeota archaeon | reverse complement strand
TTTTTTATTTAATTCTTAATCTTCACATATAAAAAATTAAAAGCAATACTTGCAATTCATTATATAATAACCCATGTTGGAGAACAAACTTGATCAATGGAGTTTACATAATCCATCGCAAATCTGGCGGTCTTTTATTTGAAAAAACATATGAACAATTCCCTATTGATAAAGATTTATTTAGTGGTCTTCTCACTGCCATTCGAGGGTTCTTGAATGAAATCCATATGGGTGAATTAACCTCATTTTCAACGCTTGAGAAAAAAATCATCATCTCCCTAACCGAAAATATAGTAGTTGCCTTAATTTTAGATCTTGCTGCCTCAACTGAGAAATATCAAGGAATTGCTTATGAAATAGGACATCAATTTAGTCAGGTCCATGGGGTAGATCTCAAGGAATGGGATGGTAATCGAGCTCAATTCAAATCCTTTAATGAACAAGTTGGTGCTATTCTAAGCAATGAACTAGACCCTTTTATTGTCCGAGTTGCCAAATGGGCAATTAAAGAATTCGGCGGTGATATTCATCTTGGACAGCAGCTCGTTACTATTTCTGAAATGGAACTCCCAATGAACATTATAATTGATCGCGGAGAGTTGAAGGATCTTGGATTTCGAGAAAAATTTCTAAATAAATTTCATAAAGGTTATAACCGGGATTTGATATTCTTCAAATTGGTCAATCAACTCATTGGATTAAATGAGCTCGAGCGATTCATCGAAGCTTGTGAGGATTTGGGATATGAATGCCGTCAAAAGGATCGGTGTGTACAATACTTTGACTATTTTCCCTCAAAAATCATCATTATTGCCCAGGAGTTTTCCCCACCTGCTTTGGAAAAAATTGAAAAACTGACTCACCTTAATAAAAAATCAAATAAACACTTCATTGTTTCCAAGCATCTTGGAAAATCTATCAAAGGCGCCGTTAAAAAAGGCAAATTTCCGATGTTTCAATGCCAAATTGAGCTTTGGAAATGGGACTTTCCATATCCGGAACGCATTTTTTCCTAGAAACAAGTAAATAAATTATTCAGAGCCTTCTTCACGCTCGGATTTTAGGGAAAAATTTCCTTTTTCTTGGTCAATAACGAGGATTGGATTTCCAAACCGTAATAAACCCATTAGAAACTCCAAATCTTTTGGATCACCCTCGATCTTTCTGCTCTTAACTAACTTTAGGACGCTCATTTTTCCAGCTTCAATTTTTTTAACGGTATCATGATAAAATATCTCTATTGCCACTTTGTGGTTTTCTAAGTCGTATTTAATCTTATACTTCAAAACTGGGGTTTCCCTAGGAGGACGAAGGGGTGGAGGAGGTATAGGCGACATTTTGATCGTCTCAATTCTAGCTTAATTAATATTTATATTTTTAATAATAGCTGTTTGATTTATGCGAGTAGACTTTCATTGCCATTTATTTTACGAAGAAAATACCGCTGAATCAGTGCAGAAGACTTTTCAAATTTTTGAAGGGTATGGATTTCATCAACGAATGATGAAAGCTCTTGAGAAAATTGAACCTATTGACGCTGAAAATGTCATTTTAAGGACAAGTGGATATGCCCATCGCGCTGGGTTGGATAAGGTCGTCTTGCTTGCAGCTAGTGCGAAAGAGAATGATCGAGTAAAAGAGTGGGTGAAGCTCAAACCCGACCTGTTCCTTCCATTTTTCAACCCACCCGAAAAATCTGAGGACCCAGAAGAAATCTCCCAAGCTGTCGAGCAAGCACTCGCGAAAGACGGGTTCAAAGGGCTCAAAATTTTGCTACCCTTCCGTAAAAAACTTATTAACGATAGAAATCTCTACCCCGCCTATGAAATAGCTAGGAAATATGACGTTCCCGTATTATTCCATACGGGCTATCCTCCACCTGGAACTCCTGGTCATAAAATGGGGTTGAGCCGCGCAGATCCTGCCCTTTTAGACGATGTCATCGCGTCTTTTTCAAATTTAAAGATAATCTTGGCCCATTGCGGGTATCCTTGGACGGATGTGGGAGTCGCGCTAGCCTGCCAATTCCCCAATGTTCATCTGGATATCAGCAATATGATGTACATGATGCCCGATAAGCTGCGAGAAGTCTTATTCCATGCCAAGGAGGTCATCGGATTAAATAAAATCCTATATGGCTCGGACGGTTTTTGTCCAGAAATGGTCGAGGTCTGCGTGCATTTCTTTGAAAATAATGATTATCTCACGAAGGATGAAACTAAGAATATAATGGGGCTAAATGCGCAAAAACTATTAAAATTATAATATGGTTAAAATAAAAATTAAAAGTAATCGATGACTTGCTTCAATTTTTCTGGCTGTAAATCGAATTTTTTATTTGTGGGGGGCAAGGGCTCCTCATAGAAGAGGGCTGGTAGTTGACAGGTCTGTGGAATACCTGCACGTGAATTGAATTCGTGTTCATTCAATAGGATCATTTTTCCATAAGCTATTAACCTGTCGAAATCGAAGTTCCAATCATATTTTGCGTTTATGGCCTTGATCAGGAAATCTAAATCTGGCCAGACAAAATAACAAAAGCCAAAGGAATCGCATAGAGACACCATTATTTCAAGTTCTCTTCCTAACTTAATTTTCCCCTGAGATTCCTTAAGGTCTCCATAACTTTCAGGATCGTCGACATCCCAACCGATTCGTCCTGGAATTGCGGGGCCTGACGTGTGGTCCGCGCCCATTGGGGAAGTCGCATAAACAGCTCCCATTCCCTTGAAAACCCGTGGGTCGTATGCGGGGAAACCTTGTCCCATAACTTGTGGAACTCGTGCCACTCCTAGAACTCTTCCAGCTATAGTGGCTCCAGATGCAATTACCCTACTTGTAATATTTCCTTCTGCTACTCCTCGTAACAACGCTATTGCAGCCTTTCCATCACCCCACTCAAGTAATCCTGCTTCCATTGCAATTGCCATTGCATTTCCCATTTCAATTGTATCTAGTCCCATATCGTCACAGGTGCGATCTATTCGGGCGAGCGTATCCAAATCGCCAATAAGCAAGTTAGATCCATTCAATGCAATAGTCTCATACTCGAACCCTGAAGTGATGTATTTACCATCTTTGTCAACATACCTATTGGAACAACGAATCACGCATCCAGGGCTGCAAGCTTCCGTAGGTTTTCCATTTCGGCTGGTGATTATTTCATATAATTTTTCGCCACTAATATCTTCCATTTGATCAAATGATCCAGACGAAAAATTCTTGGTGGGAAGCCCTCCTATCTCATTCGCGACTCGTACCATAGCCGCAGTTCCATAAACCGTCAGCCCGCGTTTCTTGGGAATGATAATCTTGTTATATTCCTTAACTAATGTATTATACTCAGCAGGATGTTTAACCGGTTCTTGCTCAGGCTTCTCGGGACGTAGGAGTACAAGAGCTTTAACTTTTTTACTACCCAAAACTGCTCCCATTCCGCCCCGTCCCGCATGCCGCGCTGGATTCCCATATAAATCACTCACGGCTACCGTTGCTGCCGCCAATAACTGTTCTCCAGCGGGACCAATAGAGACAGTCGCAATTTTTTCACCCCATTTTTCTTTCAGTTTCGTGACCGTTTCATAATTTCCTTTACCTTTCAATTCTGGTGACTTTACGAATTCAACCGTTTCTTTGGAAATTACTACAACATAGAGCTCATCCTCATCAGGCATCTCTTCAATCACTATGGCACGGAGACCTAACTGGCTCATTCGTGTCGCAGCTTTTCCTCCTGCATTACTTTCCTTAATTCCACCCGTCAATGGACTTTTTGCCCCTACAGATAACCGCCCTGGACAGGGAAAAGCAGTACCCACAAATATTCCATTCGCAAAAATGATCTTATTTTTAGCTCCTAAAGGGGCGCATATCGGATCTACTTCATCTAATATTATTTTTCCGGTTAAAGCACGCCCCGCCAGCATGGAATAATCCGATTTTAGGTTCTCAAATTTAAATGTTTTCGTTCTCATGTTAATTCGTAAAATTTTAACCATACAACTCTGCTCCACGTCTTGTTGTTGTTAATAATGTGAAAATGGTATTTTTATCTTCTTATCCATCCCAAAAAGTTCTTATCCCTTTCACTTAAGGATGGCACCATACCGGGCAGACGAAACGTGTTGGGCATAGAAAGCTAAGAATCCCTTCTTTATTTTTTTCTCTGGTCGTTTCCAATGCTTTAATCTGGTTTTAATTTCTTCGTCGCTTACTAAAATATCTAATCTACGGTGAGGTATATCGATCTTTATTCCGTCGCCATCCATTACGATCGCCAAGGGACCACCATCCGCTGCTTCTGGGCAGACATGTCCAATACAAGGCCCCCGGGTCGCCCCTGAATACCTGGCATCAGTGACCATTGCAACAGAATCACCCAACCCCATGCCTATTAATATCGCGGCGGGAAGTGAGAGCTCTCGCATTCCAGGCCCTCCCTTTGGCCCTTCATATCGAATAATGAGAACATCTCCTGGCTCCACGTTCTTATCCATAAGCGCATCCTTTACCTCCTCCTCGCTTTCAAAGACTTTCGCGGGGCCTTCGTGCACCATCATCTTTGGGTGAACTGCACTCTGCTTTACAAGGGCACCTTCAGGCGCCAATGAACCTTTCAAGATTGCCAATCCCCCCTCCTGCGCTAATGGAGCTGATACTGGATGAATTATGCTTTCATCAATCTTTTTTACTGCTTGAAGATTTTCGTTCATTGTTTTTCCGGTTACAGTGGGACCATCAAGGTACAATGGTCTTTCTATTTGCTTTAAAACTCCATATACTCCCCCTGCATCGTGAAAATCAGTTAATGTAAGATCTGAAGCTGGTTTAAATTTTGCCAGGAGCGGCGTGCTTGCGCTTAAATTATCAAAATCATCCATTATCAGTTTTATATCCAATTCCGCTGCGAGGGCACACATATGTAAAACCATATTTGATGAGCCACCAATTGCCAAACCAACTCGACAGGCGTTCTCTATGGATTCCTTCGTCATAATTTGAGTAGCAGTAATGTTCTGGCTAAGGAGGTTCATAATTGCGCTCCCGGTTTCTTGTGCCACATGCAAGAGCTTTGAAGACGTAGCCGGCAGGGTCGCACATCCTGGTAAGGAGAGACCTAAAGCTTCTACCAAGCAACTCATCGTGGCTGCTGTTCCCATCATGTTACAGAGACCATAGCTGCAGCAGGTTTCGGATTCGATCTCGTAAAACTCTTCTTCAGTGATGAATCCCGCATTGTAGGCCCCAATGGCCTCTTTAATATCACTTGTTACTCGCACTTTATCCCCAATTCTTTTCGGATCCATTAACCCTCCTGTGAGAAAAATTGTAGGAATATCGCACCGCGCCGCCGCCAGTAGCATTCCGGGAATTATTTTATCACAAGAACAGAGCATTACCATAGCTTGAGCTGAATGCGCTTTTACCATCATTTCAACGGATGCTGCAATGATTTCACGCGATGGGAGAATATAATGCATCCCTTCCCCCTGAGCAATGCCGTCACAGGCAGCAATGGTATTAAATTCCACGGGCATTCCTCCAGCCTTCCAAATCCCTGACTTGACAAACTCCGATAACTTTCGAAGATGCACATGCCCCGGTGTATATTCGCTCCATGAATTCGCCACGGCAATTAATGGTTTTTTTAAATCCGCATCGGTAAATCCAACGGATCTATAAAGTGCCCGGGAATATGCCTTCCTGGGGTCAAGATTCCTTTTCTTTTGCTTCTTCATTAGCCGCCTTCTCCTTTATATTCTACCATAGAGTAATTATTTCTATTGTAAAGTAATTATTTCTATTCTATTTTTAAAATTTAGAGATTGGTTGCAAAAGCGGAAGGAAAAAATAAGCCAATTGATATAATAATTAGTTTTTTTCTTCAGGAGGTTCTAGCTCGCAACTCTCGTGTGCATCGCAACCACACCTACCAGTCGCGCAGCCCTCATCCATCAGTTCAGCAATGTATTTCGTGAGGAAGGCATTCACCACTTGCTTTTGCATGTCCCCGAAAAAGAAGTTATCATAATGATCATACACTTTATTTACTATCTCTTCATCTTTAAACTGAAATTTGATGAAATCGTTCTCATTGATGATCTCGTAGTCAGGTTTTTCTCCATCAGTGGATAATTGACTCAATAATTGCTCGAATCTTTCTCGTTCAACGGGTTCTCTCTTGACATTTTCTCCAATATATATTATTTTCACCCATTTTTCCTTCAGATTCTTCTCTAATTTCACATTCTTCTTCATTTGATTGACTGTATCTTTACCAAACTTGACCGATTCTTGTCTGGCGATTTCTAACAACCTTTCTTTCAATGCCGCTCTATTTAAATCCACAGCTCTACCCTTCATCTAATTTATTATTATCTTTGAGTAATATTTCTAAACAAGGTATTATAATTTATATTGTTACCTGTAACACTTACTTACATTTTCAGTATTTGCCATGTTTTGTAGTAATATCTTTAGCAGCACTTAAGTTTCTAGTTGCTATTTCTAATGGTTCCCAAGGCCATTCACATCCTGCAGCAAACATGTACATGCCATTCGGTTTACCCGCCTCAACAGTTTCCGTTACTACCTGAATCACTTTTTCCGAACTATAAATAGGATTTCCGAGTATTCGAGTGTCTGTATTACCTCGGATACATATCTCCTTTCCAATCTTTTGTTTGGCACTTAAAAGATCCACTTGATAATCGATATCTACTATGGATGCACCTGAGCTCATAATTAGTTTCAACATATCATTTCCATCACGATCAACTCGAGAATTATCCCCACACACGTGATATAATACTGGGACAACTTTTTTAATCTCCCTAAATAATTTTTGCGTTGCAGTAAGAGTCGTCAGCTTATATCTTTTAGGTCCAATTTGTGAAATAGCGGAATCTCCTGCACCGATGATATCTGCTCCTGCTTCTATCTGCAATTTTGCGAACTCAAGTTGAATGAGGCGGATTCTCTCTAAGAGATTTTTGAAGATCCTTTCCCAATCTTTTTGCATCCATATCTTGATAACTTCAATCATATCAAAAATACTGCAGAGTTCGGCAAAGGGAGCTTCGATCCACCCAATGACACACTGGTTCGGTGCTTTTTTTCTGAGAAGGCGTACTGCCTCAATACGATTCTGGATACGCGGGACCTCAA
Source organism: Candidatus Helarchaeota archaeon (assembly GCA_013375455.1). The sequence continues at coordinate 19,724 of JABXJT010000063.1, read as the reverse complement.
GAAGATTTGGGTTTTCGATCAACTCGAACTCCCTCCAATTAAGATTAGTCCCTTTTTTAGGGACGGGGGTGTGACCTGAAAAATCAATTTCAACGCCCCAAGCGCTGGCTTCCCGAAAAGCATCCGTGGAAACATTCACGTGGTCAATTCCAAATAATTTAGCACATTCAATCTGGGCATTTGCCAATTCCTCGGCATCTTGACAATAAACCCGCGAATAATCGATATCTACAAGACTTGCAGCCAGGTGCATGATAAATGGATTAAAAGGAATCCTCTCGGGAACCCCATCGATGGCTGAAAGTGTCAGGCTTCTTGAATCCATTAGAGTTATCTCTTCTTTCTATTTTTTATTAATCCACTATAACTTCATTACATAATTTTATAAAATAAAGTAAATGAATTATAAAAGGGAATGCCTATGTCAGATACGATTCAAATACAAGGTTATTGTGACGAACGATTTGCAAAGGTGAAAGAAGCCTTTGCGAAGAATTTTAAGTCGGGTTTGGAAGTCGGTGCTTCTTTTGCGGCAACAATTAATGGTGAATTCGTTGTTGATATTTGGGCTGGACACGCTGATGCTGCTCAAACTCGCCCTTGGGAACGGGATACCATTGTCAATGTTTATTCAACAACTAAGGTTATGACTGCCATCTGCACGCTCATGCTTGTCGATCGCGGACTTATCGACCTTGATGCGCCGGTGGCAAAATATTGGCCTGAGTTCGCGCAAGCAGGAAAAGATGAACTCCCCGTTCGTTATCTCCTTAGTCACAGTTCTGGACTATCTGGTTTCGATGAGTCGCTCCCCGTAGAAGCTCTCTATGACTGGGATCGCATCGTTAATTTATTGGCTGCTCAGAAACCCTGGTGGGAACCAGGAACCAGGAGTGGATACCATACCCTTACTTTTGGCTATCTCTTGGGTGAGCTGGTTAGGCGAGTAACTGGGAAGACTCTCGGCACTTTTTTCCGAGAAGAAGTTGCTGAGCCACTTCAAGCCGATTTTCATATCGGTCTATCTGAAGAGCATGACTCACGTGTTGCCGAATTAATTCCTCCAAAGATACCAGATCTCCGCAAGCTCGGAATTAAACCGGACTCTATAGCAGTAAAAAGCTTGATCAACCCCCCTATAACTCCAGAACATGCTAAAGGTCGGGCTTGGCGCGCAGCTGAAATTCCTGCGGCGAATGGGCAGGGCAATGCTAGGTCGATCGCACTGATAACCGCCGCATTAGCGAATGGTGGCGAACTTGATAACGTGCGATTACTTTCATTGCAAACAATAGAGAAAGCCATTGAAGAGCAAAGCTATGGTCCAGATCTTGTTATCATTTTCCCGATACGTTTTGGCTTAGGCTTCGGACTCACGAGCAAAGAAATGCCAATCGGCCCAAATCCTCATACATTCTATTGGGGTGGATATGGAGGCTCGTTAGCGGTAATGGATCCTGATGCTAAATTGAGTTTTAGCTACGCCATGAACAAGATGGTTTTTTCTGTGACCGGAGATCGCCGAACCATGAGGCTCACCAGAGCTCTCTACAAATGCTTATAAGTCAGGTCCAATTTTTAAAAGCCAACCTCCTCCAATTTTTTCCCCATAATGCTTTCTAATAGTATTATTATCAAAGGCAGTCTCCTATGCTGGAATATGATCCGGTTCTTCGTGGTTGAGCGTTGCTAAAACGCGTGTCGGTGCATCCATGAGCTTTAAATCCCCATGAGCTCGTTAATGTGTCTTACACCTTCAATCGCATCTGCCGCAAAATCGTCAGCACCCAGCTTTTTTGCGAGTTCCATGTTTAGAGGAGCTCCACCTACAATAAGGCGAACCTGATCCCGGAGACCTGCGTCTTTTAGCGCTTTGTCTACAACCGAAATTTCATTAACCGTCATTGTAAGAAGCGAACTCAACCCGACAACAGGAGCACCTGACTTTTTTACTGCTTTTATAATTTTATTAGCAGGAACATCTTTACCTAAATCAATAATCTCATATCCTGCAGACAAAAGGATAATTTTTAAAATATTTTTGCCTATATCATGGTTATCTCCTTCTACCGTTGCCAAAATAACGATTCCTTTCGTTTGAATTTCATCTGTTTTTAGGCATGGTTTGAGAATTTCCAATGCATCCTTCATCATCTCACCTGCTAAGACTAGTTCTGTAAGATAATATTCTTTTTTCTCGTACAAGTTCCCTACTTCATCCATACCTTTAGTAAGTGCACTTAATACTTCGTGAGGATTGGATCCAGCGTCTAGCTCAGATTGCACAGCACTAACGATTTCATCAGCTTCTAAATTGACCAATAAATCCGTGATTTCTTTCAGCGTCATTTTCATTTACTCCGCATTTATTACCAACAAGCTCTGAAATTTAAATAAATAGCTGGTTATAACCGTAACTCGATAAACTTTCTTAGAGTTAATTTTTATACAATGAAAATTAAATTCCAAAATTAGATGAATTAATATTTAAGATAGGGGACTATGATGACCCAGCACACCTTTGAGGAAATTTCCGATGATATTCTCACCAAATATCATTTACCATTGGGCACGAATATCTGGGAAATGTTCAAGGAGCATGGTTGGGAATATCTCAAGTATCTTTTCAGCAAGTTCGGTGAAACTATTTATGATCTTGCCTCTATTCGGTTAAATGAATCGGTCTATACAGCTCGCGATGTCATAACAGGTAAAATACCTGAAAGCCAGACCGATAAAATTTTGACCTATGCATTCTTCCCACCTGTTTTAGCAATTAGGAGCGATCTACAACAAGGAGTCATGAAATTACTTTTTGGCGAGAGTTCAGATACTACCTATTTATGCATTCATGATTTTAAAGATGGGGAAGCCATGTTTGCATTAAATCTCCACTTAGAAAATGGGATTCCTGTAGATTGGTGGATAATAAATGCGGAAGATGAATTTTTTAATCGGCGTCACATGAAATTGGGCTATAAATTAAAAAATATACCAAAACGAAGTAAAAATTTAGATCAATCTGCAGCTCGAATTATTGCTACTCTTTGTGATGCACGAAACGAACGGACCCCTCAATGGAATGATAGTACTTATAGTCTTGTTGTAATATGGTGCAGTGCCACTCTTAACATGATACTTGAGGCATCCTCATATGAAGTAATGGGCTTCATGTTCGATGGAATACTTTCTAAACGCTTTTATAAATTAAAGGATTATTGGTTTAATTGGTGGCCCGCCCCTCCAATGGCGGGTGGTTTGGGGTATGGTGGTGCGAGATTAAAAAAGAAATTCCTTGAAATATTTGGGGGGCTCTTTACAGAACACCGACTTTACCTTCATCCCATTGAAAAAGATGCACAACCAATAATAACCAGAAACACTCCCGAATGTTTTACATTTATGCGGAATAAATGGGAACAAAAAGGAATGGTCATGCCCTATCAAACCTACGACCGAGTTCCTCCAAACACGCACGATAAAAAAGTGTATGAAAACGCAGATACGAACCCGGATTTACTGGAAACCAAATTTCCGGACGATCCTGAGGGTAGATTCAAATTAGAAGATATAGGATTAACTTTCGAGGAGGTATTGGAGGGCGCCTATTTAGATTTAACACTTGATTCACGGAAAGATGAGGTCTCCCCAGAAATAATCATTAGTAGAAAGCACGGACGCCATACAGAATTTCTATGGAAAGAATATACCGACAAATCGAAAGCTAAAGTTGGGAAAAGATCATCACTTCGTTCCACAGGTGATGAAGCGGGGATTGATATGAAAAGCGTAGATAAGATGCGTGAAGATTTCCAATATCGTCCGAAAAAAAAGTAGTGTTTCTTATGATTCGAAATCTTGAATTTCTCTTTGAAAATAATTGTCTAAGTAGCTGGGTATCACCGTAATCCTAGAAACTTTCTTAGAGTTACTTTTTTTTACATAAATTAATCCCGACTATAGTTGTGCTAGAGGGCGACCAATTTATTCGTCTTTAGCAGGTAAGGACTTCTCCTCTTCAAGAAATTGTAAGGGAGTTCGACATTTAGGACAGGGGATGATTCCTTTTATATGGTATTGATATTTCACTTGACAATTTGGACAAAGACAATAGTATATTGATTTGGGTGCGTCAGGCAGTTCCTGTTTTACAAATTGGAGCTGCACTTCACAGGTGGGACATGAGAACGCGCCCTCTATCTCGGTAGTAAAATAGTTCGAACACTGTTCACAGCGCCAGAGGAATTGTTTGGGAGTCTCTTCTTTGGGTACTTGGCCCTCAATTTCTTTCTTTTCTTGCCGTTTTTCTTCTGGTGCTTTTTCTATTTCCGCCGCAGGCTCCTTGGCTTTTTCAATTGCTTTTTCTACTTCAATTTCTACTTCCGCTGCGCCTGCTTTCTTTCCAGGGAGAGCTGCTAGAAGTAATGTGGATTCGGGTCTTGCACTTGGTCGTCGTCTTTTACGTCTTGATCTCATTATTACAGAAACAGCAACGACACTGCCCACCACGGCTAAGAGAATTAAGAGAATCTCAAATAGAAAGTCGTCCTCACCTTCGATTACCACCATTTGAGAACTTATCGGACCAGCGTTGCCAGCCGCATCAATGGCAATAATGCTATAGTTATACGTACCTGGCGATAAATTTGGATCATAATAAGAAGTACCAGTTGTATTAGCAATATTGATGCCATTCCTGAAGATTAGATAAGTGATATTCGTCAAATCACTCACTGCATTCCATGTTAATGTTACAGAACGACCATCTTTAGTGTGGTTAAAGGCTAGCACTTGTGGAGGGGCGGTATTATCAATATAAAACGTCAAAATCAATGCAGACGTTCGATTAACCATGTCTTTAATCATTATTTGAATGCTGTAAATCCCATCGGCAAGATAGGTATTATTCTCGAAGATGAATTGCCCCATTAAGGTCCCATTCGGATTGAGTTGTAAAGTGAATCGAGTTTCATTTATAGTGAGATTAGTAATTAAGCTACCAGTTCCATTAGCTATGCCGATAATTTGTAACGTTTGTCCGCCTATTGCGCCACCTTGAGGAATATTACTACTTACTACGTAGGGATCTACCCCATCAACATAAAATAGAACAATACCGACACCGGAGAGGCTGGCATTATCCCACACTGTAATTTGAAGTGTAATTGGTCCCTGAATATTCGATATGTTTGTAAAGGAAAAAGCGCCAAAGGAGGAGTTAGTTGGGTCTATGAGAGGATTTATGCTAAAACGGGAATCATTTATTTGAATGCTAACTATATTGGATAGAGTTCCATTAGCAGTGCCTGTTACATTGATTGTGTTGATGGCAAGAGCAATTCCATTTGAGGGGGAGTTAATGATTACAATGGGAGGTAGGTTATCGACCATAAAGATAATTGTCAACAGAACTGAATCGTTCGTTATGTCGGTTATATTTATCTCCAAGGAGATTAAGCCATTTGGAATATCCGTATTATTGAGGAACTGAAAAGCTCCTGAAATCAGACCTATAGGGCTAATAGATAGTGAAAAGACTGAAGAATTGATAGTGATATTTTGAATGGGAATACCGCCACCATCAGCAACACCCGCAACAGAAATGGAATTGCCACTTTGTAGAGAATAATTACCTGAAGGATAGGTTATGGAGCCGCTGGGGCGACCCGCGTCTACATAGAACCAGATAATGAAGGTACTAGTGAGGCTTGCGTTATCGGTGACAGATATTTCTATAATAATTAAGCCCTCGAGAGCCGTATTATTTTCTAATTGGAAGCTACCTGCGGACTGGTTCGTAGGATCGATATTAATGTTGAAATTCGAATTGTTAAACTGGAAAAGGGTAATATTCGTGAAAGTCCCATCTGCAGTTCCTTCTACAAGAATTGAGGCTACACTTAATATAGTCCCATTTGTCGTTGGATTGGTAAACGCGAGGCTCGGAAGGGAGTTGTCGACTGTAAAGGTAACAGTTAGTAGAATAGAAGTATTAATTGTGTCAGTAACATTGATTTCTAAGGTAGTTATTCCGTTTGCAATAGGAGTATTATTTGTAAATTGATAAGTACCAGCTAATTGACCAATGGGGTTAATTGACAGAGTATAAGCAGATGAATTTATAGTGACATTTTGAATGGGGCTGCCAGTACCATCCGCAAATCCCGCAACAATGATTGAACTCCCACTTTGGACCGCCGAAGTGCCGATGGGGTAGGATATATTACCCGTGGGCGGCTTATAATCCACATAAAACCAAACCACGACGGTGGTGGTGAGGCTCGCATTATCGGTGACTGAAATTTCTATGATAACATAGCCCTCAAGAGCGGTATTATTCTCTAGTTGGAAGTTGCCTGCTGATTGGTTAGTTGGATCCAGATTCAAGTTGAAATTGGAATTATTGAATTGAAACAAGGTGATATTTGTAAAGGTCCCATCGACTAATCCTTCTATAAGAATGGTGGCATTATTCACTGTTATTCCATTCATCAGAGGGTTTGTGACGGTTAAGTTCGGTGGAACATTATCAACCGTAAATGTAACAATTAAAAGCGTTGAATTATTAATAGAATCTGTTATATTGATTTCTAAAGTTGTAATTCCATTTGCAATGGGCGTATTATTCGTGAATTCATATGAACCCGCTAATTGACCGATGGGGTTTATCGACAGAGTATAAGCAGATGAATTTATAGTAACATTTTGAATGGGGCTGCCAGTACCATCCGCAAATCCCGCAACAATGATTGAACTCCCACTTTGGACCGCCGAAGTGCCGATGGGGTAGGATATATTACCCGTGGGCGGCTTATCATCCACATAGAACCAAACCACGACGGTGGTGGTGAGGCTCGCATTGTCAGTGACAGAAATTTCAATTACCACAAAGCCTTCTAGTGCCGTATTATTCTCTAGCTGGAAGTTTCCAGCAGATTGATTGGTTGGATCGATATTCAAATTAAAGTTCGTGTTGTTAAACTGAAAAATTGTTATATTTGTAAAGGTGCCATTCGCAAGGCCCTCCACAAGAATGGAGGCACCACTAAATATCGCGCCGTTAGTCGCTGGGTTCGTTACTGAGATACTAGGTGGCGCATTATCAATCGTAAAAGTGACATTTAAAATAATTGAATTACTCCCAGAATCAGTGATATTCACTTCTAAAGTCGTGTCCCCATTCGCAACAGGCGTATTATTCGTGAATTCGTAGGATCCTTCTAATAGACCTATGGGACTTGTCGTCAAGGTGTAGGCGGGGGAGTTTATAGTAATATTTTGGATAGGGGAGTTTGTACCATTCGCAAATCCCCCGATAGCAATGGAATTTCCAGTTTGGATGGAGTTGGTAAGCGGGTAGGAAATATTTCCGGTAGGAAGTGTTAAATCCAGTGAAACATTCAAACCAGTGTAGGTGATAGTTGAAGTGTTAAACTGGCCATCACTGCATTCAAAGGAATAATTATAAGTACCTTCTAATAAATAAGTCAAATATTCATAAACACATCCATCAGTATAGTCCGTGTCAAGTGGATTCTGTGGTTGCATCGGATAGGGCGTTCCATTTATTAACACATTGACGAAAGTGGGTGTCGCATTCTCGAAGTCGGAGTAAGTGACACTGAAATTAAATAGGGTAGCCTGATCTCCTGTTAAGGGATAGACCGAACCTGATGTTAAAGTGGGTGGCCAGGGGACATAGGAGAATTCCGTATTAGTATTTATGAAATTAAATGTGTAATAACTACCACCACCAAAAATGGTTACAGTGCCATTTAAGAGAATCCCCGTACTTTTCTCAAACCAAAGAGATCCTGGAGAACTTATATCTGTTAAGACCCAAACCCCAACGGGACCATATCCCGGGATAAAATATTCCAATTCCCCTGAAACATTGAAGAGATGATCACCTTCCCAAACAGTCCCAATCCAAATGAAACTACCTAATGAAATATCGGGGTAGATCCATTCAAGTGTATGATCTCCATCAGAAAGCCAACCTCCAACTATATTGGATAAGATTCTATTTTCAAAAGAAACATCCCAAGTATGGAGTGGAAATGTCCAAGTCACATTGAAATCATTATTTAGCTTTTGAGAGTAGAAAAAAGTCGATATCCCATTTCCCATCACGTTAGATGTTATAGTATAATTTGTAAACATACCATCAAATAACGGTGATTTCTTTACAGCAGGTCCGATATATGGTCCATCACTAGCGGGAAATATCCCATCTGAACAATTGAAGTAGAATACATAAACACCATTATCACTTAACTGAGTATTATATTCGTATATACAACCATCAATGAAATTGGTATCAAGCGGATTTTGTTTATCCATAGAATACGAAGTCGAATTGATCGTTACATTGATATAAGACGGTCCGTTGTTCTCAGCATCGGTATAATTCACTGAAAATACAAAAATCGTCGTGCCATTATAACCTGTAGTGGGAATAACTTGCCCATTACTCAATACAGGTTGAATAAGATTGAATTCGACCACGCTGATACCGACTTGGGTTGGTGTAGAATTGGTATAATTCCAATCACCGCATTCAAAGGAATAATTGTAGCTTCCAGGTTGCAAAAAGGAAAGATACTCGTATAAACACCCATCGGTGTAATTCGAATCCAATAAATCGTGCTTTTGCATTGGAAAGGGCGTTCCATTTATTAAAGTATTAATATAAAGGGGGTAATTGTTATCTTGGTCGGTATAAATGACTGTGAAATTGAATTGGGTAGTTTGATTTCCAGTCATAGGTTCCACCGAGCCCGAGGTTAATTCTGGCGCGTAATCATTTGTGATATAGGTAATATCAGCATTTGTATCCACGAAATCAAAGGTATAGGTTTCAGTACCTCCAAAAAAATAAAAAGTACCGTTTAAGAGAATGCCCGTGCTTTTCTCATACCAAACAGCTGCAGGTGAAGTCAAATCTGTTAGTATCCACACTTCCACGGGACCATATCCGGGAAGGATGTAATCCATTTCCCCTGACACATTAAAAGTATGTTCCGGTTCAGGTGGACCCATTTGAATTATACCAATTGGTATATTATCACCAAGTGATGTAATTGAGAAGATCCAGGCGGGAGTGTGGTCACCATCAATAAACCACCCAAGAGTATTTGTCATAATTCTATTTCGGACGTCAACATCCCAGGTTGTAAACCCAAACGTCCAACTCACGCTAAAAATCCCGTTAGAACCACCAGAGTAAAGGAACTCCGAAGGTCCATTTCCAAAAAAAGAGGAGGTGAGTGTATGGTTAATATTCATACCATCAAAGAGTTGGGTTCGTATTACTTCGGGCCCAATGTGTGAACTTGTACTTGCATTATATAGGCCATCCGAACAGTTCATATAGAACGTATAGAATCCGAGGGTATCTAAGGTAGTAGCATAATCGTATATGCAACCATCGGCGTAATTAGTATCGAGCGGATTTAGCTGAACCATACCATAAGTTGTCATGTTTATTGTTATATTCACAAAAGTTGGCGCATTATTATCGATATCCGTATAATTAACTTGAAAATGAAAAACGGTCGTGTCATTGTATCCTTTATTCGGAATGACCTGCCCATTGCTCAATGTACATGAGTTGAGATTGTATCCTGTTACATTGATACCCATATAGGTGGGAGTTGAATTAGTATAATTCCAATCGCCACATTCAAAAGAATAGTTATAGAGTCCAGGTTGTAAATACCCCAGATATTGATAGGCGCACCCGTCCGTATAATTATTATCAGAGGGGACTTGTTTATCCATAGTATATGGAGATCCATTGATTAGAACATTCATGTATAAGGGGTAGTTATTATCGAGATCGGTATAAATCACACTGAAGTTAAATTGGGTTGTTTCACTTCCATTCAAAGGATAAACAGAACCCGAAGTCAATTCTGGCGCATAATCATTGGGAATATAGGTAAATGGGGCATTGCTACCTAAAAAATCGAAAGAATAACTATCTAATCCTCCCCAAACATAGGTAGTGCAGTTTAAAAGAATGCCCGTGCTTTTCTCATACCAAGCAACCCCTCCAGGAGTACTTAAATCTTCCAAAATCCACACTTCTACGGGACCATACCCCGGAAGTAAATAATCAACCTCACCTGTTATATTGAAGATATGTTCAGATTCCCATGCAGCTGCAATAGGAACTGAAGTACCTAGAGAAACTTGGTTGAAAATCCATATGGGATCATGACCATCCCAAAACCATGATGAACTGTTGTAGATAACCCTATCTGCTACATCAACATCCCAACTGCCACTCACCGTCCAATCGGCATGAAAGTTGCGCCCGCCTGTATGAGAGTAGACGAGCTGGCCGTTTGTTATATTTACACCCCAGGAGGATACTACTGAATGATTGATCCATAAATTATCAAAGAGTTGAGTTCTAATGACCAGAGGCGCAAAATACGGCCCAAGGCTAGCATTGAAAGCTCCATCCGAACAGTTGAATAAATAGGCATTGGTCCCCAGTGTATCAAGTGGAGCACTATATTGAAACCAGCAACCATCAATATAATTCATATCTTCGGGAATGACCTGATTCATGGAATGTGTTGTTGAATTTATCGTGATATTCACGTACGCAGGAGGATTATTGTCTTGATCAGAGTAATTCACTCTGAATGTGAATACTGTGCTTGAGTTATAACCTATCCCGGGAGATACTTGTCCATCAGCCAATTGCGGTCCGTTTGAATTGCTCACATTACTTACGGTAATACCAAAATAGGTCCCGGTGTTATTCGTAAATTTACCATCTTTGCTTGTAAAGGAATAATTATAGGTTCCTGGTTGCAGATAAGTTAAATACTGATAAGCGCACCCATCAATGTAATTCGTGTCCGATGGATTTTGCTGTCCCATTGAAAATGGTGTGTTATTAATTAAGACATTCACATAGAAAGGCGTATTATTATCTTGGTCGGTATAAACTACGCTGAAATTAAATTGCGTCACCTGCGTACCACTTAAGGGCGATACAGTTCCAAGGGTTAATGTGGGATTGAAATTATTTGGTTGAAATGCTGAATTTGTATCTACAAAATCAAACCTATGCCACCCAAAACCACCCCAATCAAAAGTTCCATTTATTAAAAGACCCGTTACTTTTTCATACCACAAAACCGAGGCGGGATTTGTTAATTCTTCTAAAACCCAGATATCTACATTACCATGACCTGGAAGATTATAATTTAATTCCCCTGTCACATTGAAAATCCTATCACCCATCCCATCATTAGCGATCGAGACAAAATCGCCCAGCGAAACGTTTGAAAAAATCCATGTGGGGTCATGGTTCCCATCACCCATGGTGAGAACTCCTGAGGAATTATCCATGATCCTATTGCGAATATCTACATCCCATTCTGTCAGCCCGAAATCCTCAGCGTACCATCTCACATGGAAGGCATTTGCAGAAATTTGCCAATATTCAAAACTTGAAGCCCCCACATCGAGTGGCCCACCCATAAAAAAGGTAGCCGTGTGATTCATGTACAAATAATCAAATAATTCGCATTGGTTTACGTGTAAAGAAGAATTTTGGTCAAGATTTATAATGTCACTATCATAATTTAACATTAGAGCAGTCAAGTTGAAAGATAATATAAAAATTATTATGAAAAAGAAGCCATTTCTTTTATAACTCTTCAATTAATTTCGCTCCTTAGATTTTTTTAGTAAATTTCTTTTCTGACAACCAACAAATCCATTAATTAAATGGCTACCCTCAAAACTCTCCATTTAAGAGTAGATATAAGAAATAAATTTGTATACAACGCTTTCATTATTTATTCAATTAAATAAATATAAGCCTTCTCTTTTTAGTTCCTGTACAGTAAATCGCCCCTCTTGCATAGGGTCATCTAATAATTCTTTGATAGTCTTGTATAGCACTAATTCCGAAGAGGATCCGTTCCTTTCTTGTTTTTTTTCTCCCTCAATCGTCTCTAAATTTATCATTTCACTTATATTATCACCAAATTAAAAAGGATTTCTTCAATAAAACCTAAAAAACATTTTTACATAAATAGCTGGGTATAACTGTAAACCTAAAATTCTATAGGTACCCCACCTTTAAGGAAATAGAGAAACATATTTAATACATCATTTCCCCTTTATATTGCGACTATCTTTCTTCTAAGAACTTACATAGAAACATATTCCGTCATAAATTTCAATATCAAATAGATGGAAATTGCACCAGGGTCTACATGCCCAATAGCCCTCTCTCCCAGGGTTTTTGCTTTACCAATAGTTGCAATCATATCTTTTGTTTTTTCCATTCCTAATCTCGCCCCCTCAGATGCAACTACTAATGCATCTTTTAAAGAATCGTTTTTATACTCCTTTATCTTCTGAACAGCTGGTTCAAGAGCGTCGACCATTGTCTTATCGCCAATCTCTGCCTTCCCCCTTTGCTTAACTGCTTCAAGCCCATCAGAAAGCATAGTTATAAGAACAGAAGCGTTAAAAATTTCTTTGTCTTTTAAGTTTTTGGCGCCCTCTCTGAACAAAGTACCGAATATTGCTCCAGCAGCTCCCCCTATCGAAGTCATTAAGGTCATACCAATAGTACTTAATAGATCCCCTATTGATGAAAACGATTTTCCTTCTATTTTTTCTTTTACTGCTAAAAATCCTCTAGCCATGCCTACACCGTGGTCGCCGTCTCCTATGGCTTTATCAGCTTGGGTTAAACGATCTTTACTTACTTCTATTTTTTTAGAGACATGAATGAACATGTCTCTTGTTTCATCAATTGATAATTGAGATTCTTTCATTTTATCACAATTTCTTAAACCCTAACGAATTAGCGGGCATGTCATAATATTTTTTTAACTCATCGTCTAGTTTCATCATCGTAATCGAAAAACCAGCCATCTCTTGACAGGTACAAAAACTCCCAATAATCGTATCATAAACGCGAATCTTTTTATCTCGAAGAATTTGAGCAATTTTCCGATTTACAATTAATAATTCCATGAAAGTAGTTGATCCAAGGTCATTTACCAAAAGACAAACTTCATCTCCGGCATTAAATGGTAAATCAGCTAAAATTTGATACATCATTTTTTCCACTAACGGATCTGCCTGAGACATTTTTTCCCTTGAAACTCCCGGCTCTCCATGAAGCCCCATCCCAATTTCTATCTCATCGTCAGGAAGGTCAAAGGTTGGCTCACCAGTTTCTGGGATAGAACCAGCTGCAACAGAAACTCCCATCGAACGAGTGTTATCGCGAGCTTTAGTTGTAACTCGAAAAACTTCTTCTAATTGGTTACTTTTCGCTGAAATACCACCTGCAATCTTTATCACAAATAGATCTCCGGCAATGCCCCTGCGATCATCTATTCGATCAAGAGGCGCGGAAGCCACATCATCCCAAATCCTAACTGTTTTTACTTCTATCCCTTCGTCTTGCGCCATCTCAGCAGCTATATCAAAATTCATGTTATCGCCAGCGTAATTACCATAAAGATATAACACGCCTTTTCCCGTATTTACCGCTTTAGTAGTTTCAAAGATAATATCTGGTGTCGGTGCTGTAAAAATATGGCCACAAGCTGCAGCATCAGCCATATTCTCACCTATATACCCAGGGAATAGGGGCTCATGACCACTCCCGCCTCCGATTAAAAGACCTACCTTACCCTTCGGAATATGTCTCTTTATGAGGGCGCTTACCCCTTCTAATTTCTTTATTTTACCGTTTGATGCTTCGACAATCCCCTCTAAAAGTTCTGTTACAACATTCTTAGGATCATTGATTATTTTTTTTGTAGCTCTCATAGTGTGATTATAGAGTTCTCATATAGAAAAAATTACTGATTGACGTGAAATAAGGCAAAAGAAAGCGAAATTTAGGTATTTGAGACAATTTTTTCATCCTCTGCCAATTTTCTGGCAAATCGAATGGCCGCAGAAATATCCTCTTTCTTTAATGATGGATACGCATCTATGATTTCATCGAAGGTCTTGTCCGCCTCTAACCATTCTAAGATCACCGAAACCATTATTCTTGTCCCCCTTATGCATGGTTTTCCATGACATATCTCGGGATCAATCTTAATTCGGTCCTCAATTATCATTTTTCGAATTCACATCATTTTATAATTTCAAACAAATTTCTATTAAGTAAATTGAACCCTCACTATGATTTATACCTACCCTCTTTAATTAAAATTATAAGAAATTTAGAGTGTGTAAAGTCGTAAAACAAGCTCGAAGAAGTCCGGCCAATCGAGCACATTCGAGTCACATAATACAACTTAATGCCCCATATTCCTCCTCTTTTATTATTCTTTAATAAAATACTGAGTTCCTTATTTCACGTATATATGTTTTTTTCTCGTTTAGAGAAAATTTTCTTTAATTCGCTTTGAAGTGCCTCTCGCGCACTCATTAGTGATATATGTTGTGGCTTCGGAGGGGGTGTTGGTTGCTTTGGAGGAGGTGAGGGACGTGCAGACGGTCGAAGTGGAGGAGGTTTTGGAGAAGATGGTGAAGGTTGTGATTTGGCTCTCTCAAAAAAGCGTGTTACAATTAACCTTAGAACTTCTAAAGATACCATTATTTCTCTTACATTCATTCCTGAACCATAAGCCTTGACGATGAAGCTATATAAAATTTTAACTAAATTTTTTTGACGTAAATTTAGCTTAGACCTTTCTATTACTTCCATTCACGTACCCTCATTTGTAATTTTTTATGTGCTTTTTGAGAATCCGCAGACTATTTAGGATTTCTTCCTTGAGGGCATTTGGAGAAATATATTGCACCTTCTGCCCTGCAATGACCTCGCTTTTGATGGCTTCAATAGGCATCTCCTCTTTCATGATAGTTGGCTTAGGTTTAGTAGATTCTATAGGTTTTATAGGAGAAGGAGGAGGGGTGGGTTTTACCTGAATGACAGGTTTTACGTGCACGCTTTGCGGAGATTTAACTGTAGTAAGAGGGGAAACTTCTTTATGAGTTAATCGTGCAATTAGGTCTTGTTGCTCTTTTTCCCTTTTTTGTTTATCTTTTGCTAACCTTTCATATAACAACTCTGAAGCCGTTTGTGGATGTTCAAAGCCGTGCACCCCCAGGTGCTTCTCAATGGAATGTAATGAACTTAAGAAGTGATTGATTGAAACCGTTAGATCGGATAACGTGCGTTTGAAATTCGTGATTGATTCGTAAAAAAAATCCGCTATATTCTTGAGTGCATCTTTTTCCGTTTCATGATTCCCAAAATTTATACTTTCTGACATTTCCCAACCTTTTTTCAATCTTGTAATATGTAATATGTAACACATAATTAATAAATCTCGTACTATTTAAATACTCGTAAAATGTTATATATTTCAGAGAACATCAATTAGATATCTTGCACCCTACTTATTTCTAGTTGGAAAGGGAAGGATTTTTATGGCTAAAAGTAAGAAAAAATTTGATAAAAATAGTAAAACCGAAGAAGAAGAGATTCCTTCTAAGGTATTAAAGAAAGCTGAAGAGCGAAAGGGGGATTTTGATGAAATTACTAAAGAATTAAAATCAACCTTTAGCCTGCCAAAATATGGTCTAAAAAATCGAACAATGAATGTGATGGCGAGAATTGATGCGAAAACCTCAAAGATTATCGATGCCTTAGTTGCACTGGAATTGGCTCCATCTCGCTCTTCAGCTGCGGCATTCCTAATTACAGACGCTATAAGGAAAGATAAGGATAAGTATGAGAAAATCTTAGAAAGCTACGAGACCATAAAGCAGGCGAAGAAAAGAGCTCAATACTCCTTCTATAAATCGTTACAAGAGGAACTTGAGTCTGAAAATGAGCGAACTGAGAATGAGGACTGAATTATTTCATTTTAGCTAATAAACCCACTAATCATGCAAAAAAGATAAAAGGATTTAGTTATTCAACCTTAATAGGCGGATAATAGATCGAATCGTCCAGTCTTTTTACATATTCTTTTCCATCCGCATCCACATATAGCTTACCAGAGTTCTTTAAGAGTTCATATAGTTCCTTCCGTTTGTCAAAATTTGCCACGCAAATCATTGAACAAAAGCCACATCTTGGATTGGTTTTCTCTAGGGAACGACGCCCAACATTGGTAAATAATCCACCACTAGAATATTCAATTAAGAGATGCCGGTTAAATTTCCTAATTTCTTCGGGAGTTTCCTTTGAATATATTAATTTTTTCATCAAATCGATTCTATAATTTTGATCTTTCATATCTTCTTCAGGTACATTGGCTAAACTAATATGATTTGGAGACCAAATTGACCACTCACCGTCTGCAGAAAGCCCTGTCAAACCACCACAACCAATTCCACATCGCCCCCATATATTTCTTTTTGAGTAGACTTCCTCTTGCCCACCAATGATTACTTGTTCTTCCTCGTCTTTGAGTGAAAAAAAGCCAGAATTGCATACTCGCACACACAACTTACATTTGTTGCAATTATTCTCTGTGGCTAACGGATCTGGCTCGAGTGGAGCAGTAGTTATCACGGCCCCAAGTAAAAGAGCACCGCCATATTCTTTAGTAACTAAGTTACCTGACCATCCTAGATGACCGAGATCTGCGGCAACAGCACCATACCGTAATGAAAATTCCGGATATATCATTTCCTTGCCGAAAAGTTTAGCTATACTTTTAGAAACAATATTCCCTCCAATTCCTAGTCGAAGAATTGGTCTCGCAAGGCGTTTCCTCAATTTTCCCGCTAACGAATCAGCTCCCACTCCCATACCTTTTCTATATCGCCCATTTGGAATCATCGCGTACGCTTGATACTCTGACTTCTTCTCGATAAAATCCGCCATTTCTTGGGCCAATCGCCAGCTCGTGGAATACATTACATGCATCTCCTGCTTGACGCTCATCCGCTCTTCCTTTGAAAAATATGCTTTTAATGCTTCAAATGAATAGGGAAATGCCCAGATAATACAGCTCTGGGCACCTGGCAGGAGGTATGTCATGTCCCCCGATGGAGGGGCCTCTTTCAATCGTTCCTGACTTCCGATCCCGACTAACTTGGCCCCCGCATCGAGAGCCATCTGTTTGATTTTGGATTTGAGTTCTGTTAATTCCATTCTCATCAAACAAAAATTCCATACTTCTGTATTAAATTTTTGCAAATAGTCAACTTACTCAAAATTATAGAAATTGAGAGAACTAAAAAAAAGGAAAAGGTGTTTTCAGTGACTACCTAGGATTTATAATCTGGCGGCTCTATCTGAATCAACGGTAAGGCTTCTGCAGCGGTCATGACCGGTGTCATCCTGTATCTAAATCCTACTATGTCATGAAATCCGATCAATCTGGCCTGCATTTCTTTGATTCCTTCCACGTATTTCTCATCTTTAATCCTGTATATTGTATATGTCTCTATACCTTGTTCCGTAACAACGGCATATGATTCAATTCTTTTAACTCCTGAGGGCAATGGTTTTCCTACGGCTTTTACGAATACCTTTCCTACTTCAACTGCTTTATCTGGTGGATAGACTGACTTAATCATTAAGTGCACTTCTCTTGCCTCCTTATCATTTTGTAAAATGGAATTGAGATTCCACTTTAAAATTCCATTTTCGATTTAAATAAGTTTTTAAAAGGGCAAAACGTGAGATTAATGGCACAGCATAATTCAAAAATGAAACAAGAATGAAGCTGCCTAAACTGAAATAGAGGTGAAGAATAACATGTATATAGTGGTAAGGATAAGGTATCCAAACGATTTAGCACCTGAAGTGGGAAAAAAGTACCTAGAAGTGATGCAGAAATATCCAGATGACCCAGCTCTGGGGGAACCAACGGTTCTAGCAGCGGTGCGGTCTACTCAACGTGGAATTACCGTCATTTCAATGTCCAAAGTTAAAAAAGGGAAAACAGATGAAGCTTTGGCGTATGCTTGGAAGCGGATGGTCGAATTTAATGACATAAAAGGATTCCGATATACAGTCGAAACTTGGTTGGAAGTCACTGAAGCGCTGAAACTGATAGGTATGTAAGCAAAAGAGCAATTCTCTTTGCTTCATTTTATTTTTTTAAAGCATCTCTACACCCAGGTATTCGAATGGGGGATATCTGCTTGAAACTCTGATATAATCTAATTACTAAAAAAAGAGAAAAAATTTAGAATTTAAGTCGCCTTGGGTCTTACCATCATAATTTTTGACCGGATCTGCATCTCACTATTCATTGCATGTTTGGGATCATATCTGACTCCTATTTTACCCCGGAGCATAATTGGAACATCATTTCTATCGGTAAAAATTGGGATAACCTGTTTTCCTTGGAGAGTTGCCGCCCTGGCTTCTTCTGCCACATTTCGAGAAGCCCCTTTGCTGGAAAATACGAGTAATACGTCGGATTTAGGGATGTTTTCATTCATATACATTACGATGCTGCCAAAATAGGATCGCCCACGATAGAACACCTTTTCTACTTGCGGAAGCATATCTATGGATCGGGCAAGTCTCTCGAGCTGAAATGTTTGGACGTCCTGTTTGGAATAACTGAAGTATACATTTACCCCTTTCGGTGGTGCGGGAGCTGCGGGCTCTTCGGCTTTTGGTTCTTTCTTGGGGATCGAAACGGTACTGAACCCCGGGCGTCCATAGAGTACAAAACTCAACCACGTAATATCATTTGGATCTGAACTTTTAACAAGGTCGACCTTAGCTTTCCGAATCGCTGCTCCGAAAGGCTCACCGTTAAGCATTTGTTTGTAAAAACCTACAGCAAATTGAGCTGCACTAGCATCCAGAATAGGCCATAATGTTGCAAGACATGCTTTCGCGCCCCGTTTCATGAGTGCCATTGGAAAATTCAAAATTTTTGCCCCCTCGAACGCAACTCGTTGGCTCACAGCGATGTCGGATTCACACATATTCAAAAAGAAAAGCGCGGGGTATTGTAGATAAAGATCTGTGACACTATAAGGGTCATCTGGTAAATGAAAATAGACATCATCTTTAGATACGCCTGAATGGCCGCTATAGTGGAAGATATCAAGTCGCGGAGTCGCAAAAATTTTCGATAACGCTCGGTAAGTCGCTCCATCGCGAGCAAAGAGATCAATTTGGAGATCTAGTTCCTTCTCCGCCTTGAAAAAGTCGGTTATTTGTGTAGTTTCCCGTTCCGCAGCTGGAAGATTATTGGTTGGGTTTGTTACGATTGCGATATGACCTGGCTGGTCTTTTGCCTTATCAGACACGATTATTTCAGATGTATCCTCTAAGATGGGACTGCGGTATATGTCATATTTTTTGGCAAGAAAATCTTTCCCATCATGCATCAATTCGAATGGAATTGAAAAATTCGTGGAAAGAAATACGATTGTATCAATGGGATTCTCTTTCAGGTACTCTTTTATCTGATCGGGAAATAGACTTTGGTAGATCTTTTTACCAACGGCTTCCACCTTTTCAAGGTTGGTATCTCCAGGGATATCTTTAATAGTTATATTGGATTCTTGAATGATTTCCGTGACACTTACGGCTCTATTCTGCATATCAGATCGGACATTTTCGTAAAAATGGTAAATAGCGTTAATCTCTTCTAATAAAACTTCATAGAAGGATTTCGTCTTTTGCACTACTTCCTGCTTCTTGCGGTCATCCCCTAAGTCCGGAATGAACATGATTCGGAATTTTTCGCCGAGATCATAAATTGTATTCAAATATAAGA